>NZ_JBIKNQ010000043.1:0-46310 GCF_044358605.1 Ideonella sp.
ATGAAAACCGCACTAAATCGATGAAATTCGGGCTCGATTTCCCGCATCACGAAACGCACTCAACTCAGACTTTAAGTCGGGCGCCAAAGCTGCATGATCAAGGCGGTTTTTCAGCAGCCTGTTAGGGGCCTGGGGCATCTACGCCGGCAGCGACTTCGATATTGAAGGTGCTGTTCGTGTAGCTCGCGCAGAGATTGGCGAGCCAGACCTTGACCGCATCTCGACCCTCAGTGACCTGCAGCCGATTCTGGCCAAGCGCCTGTACCAGCAGACCGGAACCATGCGTTGGTTCAACCGGACGTTGGTACGTCTTGATGGCATCGAGGTCACTGCTGAGTCGTTCAAGCACAAGCCCGGAAGTGTCGGCACGTTCGTCATGTGCCTGCCCTCCCTTGGGACCCGCACAAAGTCTGCTGAACACCGGGTCCGTCACGCCAGTGAAAGTGGCCCGTCGACGCTTCTGCTTGGGACGCCCAAGAACGCAGAGCGCATCGCCGAGCTGAGCCTGGAACTGGCTGCATCTGAGCGAGTCAGCAAGACCCATCCAGAGCTTCACGGAGACCCAGTCGCACGCCGCGAATTGGTTGGCCGCGTAGAAGCCGTAAGAGCTTCTCTAGAGGAAGAGTTGGCTGATGCATTCTCCACCTGCCTCTGGTATCGGGAGGGTGCTTCGGTGAATCCGAAGCACGACAAGCCACTGACGACGCTGGCATCTGAGATTTCGCAAGAGGTCTACTCCAAGACGCCCACCATCTTCAGCGAGCTCATCAATCGCGAGGAGCCCTCCAGCAACTCGGTCAAAGCGCGCAAGGACCTGATGTACCGGATGGTCAGCCATGGCCAAGAGGAACGTCTGGGCTACACCGGATTCCCGGCGGACGCGGGCCTGTACTACACCATCCTCAACAACCCAGGGCTGCATCGCGCGCTTCCAAATGGCGGCTGGGGGTTTACCGACCCCCACACCAGCCAGAAGTGGCAGAGTTTCCTCCCGTGGTGGTTCGCCACTCGTGCTGCCATGCTCGATTCGGGCAAGGTGACCACGTTGGCCAAGCTTTACCAGTTCTGGGCGGATGAGCCCTACGGGTTACGGGCAGGCGTCATGCCCGTGCTCTCGCTAGCCTTCTTCCTTGCGCACAGGTCGTCGCTTGCTCTGTACGTTGCCGGGGCCTTCACGCCAGACCTCAGTGAAGCAGTGGTCGACGAGTGGACTCTCGATCCTCAGCGCATTGCATTCAAGCACGTTGAGGCCTCGAAGGACCAGGTAAAGCTTGTCGACGCACTAGCTGCCTCGATGGCGCAGCGAACGAACTCAAGCATTGAAGCCGCGCCGCTGGATATCGCTCGTGGACTCGTCAGTATTGTCGTTGGCTTACCTGAGTGGACGAAGCGCACGTCCACCGTGTCGGAACGCGCCCAGCTTGTCCGAGCGATGCTTCTAAAGGCAAGCGATCCTCACAAGGTGCTGTTCGCTGACCTTCCAATCTTGTTGGAGGCCAACGATCCGGATGAAATCAACACACGCTTATCAGCTGTGACTGACGAGCTGGGCGCGGCGTACAGCGGAATGCTCGGCAAGGTGCGGCTGCACTTACTTGCAGCGCTGGATCATGAAGACCGTCCCTCGGTCGACTTGCGCGAGCGCGCCGCGTCTGTCAAGGGCATTACCGGTGACCTTCGCCTGGACGCCTTTGCAGCTCGGCTTGAACTCATCGACGACACGAACAGTGTCATCGAGGGGCTCATTAGCTTGGCCGTTAGTAAGCCATCAGCGCAATGGGTTGACCGAGACATCGACGCCGCTATGGGTGCACTAGCTCTGTGGGCTGTGGACTTCCGCAAGGCCGAGGCAATGGCCCCCTTGAGAAACCGTCCATCCACACGAAGGGTGCTGGGGCTGGTGTTTGGAGCCAGCCATGGCATGGATGTCACTGGGTATGTCGATATTGCAGAAAAGGACACACCAGCAGTCGACCGCATGGTGAAGGCTTTCTTCGCGAATACGATGGGCGAACGCCCCGAGGTTATCCTCGCCGCGCTTGCCGAGGCTGGCGCATTGACCTTGGGAAAGTTGGACAAGGAGAAGAGAAATGGCTGAGCGACACGTTCTTGGAATTTCGGGTGGGAAGGACTCCGCAGCGCTCGCCGTGTACATGAGCCTTCATCATCCGGAACGACCCATTGAGTACTTTTTTACCGACACAGGCAAGGAACTGCCAGAGGTCTACGAGTTCTTGGGCAAGCTGGAAGGCTTTTTGGGCAAGCCAATCACGTACCTGAACCCGAATCGGGACTTCGACTTTTGGCTCCGCACGTACAACCATTTTTTGCCGTCTCCACGGACACGTTGGTGCACGCGCAAGCTCAAGCTGGAACCGTTCAAGAACTGGGTGAAGCCATCGCTTGAGGCGGGTGACACGGTCTACAGCTACGTTGCAATCCGCTCGGACGAAGAGCATCGCGAAGGCATGGTTACTCAGCACGAGAACCTCAAGGTCGTCATGCCCTTCCGCGAGAACGGCTTAGACAAGGCTAGCGTCCTGGAAATCCTGGATGCGTCTGGCCTCGGGCTCCCAAAGTACTACGACTGGCGTTCACGTAGCGGCTGTACCTTTTGCTTCTTCCAACAGAAGATTGAATGGGTTCGCCTGAAGTCGACGCACCCAGAGGCGTTTGAAGACGCGAAGGCATACGAGAAGAATGCGCTGGAGCATGGCTCCCCGTTTACTTGGAGTCAGGGCGAGCCGCTGACGGACCTCGAGAAGCCGGAGCGCGTCGCCCAAATTGTCACTGACTTCGAAATCCGTAAGCAGCGAGAGCTTGCCCGTCGAAGGCCAAACCCTCTGAGAGCCATACCCATTGAGCCCATTGACATCGACGACCTCTACCTTGAAGACGAAGGTGGCGGTGCCTGTCTCGTCTGCCACAAATGAAAGTACCGGTCGGACGCGCACTCACTTGGTCGGAGATTGACCTGGCGCCTGAAACGCCGGGGGTCTACGCGTGGTACTCCCGCCTTGTCATCTCAAAGGCTGATATTGACGCCATCGTCAAGAGGGTCAACGAGGCCAAGCTGAGCGGCGACGCGAAGGCACGCGAGGAAGTTGAATACGCGCTGGATAGATTCATCTTCAGCCCCTACCGAGAGACTCCCTACCAAGTGGCGCTTCGCGGGCAGCTTAAGCCAAAGTTCAGCGGTGAGGTCGCCCACGAGCCTAGCAGGTCCGAGTCCTTGGTTGGTCGGCTGGCCGCTAATCCGGAGCGCTTCCGAGCCATCTCCGACATCTTAAAGACCGCTGCACCGTGGTTCACGGCCCCGCTGTACATCGGCATGGCTATCAACTTGCGCAGCCGGTTGAGGCAGCATAGAAATAAGATTGTCGAGCTACGCGACCTGCAGGGGCATGGCGCCATTGAAGACGTTGCCGAAGCGGGTTTTGCCAATCAGGTCGTCGCTCGGAACTTCGACCCCACGAACCTTTTTGTCCACATCGCAGAGGTCAGCGTCGATACCGGTGAGCACAACGACCTCGAGAACATCCTCAATCGAATCAATTACCCAATCTTCGGGAGAAACTGACATGGCAACAACACTCATCAGTGGAGGCAAGAGCGCGCTTGATGTGCACCTGAACGGGACCATCGGCACCTTCCGAGTGAGTTCAGAAGATGGGAAATCTGCAGGAGTTGAAGTCCGGTACCTGCTGACCCACGTTACGCTCTCTGAGAAGCAAGGGCAGGCGCAGTTGCTGAGTATGCTGGCGCCCGTTCGGGAGGTGTTCGACCTCAAGCAGCTCGGCTTCGACGAAATCATGCAGCGAGATATCGATGACGCCCGCGTTTCGCTGGAGCTCATTCCTTACCTGCTCGATACGTCGACGACGGGTCTCATCAAGCTGTTTCCGCCCATCGTGGCGGTTGCGCTCCCGCTGAAACCCAACAGCCGAGTGCCCGACGCGAATTACCGCAAAGTAAATCGCACGCTAGTGGACTCTCAGGAGCATGCTGGAATCAAGGAAGACCGCATCACGGCTGGTGAATTGGGCGAGGAGCAGTTCGAGTTCTTTCAGCACTACCGCAACGACGCTCCCCTTTCAGAGGGAGCTCACATGAGTCTGGCGCGGGACAATTGCACGTTGGCAATCGTTGACGGTCAGCACCGAGCGATGGCACTGCTGGCGCTGTATCGCAACCTGACCGGCGGTTGGTCGGATGCTCGCCGTAGCCCATATGAGGGCTACTACAAGGTCTGGCCAGAAAAGGAAATCCGCTCCTACAACTTGAGCGAACTCCAGCTTCCAGTTCTCATCTGCGCCTTCCCCCAGCTCGACGGGACCATGGCGCAAGACATTGATGTGGTCCGTGCTGCACGGCGAGTCTTCCTTACATTGAACAAGACGGCAAAGAAGGTATCCGACTCACGCAACAAGTTGCTGAACGATCAGGACATCGTCGCTGAATGCCTGCGGGCTACTTTGTCCTACATCAAGCAGTTGGACGCCAAGGACGATACTGGTTTGCGCATTTGGAACGTCGAGCTCGACCAGGAAGGTGACCGGGTCAAAATTGTTAGCGACGCGGCGTTCAGCGGCGTGAGCCACCTCTACCACCTGACGGAGCACCTTCTGATGAATGGCCATGCCCGTGGCATCGAGGCTCGCGGCAAGGTTGGTGCTCCGCGCAAGCGGCTTGACGAAGCGTTCGAACGGCTTGGCCTCAAGGACAATCTGACGTCGGACCAGAAGAACGTCAACACTCGGACCAACTACTCCGACGAAATCGCTGACATCTTCAGGAAGAAGTGGACCGACCTCTACGTGCCGGTCATCGACCGAGTCTTCGGCAAGGTTCACCCGCTCGCCGCCTACGCGCGCGCCACCATCAATCTCAACCAAGAGTTGGTGAGCAAGCGGGATGCTGAATTGGAAAAAATGCTCTTCGACGGCCAGGCTACGTCCCGAACCTTCGATGACTTCCGGGACGGCCTGAACCGTCGTGTGCAGGACAAAGAGCCCAACTGGACCACGCCAGAAATCAAGGAAACACTCGACCGCGTGAACGGGCTGATGGCCAGCCGGAAAGCGACCGTCGAGTCGATGAAGGCGACTAGAGCCCTGTTCATGCTGGATGCGATGAGTGGCCCCGCAAAGAAGCAAGTGATCCATGAGGGGACCGTTGCTAAGCCTGTCCGGGAAGCTATCGACAGGATGTTCGAGAACGTGTTTTCCACTGTTGCCTTCCAGACTGCGATGGTGTGCACCTATGCGGAGGCCATGCAGATTGCATTTGGCGGCATTCAGCATTCCACGCCAGCCTTGCTCGACGAGTACGTTGAAGCCATCAATGGCCTCTTGCGCCCGAAGAACATCAGTGAGCTGAAGGCTCTCATGCACACCTTCGAGGGTGAATTGGTGGTCGAGCCCTATGTGAAGCTGACCAGCGGAGGCCCAACATTCCGCCAAGTGGTGCTCCCAGGCGAATTGCAGCCGACCGAGTGGCCGAAGTACCGCTACTTGCTTCTCGAACTGTGGAAGCCAGCCGCACCGGAACTGCAGGCTGTGGTTGATACTGACCGCGCGCGTGCCCGTGCGTCCGTTGCCCAGGCACTCTACCGTCGCCGCATCGCGGACTACTGCGAGGAGCATCGCAAGGACGAGGCCGACCTTACCAAAGACGTCAAGGCTGAAATTCTTGCGAGGGCGACGGCTATGTACGAAGAGTTCCTCGCTGGCGTCGTCGGGCGCAAGGTTGCCCTCGACAAGGCATTGTTCGAGCCGCCGATTCCCGGCACTACCGCTGCATCGGCGGTGTCTTCTGACAGCGATTTGGGCGAGGCGGAGTAGGCTTGCTGGCGAAGGTGTCGGTCAATGCGGATCCCAGTGAAGTGCACGAAGAGCCCAAAGGTGACACGCGTCGCACCGTCAACTCTTCGCAATCGTGCAAATGATCTCCCGGGTCGTGACAGCTAGTGTCGACGCCTGATGGTTCCGGGAAGCCTTTGGGGTGGTGTCCGCACAGTCCGACGCAGTGCATCAGGTTTGAGTCGCAGCCAACAACACACCAAGCCGCATACTTCGACCGAGTAGCTCTTTGGCGCAGAATGATAGATGGGGCGGCGACTTGATCGACAATCCACCAATGACAAGCAAAAAACCCAAGGGACTCGGCTTGGGCCTCGAAGCCCTGCTCGGCCCCAAAGTCACCGACCTCGACGTCGAGCCGAGCAGCGGCGCGCAAAGTCCGTCCACGCTCAAAGTCTCGCAACTGCAGGCCGGCAAATACCAGCCGCGCACCCGCATGGACGAGGGCTCGCTGTACGAGCTGGCCGAGAGCATTCGCACCCAGGGCATCATGCAGCCCATCTTGGTGCGGCCGCTCAGCGGCAGCGAGGCCGGTGGTGCCGCCCAGTACGAAATCATTGCCGGTGAGCGGCGCTTCCGGGCCTCGCAGCTCGCGGGCCTGACCGAAGTGCCGGTGCTGGTCAAGGCGGTGCCCGACGAAGCCGCCGCCGTGATGGCGCTGATCGAAAACATCCAGCGCGAAGACCTGAACCCGCTGGAAGAGGCCCAAGGCCTGAAGCGCCTGATCGACGAGTTTGGCCTGACCCACGAGGCCGCCGCCCAGGCCGTAGGCCGCTCGCGCAGCGCGGCGTCCAACCTGATGCGCTTGCTGCAACTGGCCGAGCCGGTGCAAAAAATGCTGATGGCCGGCGACATCGACATGGGCCATGCGCGGGCCTTGCTGGCGCTGCCTGCGGCCCAGCAGATCATGAATGCCAACGAGATCGTCGGCAAAAAGCTCTCGGTGCGCGACGCCGAAAAGCTGGTGGCCAAGGCCCTGAACCCCGGCCGCCAGACCCCGCTGCTGCGGGTGGCCAAAGACAAATCCCGCGACATCGTGCGCTTAGAAGAGCAACTGGCCGATGCACTGACGGCCGCCGTGGAAATTCGCGTGCAGCGCAAAACCAAGCGCGGGGAGCAGGGCGAAATTGCCATCCGCTTCAGCTCGCTCGACGAGCTCAACGGCCTGCTCGACAAGCTGGGCGTGAGCGAACGCTGACAAAGTCAGAACTCGCTCAGGGTTTGGTCATGACTTCGCGGCGCCGAGCCGCAACACTGCAGTCCAGGGTGGCCAAGGGCTTAGGCCGGTGCCACCCCCACCTGGATGCTGTTGATGAAAGCCATGACCCTGTCCCATCGCACGACGGCCTCAGCCGCACTGGGCTTGCACGAGCCGGTGTCCTCCCTGTCCCCTGGCGCGCGCTTAGCCCACTTGACCGAGGCCTTCCGGCCCCAAGTTCGTCGGGCTGAGCCCGATGCCCTGTTTCGGCAGTTGACGCGCTCGGCCTTGCCGCCCACGGTGTTGGAGGCCTGGAGCCAACTGATGGGCCGTGTGGCCGACCTGCACGACCAAGTCGATGCCGCCCAAGAGGAGTTGGAAGCGCTGCGCATCGACGAGCAGGAGATTTGCCAAAGCTTGGACACTTTGGTCCATGCCCAGTGGGCCACCTTGCAAGCGCGCTTTGGCCACGTCAGCTTGGCCGCAGAGCCCTTGGGCACGCTCAGGGCAGCGCCCACACTGGCGGCCGAAGTGTGGTGCCAGATGCTGGAGTTTGTGGCCGGGTCCGCCACGCCCGGACAGCCGCGTCGCTTGCGGGTCAGCCGCCGAGACACGCAGCAAGGTTCCGTGTTCGACCTGCATCTGGATGAGCCCACGCGGCCGCCTCAAAGCGCGCGTCCAGCGGCAGACCCCGGCCGTCCACCGGGTCTGGACCAGTTGTTGATTCGCGCTGCCGCCGCAGCCAGTGGCGGCGACGCCCGCATCAGTGACTGCCCACAAGGGGCGCGCATCTTGTACGCCGTGATGAAGCCGGTTGAGCGGGCCCGTCATGGCACGGATTGCGAGGGTCAGGCCGCATGAGCGGGTCCCCCACCGTGGGCGCGGGCCTGGGGCACCAGGAGGAGCCCGCGATCACCTTGCTGCCCATGCTGTGCCCCCGCACCTTGCGGGTCATGGCGGCCCTGCTGCCCGAGGTGGACGATCTGCAAAGCGAGGCTGAGTGGGCCGCGCGGGTTGAGCATCAACTGACGGCCTGCGCCGAGGTCTGGGTGCCGGCCGTGCTGCCCAGCCAGTGGCGGCCTTTGCAGCAGGGCTGGTGGCACCGTTTGCTGGGGCAGTGGGCCCCTGAACAGCGCCACCGGCTGTGCCTCAAGATGTCCTTACCCTCTGCGGGCGCAGCCTTGACGGACGCACGGTCTGCGCAGGCCTGGGCCGATATGCAGGCGTATGGCGTGGGTTTGGTGTGGCATGACCTGGCCTGGCCGCAAGGCTGGCCCGACGCGCTGTGGCGAGACCTGAGGCCCGATGCCGTTGTTTTGGGTGAGCGGGCTCAAGCCCTGCTGCGCCGAGAGCTGGATGACGCGCAAGCAACCAAAGCCTTGGAGCGCCAAGTGCAGGCCATTCGCGCTCAAGGCCTGGCGGTGTGGGCTGGCCCGCTGGCTGATGCCCAAGCCCTCTACCGGGCGCAACAGTTGGGCTGCAGCGGTGTCTGGGGCGATCTGATCATGCAGCCCATGTCGGTGCAGAGCTTCATGCGCTTGCGCCCCAAGGCCTCTTAATCCCACAGGCTGTGGCAGAGCAGGCCCTTGGGCTCGGGCCAGGGCTGCCCTGCGGCGCCAGCGGCCAGGGTTTGGTGCACCCAGGGGACCGGCGCGTCCTGGGCTTGTTTCAGGGCGCGTGTCAGCTCACCCAGTGCGCCAGCCTGATCCCCCTGCTGGGCCAAGAATCTGGCCCGCACCACAATGGCCGGGGGGTACTCGTCGGCATAGTCTTCGACATCGGCCATCAGCCGCTCTAGCGTGGCAGCAGGCTGGGCTGTCGGGTGGCTCATCAGCAACCAAGCCAAGTCCAGCACTGTATCGATGGCCAGCGAATTGCCGGGCTCGCCTTGGCGCCACAACTGTTCCAGCACCGCAATCGCAGTCAGGGGCTCAGCTCGGGCCAGTGCCAGCGCGGCGTCCAAGCGTGCACCGGCCACGCTGTCGCGTGCGTCCATGTGCTGCCTCAAGCGCATGGCTGGGTCGTATAGCCCCTGGCTCAAGAGGTGTGCGCCCACCCGCGACTGGAACTCATGCAGGCTGGTGCGCAGGTTTTCGCACCGCGCTAGCCGAGCCAGCAGCCCCTGCTGTGACTGCAGGCTGGGGCCCTGGTGACCTCGCCGCCAGGCGATCTCTTCCCACAAAAATCCCAGGTAGTCGTCCGCCTGCGGCATGGGCAGCTCGGCGGCCCCACGGGCGCTGAAGTGTTGATCAAGCCGGTCCACTTCAGCGCTGGCGGCATTCAAGGCCCCGGCCGATATCAGGGCCTCAATGTGTGAGAACGCAGCCAAGCAGGCCAAATAGACATTGCCTGCTGTCTCAAACACCGCCAAAGCCTGGCGCGACTGAGCAATGGCCAAGGCAAAGCTCTTGCGTTCCACATGAATGCTGCTGAGCGCCAACAGCACACTGCCTTCGTGCACCTCACTGCGGGTGCGGGCCAGCAATTGCTGGGCCCGCTCCAAGGTCACCATAGCTTGGGTGAGCATGCCTCGGCTTTGCAGCACCCCGGCCAGATGGCAGCGGGCGCGAACCTGCAGCAACAAGTCACGGCTGCTGGCGGCCTGCACCACCGCCAATTCCATCTCTTGCGTCGCGAAGGGCAGCTCATGTTGAAAATGCGCGACCGAGCCACTCAGCAAGGCCCAGCGTGCCGGCCAAATGCTGCCTTGTAGGCGCATGGCCATGTCACGGCCTTCGTCCAGCCAACGCCGGGCAGCGGCCAGGTCTCCACTGATCTGGGCCACGCTGGCCTGCATATAGCGCGCCCGAACCTGCAGCGTCGGATCATGACCTTGCTCGGCCAAGGCCCGAGCTATGTCGGCTTCCTGACGACCCTCTCGGTAGCTCCCCAGTCGCCGCAGAACGTCTGCCAGCTCCACATGCACCAAGGCCGACGCCGGAGCCTGCAGGGCTGCTTGGGCCAGCAAGGTTTGCGCGGTGCGATAGTGGTCGGCCTGCATGGCGTGGGCGGCCCGTGCGAGCAACTCCAGCACGTCGGCGTCCAAGGTCTGCGTCGTCCCTGTCGCGGTGGGGTATTGGGTCAGCCACTGCATGGCATGGCGCGCCAGTTCAGCCACATCCGGGCCTTCCACCAAACCTTGCAGCGGAGCTGCGGGGCCGCGGTCGACGGTGATGCCCAAAGCCAGCAATCCCCCGCCGCCCCGATGCAGGCGCAAGGCCACCACATCACCCAGACCGAGCATGGCCCTGAGGTGCTGGCTGCGCAGGGACAAGGGCAAGTCCGCTTGGTCTGCCGCCCCAATTTGCTGAGCGTCGGCACAGTGTTGCTTGCCTTGCGCGTTGAACAAATGGCCGATCAAGGCCGGTAAGCCATGCAATGTCCAGCCGAGGCTTGCGTCGCCGGTGTCATTGACGGCGGGCAGCAGCCCCAGCAGGCCTGAGTTGACCGTCGCGTGGGGAACGGGGTTGGACTCGGGCAAGACGGCCAAGGGACGGCTGATGGCGGCCACAAAGCGATAGCCCACACCATGGATGGTGCGGATCACCTCGGGCTCGCGGCCATCGTCGCTCAAGGCCCGGCGCAGCTTCATCACTGCGCGCGCCAACACCGAGTCCGACACATGAACGGTGCCCCAAACCTGGGTCAGCAGCTCTTCTTTAGGCACCACGCGCTCAGCATGGTCCATCAGGTAGAGCAGCAGCTCAAAAGACTGGCGTTGCAGCTCTACGCGTTGGTCCTCGCACCACAGCTCGCGGGCTTGGCGGTGAACGACAAAACGACCGAAGTGCAGTGCAGGCATCAGTTCCTCACGGCTTCGGTCAGCAAGCTGCCTGTCTCAGGCCAAGCCTGCTCGTGTTGCAGGGCTTGCACTGCAGCACGCACCAGGGTCAGGGCGGACTCGGCATGCATCTGCATGGCACGGCGCAGCTCGTTCAGGGCGTCTTGGCGTAGGCCTTGGTGGTCCAAATAGCGGGCCCGCACCACGATGGCGGGCAGGTACTCGTCACACTCGTCGTCAATGTGGGCCATCAAGGATTCCAGCTTCAGGGGCAGCCCCTGGGACAGGGCCAGCCACACCAAGTCAATGGCCGCATCTATGCGTGCTGCGGCATGGCTGGGGCCGCTGTTCCAGGCGTCCTGGAGCACTTGCACAGCCCTGGCGGTGTCGTGGGCTGCCAAGGCTTGCATGGCGTCCAAGCGGGCTTGCAGCAGGGCGTCGCCGTCCAGTTGGATCTCTTTGAGCACCCGCGCCGCTTCTGCAGGCCGGTTCAGGGCCAAGCATTGCGAGAAGACGCGCAGCTGATAAGGCAGGAGCACCCCGCGCAGATACTCGGACTTCAACGCGGCCCTCAAGGCCGCCAAAGACTGTTCCAAGCCGCGTGCATGCTCGCCTCGCAGCCACAGAATCTGGCCTAAACGCATGGGGATCAGCAGGTCCACATCGGGCAGGGGCAACGGGCCTTTGTCGTGCCGCTGCAGGGCATCCTCCAGCAGGGCCTGGGCCTCGTTCTCGGCGCGGCTGAGCTGGCCCAGCTCCATCAAAGGCTCGATACGCATGGCCCGGCAGTACCACACGGTGTAGGCATGGCCGACTTGCTCATAGACGGCGCGGACCTGCTCAAACTGGGCCAAGGCCAGGGTGAAGTGGCGACGGCGCTTGTGGAGCGTGGCGCTGAAGAGTTGCACCGACGCCCGCGTAGGCTCAGCCTGAATGCGCGCCAGCAACTGATGAGCGCGCTGTAACAGCTCGGTAGCACGGGTGACCAGACCTCGCTCGCCCAACACATCTGCCAAGCGAAGCCGGGCGCGGACCTGCAGCAGCACATCGTCACTGCCTGCCAGCAGGCTCACCGCAGCCTCCAACTCAGCAATGGACCGGGTGCTGTCACCCATGGACTGAGCCAAGTGACCACTGAACAGCAAGCCCTCGGCACGTTCATGCCGGCCGGGCAAGGCCTGAGCCAGCGGCTCCGCCATGTCCATGAAGTGGCGAGCCCTCTGCAACTGGCCCGCCGCACCGGCCAGCATGGCCTGGTTCAAGCGCACCTTGAAGGCCAGGGCTGCAGGGCGCTCAGCCGGGGGCAGGGCGTGGATCAAGTCCCATGCCCGCTCGGCCGCGGCCTCGGCCAAGGCCAGCTTGCCGGTCAGGCGCAAAACACGCGCCCACTCCAGGTTGACCAAGGGCGACAGCGGGTTCAAACCCTGCGCCTCGTGCAGCAGGGCTTCTGCTTCGGCCAAGTGGCCGTGTCGAATGCTGTGGCTGCTGCGCGCCAACAGCTCCAAGGTGGTGGCCTCCAGGGTCTGTGCATGGCGAGGTGCGTTGGCCCATTGCGCGTTCAGCCAGGCCGCAGCCTGTTCGGCCAGGCCGGGCACGCTGGCGCTGACAAAGTGCTGCTCGGCCGCTTCAGCCAGGTCTGGGTTGGCGTGCAGGTGCAGGCTCAGTGAGCCAGCCGCACTGCCCAGGCGAGCCCGCAGCACCCAGGTGGCGCCCAGGGCCGCTCGCACATTGGCGGCACGCTCTGCCCAGGAGGCTTGGGGCAGGTCGGCCTGCTGCAAGGCCTGGGCGTCCACCAAACGCACATGGCCTTCGGCATCCAGCAGATGGCCTAGCAGGCTGGGCAAACCGTCTTGGGCCCAGGCCAGAGGTGGAGCGTCAGGCATCTCCAGCGGCAGCACGGCCAGGCAGATTTGGGGCGGGGCTGCAGACACGGCAGGCACAGCGGGCGAGCCCTGCGGCTGCGGAGGCACCAGCCAGCGGTAGCCCACGCCATGCACGGTGCGCAACAGGGCGGGGGGCTGCTGCTCGTCGCCAATGGCGCGGCGCAGCTTCATCACCGCGCGTGCCACCACCGAGTCGGTGACCTCGGCGTCCCCCCAGACCTCGCGCAGTAGCTCATCTTTGCTGATGTCCCGCCCCGCGTGGGCCAGCAGATACAGCAGCAAATCCAGCGACAGGCGTTGGATTTCTACGGCTTGGCCGTCGCGCCAGAGCTCGCGGCTGTGCGGATGAACCACGCAGCGGCCAAACCGCAGCGCAGCGTTGGCGGCTGCGGGGGCGGTGACGGAATCCACATGGGGGGCCTGCGGTGGCATGGGTGATCAGTGCGCTTTGCCTAGACGCCGAACCGGCGCTGGCGTGGGAGGGTCATTTTGACCGAGATCAAGCACCGAATTTGCCTGCTTATCGGCGCTTTAGTTGGGCTGCATCAGAGCGATCCTGACATCACAGAGCCGCTGGTGAGTGAGCAAGCAGTACCGCCGGAAAGCTCTGATGGCGCCCGGGTCCAGTACAGCCGGGACGTCATCAGAACTTCCCTGACGCCCCGCAGCTGCCTTGTGTTTTGTTGCGTGGCGCCGTCCTGATCCATCACCCCCAGGAGGCCACCATGGATGTCATCAGCAGTTTTGCCGCCCGCTTTGAGCGCAGCCGCGAAGAGGAAATGTCGCTTGAAGACTACCTCGCCGAGTGCAAGCGCAGCCCGCTGACCTATGCCACCGCTGCTGAGCGCATGCTCAAAGCCATCGGTGAGCCGCAGATGGTGGACACCCGCAACGATCCGCGCCTCTCGCGCATCTTTGCCAACAAGATCATCAAGATCTATCCCGCCTTCGCCGAGTTCTACGGCATGGAAGAAGCCATCGAGCAGGTGGTCAGCTACTTCCGCCACGCCGCCCAAGGCCTGGAAGAAAAGAAGCAGATCCTCTACCTGCTGGGCCCGGTGGGGGGTGGCAAGAGCAGCATTGCCGAGCGGCTCAAGGCCTTGATGCAAGAAGTGCCTTTCTACGCCATCAAGGGCTCACCGGTGAACGAAAGCCCGCTGGGCTTGTTCGATGTGGCCGAAGACGGCCCGCTGTTGGAGCAGGAGTACGGCATCCCGCGCCGCTACTTGAACCGCGTGATGAGCCCTTGGGCCGTCAAGCGCCTGGAAGAGTACGGCGGCGACATCCGGCAGTTCCGCGTCGTCAAGCGCCACCCCAGCATCTTGAAGCAGACCGGCATTGCCAAGACCGAGCCGGGCGATGAGAACAACCAAGATATCTCCAGCTTGGTGGGCAAGGTCGACATCCGCAAGCTCGAAACCTATGCCCAAGACGACCCCGACGCCTACAGCTACAGCGGCGGCCTGTGCCTGGCCAACCAGGGCTTGCTGGAGTTTGTGGAAATGTTCAAGGCGCCCATCAAGGTGCTGCACCCCTTGCTGACGGCCACCCAAGAAGGCAACTTCAAGGGCACCGAGGGCTTTGGCGCCATTCCCTTTGACGGCGTGGTGCTGGCCCACAGCAATGAAAGCGAGTGGAAGGCCTTCCGCAACAACAAGAACAACGAAGCGTTTCTGGACCGCATCTACATCGTCAAAGTGCCTTACTGCCTGCGCGTGAGCGAAGAGATCAAGATCTACGAGAAGCTGCTCAAGGGCTCCTCGCTGGCCGGGGCCACTTGCGCACCAGGCACGCTGAAGATGATGAGCCAGTTCGGCATCCTGACCCGCCTGAAGGAGCCGGAGAACTCCTCGCTCTATTCCAAGATGCAGGTCTACGACGGCGAGAACCTCAAAGACACCGACCCGCGCGCCAAGAACTACCAAGAGTACCGCGACTACGCCGGCGTGGACGAAGGCATGAGCGGCATCTCCACCCGCTTTGCCTACAAGATCATCTCCAAAGTCTTCAACTTTGACAGCACCGAAGTGGCGGCCAACCCCGTGCACCTGATGTATGTGTTAGAGCAGCAGATCGAGCGCGAGCAGTTCCCGGCCGAGACCGAGCAGAAGTACACCGCCTTCATCAAAGAGCAGTTGGCCCCGCGCTATGCCGAGTTCATTGGCAAGGAGATCCAGACCGCGTATCTGGAGAGCTATAGCGAGTACGGCCAGAATATTTTTGACCGCTATGTCACCTATGCCGACTACTGGATCCAAGACCAGGAGTACCGAGACACCGACACCGGCGAGGTCTTTGACCGCTCTTCGCTGAATGCCGAGTTGGAGAAGATCGAGAAGCCCGCCGGCATTGCCAACCCCAAGGACTTCCGCAACGAGATCGTCAACTTTGTGCTGCGGGCGCGGGCCAATAACGCGGGCAACAACCCGGTCTGGACCAGCTATGAAAAGCTGCGCTCGGTGATCGAGAAGAAGATGTTCTCCAACACCGAAGAGCTGCTGCCAGTGATCAGCTTCAATGCCAAGGCCAGTGCCGACGAGGCCAAGAAGCACGAGGACTTTGTCGACCGTATGGTGGCCAAGGGCTACACCAGCAAGCAGGTGCGCTTGCTGTGCGAGTGGTACTTGCGTGTGCGCAAGAGCAGCTGACCCACCTCCACCCGCAGCGCCCCCCGGTCATCGGCCGGGGCTGGTGCAGACCTCATCGTTCGCCCTGAGCATTTGGCAGGGCTTGGGGCCACTCGGCCCGAACGGCGGGCCTGCATCGGGGTGGCGGATCAGTAGCTTGAAGGACTGCAAATCATGGCACTTCAGCAAATCATCGACCGCAGGTTGGCCGGCAAGAACAAGTCCATCGGCAACCGCGAGCGCTTTTTGAAGCGCTACAAAGACAAGATCCGCGAGGCGGTGAAGCGCGCGGTAGACGGCCGCGGCATTCGCGACCTGGAGCGCGGCGAAGAGGTCCACATCCCCAAGAAGGACCTCTCCGAGCCCGTCTTCCACCACGGCCAAGGCGGCCAGCGCGATGTGGTGCACACCGGCAACAAAGAGTATGTGACGGGCGACCACATCGAGCGCCCACAAGGCGGTGGCGGCAAGGGCTCGGGCAAGGGCCAGGCCAGCGACTCGGGTGAGGGTGAAGACGACTTTGCCTTTGCGCTCAGCAAAGAAGAGTTCATGCAGGTCTTTTTTGAAGACCTGGCCTTGCCCCGCCTGCTGCGCACCCAACTGGCCGAGGTGCCCGAGTACAAAACCCACCGCGCGGGCTACAGCAGCGACGGCACGCCCAACAACCTGCACATCGTGCGCTCCATGCGCGGGGCGTATGGCCGCCGCTTGGCTTTGGGCGGTGAAGCTCGCCGCGAGCTGCGTGAGCTGGAGGCCAAAGTCTCTGAACTCAAGCGTTACCACGCCGATGACCCCGTGGCCCAGCGCGAGGTGCAAGAGGCCCAAGTCCGCATCGCCGAGCTGCGCGCGCGGCTGGACCGCATCCCCTTTCTCGACCCGATTGATCTGAAGTTTCGCAGCCGCGTGCGCGTGGCCGTGCCCAGCTCCAAGGCGGTGATGTTCTGCCTGATGGATGTCTCGGGCTCTATGGACGAGCAGCGCAAGGAGCTGTCCAAGCGCTTCTTCATCTTGCTTTATCTGTTCTTGACCCGGCACTACGAGAAGATCGAGCTGGTTTTCATCCGCCACCACACCCAGGCCCAAGAGGTCAGCGAAGAAGACTTCTTTCATGCCCGCGAGACCGGCGGCACCGTGGTGTCGAGCGCGCTGGAGCTGATGGACCAGATCGTGCGCGAGCGCTACAACCCCAGCGAGTGGAACATCTACGGCGCCCAGGCCAGCGACGGCGACAACTGGCACCACGACTCCACCCGCTGCAAAGAGCTGCTGGTGAACCGCCTGCTGCCGGCCTGCCGCTACTACGCCTATGTGCAAGTGGCTGAGGAAGAGCAAAACCTCTGGGAAGAGTACGCCAGCTTGGTGGGCGCGCAGCCCAACTTTGCGATGCGCAAAGCCACTGAGGCCTCGGACATCTATCCGGTCTTCCGCGACCTGTTCAAAAAGGAAGGGGCTACCGCATGACCACCGCTCACACCCCCGCCGACGCCCTCTTGGGTGAGGCCCTGCACGGCCCCTTGGTGCCGCCCAGTGACGAGCCCTTTTCGCAAGATCGCCGCCACACCACGGCCGGCCCCGTGCCCGCCAGCGGCGACCGCCGCAAACCGCGCACCAGCCTGCAAGCTCCGCTGCCCTATCTGCCACGGCCAGACAAACCCTTGCCCGACCCCAGCGACTGGACTTTTGACCTCGTGGAGCAATACCACGACATCATCCAAAAGACAGCCCAGCGCTTTGGCCTGGACACCTACCCGAACCAGTTGGAGATCATCACCGCCGAGCAGATGATGGACGCCTACGCCAGCGTGGGCATGCCGGTGAACTACCGCCACTGGAGCTATGGCAAAGAGTTCATTGCCACCGAGAAGAACTACAAGCGCGGCCACATGGGCCTGGCCTATGAGATCGTCATCAACTCCAACCCCTGCATCAGCTACCTGATGGAAGAAAACACCATGGCCATGCAGGCCCTGGTGATCGCCCATGCGGCCTATGGCCACAACAGTTTTTTCAAAGGCAACTACCTGTTCCGCATGTGGACGGATGCCGCGTCCATCATCGACTACCTGGTCTATGCCCGGCACTACGTGGCCGAGTGCGAACAGCGCCATGGCGTGGAGACTGTGGAGCTGTTTCTCGACTCTTGCCATGCGCTGCAAAACCATGGCGTGGACCGCTACCGCCGCCCGGCCAAGCGCAGCCTGGCCGAAGAGCTGGCCCAGCGCAAAGAGCGTGAGGCCTATGCCCAGCAGCAAATCAACGACCTCTGGCGCACCCTGCCCAAGGCCAAAGAAGACACCGAGGCCACGGCCGCCGCCAAGCGCTTCCCCGCAGAGCCTGAAGAGAACTTGCTCTACTTCATCGAGAAGCACGCACCGCTGCTGGAGCCCTGGCAGCGCGAGATCATCCGCATCGTGCGCAAGACCGCGCAGTACTTCTACCCCCAGCGCCAAACCCAGGTGATGAACGAAGGCTGGGCTACCTTTTGGCACCACAAGCTGCTCAACGAGATGTACGACAACGGCTTCCTCACCGACGGCGTGATGATCGAGTGGCTGACCTCGCACTCCAACGTGGTCTACCAGCCCAAGGTGGGTGACCGCGGCTACAACGGCTTCAACCCCTATGCGCTGGGCTTTGCCATGTACACCGACATCAAGCGCATCTGTGAAGCGCCCACCGAAGAAGACCGCCGCTGGTTCCCCGACATTGCGGGCAAGCCCTGGCTGCCCGTGCTGGAAGACGCCATGCGCAACTTCAAGGACGAGAGCTTCATCGGCCAGTACCTCAGCCCCAAACTGATGCGCGACTTCCGCCTCTTTGCCATCCGCGACGACGACCAAAAGCCCGACATCACTGTCTCCGCCATCCACGACGACGAAGGCTACCGCCGCCTGCGCGAAACCCTGTCACGCCAATACGACCTGGGCACCCGCGAGCCCAACATCCAAGTGTGGAACGTCAACCTGCGCGGCGACCGCAGCCTGACCCTGCGCCACACCCAACACAACAACCGCCCCCTCGACCAAAGCGCCAGCGAAGTCCTCAAACACGTCGCCCGCCTCTGGGGCTTTGGCGTGCAGTTGGAAAGCGTGAATGGCGGCGGTGCAGTGACCGCGCAGTGGGCGGTGCCGGCGCCGCAGGGGTGAGTGGGGCGTGATCTGATGAAGGGATGACCCGCCTAGTGGGCGCCCTGTCTCTTGGTTCGTTCCTGCCGCTATCTGGCTACCGATTCTGCACATAGACTAGCTTCCATCAATAGGGATGGGAGTCAGGACATGAGCCAAGTGAAGCGCTTTGAGGATTACTGCTGGCACGACAACGCCATCCACGCCTTTCGCATGGTTCAGGGTGCAGATGGTTGCACCGGTGATCTTGTCTTGGACATCGACCACATCGTCGAATGGCTGAGCCCACCAGAGAACGCTACGGCGTACCACTTCAGACTTGCTCCGGCACTTCTCACATTTCATGAGGTGTCTGACTTGGTGGTGTCGATCGACTATGGCGCGCATTCTTTGGCTTTCCAGCCGATGGCGATCCATGACATTCGGCGCGAAGAAGTCACCTATCCCAATGGCTACACCTCTTTCGCCTGGACGATCGAGCTCAACATTCCAATGGCTGGGCACATGACATTTCATGCGTCTGGCTTTACCCAAACGGTGAATTCGGAGTCCGTGGTTTCCCGAATGCAGAGCTTGTCGCCCAGCCAGCGCGGGTCTCTCCTCTTGTGAGCAGGCTCGGCGGACAACATTAGTTCTGAACCAGACTTGCGCGTTCGATGAATACCTTCCAATTTTGGCTAGACATCCACTGTGCTGGGTCCCCAGCTTGCACGCTCTTCGGCTCGCTGGATATGCCCGTTCGGCCCCTTGCGGGCGAGCGCATTTCCTTCCATCAGGAAAAGGGCTCGGACCTGCAATTCCAGCACGTTCGTTTCGAAGCCGTGTGTTCCCGCGAGGCAAGTGTCTCCGTTGAGGTGGAGGAGGTGTCGCACTACAGTGTTCGGAGAGACGGCAGGCTGGTGTTCACCTCTGTCATTCGAGCTCACCCGCTGAACGTTTCTACTTTGGATGATGTCCGGGTTGTCCGGGACATTTTGACCAAGCAATGTGGTCTGGCAGTCGATCCTTATGGGATCAACGTCTTTGATGCAGAAGGCTAGTCACGATGTGACGTACCACCGCAACGCCATCAACACCTCTTCCTGCAACACCCCATTCACCAGCATGGCACCAGGCTCGCGGCCAAAGGCCACAAAGCCTAGGCTTTCATAGAGCCGCAGCGCGGCGGTGTTGTGGGCGTTGACGCAGAGGTTGAGTTGCAAGAGGCCCGGTACCTCGCGCGCGGCAGCGATGGCCTCTTGCATCAGTGCGCGCCCCAACCCTCGGCGGCGGGCTGCGGGGGTGACCACCATGCCCCAGATGATGGCCTTGTGTCGCAGCTTGCGCATGCCCTCGCGGCCCAGGCCGACCACGCCCAGCAGCTCGCCTGCCGCATCAAACGCGCCGAACACGGCATGGTCGGGTGATGGGGCCAAGCGCTGGGCCACGGTGTCCAGCGCTTCGTCGCACTCTTCTTCAAAGCTTGAGCTAAAGGCCGTGGGCTCGCGTTGCAGGCCTGCCAAACGCAAGGCTTGAAAAGCGGCGGCGTCGGCCGGAGTCAGGCGACGGATGTGGAAGGGCGCATCAGTCAAAGCGCACCTCCTCAGCCCGCACACAGTGCGTGCGTGGCCCAAAGCTGCTGATCTGGGGCAGCAGGCGGTTGTGGTGGGCGATGATTTGCGGGGCGCTCAGCTCGGCGCTGTCCATCGTGGAGTGGCCGTCGGCCACCAAGGTGACGGGGAAGCCCAAGGCCATGGCGCGGCGGGTGGTGGTGTCTACGCAAAACTCGGTTTGCAGGCCGCAGATCACCACGCGGGCGATGCCGCGCTGGTGCAAGTGGGCTTCTAGCCCCGTGTGCATGAAGGAGTCGGGCGTGGTTTTGCGCACGCGCAGGTCGCCTTCGGCCAAGGTCAGGCCGTCAGCCAATGCCCAGCCTGGGCTGTCGTGTTGCAGGGGGCCGCTGGCGGCCTCGTGCTGAATGAAGACCACGGGGGCGCCTGCGGCACGAGCCTTTTCACTCAGGGTGTTGATGCGCTGGATCAGGCCCGGCACGTCATGCGCGGCGTACTCGCCTTGGCACAGGCCTTGTTGAACGTCGATCACCAGCAGGGCGGAGGTGGCGGGCATGGGGGGTTCTCGCGTCAAGGGGCAGCTGTGGGTGTGGGGGCTGTTTGGGCTTTTGGGGCGGTGAGGGCATAGAGGCAGGTGTCGCGCAGCGCGCCGTCCGGCGCTTTGCGCTCATGCCGCATGGTGGCTTCCAGCACCATGCCCGCACGCTCAGCCACGGCGCGGCTGGGGCGGTTCTCGGCGTCGGGCAGGGCGGTGATGCGCACCATGCCCAGCTCCTGCATGGCCCAGCGGCAAAGGGCGCTCACGGCTTCCGTCACCAAGCCTTGGCCTTGGTAAGCGGGGCGGCACCAGTAGCCGGCCTCGCACTTGGGCGTGTCCCACTCCAGGTGATGAAAACCTGCACCGCCGATGTAGTGGCCGCCGTCTTTGAGGAACATCAGCATGGGCAGCTCTTTGCGCGCCAGGTAGTTGAGGTGGCCTTCGCGGCAAAAGGTTTCAGAGGCCTCGACGGAGGGCTCGAACAGCGCCCAGGGCAGGGAGGCGGGCCAGGCCCGCAGCGCGGCCAAGCTGTCGCGCACGCCCTCGAACACGGCTTGGCCGTCGCCGGGGCGCGGGCAACGGATCAGCAGGCGTGGGGTTTCGATCTGGTCGGCGATGTCGCGCAGCAGGGCAGAGGGCATGATCGGACGCGGTGGCCGAGGTGGCCTTGCATGGTAGACGGCTTTGGCGCGCAGAAAGACCGCAGTTCTTGACCTGTCTGCGTGAACGCAGGGCCTGAGGGCTCAGACAATAGACGCATGGGCACTTTGGGTTTGCGTTCTCCTCTTGCGCTGGGGCTGTGTGCGGGCGGCCTGCTGCTGGCCGCTGCTGCTGCGTGGTGGTGGCAGGGCCAGCGGGCGCAGCAGCAGGCCCAACAAGCCGAGCACGAGAAGCAGGCCCGCGTGCAGCGCGGCCAGGCCTTGTTCAGTGGCGCGGCGGAGTTACAGGGCCGGGTGGTGGGCCATCAGGTGGACCTGCCGGCAGCCGCCGTGGCCTGCATCAACTGCCATGGGGATGCGGCGTCTGAGCGGCCCCTTGTAGCGTCGGCTCAGGCCGCTGCCTCCGGCGTGGCGCCGCGCTTTGCGCCACCTTTGACGTCGCAGCATCTGGCCCAGGCCCGCCCACGGCGCGGCGGGCCGCCCTCGCAGTACGAGGCAGCCAGCCTGTGCCGCTTGTTGCGTGAGGGCCTGGACCCGGCCACCGTGCTGATCCCCTTGACCATGCCGCGCTACCGCATCACCGATGCCCAGTGTGCGGACCTGTGGCAGTTCATGGTGAGCCGCTGAGTGATTGCATGCATGACACAGCCTGAGCCTATGCCCCTCAACACCCCACCCCTGATGCCCCGCCGCTCGGCGCTGCGCTGGGCATTGGCGGCGCCTTGGTGGCTGGCCGCTGCCCCCACGCTGGCCCAACAGGGCGCCGCGGCGGCCAAGCCCCCCGCAACCAAGGTTCACAAATATCCCTTTGGCCCTATCAAGCCGCCGCGCCCCTTGCCCACGCTGGCACTGACCACGCACACCGGGGCTAAGACGGACCTGGTGGCGCTCACGCGCGGCAAGCTCACGGCCATACAGCTGATGTTCACGGGCTGCAGCGCCATCTGCCCCATTCAAGGCGCGATCTTTGCGGCGGCTCAGCGCAAGCTGGCCAAGAGCATGCCCCAGGTGCAGTGGTTGTCGCTCAGCATCGACCCGCTGGGCGATGACCCCAAAGCCTTGGCCGCTTGGTTGAAGCGCCATGGCGCCCAGCCCGGCTGGACGGCCGCAGTGCCCGGCCTCAAAGACGCAGAAAGCCTGTTCGACATGATTGGCCGCCGCAGCAAAGATTTTGCCGGCGACATAGACCGCCACACCGCCCAGGTCTTCATCGCCGACCGCCAAGCCCGCTTGGTCTACACCACCGCCGACATGCCTTCACCCGAGGTGCTGGAAGAGGTGCTCAGGGAAATCGACCCGCTCAAGTTGTGAGCGGATGCGGGCTCACGCCGCAAAAATCTTGCCCGGGTTCATGATGCCCAGCGGGTCCAGCGCCTGCTTGATGGCGCGCATCAGGGCCACGCTGCCGGCGCCGGTTTCTTCGACCAAAAAGCCTTGCTTGTGCAGGCCAATGCCGTGCTCGCCGGTGCAGGTGCCCTGGGCGGCCAGGGCGCGTTGCACCACGGCGTCGTTCAGGCGCTCGGCGGTGTCTCGCTCTTCGGGAAGGGCTGGGTCGATCAGGTAGGCGATGTGGAAGTTGCCGTCGCCCACATGGCCCACCACAAAGTGCGGCAGGCCGGCGGCTTCGGCGTCGGCCAAGGCCGCAGTCACGCCCTCGGCCAGGTGCGAGATGGGCACGCAGGTGTCGGTGGTCACGGCGCGGCAGCCGGGCTTCATCTGCAAGCCTGAGAGGTAAGCGTGGTGGCGCGCGGTCCACAGCCGCGTGCGTTCCTCGGGCGTGGTGGCCCATTCAAAGTCGGCACCGCCCCACTCGGCGGCAATCTCTTGCACGGTGGCGGCTTGCTCTTTGACACTGGCGTCCGAGCCGTGGAACTCCATCAGCAGCATGGGCGCTTCGCGCAGGCCCAGCTTGTCGTGGGCGTTCACGGCGCGCACGGCATGGGCATCCAAAAACTCGCAGCGGGCAATCGGCACGCCCATCTGGATGACCTGGATGGTGGTGTTCACTGCTGAAGCCACATCGGGGAAGAAGCAAACGGCGGCGGCCACGCTCTCGGGCAGAGGATGCAGCTTGAGCGTGACTTCGGTGATCACGCCCAGCGTGCCTTCGCTGCCCAGCATCAGGCGGGTGAGGTCGTAGCCCGCGCTGCTTTTCTTGGCGCGGGTGCCGGTGCGGATGATCTCGCCCGAGGCCGTCACCACCTCCAGCGCCAACACGTTCTCGCGCATGGTGCCGTAACGCACGGCATTCGTCCCCGAAGCGCGCGTGGCGCACATGCCGCCCAGTGAGGCATCAGCGCCGGGGTCGATGGGGAAGAACAGGCCCGAATCTTTGATCTCGCGGTTCAACTGCATGCGTGTCACGCCGGGCTGCACCGTCACCGTCAGGTCTTCGGGGTGCAGTTGCAGCACGCGGTTCATGCGCGAGACATCCAGGCTGATGCCGCCTTGCACGGCCAGCAAATGCCCTTCGAGGGATGAGCCCGCGCCATAAGGAATGACCGGCACCCGGTGTGCAGCCGCCTGAGCCACCACAAAGGCGACTTCATCCGTGGATTCGGCAAACACCACCGCATCGGGTGGCGGCACATCAAAGGGCGACTCATCGCGGCCATGCTGCTCGCGCACGGCCAAGGCGGTGGTGAAGCGGGGGCCGAAGTGCTGGCTGAGGGCTGTGGTGAGCTCGCCGGGCAAACCGGCGGGTCGAAGGTTCAAATCGGGCGCATTCATGCTCACCAGCCCAGGCCCAAGGATGACCACAAAGACTGCCCACTGGCGCTCGTCAGCGTCAGGTCATAGCGCCCGCTGGTTTGGGCTTGCAGTTGCAGCACGTCGCCTGCGGCGTCGCGCAGTTGGCTGCTGCCGCTGCGCATCACGCCGTCGGGCCCGGCCATGAAGACGGCGGTGGAGCTGGCCGCAAAAAGCTGGCCGCCTAGGCCGATGGCACCGCTGAGTTCCAGATTCAGCTGTGCATCGGTTTGTGAGCCGTACAGGTCGTACTGCATCTGCTGCACCTCGCCCGAGGGCAGGGTCAGGCGGGCGTTTTGGTAGCTCATGCGGAAGCGCTCTTGCTGGCCTTCCGTGACCAGCCAGATGCGCACTGTGCCGTTGAGGGTGCCCTCACCCTGCACTGAAAAGTCGCTGAAGGTGGCGGTGGCGTCCAGGTTCAGCGCTGTGCCAATGGGGCTGACCGTCACGGCACTCATGGTCAGGTCGAACCGCCCATTCAAGCTAGGCTCGCCGGGGCCGGTGACGCAGGCGCTGAAGTTGGTCAACACGCTGTCGCCGCTGCTGAGCGTGCCATTGCCGTCCATGTCATCCACGGTCACCGTCATGCGGCCACCATAGGGACAGGGCAGGCTGCTGATGGTGGCGGTGCTGGCTTGGGCCCGCTGTGTGGGCAGCTTGGGGCCGGCTGAATAGAGCGCTTGGCGGGCCAGCAACAAGGGGCTGGGCAGGCCGCGGGCACCGCTTTGGCGGGCCGACAAGGCCTTGGCGCGGGCGGCAGCCGCTGGGCCGGTGACGCCGCCGGTGGCGTCACCACGCAGCGCCTTTGCTAAGCGGGCGCCCACTTGCAAAACGTTGCTGCTGTTGAGGTCCGCACCGGCGGTGGCGGAACCGCCACGCGCCCCACTCGGGAGGGTGACGCTACCCGCAGGGCCGATCTCATCGCCGCCGCCGCCGCAGGCGGCCAAGCCCAAGAGCAGGCTGGCGGTCAAAGGAGAAAGGAAGAGGGTGCGGCGCATGAGGGCTCCGATGAAACAACTTTGAATTTTGAAGATAGCACGAGCGCCCCGCACGAATGTGTCTGGGTGCCTGAGCGGTCGAGGGCGCGTCGGCGGCGGTGATTGTCCACGCCCAAGCCCTGACAGACTCAAGGGTTGCTCTGAAGTTCCTTGGGAGCAGGACGCTAGAGCTGCCTCTACACTGCCGCCATGGCAAATCGACTGACTCAAATTGCAACCCGCACCGGCGACGATGGCACCACCGGCCTGGGTGATGGACAACGTGTGCCCAAGGACCACCTGCGGGTGGAGGCCATGGGCGATGTGGACGAGCTGAACTCCCAGCTGGGCGTGTTGCTGGCCGAACCCCTGCCCGACGACATCCGCGAGCTGCTGGTGGTGATCCAGCATGAGCTGTTCAACCTGGGTGGCGAGCTGTCCATTCCCGGCTTCGAGCTGCTCAAAGAAGAAGCCGTGCTGCGCTTGGACGAGGCGCTGGAGCACTACAACGCCACGCTGCCCCGGCTCAAAGAGTTCATCTTGCCCGCAGGCACGCGCAGCGCGGCCCTGGCCCATGTGGCGCGCACCATGGCGCGCCGCGCCGAACGCGCCGTGGTGCGCCTGGCCGCCAGCGACACCGTGCGCTCGGCGCCCCGCCAATACCTGAACCGGCTCTCCGACCTGCTGTTTGTGCTGGCCCGCGTGCTTAACCGCGCCAACCTAGACGGCTTGGGCGGTGATGACGTGTACTGGCGCAGCGAGCGGCTGGCACGCGAATGACGCTGCGCGACCACTTCCTGCTCGACCCAGACATCGCCTTTCTGAACCACGGCTCCTTCGGAGCCTGCCCTCGGGAGGTACTGGAGGCGCAACAGCGCTGGCAGTGGGAGATGGAGCGCAACCCGGTGGACTTTCTCGGCCGCCGCTCGGCCGCTTTGCTGGCCGAGGCGCGCGACGCCCTGGGCACCGAGATCGGCGCGGCGGGCGCAGACCTGGTGTTTGTGCCCAACTCCACCACCGGGGTCAATGTGGTGGCCCGCTCCATCTGCCTGCAGGCGGGCGACGAAGTGCTCTCCACCAACCTGGAATACGGCGCTTGTGACGCGACCTGGCTGCGGGTGTGTGCACAGCAGGGCGCGCACTACCGGCAGGTGGAACTGCCGCTGCCCCTGCGCCCTGAGCAGGTGGTGGCCAGCCTGGTGGCCGCCATGGGCCCGCGCACGAGGCTGGTGTACCTGAGCCACATCACCTCCACCACGGCCTTGATCCTGCCGGTGGCCGAGGTCTGCGCCGCCGCCCGCGCGCGCGGAATTCCTGTGTTTGTGGATGGGGCGCACGCGCCGGGCCAGATCCCGCTGGACCTCTCGGCCCTCGGTGCTGACTTCTATGTTGGCAATTGCCACAAATGGCAGTGCGCGCCCAAGGGCTCGGCCTTTTTGCACGCCCGCCCCGAACACCAGCCCCTGCTGGACGCCACCGTCACCAGCTGGGGTTATGCGGCAGACAGCGGCGGCCATTCGGGGTTTGACGCCTACCTGGGCCGCAGCTTGTTTGAGCGCCGCATGCAGTGGCAAGGCACGCGCGACATCAGCGCGTGGCTGACGGTGCCCGCCGCCTTGGCCTTTCAGGCGCGGCACGACTGGCATCAGGTGCGCCAACGCAGCCACGCGTTGGCAGCCCAGGCGCAGCAGGCCTTGTGCCAGCGATTTGGCTTGGCGCCCATTTCGGGCGACGAGGCCTGGGCGCAGATGGTGGCCATCCCCGTGCCCCCGCAAGACCCCGAGGCCTTGCGCCAGCGCCTGTGGGTGGAGAGCCGCATCGAAGTGCCCATCACCCAGCATGGGGGCCAGACCTTTGTGCGGGTGTCCGCCCAGGCCTACACCAGCGAGGCCGACATCGAGCGGCTGTTGGCGGCCCCGGCCTTGCGCTCGCCCTGAGGGACGGCGCCCGCCATGCTGTCATGGCGCCGGGTGTAAGGTTCGGGCTTGGCCGCCGACTCACGTTCTCAGACACGCACACCTCACGCCCATGCATCCCACCTTACCTCTGTTGGTTCACACCGAGTTCCCCGCCTTGCGCCGCGGTGTCATCGAGACACTGCAAGTCAACCTGGGCTACCGCTGCAACCAGAGCTGCCTGCACTGCCATGTCAATGCGGGGCCGAATCGCACCGAGGAGATGTCGGCCGACACGGTGGATTTGGTGGTTCAAACCCTGGCGGCCAACTCCAGCCTGCGCACTCTGGACTTGACCGGCGGCGCGCCCGAGCTGAACC
Source organism: Ideonella sp. (assembly GCF_044358605.1). Taxonomy (GTDB): domain Bacteria; phylum Pseudomonadota; class Gammaproteobacteria; order Burkholderiales; family Burkholderiaceae_C; genus Ideonella. The sequence continues at coordinate 27,223 of NZ_JBIKNQ010000043.1, forward strand.
CACACTTTCGGCGTTTGGTGGTGGCGGCGCGGGCGCGGGGCGTCAAGGTCATCGACCGCTGCAACCTCACCATCCTGGAAGAGCCCGGCCAAGACGGCTTGGCCGAGTTCTTGGCGGCGCACCAGGTCGAGGTGGTGGCCTCGCTGCCCTGCTATCTGGAAGACAACGTCAACAAGCAGCGCGGCCAAGGCGTGTTTGACGCCAGCATCCGCGGCCTGCAGCGCCTGAACGCGCTGGGCTACGGCCAGCCCGGCAGCGGCCTGGTGCTGAACCTGGTCTTCAACCCCCAAGGCCCCAGCCTGCCGCCGCCGCAAGTGGCGCTGCAGGCCGACTACCAGCGCCACCTGGGCGAGCACTTTGGCGTGGTCTTCAACCAGCTCTTCACCTTGGCGAATATGCCCATCCAGCGCTTTGGCTCGACCTTGGTCTCCAAGGGCCAGTTCAACAGCTATATGCAACTGCTCAAGAGCGCGCACAGCGACGCCAATGTGCCCGGCGTGATGTGCCGCAGCCAACTCAGCGTGGACTGGCAGGGCTATCTCTACGACTGCGACTTCAACCAGCAACTGGGCTTACCGCTGGCGCATGAGGGCCAAGCACGCCAACACCTCAGCGAGCTGGTGTGCAGCGAGCTGGAAGACGGCCCCATCCGCGTGGCCGACCATTGCTTTGGCTGCACGGCGGGGCAAGGCTCCAGCTGCGGCGGCGCGTTGAACTGAGTCCGTATGAGCACCCTTCACCGCCGCGCCGCGCTGGCGCTGCTGGCCGCAGCCAGCGTTTGCACCGCGCCCACCGCTTGGGGCCAAGACAAAGTCTTGCGCTTTGGCGTGGGCCTCTATCAGCCCGACAAAGAAAAGAACGATGCCACCTACCGCCCCTTGGCCCAGCACTTGGCCAAGCAGTTGGGCCGCGAGGTCAAGCTCTACACCGTGGACAGTTGGGAAGGCCTGGCCAAGTCTTTGGCGGCTGGTGAGACCGACATCGCGCTGATGGGCCCTTGGGGCTATGTGCTGGCCAACCATGTGGCCGGTGCCCAGGCCGTGGCCACCATTCTTTATGACAACAAGCCCGAGTACCACGCCATCATGGTCACCCACCCCGGCTCGGGCATCCGCAGCGTGGCCGACCTCAAGGGCAAGACCTTTGCCTTTGGCGACAAGGGATCGACCTCGGGCTACCTGATCCCCTATCACCACTTTCAGAAGCAGGGCCTGGAGCCCGAGACCTTTTTGGGCAAGGTCCTCCACACCAAGCACCAGGCCATTGAGCTGCAGGTGACCCGCCGCGAGCTGGATGCAGGCGCCGACTACAACCGCAACCGCGACGCCATGATTGCCGAGGGGCTGATCAAGGCCTCCGACAGCGTGGTCTTCTGGACCTCGGACCCGCTGCCCAATGACGCGGTGGCCGTGCGCGCCGAGTTGGCCCGCGATGCCGCCTTTGTGGCCCAACTTCGCGCCGCCCTGGCCAGCGTGGGCCCCGCGCTCAAGGCCAACCCGGCGCTGCTGCCCCCGCGCTACAGTGGCTTTGTTCCCAAAGATAACGCGTTTTATAAGCCGATCCGCGACGCAGGCCTGGCCACCGGCAAGCTCAACACCCGATGAGTTCTGGCCTGTCCTTGGTGCAAGCCTGGGCCTGGCGTTGGGCGGCCATCGGCTTGGTCGTGGTGAGCGCCTGGACGCTGGCCCAAGAAGGCGAGCTGGGCTGGGGCCGCAAGCCCTGGCAGAACCTGCAAACCACGGTGGCCGAGCTGGCCCAGCCGAGCTGGCTCAAGCTCTGGTTTGGCGACCCGGCCCGCGAGCTGCGCAATGAAGACGGCGAGCTGCTGCGCGTGATCAACGAGCCCGAGGTGGAGGCCCGCTACCTGGCCGGTGTGGGCCGTGCGCTGTGGACGACGCTGCGCATGGCCACGCTGGGCACGGTGGCCGCCATGCTCTTGGCCCTGCCGCTGGCGCTGCTGGCCGCGCGCAACCTGGGCGCACCCGCGCCCTTGCGCTGGGGCGCCAAGGCGGTGCTGGACGCCCTGCGCGCCGTGCACACCCTGGTGTTTGGTTTGTTCCTGGTGGGCATCGTGGGCCTGGGCGCCACGGCCGGCATTCTGGCCATTGCCCTGCACTCGGCCGGCTCGCTGGGCAAGCTTTGGGCCGAGTCCATCGAGTCGCTGGACATGGCGCCTGTGGACGCAGTGCGTGCCACCGGCGCCCGCCCGGCGCAGGTCTTTTTCTTGGGCGTGTGGCCGGCGGTGCTGCCGCAAGGCTTGTCGCAAGCGCTCTATGTCTGGGAGTTCAATCTGCGGGACTCCACCATCCTGGGTTTGGTGGGCGCCGGCGGCTTGGGCCTCTTGGTGTCCGAGGCCATCTCGCTGTTCCAGTGGGGCCGCTTGGCCACGCTGTTGATGGCCATTGTCGTGTTGGTGAGCCTGGTGGACGCTGCCAGCCGCCGACTGCGCCAGAGGCTGCTGTGATCCACGCCGAGCACCTCGGCTTGCAGGCTGCAGGCCGCCCTTTGCTGCAAGGCCTGAACTGGCGCGTGGCGCCCGGCCAGCGTGTGGCCGTGCTGGGCCACAACGGCGCGGGCAAGTCCACGCTCTTGCGCAGCTTGGCCGGCTTCATGCCGGTGGCCCAGGGCCAGCTCAGCGTGATGGGCACGGCGCTGCACGACAAACCCTCAAACTCAGCGTTAAGTGCTTTGCGCGCTCAAGTGGCCCAGGTCCACCAAGGCGTGCATTTGGTGGGCCGCCTGAGCGCTTTGGACAATGTCTTGATCGGTGGCGCGGCGCGCTACACGTCCCCCATGAGCTGGCTGCGCCGCTGGCCCCGCGCCGAGCAAGAGGCCGCCCGCGCGGCACTGGCCCGTGTGGGCTTGGGCGATGCCGCCCTGCGCCGGGCCGACACGCTCTCTGGCGGCGAGCGCCAAAAAGTGGCCATGGCCCGCGCCCTCCACCAGCGCGCCCGCCTGCTCTTGGCCGACGAGCCCACCGCCGCCCTGGATGTGCGCGCCGAGGACGAACTGCTGACCCTGCTGGACGGCCTGGTGCGCGAGCAAGGCCTGACCCTGATCAGCGTGGTGCATGACCTGCGCCTGCTGCCCCGCTTGGCCGACCGCGTGCTGGTGCTGCGCCAAGGCCGCGCCGTGCTGGACGCGCCCCTGGCCGACGTGACCCCCGACACTTTGAGTGAGGCCTTGCATGCCCCCTGACGCCCCCGCCTCGCCACCGGGCCGAAGCTGCCCGCTGCGCTACCACTACGGCCCCCGCGCCATCGCCCAGGCACCGCTGCAAACCGCCCACACCCTGTATGTGGCCGGCGGCCTCTATGGCAACACAGCCGCCCTTGCCGAGCTGCTGCGCATGGTGGCGGCTGAGCCCGGTGCCACGCTCATCTTTAACGGTGACTTCAACTGGTTCAATGTGCGCGACGCCGACTTTGTGCACATCAACCAAGCCGTGCTGCAGCACCACGCGCTGCAAGGCAATGTCGAGGCCGAGTTCCACACCCCCGGTGACGAGGCTGACTGCGGCTGCGCCTATCCGGCAGCCGTGGACGACGCCGTGGTGCAGCGCTCCAACGCCATCCACCGCCAACTCAAAGCCACCGCACGCCGCCACCCTGAGTTGCTGCATCGCTTGGCCGCCCTGCCCATGGTGGCCCGCTTCCAAGTGGGCGAGGCCCGCGTGGGCATGGTGCATGGCGACGCCCAATCCCTTGCCGGTTGGGGCTTTGACGCTGAAGCCCTGCAGGCCGCAGACGCCGCACAGCGCTATGCGCCCTGGTTTGAGCAGGCCGAGGTCGAGCTCTTTGCCTGCAGCCACACTTGCGCACCGGGCATGGCCGTCTATGGGGCTCAGTCGCCACACGCGTTTCACCCGCCTCACGCCGGTGATCGTGCCATCGTCAACAACGGGGCCACCGGCATGCCCAACCGCGCGGGCGACCTGCGCGGCTTGGTCAGCCGCATTGCGCTCAAGCCCTCACCCCACCCGGTGTGGGCCGAGCGGCAAGCCACAGGCGTCTATGTCGCCCTGCTGCCCGTGGCCTACGACACCGTCGCGTGGGCGGCGGACTTCAGCGCGCAATGGCCGGAAGGCTCAGCGGCCGCTTTGTCTTATGGGCGGCGCATGCTGGAAGGCGCTTGAGGCCGGGGTTGGCCTCGATCTATATTGCATGGCTTGTCCGTGCTGCCGCCAGGTTTCGCAGCAGAAGACCGCCACAGCGTCTTTTCCTATCCCATCCCTTCGCTTGCCGAGGAGCCCGACCCATGACCCCCGCCCAGACTCAGCGCTGCACCTTGCTGCTGTCCACCATCATTACCCTGATGGCATTGACCACCAGCCCGACAGCCAGCGCCGCTGACACACCGCAGACGGAAGTGGCCACCAGCGATGCCTTGGCCCCCGCAAGAGCCTTGATTGCGCAAGGCAAGTGGCCGGAGGCCGTGGCCGCGCTTCAGAAGGTCAACGACAGCGGCAACGCGGATTGGAACAACTTGATGGGCTACAGCCTGCGCAAAGGCAAGACGCCTGATTTGGCCGGTGCCGAGCGCTTCTACAACGCTGCTTTGCGCATCAACCCCAAGCACCGCGGCGCCTTGGAGTACAGCGGCGAGCTTTATCTGATGCTGGGCGATTTGCCCAAGGCCGAAGCGCGCTTGGCCGAATTGGAAAAGGCCTGCCGCTTTGGCTGTGAAGAGTTGACCGACTTGAAAGATGCGGTGGCGCAATTCAAAGCCAAAGGCAGTGCCGCCGTCGTCAAGCCCTGAGCAGTCAGCTCGTTCACCATCGTCATTGCGACCACACACCATGCACATCACCGGCCATTGCCATTGCGGCCAGATCAGCTTCACGGCCTTGGTGGACCCGAGCCGCGTCATCGCCTGCCATTGCGAGGACTGTCAGCGCTTTTCCGGCGGGCCGTTTCGGGCGGTGCTGCCCACCCCGGCCGATCAGGTGCAGCTGACGGGCACGCCGCGCCACTATATGAAGGTGGCCGACAGCGGCAACCGCCGCGTCCAGGCCTTTTGCGGTGAGTGCGGCACGCAGCTCTACGCTTGCGAGCCCGAGAACCCCAGCGTGCTCAACATTCGGCTGGGCTGTGTGGACCAGCGGGCGGAGCTGCCCCCTCAGGTGCAGATCTGGGGCCACTCGGCCATGCCGTGGTTGGCGGGCTTGGCAGAGGTGCCCCTGCATGAGAAGGGCTCGGGCAGCGCCCGCGGTGCCTACCCAGGGCAGCAACTGCCCTGATCACCCACCCCGCTCGGCACTTACCCGCGCCAGCAGTGGCGCCAGCCGTGCCCGGGTGGCCTCGGGCATGGCGGCGGGTGGCGTCACCAAGGCAGCGCTCAGCGCCGTGTGGGCGGGGCTGGCGGGCCAGCTTTGGGCCAGGCGTTTCACCACTTGGGTGACCAGGGTTTGGGCGCGCTGGGCGTTTTGCTGCAGGTTGGCGATGGCCATCTCTGCGGTCACGCAGGCCTGATTAGCGCGCCAGCAGTCCCAGTCGGTGGCCAGGGCCAGGGTGGCATAGGCGATTTCGGCCTCGCGGGCCAGGCGAGCCTCGGGCATATTGGTCATGCCGATGATGCTGGCGCCCATGCTGCGGTACCAGTGCGACTCGGCCCGGGTTGAAAACGCCGGGCCTTCAATGCAGACATAGGTGCCGCCTTCATGCAGGCGCACCGCGCTGTCGTTCAGCTCGCCCCAAGCCTGGGCCACCGTCTGGCGCAGGACCGGGCACAGTGGGTCGGCTAGGGAGACATGGGCCACGGCGCCGTCGCCAAAAAAGCTGCCTGCGCGCTGGCGGGTCAGGTCGATGAACTGGTCGGGCAGCACCAAGTCCAGCGGGGCGATCTCCTCGCGCAGCGAGCCCACGGCCGAGACGGACAGGAGATACTCAACCCCCAACTGTTTCAAGGCATGGAGGTTGGCCCGGAAGGGCACTTGGCTGGGAATCAGGTGATGGTGGCGGCCATGGCGGGCCAAAAAGACCACGGGCACACCGCCCAACAAGCCCTGCATCAGGGCGTCAGAACACGGGCCATAGGGCGTGTCCAGGTGCAGCTCTTGCAGCTCGGTCAGGCCTTCCATGCGGTAGAGGCCGCTGCCGCCGATGATGCCGATACGAGGGGAATCCATGGTTTTCTCCGTCAAGGTGTAAGGAATCGTGCGCCTCGTACGCCTAATGGAGGCGTCGTGAGATTCCGGCGTGCAGTATGTAGGCGAATCATCATGAAACTGAACGCGAAGTGGTGGGCCCTGGCGGCCCTGGTGGTGGCGGTGGGCCTGTTCCAGGCCCTGGGGGGTAGCCAATATCTCAGCTTAGAAGCCATCAAGAACAGCCAAGCCGCTTTGCAAAGCGCCACGGCAGCCCAGCCGTTGCTGGCGGCGGCGGTGTACTTCGTGGTGTATGTGCTGGCCACAGCCTTGTCGCTGCCGGGGGCCACGGTGATCACCCTGGTGGGGGGCGCCTTGTTTGGCCTGGGTTGGGGGCTGTTGATCGTCTCGTTTGCGTCCAGCCTGGGGGCGACGCTGGCCTTCTTGGCCTCGCGCTGGCTGCTGCGCGACACCGTGCAGGCCCGGTTTGGCGACAAGCTGGCCGCACTGAACGAGGGCGTCAAGAAGGACGGCGCCTTCTACCTGTTTGGCCTGCGCCTCGTGCCGCTGTTCCCGTTTTTCATGATCAACCTGGCCATGGGCCTGACGCCCATCCGCCCCTGGACGTTCTATTGGGTCAGCCAAGTCGGCATGTTGGCGGGCACGGCGGTGTATGTGAATGCGGGCACTCAACTGGCGCAGATCAATAGCCTGTCGGGTTTGGCATCGCCCAGCCTGATTGCGGCCTTTGCACTGCTGGGCGTGTTCCCGCTGCTGGCGCGCAAGCTGATGGATGCGCTGCAGGCCCGCAAGGTCTATCGCGGCTTCGCCAAGCCCAAGACCTTTGACCGCAACTTGGTGGTCATTGGCGGCGGGGCGGCCGGCTTGGTCACCTCCTACATTGCCGCAGCAGTGAAGGCCAAGGTCACGCTGGTGGAAAAGCACAAGCTGGGCGGCGACTGCCTGAACACCGGCTGCGTGCCCTCCAAGGCGCTGATCCGCTCGGCCAAGTTCGTGGCCCAGGTCAAGAAGTCTCCCGACTGGGGCATTGCGCGCGCCCACGCAGAGTTTGACTTTGCCGAGGTCATGGGCCGCGTGCACCGCGTGATCGGCCAGATCGAGCCGCATGACTCCGCCGAGCGCTATCGCGGCTTGGGGGTGGACGTGGTGCAGGGCGCGGCCCGCATCGTCAGCCCCTGGGAAGTGGAGATCACCCACGACGACGGCACGGTGCAGAGCCTGACCACCCGCGCCATCGTCATTGCCGCCGGGGCTCGGCCCTTTGTGCCGCCCATCCCAGGCTTAGATCAAGTGGAGGTGCTGACCTCCGACTCGCTGTGGAGCCTCAAGACCTTGCCGCGCCGCTTGCTGGTGCTGGGCGGTGGCCCCATCGGCAGCGAGCTGACCCAGGCCTTCAACCGCCTGGGCTCGCAAGTCACGCAGGTGGAGATGGCCCCGCGCCTGCTGGCGCGTGAAGATGCGGATGTGTCTGAAGCGGTGATGCAGCGCTTTGCTCAAGAAGGCGTGGACGTGCGCGTGGGCCATGCGGCTAAGCGCGTGGTGGTCGAAGGCGGCGAGAAGTTCTTGGTGGCCGAGCATCAGGGCCAAGAGGTGCGCATCGCCTTTGATCAGATCTTGGTGGCCGTGGGCCGCCAGGCCAACTTGCAGGGCTATGGCCTGCAAGAGCTGGGGGTCACCACCGGCCGCACGGTGGAGGTCAACGGCTATTTGCAAACCAACTTCCCCAACATCTATGCGGCGGGCGATGTGGCCGGCCCCTACCAGTTCACCCACACGGCGGCCCACCAGGCGTGGTATGCGGCCGTCAACGCCTTGTTCGACCCGATCAAGAAATTCAAGGCTGATTACCGGGTGATCCCCTGGGCCACCTTTGTGGACCCTGAGGTGGCGCGCGTGGGCCTCAATGAGCAAGAAGCTCAAGCTCAAGGCGTGCCTTATGAGGTGACGCGCTACGGCATTGACGACCTGGACCGCGCCATTGCCGACGGCACTGCCCACGGCTTTGTGAAGGTCTTGACCGTGCCCGGCAAAGACAAGATCCTGGGCGTGACCATCGTGGGCGATCATGCCGGTGACCTGCTGGCCGAATACGTGCTGGCCATGAAGCACGGCCTGGGGCTCAACAAGATTTTGGGCACCATCCACACCTATCCCACGCTGGCTGAGGCCAATAAATACGCGGCGGGCGAGTGGAAGCGGGCGCATGCGCCACAAGGCCTGCTGAGGTGGGTGCAGCGCTTCCATGCTTGGCGGCGGGGGGCTTGATCATGAGCACGCTCAGCATCATTGTTCCCGTCTTGAACGAGGGCAGTCACCTCGCCCGCAAGCTCAGCCTCTTGCAATCCATGCGTCGCCGTGGGGTGGAGGTGGTGGTGGTCGACGGCGGCAGCCGTGACGACACCCTGGCGCAGGCCCACGACTGGGCCGATGTCATCCTCACAGCCCCACGCGGCCGCGCCAGCCAGATGAATGCCGGAGCGCGGGCAGCTTCGGGCCAGATCTTGCTGTTTTTGCATGCCGACACGGTGTTGCCGCCATGGGCCCACGAACGGGTGTTCGAGGCCCTGGCGCCCTTCACCCACGCTTGGGGACGCTTTGATGTCTGCATCGAAAGCCCCTTGCTGATGCTGGAGGTGGTGAGTTGGGCCATGAACACCCGCTCGCGCTGGACAGGCATGGCCACGGGTGACCAAGCCCTGTTCATGCACCGCAGCCTGTTCGACCGCGTGGGCGGCTTCCCCGACCTGCCCTTGATGGAAGACATTGCCATGAGCAAGTTGCTCAAGCAGCAGGTGCGACCCGTGTGCTTGCGGGAGTGCGTGCGCACCTCGGCCCGCCGCTGGGAGCAGCATGGCGTTTGGCGCACCATCTTCTTGATGTGGCGTTTGCGGGCGGCTTACTTCTTTGGTGCTGACCCCCGCGGTTTGGCACGCGCCTATGGCTACCAACCGCGCGACACCTGCCATGAGCGCTGAGCACCCTGTCTGCCTGGCCGTGTTGGCCAAGGCGCCCACCCCGGGCTTGGCCAAAACCCGCTTGATCCCGGCGCTGGGCGCGGTGGGCGCAGCCCGCTTGCAACGTCACTTCACGCAGCGCGCGCTGCGCACCGCCGTGGCCAGCGGCCTGGGGCCGGTGACCTTGTGGTGCGCGCCCACGGTGTCGCACCGCTTTTTTCAGGCCCTGCGGCGCGCGGCGCTGCCGGTGGCCCTGCGCACCCAGCCCGAGGGCGACTTGGGGCTGCGCATGTTGACGGCGCTGCAGGCGGGCTGCGGCCAGGGGCCCACGCTGCTGATCGGCACCGACTGCCCGGCGCTGAGCCCTGCTCATCTGCAGGCGGCCGCAAGGGCCTTGCATCAAGGTGCGGAGGTGGTGTGCCAGCCCGCCGAGGACGGTGGCTATGTGTTGATCGGCATGCGTGCGCCCCAGCCCACCTTGTTCACCGACATGCCCTGGAGCACCGCCGAGGTGATGCCCCAAACCCGCGCACGCGCGCAAGCGGCGGGCTTGCGCCTGCACGAGCTGCCGCCCCTGTGGGATGTGGACAACCCCGAAGACCTGCCGCGCTGGCAAACCCTTTTTGAAAGTGACGCATGATGCAACGACGTTTATTAGTGACGGGCGGCCTGGCGGCAGTGGGGGCCAGGCTGCTGACCGCGCCGCACGGGGCGCGGGCCCAAAGTGGGTCGGCCGCTTTACCCAGCCAGCCCACGCCGTTCTCCAAAGCCGCCCCTGGCACCGCACTGCCCGCGGGCTGGAAGCACCAGGTGCTGCCCAAGGTCAAACAGGCCAACCGCTTTGCCCTGGTGGCCGACGAGGGCGTGACGGTGTTGCAGGTCAGCTCCAAGGCCAGTGCGTCGTCTTGGCTGGCGCCTTTGAATGTGCCGGCTGCCCAAGCCACCACCTTGCGCTGGCGCTGGAAGGTGTCGCAGTCCTTGCCGGCGTCCGATCTGCGCAGCAAGGAGGGTGACGACTATGCGGCCCGCCTTTATGTGACCTTTGACTTGCCGCTGGAGCGCCTCTCCGGGCTGGATCAGTTGCGCATCGAATCCGCACGGCTGATCTCGGGCACCGAGATCCCCGCTGCGTCCATCTGCTATGTGTGGGGCCATGCCCAGCCCGTGGGCGCGCACGGCCCCAACCCCTACACCGACCGCGTCCACATGAAGGTGCTGGACAGTGGGCCTGAGCATGCTGGCCAGTGGCGTGAGCTGCGTGTCAACCTGGCGCAGGACTGGGCCCAGGCCTTTGGCGGCCCCATGCCGCCCATCAACGGCATTGCCTTGAGTGCGGACACCGACAACAGCGGTAGCAGCGTGCAAGCTTGGTTTGGCGATGTGCGCTTTGACGCTTAACGCGATATGAAGCGACTGGTTTTGCTGGGGGGCGGCCACGCCCATGTGGGTGTGCTGGCGGCCCTGGCCCAAGCGCCGCTGCCGGGCTGGCAGGTGGAGATGGTCACGCCTTTTGCGCGGCAGATCTACTCGGGTATGTTGCCCGGCTGGCTGGCCGGGCAATACGGCTTGGACGAGTGCGCCATCGCGCTCAAACCCCTGCTGTGGCGTGCTGGTGTGACCCTGCGCCAAACCGCTGGCGTGGGGCTGGACCTGGACGCTCAACGCGTGCGCACCGCAGACGGCCAAAGCCTGCCCTACGACCTGCTCTCCATCGACACCGGCCCCATGCCGGCCCTGCACAGCCTGCCCGGTGCCCGCGAACATGCCCAGCCCGTGCGCCCCATCGAAGACTTTGTGGCGGCTTGGCCCCCTTTGGCGCAGCGCATGGCCCGCTCACCGCGCTTCAGGCTGCTCATCTTGGGGGCCGGTGCGGCCGGTGTGGAGCTGGCTTTTGCTCTGCACGCCCGCGCTCAGCGAGAGGTCTGGCCCCAGCTTCAGGTGGCGATCTGCGGCAGCGACGAGCTGCCCCTGCCCGGCCTGCCCGGCAGCGCCCGCCGCCGCACGGTCCGCTGGCTCACCGAGCGCGGCATCACCTGGCTGGGTGGGCGGCGCGCCAGCCGGGTCGAGCCCGGCCAACTGTGCTTTGAAGCGCACCCTGCCGAGCCCTTTGACGCCTGCTGGGTGGTGACGGGTGCCGCCGCCCCCACTTGGCCCGCCGCCAGCGGCTTGGCCGTGGACGAGCGGGGCTTCATCGCAGTCGGCCCCACCCTGCAAAGCCTCAGTCACCCGCAGGTCTTGGCCGCGGGTGACGTGGCGGCGCTCATGGCCAGCCCGCGCCCCAAATCCGGCGTGTTTGCCGTGCGCGCTGGGCCGGTGCTGGCCCGCAATCTGCGCGCCCTGGCGCTGGGCACAGAGCCCGAGCCCTGGCAGCCCCAACGCCGCGCCTTGTACCTGCTGAACACCGCCCAAGACCACGCCCTGGCCACCTGGGGGCCACTGGTGGCCGATGGGGCTTGGGCGTGGCGGTGGAAAGATCGGATTGATCGAGGGTTTATGAAGCGGTTTGGGGCAGACCTTGCCGGTGCGCGACGCGATTGAGGTCGCTCAACAAGCAAGGTTCACTCTCGCTGCAACGAGAGACGCCCCACCGCCGTTTCAGGCCGAATCTAGCGCTGGGAGGGAAATTCGACATGGGCATAGGGGAGCATCCCACGAGACCACCAGCTCAGCTTCACGGCTCGGTCGTTGATGAAGAGCACATCAAAGTGCTCTTCCAGAGGGTTGCGGCTGGGCGGATCTTCTAGTGACCAATAGGACTTCGAAGACGTAGCACCGGGCGCAACGATATTCGCTGAAAGCTTCGGTCCTCGGCTAAACGGCGCGTACCCCAAGCGTTCAGAAATCTGCGCTTCTGTTGCGCCGGGAGGAACCACTTGTATGACAAGCTTGACGCGCGCTTGCTCGTCAGTGGACAGCTTCCCCCAGCCGAATTCGCAATCACCCAGCGCCTTGCATGTTCGAATGCTTGGTGCCGAGTCAGGTGATTCCGCAGACGCGACGCTGCAAACAGCCAAGGCAGAAACAAATGCACAAGCGAGTTGAAGCTTCATGTGGATCAGCTTTCAGTCAAGTTCTGCTCTGCAAAGGCGTTCAGCGCAGATCATGAAGGAGCGGCGCTCGGTGCAACAAAAGCCAAGCATGCCATTACTCATAGTGCGACCACATGCGCAGCACTTTGACCGTGTTCTGAGCGGGCAGCACTTCATAGACTAAACGGTGCTGAATGTTGATGCGCCTGGAGTAAGCGCCCGCCAAATCGCCCACCAGCTTTTCGTAGGGAGGTGGGTTTTGGAAGGGGTTCTCCCTCAAGATGCTGAGCAGCTCTTGGGCTTTGGCCTTCAGGCCGCCGGCCGCCAGCTTTTGCGCATCCTTCAGGGCGTGTTTGGCGAAGACCACCACCCACGTCACCAGTCCAACTCCTTGGCGCAAGTGTCTAGAGGTTCAGCCATGCCTTCCTTGATGGACTCGCGCATGCCGGGTACCGACAGCAAGTAGAGCGTTTCCTGGATGGCATGCCAGTCTTCAGCCGACACAAGCACCGCGTCGTGACGTTTGCCGGCGATGGTGATGGGCTGGTGCGACTCGGCGGCCTGGTCCATGAGGCGGTACAGGTTGGCGCGGGCTTCGCTGGCGGTGAGGGTCTGCATAGTGGCTCCTTAAGACCTGAGCGTACGCTTAGAAGTACGTTTAGTCAAATCCACAAGCCCACAGCCCCTGGCCTCACCCCCTGCGCGCCTTCACCGCCGCGCTCAGCACGTCCAGCACCTTCACCGAGTCGTCCCAGTTGATGCAGGCGTCGGTGATGCTTTGGCCGAAGGTTAGGCTGTTTGCATCATCTTTGCCCGGGGTGAATTTCTGGGCGCCGGCGATGAGGTGGCTTTCGACCATCGCGCCGAAGATGTGGCGGCTGCCGCTGCTGATCTGCTCAGCGATGTCGGTGGCCACATCGACTTGGCGCTGGTGTTGCTTGCTGGAGTTGGCGTGGCTGCAATCGACCATCAGGCTGGGGGTCAGTTTGGCGGCTTCCAGCTCTTTACAGGCGGCAGCCACCGACACACGGTCGTAGTTGGGCGTCTTGCCGCCGCGCAGTATGACGTGGCAGTCTTTGTTGCCCTTGGTCTCGACGATGGCCACCTGGCCATTCTTGTGGATGGACAAGAAGTGGTGCGGTTTGCTGGCGGCTTGGATGGCGTCGCAGGCGATCTTCAAATTGCCGTCGGTGCCGTTCTTGAAGCCCACGGGGGCGGACAAGCCGGAAGAAAGCTCACGGTGGACTTGGCTTTCGGTGGTGCGCGCACCAATGGCGCCCCAGGAGATCAGATCGCCGATGTATTGGGGGCTGATCACGTCCAAGAACTCGGAGCCGGCCGGCACGCCCATGCGGTTGATCTCCAGCAGCAGCTGGCGGGCAATGCGCAGGCCTTCGTCGATGCGGTAGCTCTCGTCCAAGTAGGGGTCGTTGATCAGGCCCTTCCAGCCCACGGTGGTGCGGGGCTTCTCGAAGTAGACGCGCATCACGATCTCCAGCGTGTCGGCGTACTTGTCACGCTCTACCTTTAGCCGGCGGGCGTACTCCAGCGCGGCGGCTGGGTCATGGATGGAGCAGGGGCCGATCACCACCAGTAGCCGGTCGTCCTTGCCGGTGACCAACTTGCGGATGGTCTGGCGCGTGGCATTGATGAGCTTTTCAATCGGGGTGCCTGCCACGGGGAAGAAGCGGATCAGGTGCTCGGGCGGCGGCAGCGGGGTCACGTCTTCAATGCGCTGGTCATCGGTTTCGCTGGTGCGCTCACTGAGCGACAGGCTGCTGCGCAGGTCACTGGCGGGGGTCACAGACTTGGCGTTCATCAATAGCTCCTAGGGCGGGTGCAGGCTGGATGGCGGGCAAAAAAAAACCGCCGGGAGAGCCGGCGGTTTCTTCGAGGGTTTGTTCGCTTGTATCAGGTGCGCACGTTTGCCTCTTGAGCCGCCTTGAAGGGCAAGAACCAAAAATAGGCGAAAAAGAAAGCGGGTGCACGCATGATGGGCGGACTTTAGCATGGGCTGGCTGGCGGGAGGCTGACAGGCGTGGGAACCGTGGGGGTCGCATAGGCTTGAGGCAATTGGTATCCTTTTGCACCCTTGACATAAACCAAGAACATCATGAAGAGACGCACACTTTTGCAAGCAGCGGGCATCAGCGCCACAGTGTTGGGCTGTGGCGGCGGAGCCGGTGAAACAACGCCACCACCACCACCACCACCGCCATCGGGTGGGCGGAATATTTTGTTGATCTCTATCGACGACCTCAACGACTGGGTAGGGTTTTTGAAGGGGCATCCGCAGGTCAAGACGCCGAATCTCGACGCCTTGGCGGCGCGTTCGACCGTGTTCGAGCGCGCCTATTGCACGGCACCCACATGCACGGGCTCACGGGCTGGTGCATTGACGGGCTTGTCTGTGCAGTCCACCGGTGTCTGGGATCTGAATCACACCTTCAGGGCACTGAATCCAGGCAAGCCCATGGTGAACGACATGCTGCGCAGTGCAGGTTTTGCCGTTCAAACCATTGGTAAGGTGGATCATGTGTTTCAGTTGGGTGATCAGCCACTGCCTGACACCATTCCCTATGCCAACAAGATTTGCTCGAGTGCGGCCACACTTGGCGTGGGTGCGTTTGATTGGGGCCCCACCTTGGGTCCGGATAGCGGCCAGCCTGACTATCGCTTTGCCCAGGCCGGCATTGACTTTCTGGCGAAAGCCTCGACCACCCGGCCCTTTTACTTGGCAGTGGGCCTAGTGCGAACCCATGTGGGCTGGTACGTACCGAAGCGCTTTTTCGACATGTATCCGAAAGAGACCCTGGTGCTACCCAACCCTCCTGCGGACGATTTGGATGATCTTGGTCCTGCCGGTAAGGCCATGGCTTTGAAGTTCAACTTCCACGATTGCATTACCCGCCAGAACCTTTGGGCTGATGCTGTGCAGGCCTATCTGGCCAGCATTTCTTGGGTGGACGAACAAGTAGGCCGTCTGATCGCTGCCCTTGACGCAAGCCCGCATGCCGCCACGACCAATGTGGTGCTTTGGAGTGACCACGGCTTCCATTTAGGTGAGAAGTTCCATTGGCACAAGCAAGCGCTATGGGAGCGCAGCACGCGAGTTCCATTCCTCTTCAAGCCTGCCACTCAGAGTGTTGGAACGACAGTGAGTGCTTGCGTCAGCTTGAGGGATATGGTTCCTACTTTGCTGGATTACGCCAATGTGAGTCCTGCCTATGCCATGGATGGCCGCAGTCTCCGGGGCTTGGTGGAGCAGCCCAGCCGAGCCTGGAATGTGCCGGTGTTGACCACTCACCAGCAGCATGATCATGCGGTGCGTACCGAGTCTTGGCGATATATCCGCTATGCCAATGGCGAGCGCGAGTTGTATGACGTGCGCCTAGACCCGGACGAATACCGCAACCTAGCGCGCCTCAGTGGCTATGAAGCGGTGATGGCGGAACTGGATGCGCTCATGCCCGCTCGGCCAAGCTGACCTTGACTTAAGCCCAATCTGCCAGCAAACCTCCCTGCTGTTTACGTTCATGCATTGACCTGTCCCTGCCGAAACCCTAGCCATGCGTGGCCAGGTGTGCCACGCCTTGGCAAGCGGGGGCAGGCATGGTCGGCACACAGTCATTTTTACGGCAACGCAGTGGGCTCACTGGCGTGCAGCGGGCCGGTCGTTTCGGTGCCACCTTGTTGGCAGTATGGGCGCTGGTGGCTTGTGGCGGTGGGGGGGGTGAGGCCCCTGCAGCGGTCACGCCACCGACAGAGCCGCCTGCAGGTGGCGGCCCCGACAACGGGCAAAGCACTGGACCGGCCTTGAACCTGAACGCCGAGAGCTTTCGCTTTCAGCCCACGGCGGCGGCGGCCCAGACTGGCGCTTTGGAGAGCGTTGTTGATCAGGGCTCACTCTTTACTGCTTGGAATCCAAACGATCACAACACGGCGCTCAAGCCAGGCATGAAGGTGATGTTTTTTGGAACAGCTCAGGGCTGTGCGGCGGGCACTCAAGGGCCTTTGTTGCCCATCCCTAAGGCTCGCCTAGACGAATTGGCCGATCTGACAGGGTTCCCAGCAATTGCAGTGTTGGACAAGCTGACATGGACCCCTTCGGGCAATGCCGAGGGCTGCGATGGCAGCACGCGCAGCCGTTCAGGAGGGTCGTCGGTCTTCATCAACGCTGATGATCAGCGCGGTGCGGTGGCGATATTGACCACCTCCGGACCGCAGTCAGATGGCGTTGCCCCTTTCTTGGGGCCGTTTGACGCCAAAGGACAAAACGGGACTGGAGCCAATGCCCATATCATGGGGAGTTTCGTCAATTTTCGTCATGCTTGGTGGAAGGCGGACCCCCTCCAACCTTGGTTGACCAACGGCGTGGCCCGGCTCCAGAGTGTTCAGAGTATTGGAGTCCTGCGCGTTGCTGCCGCATCAAGTGTGACCGCGCAAGTCAAGCAACAGATGATGGCGACCTTCCTGAACACTACTTGTGCCAAAGAGTTGGGCAGTCAGGGCAAGCCTTGCCAAATCCAGTACCTGTTCAACACTGGCATTCAGCGCACGGGTGTCAGTGACTGGTCGACAGTCGACTGGTTCAACAAGCCAGGCATTTGGTTTGACCCTGCGCAGGGCAACATTCCCGTGGTAGATGGGCCCGTGCCCGTATCCGGTCAGACTGCGGTGGAACCTGCCATGGGCGTCGCTCTGTACACCTCACAGGGCAGTAGCACCCAACACAAGGCCTTCACGGGGCGCGTGTTCGATGTGGCCATTACCTTCGCCCAGCTTCAGCATGTCTTGAGGTACACCACAGCCAAAGCGACATCCTCTCCGGTCTCAAGCGTATCGGAATCGCAATTGCAGCGCGAGTGGGGCAGTGAATGGAACCAGCCGTCTGCGTGGGTCCTGCTGTCGGCGGACATTGGTCAAGAGGTCTACAACCCCGACACTAACACTCGCGTTGAAATAGCGGGTGGCTTCACCTCCATTTACGCAGGCGCCCAGTAAACTGGCCGCATGTCACTCAACATCGTTGCTTTCGAACCGCTGCTTCGGGTGATGGGCGTCGCCCCCTCGCTCGCTAGATTTGCTCCCAAGAGTCGCTTTCACACTCTGAAGACCATCCTCTTGCGGGACAGCCCTCTTATCCAAGGCATGAAAGCAGAGTTTGACGAGACCTGCTTCTTGACACTGCCGGAAGAAGCAGACCACAGGTCATTCTGTGCCCAGGTGACCCTACAAGGGCATGGTGGCAAGGCCCATTACAGCGGCGTTCATTTGGCCATACTGACCCCGCGAGCCGTGATGAGCATAGTGCTCGGCGACGACCATCTCAAAGTGGTCATTGGCTCAGACTGCGTCATTCGGGGAGGTTGGCAGCTCTTTGGACGCGCCACAGTATTTGTTGGCGATCACACCACTATGGGCCAAGTCCGCCTGATTGGAGCGCGTGCAGATGTCGTGATTGGTGATGACGGGCAATTCTCGGACGAGGTGATTTTGCAGTCCAGCGACCAGCATCCCATCTTTGACTTGGACACAGGCCAGGCCGTTAACGCGCATCGCCGCAAGATCTGGATCGACCGACACGTGTGGGTTGGGAGGCGTGCCATGGTCATGCCCGATGCCCGCATTGGAGCGGGCAGCATCGTGGCTGCAGGATCGGTGGTGACTCAAGAGGTGCCCAAAGAGTGCCTCGCCGCAGGCGTCCCAGCTCGGGTCATTAAGGAGCGTGTGGGCTGGGCGCGGGAATTCGGCCAAGCCCCGCCCGGTTTGAGCGCTTAGGATAATTGAGCATCTAGCGGCGCGAAATCCCCCCGTCAAACAATATCGGCGCGCGCCCGTGTTCGTCCATGTCCGCCAAGGCGTAATGACGGCATGAGAACCCGTCGCCTGACGGCATCAGGTGCTCGTGATAACCCGAACCAATTCGGGTCATGTAATTGGCTTTGACGCTCTTGGGTGCAAAGTGCAGCACATAGCTGCGGCGTGTATGAAAATTGCTGATGCGGGTTCCGCCGTGGGGCAGGTCGGCATGCCACAACAGAACGTCACCTTTCTTGGGTAGAAAGGTCTCCAAACTCATGCCTGAGACCTCAGCGCGCTCCCGCAGTCCTTTCAAATATCGTTGGTGCTCCTCAGTGCCATCTTGCGACTGAATCCAATGCTTGCGGGTGCCCCCGAAGAGATGATGAGGAAGTCGATGTCCTCCAGGGTAGTAGCAAAGCTCGCCAGTGCCCGGTTGGACATCTTCCAAAGCAATCCAGATGGCCGCCAATGCCAGCGGCTTTCTAGAGACCACATAGGCGGTGTCTTGGTGAACGGCCTGCTGTGAACCGTACTCAAAATACAGCGACTGAATCGCCAATGCGGGCTCGCCAAAGACCAAATTCAAGAGCCGCGAAGCCCTGGGGGTGAAGACTGCTTCACGGGCCGCCTGCGAGACGGCATACAAGTCGATGATGCGGTGGCCCAAATGAAACTCTCCCATCTGGGCGGGGTTGATATAGGCCCCCTTATCTCGTACTACATAGTCTTCAGGGTATGCCCGGACGCGATGAGCGTCTGCCACGATTTGGTCAGCGAGATCCTCAGAGATGGCCTGAGGAATCACCAGATAGCCTTGGGACATGAACTGCCTCAAATCCGTCTCAGACTGGGCGTCGAGCCCCAAGCTTGACACCTTATCCTGCGCATTTTCTTGGTCGATCCACAACTCACCTAGCGCTGAATCTTGCGCCTGCGGGACTTGGATCGATGCCACTGTTTGATTCGGGGGCGATGCGAATTCGCCCCCCTGCTTCTTCAAAAATCCAAACACGTTTGTCCTCCTCGGGTCCTTGTTAACAAGCTTTCGTTGATGTGCTCACGCGCAGGCCTAACAGGCTGCTGAAATACCGACCGGTTGTGATGGTCGAGCGAGGCGCAGCGAGGACAATGTGAGCATCTCGATCTGAGAGAGACCTATGCGCGGCGCCGACACCTTCACCGAGAGCCTGTTCA
>NZ_JBIKNQ010000001.1:0-162620 GCF_044358605.1 Ideonella sp.
AATTCAAACGTTGTGGCTGTATAAAACCTCTGACCTGTCCCTCATCATGAGGCCTCAGAAAAGTCGAGTCCTCAGAACGGCGTATTCGCCACGAACTGAGTCCTAGCAAGGGTTCAAGTACCCCTCGAAATGGCCGCACGGTGTAGGTGCGGCAGTTTTTTACAACCTCCTTAGGCACCGCATATGGACATTCCGCGGTCCTACCAACTCCTTGCGGATGCAGTGCTTCTGCTGCATTTCGGCGTCGTGGTGTTCGTCGTCGGAGGCTTGATCGGAATCGTCGTCGGGAACCTGCGAGCATGGGCGTGGGTTAATAGCCTGTGGTTTCGGCTCGCGCACCTAGCTGCAATCGGTGTTGTCGTTGTTCAGTCCCTACTTGGCAAGCTGTGTCCACTCACCGTTTTGGAGTCGTGGTTACGTGAAAGAGCAGGGGAGTCTGCATACACAGCAAGCTTCATTGAACACTGGGTTCAGCAAGTTCTTTTCTACGAGGCACCGTTCTGGGTGTTCACAGCTGTCTACGTAGCTTTTGGGTTGCTCGTGGTTGCAGCCTGGTGGCGCTATCCACCACGCATGAGGTCACGCCATGACCAAGCGAGTGGCGCAACCCCTCCATCGAGCGGATGACCAACCGGCTGCGCCGGTCGGTCACCGCCCATGTCAAACGTGTGTGCTGTGCATGGCAAGAATCCAGCTGGGTGAAAGCCCTGGCACCCTGTATCAGCAGAGCCGAAGGTTAGTCAAAGGGCAACTGCGTCGTCGCTAGGCGGGGTGGGGAGAAAGTCCAAGACGAAATCGCGGGACGACGCACAGAAACCGAATATCAGGCTGAGCCCGGACAGATGCGCTCCTGTGGAGCCACTGATCCGGCGCATCGTCAAGGCTGGGGTGTGGACGCCCGAAGGCATCGAAGCGCGGGGAAAGGGGGGAGCAGGTCACGCAGACGACTGCCAGATCTTGGTGTCGTCAGAACGAGCCGGGCAACGCGTGATAGACAGCGTGACGCGCTTGATTGAAGAGTCACTGAGGATCACAGTGAATGCGAGAAAGAGCGCAGTGGACAGGCCCTGGAATCGCAAGTTTATGGGCTTCACGCTCACCCGCTGCACCAAGGGATTGAAGGTGGCCGCAGTGGCCATCGACAAACTCAAGGGCAAGCTGCGCGAGCTGAGCCGCCGCACAAGATGCCACCGCCTTGAGGCGATCAGCGAAGAGCTGAGAGAAACCCTGCTTGGCTGGAAAACGAAGTTTCGGCGCAGCCAAAGCGTACCCTGGCGCAGCCAAAGCGTACCTTGGCGCAGCCAAAGCGTACCTTGGCGCAGCCAAAGCGTACCTCGGCGCAGCTAAAGCGTACTTCGGCATTGCCGCAGTGCTGAGCATAATGGCAGCATGCATTCAACAACCCGAATCGCCGGATACGTGACCCGTGCGTCCGGTGGTGTGGGAGGGGAAGGCCGCGAGGCTTTCTTCTATCCCGATTAGGCGTCAGAAACGAGTTGCCAACCATGCTGAATGAGTCCTACTTGCTCTACGCGCTCATCGTCGCGTGTGAGGTTGGCTTTTGGGTCGTCCTACTTGGCGCACTCGCAGTCCGCTATCTGGCCCGGAAGGAACAACTGAGTCGAGCGCTCTTGGTCTGCCTGCCGCTGATAGATCTTCTGCTCCTGGTCTTCACAGCAACGGATCTGCGCAGAGGCACGACAGCCACGTTTGCACATGGCCTGGCTGCTGCCTACATCGGCTTCACCGTCGCTTTTGGGGGCATGGCAGTCAAGTGGGCAGACGCGCACTTTGCCCACAGGTTCGCTGGAGGCACAGCGCCGGCGACGGCGCCGTCGCGCGGGTGGGAACTTGTCCGCTACGACTTCAAGCTGTGGGGACGGTGCATAGCAGCCTGTCTCATCACGATGGTGCTGGTCGAAGCACTTGTAGAGTTCATTGGCAGAAGCGAAGCAGTTCAGCCATTGCTTGCCTGGCAAAGGCATGCCTTTGGCTGCATCGTGCTGTGGTTCTTTTTCGGTCCCCTATGGAGTCTGGCAACCGCATGGCGCCGGGCGCACTAACGTCTAACGAAGCAGTCAAAAAACCCAATCTTCGCGGGCCCAAGTCTTCCTGATTGTCACGAGGTGATTGGGAACTTGGGAGCGGTGAAGTTTGGGCGTAGTGGGCATCGAAATCGCACCTGAGGGCGTTTAGTGAGCTGATTCAGCGCCTCTCGCGGGCCTCATTGTCACGCCCTTGTTGGTCGCCGTCTTGGCGCTCTTGGGGGGGCGGTGAGGTTGGACTTCAGCTCCTGGATCAGCCTACCGCTTTGGGCACCGGCCGCGGCTTGCCCTCGCGGTCAATGGCCACGTAGGTCAGGTCGGCGTCGGTGACTTTGACGATGTGCGGGTCAGCCGGGTTGCGCTCGGCAAAGACTTCCACATGCACCGAGACGGAGGTGTTGCCCACCCGCGTGACGTTGGCATAGAAGCTGAGCAGGTCGCCCACCGAGACGGCCTGCTTGAAGATGAACTGGTTGACGGCCACGGTGGCCACGCGGCCGCGGCTGATGCGCATGGGCAGCACGGCGCCGGCCAAGTCCACCTGGGCCATGATCCAGCCGCCGAAGATGTCGCCGTTGCCGTTGGCGTCCGCCGGCATGGGCATCACGCGCAGCACCAGCTCGCGGTCGGTGGGCAGGGCCAGCGGGCCTGGGGCGGCTTGAGGCACACTGGCCGCAGTGGGATGTGTGTCGGGGCTGTTGGGGCTCATGGCGGCTTCCTGAAAAGAGAGAAGGCGCAAGCACTGCGCCGAATGAATGAGCAGGATTCTTTCACGATGCGACCAATGAGTGCGGCCCCGGCCGAGACACCGGCAGAGGCCCAGAGCAGCCCTGAACCCCGCTCGGATGCGGCCACGCTGAAGCGGCTGCTGCCTTATCTGTGGCCTTATCGCTGGCGGGTGGCAGCAGCGCTGACGTTCTTGGTGGCGGCCAAGCTCACCAATCTGGGCGTGCCGCTGCTGCTCAAGCAGTTGGTGGACAGCCTCAGCATCCCGGCCACCGACCCCAAGGCTTTGTTGGTGGTGCCAGCGGGTTTGCTGGTGGCTTATGCGGCGCTGCGTCTGGGCACCTCGGTGTTCACCGAGCTGCGCGAGTTGGTGTTTGCCAAGGCCACGCATGGTGCGGCGCGGCAGATCGCGCTGGAGGTGTTTCAGCACCTGCATGGCCTGAGCCTGCGCTTTCATCTAGAGCGGCAAACCGGCGGCATGACGCGCGACATCGAGCGCGGCACGCGGGCGCTGCAGTCGCTGGTGTCTTATTCGCTCTACACCATCGTGCCCACGGCGGTGGAGCTGGTGTTGGCCCTGGTGCTCTTGGGCGTGGCTTACGACATGGGTTTTGTGTGGATCACGCTGGCGGCGCTGGCCGCCTATGTGGCCTTCACCATCACGGTGACGGAGTGGCGCACGCAGTTCAGGCGCCGCATGAACGAGCTGGATTCGAAAGCGCACAGCCGGGCCATTGACGCGCTGCTGAACTACGAGACGGTCAAGTACTTCAACAACGAAGGCTTTGAAGCCCAGCGCTATGACCAGGGGCTGGATGCCTACCGCAAGGCGCAGATCCAGTCGCAAACCTCGCTGTCGCTGCTCAACACGGGGCAGCAGTTGATCATTGCCACCTCCCTGTTGGCCATGCTGTGGCGCGCGACCAGCGGCGTCGCAGAAGGGCGGCTGACCTTGGGCGATTTTGTGATGATCAACGCGCTGTTGATCCAGCTCTACATCCCCATGAACTTCTTGGGCGTGCTCTACCGCGAGATCAAACAAAGCCTGGCTGACTTGGACAAGATGTTTGGCCTGCTGGAGCGCGAGCGCGAAGTGGCCGATAAGCCCGGCGCCCCCGCGCTGCAGGTGCAAGGCGGCACCGTGCGCTTTGAAGACGTGCGCTTTGCCTACGACCCGGCCCGGCCGATTTTGCAGGGCCTGAGCTTTGAGGTGCCAGCCGGCAAGACCGTGGCCGTGGTGGGGGCCAGTGGTGCGGGCAAGAGCACGCTGGCGCGCCTGCTCTACCGCTTTTATGACGTGAGCGGCGGGCGCATCAGCATTGATGGGCAAGACATTCGCAGCGTCACCCAAGACAGCTTGCGGCGCAGCATTGGCATCGTCCCGCAAGACACCGTGCTATTCAACGACAGCGTGGCCTACAACATTGGCTACGGCCGCACCGGGGCCAGCCAAGCCGAGATTGAGGCGGCGGCCCAGGCCGCGCGCATCCACGCCTTCATCGTCGCCCAGCCCAAGGGCTATGACACGACGGTGGGCGAGCGGGGGTTGAAGCTCTCTGGCGGAGAAAAGCAGCGCGTGGCGATAGCCCGCACGCTGTTGAAGAACCCGCCCATTCTGATTTTTGACGAAGCCACCTCGGCACTCGACTCGGCCAACGAGCGCGCCATTCAGGCCGAGCTGCGCAGTGCCTCGGTGGGCAAGACCACGCTGGTGATCGCGCACCGGCTTTCCACCGTGGTGGAGGCGCATGAAATTTTGGTGATGGACGCCGGCGAGATCGTGGAGCGTGGAGCGCATGCCAGCCTGCTGGCCCAAGGCGGGCGCTATGCTCGCATGTGGCAGCTGCAAAACAGCGCTGCCGACGAGGACGCAGGCCCGCACCCTGTTGAAGGACGCTGAGCAATGGATACCAAATGGCTTGAAGACTTTGTGAGCCTGGCTGAGACGCGGAGCTTTTCTCGGTCGGCCCAGTTGCGGCATGTCACCCAGCCGGCGTTCTCACGCCGCATCCAGGCGCTAGAGGCCTGGGCAGGCATCGACTTGGTGGATCGCTCGTCTTACCCCACCCGCTTGACGGCGGCCGGTGAGACCTTTCACGCCCAGGCGCTGGAGATCCTGGGCAGCTTGCAGGCCACCCGCAACATGATGCGCAGCCACCAGGTGGGCGGGCAAGACATGATCGAATTTGCGGTGCCGCACACCCTGGCCTTCACCTTCTTCCCGCATTGGCTGATGGACCTGCGGCAAAAGTTTGGCGAGGTCAAAACCCGCTTGATCGCACTGAATGTGCACGACGCCGTGATGCGCCTGACCGAAGGCGGCTGCGACCTGCTGATTGCCTATCACCATGCCACGCACCCGCTGCAGCTCTCGCCCGACCGCTACGAGATGCTGACCCTGGGCCAAGAGACGCTGGCGCCCTATACCAAGGCCGATACGTCGGGCCAGCCCATGTTCAGGCTGCCGGGCAGCCCGCGGGCGCCGGTGCCGCTGCTGAGCTATGCCTCGGGGGCGTATATGGCGCGGCTGGTGGAGCAGATCATCAAGCACGCCGCCACGCCGCCGCACCTGGACCCGATCTATGAGACCGACATGGCCGAAGGCCTGAAGGCCATGGCCCTGGAAGGCCACGGCCTGGCCTTTTTGCCCGCCAGCTCGGTGCGTAAAGAATTGCGCGCCAAGCGCCTGGTGGCGGCAGGCAGCAGCGACTATGAAATCACCATGGAGGTGCGCATCTACCGCGAGCGCCCCGAATCGGCGCGCCACGGCAAGCCGGCGGTGCAAGAACTCTGGGATTTTTTGCAGCAAAGCCGGGCCTGAAGCCAGACCCTAGGGTTGACCCTCATAGGCTATGCAAATAATGCATAGGCCATCAGGCAAACGGCATTTGCGGTGTATAGGCCTGCCCGCTACAGTCCGCGCCGAACGTGTGTGCTTGTGCATCGAGCTCGGCGAGTTCACGTCGCAGGACGGGTTTTACCGGCCCGTCTTGTCTGCGCTTATCCCTAGAATTCCGTTGTTGGAGTTCCTTCCTTTTCTTTCTAGGAGTTTTTATGAAGAAGACTTTGCTGGCCTCCGTAGCAGCAGTGGCGATGTTGGCTGTGGGCGCGGCCCAAGCGGATACCCTGAAGAAGATCAAGGACAGCGGCAGCGTCACTATGGGCGTGCGTGAGTCCTCGGGCGCACTGTCATACACCTTGGGTGATGGCAAGTTCACTGGCTACCACGTTGAAATCTGCGAGAAGGTGCTGTCCGATGTGCGCAAGCAATTGGGCTTGAGCAGCATGAGCGTCAAGTACCAACCCGTCACCTCGCAAAACCGTATCCCCCTGGTGCAAAACGGCACGGTGGACATCGAGTGCGGCTCCACCACCAACAACGCTACCCGTCAGAAGGACGTGTCCTTCGCAGTGACCACCTTTGTGGAAGAAGTGCGCATTGCGGTGAAGGCCAACTCCGGCATCACCAAAATCGGTGACCTGAACGGCCGCAGCGTGGCCACCACCACCGGTACCACTTCCGTGCAGACTCTGCGCCGCAACGAGCGCGCCACCGGTGTGGACTTCAAGGAAGTGTTCGGCAAAGACCACGCAGACAGCTTCTTGCTGCTGGAGTCGGGCCGTGCAGATGTCTTCGTGATGGACGGCTCCCTGCTGGCAGGTTTGATCGCCAAGTCTAAGAACCCCGCTGACTACAAGATCGTCGGCGAAGTGCTGTCGGTGGAACCCATCGCCATCATGATCCGCAAGGATGACCCGGCCTTCAAGACGGCCGTGGACAACAGCATCAAGGCCATGATCAAGTCGGGCGACATTGGCAAGCTCTATGACAAGTGGCTGATGCAGCCCATCCCCCCGGCCAATGCCAAGGTGGGCTTGCCCATGAGCGACAACCTCAAGGCCGCGTTGGCCAACCCCAACGACAACCCGGCTGAGGCTTACGTCAAGAAGTAAGCCGCACAGCAGCCGTGACCCAGGGCGTGAGCCCTGGCACAGGCTGTGCATGCGCTGACGGCGCGGTGCCGCGACAAACGGCCCGCGCCGCGTTTTTTGAGTTGGGAGACTTGAGTGTCGGATTTCGACTGGCAGGTGTTCTGTAAGGACACCATTGAAGGTGAGGTTGTTGAACGCTGCTTCGGCAGCGGCGGCTCCATCACTTATTTGGATTGGCTGATGTCGGCCTGGGGCTGGACGCTCAGCGTGGCTTTGCTGGCCCTGGTGGTGGCGCTGTTCGTGGGCTCCATGATGGGCATTTTGCGCACCCTCCCCAACAAAGCGTGGGTGTTTGTGGGCGATGCATGGACTGAGCTGTTCCGCAACGTCCCGTTATTGGTGCAGATTTTTCTGTGGTACCACGTGGTACCTGCCTTGATCCCGTCGCTCAAGAGCGTGCCCAGCTTTGTGCTGGTGGTGCTGGGCTTGGGCTTTTTCACGTCAGCGCGTATCGCTGAGCAGGTGCGCGCGGGCATTCAGAGCTTGCCCAAGGGCCAGCGGTATGCGGGCTTGGCCATGGGCCTGACCTTGGCGCAAACCTACCGCTATGTGATCCTGCCCAATGCCTTCCGGGTGGTGATCCCGCCGCTGACCAGCGAGAGCATGAACATCATCAAGAACTCGTCGGTGGCCTTTGCGGTGAGCATTGCCGAGTTGACCCAGTTTGCGATGCAGGCCCAAGAAGAAACTTCCAAGGGCATTGAGATCTACCTGGCTGTGACCGGCCTCTACTTTGCCTCGGCCTTTTTGGTCAATCGGATCGCGCTGTTCATTGAAAACCGCGTGCGCATCCCCGGCACGTCGGGAGCGTCCAAATGACATTTGATTTCGCATTCTTAACCTGGGACGTGGTGTCGAGCTTCGTCCTCAAGGGTCTGTGGTTTTCGATCCAGTTGACCATTGTGGCAACCTTGGGCGGCATTGCGCTGGGCACCGTGCTGGCCCTCATGCGGCTCTCTGGCAAAGCATGGTTGGCCGTGCCGGCGGCAGCGTATGTCAACACGCTGCGCTCCATCCCGCTGGTGATGGTGATCTTGTGGTTCTTCCTGCTGATCCCCATGCTGACGGGGCGCCCGATGGGGGCTGAGTTGTCCGCCGTCATCACCTTCACGGTGTTTGAAGCGGCCTACTTCTCGGAGATCATGCGGGCCGGCATTCAGAGCGTGTCGCGCGGGCAGGTCCAGGCTGGCTACGCCACCGGCATGACCTATCGCCAGACCATGCAACTGGTGGTTTTGCCGCAGGCGTTCCGCAATATGCTGCCGGTCTTGATGACCCAAACCATCATCTTGTTCCAGGACACCTCCTTGGTTTATGCCATCGGCGCCTATGACCTGCTCAAGGGCTTTGAGGTGGCGGGCAAGAACTTCAACCGCCCCGTTGAGACTTATGTGGTCGCGGCCGTGGTTTACTTTGTCATTTGCTTCTCGCTGTCGATGCTGGTGCGCCGTCTGCAGAAGAAGATCCAGATCATTCGATAAGGAGCACTCACCATGATCGATATCAAGAACATCTCCAAGTGGTACGGCAGCTTTCAAGTGCTGACCGATTGCACGACCAACATCCAAAAAGGTGAGGTGGTGGTGGTGTGCGGCCCTTCGGGCTCGGGCAAGTCCACGCTGATCAAAACCGTCAACGCGCTGGAGCCTTTCCAAAAGGGCGACATCGTGGTCGATGGCGTGTCAATTGCCGACCCCAAGACCGACCTGCCCAAGCTGCGCAGCCGCGTGGGCATGGTGTTCCAACACTTTGAATTGTTCCCCCACCTGTCGGTGACCGAGAACCTGACGCTTGCGCAGATCAAGGTCTTGGGCCGCAGCGCCGACGACGCCAAGACCCGCGGCCTGAAGATGCTGGAGCGCGTGGGCTTGACGGCGCACAAAGACAAATTCCCAGGCCAGCTCTCGGGCGGTCAGCAGCAGCGTGTGGCGATTGCCCGTGCCCTGAGCATGGACCCGATCGTGATGCTGTTCGACGAGCCCACCTCGGCCCTCGACCCAGAGATGGTGGGCGAAGTGCTGGACGTGATGGTGCAGTTGGCCAATGAAGGCATGACCATGATGTGCGTGACCCACGAAATGGGCTTTGCACGCAAGGTGTCCAACCGCGTGATCTTCATGGACGCCGGCAAGATCATCGAAGACTGCAAGAAGGACGATTTCTTCGGCAAGCCCGACGAGCGCTCACCGCGTGCCAAAGAGTTCTTGTCCAAGATCCTGCAGCATTGATGGATGCTTTTCTTGCGCGTTGACCGCAGAGCGGCCCCGAACAGGGGCCGTTTTTTTGCCTGCACAGGTCTTCGCGGTGCTTCGAGGTGGCTGGCTCTGCTCCGCTCATGCCAAGGCCAGCGGCCTTGGGTTCCTCCTTTACTTCACTACGCAGAGCACCCCATCTCCCTCAAGGCGATGCGTCGGCTGCCTGTGGGCCACGACCAGCCAAGACCGGTGAAATTGCGGCAGGGTGGGTGACCGGCGAAGCGAAGTAAAGGAGGAGCCCAACCGAATGGTTGGGCGGGGGACATGAGCGGAGCCGGTCACCCAGCTTGCCGCAACGGTGCGGTGCTTCGCAAGCTCAATCCGGCTGACCCGCCGAAAACCCCCGCAGCCCTTGCAAGTCCAGCACGCGCAATCCGCCGTATTCGATGCGAATCAACTCGCGGGCTTGCAGCACCTTCAAAGCCTCGTTCACGCGCTGGCGTGACAGGCCCACCAAGTAAGCCAACTCCTGCTGCGTGATGCGCAGCATCTGCCCCACCCCTGGGTAGAGCACGGGGTGGAAGAGGGCGGCCAGATTGCGGGCCACGCGGGTGTCGGGGTCGCCCAGGCGATCGGTCTCGCGGGCGGCGATGAACTGACCCAAACGTTCGTTCAACTGGTTGAGCACAAAGCGGTTGAAGGGAATGGAGCGACCCAGTAGGTCGTGAAAAGTGTCCACCGGCAGCCCCGCTACTTCCGAGCGCCGCAAGGCTTCGATGTTGTAGCGATAGGGCTCACGCTTGAGCAAGGTGCCTTCGCCAAACCAGGCGCCAGGGGGTACACCGGTAAAGGTGATGGCGGGTCCCTGACTTTGGTCGTTACTCATCTTGAGCAAGCCGTCAACCACACCGAACCAAAAGGTGGCCGGGCGGCCAATGCGGCAGATCAGGTCGCCCACTTCGGCCGTGGCAATCGCAATGCTGCGCAGGGCCATGTCGCGGTCTGCACCATCCAGCACGGCCAACCACGGGATGTTGTTCAGCTCATCAGCGCTGGGCTGTCGTGCACGGTCTCGCAGGGCGCGGGGGGTGTCGCTGGCGGGGCTCATTCGGGCGCTCATCCTAAAAACGGGAGGGGGCGGGAAAGTCCGCTCCGGGCAGACCCCTAAATTGTCGTCCAACCGACAACATGGCGTCAAACTTCTGCCTACGATGCAGGCATTGAACAGCGTTTCGTCGTGGCTCCCCCGGGGCCAGACTCACAGGAGAACCTGTCCGTGCAGACCACCTTCGTGCAATTGATGCTCGACCATGCCGCCAAGCGCCCCCAGGGAGCTGCCTTGCGTGAGAAGGAATACGGCATCTGGCAAACCACGACCTGGAGCGAGTTGGCGCAAGAGGTGCGGGCCTTGGCCTGCGGCCTGGCAGCCGCGGGGCTCAAGCGCGGCGATCACATCGTCGTCGTGGGTGATAACCGCCCCCGCTTATCGGCTGCCATGCTGGCCGCTCAGGCGCTGGGTGCTGTGCCGGTGCCGCTTTACCAAGATGCCCCTGCAGCCGACTGCGTCTTCCCTATCACCAATGCCGAGGTGAGCTTTGCGGTGGTTGAGGACCAAGAGCAGGTCGACAAGATGCTGGAGGTGCGTGAGCAAGTGCCGGCGTTGAGCCGCATTTGGTTTGACGACGACCGTGGTCTGCGCAAGTACGACGAACCGGGTCTGGAGGCGGTCAACGCTTTGATCGAGGCCGGCCGCGCCTATGACGCCGCACACCCGGGCTTTTACGACGCCGAAGTGGCTAAATGTCAGCCTTCCGATGTGGCCGCCATGTTCTTCACCTCCGGCACCACGGGCAACCCCAAGGGCGTGGTGCATACCCACGGCTCATTGCTGGACCGTGCGGTGGCCGGCAAGAACTTTGACAAGCTGACCGAGAGCGAGGAGGTCTTGGCTTATCTGCCACCCGCCTGGATTGGCCAGAACATCTTCAGCTATGCGCAGTGGCTGGCTTGCGGCTACATCGTCAACTGCCCCGAGTCGGCAGCGACGGTGAACATCGACCTCAAAGAGATCGGCCCGACCTACTACTTTGCGCCACCCCGGATTTTTGAGGGCATGCTGACGACGGTGATGATCCGCATGGAAGACGCGAGCCCGATCAAGCGCAAGCTGTTCCATCACTTCATGGCCGTGGCCAAGCGCGTCGGTCCCGCGCTGATGGACGGCAAGCCAGTGGGCTTGATGGACAAGCTGAACTATGCCTTGGGCAACTTCTTTATCTATGGCCCGCTGCGCAACACCTTGGGTCTGAGTCGGGTGCGAGTGGCCTACACGGCGGGCGAGGCGATCGGCCCCGACCTATTCACCTTCTACCGCTCGATTGGCATCAACCTGAAGCAGCTCTACGGCTCGACCGAGACGGCGGTGTTTGTCTGCCTGCAGCCTGACCACGAAGCGCGTGCCGACACCGTCGGTGTGCCTTGCGACGGCGTGGAGATCAAGCTCTCAGAGAGCGGTGAGGTGCTGGTCAAGTCACCGGGCTTGCTCAAGGAGTATTACAAGAACCCCGCC
This sequence comes from Ideonella sp., assembly GCF_044358605.1. Classification (GTDB taxonomy): domain Bacteria; phylum Pseudomonadota; class Gammaproteobacteria; order Burkholderiales; family Burkholderiaceae_C; genus Ideonella. The sequence continues at coordinate 11,529 of NZ_JBIKNQ010000001.1, forward strand.
GCTACGGCCGAGGTGCTGACGGCCGACGGCTGGTATCACACCAGCGACGCGGGCTTCATTGACGCTGAAGGGCACTTGAAGATCATTGACCGCGTCAAGGACGTGGGCCGCTTGGCCGGCGGTGCGAATGACGGCGCGATGTTTGCGCCCAAGTATGTGGAAAACAAGCTGAAGTTCTTCCCGCACATCAAAGAGGCGGTGGCCTTTGGCGACAAGCGCGAAAAGGTTTGCGCTTTCATCAACATCGACTTTGAAGCGGCCGGCAACTGGGCCGAGCGCCGCAACCTGCCGTATGCGGGCTACACCGACTTGGCCGCCAAGCCTGAGATCCTGTCGCTGATCAAGGAGTGTGTGGAGCAAGTCAACGCCGACTTGGCCCGCGATGAGCTGTTGGCGGGTACGCAGATCCACCGCTTCTTGGTGCTGCACAAAGAGCTGGATGCTGATGACGGCGAGATGACCCGTACCCGCAAGGTCAAGCGTGGCTTCATCAACGACAAATATCAGGTGCTGGTCGACGCCATGTACGGCGGTAAGAGCGAGCAGTTCATTGAAACGGCGGTGAAGTTTGAGGATGGCCGCACCGGCAGCGTGTCGGCGACTCTGAAGATCATGGACGCCAAGACATTCCCGGCTCAGACCAAAAAGGTGGCCTGACATGAGCAAGAAAATCGGTGACGTCATTCTCGACGTCGAGAACATCAGCCTGCGTTTCGGTGGTGTCAAGGCGCTGACCGACATCAGCTTCAATGTGCGCGAGCATGAGATCCGCGCCATCATCGGCCCCAACGGGGCGGGCAAGAGCTCGATGCTGAATTGCATCAATGGCGTGTACACCCCTCAAGACGGCAAGATCACCTTTCGGGGGCAGAGCTTTAGCCACATGAACTCCCGCCAGGTGGCTGAGATGGGCGTCGCCCGTACCTTTCAGAACCTGGCTTTGTTCAAGGGCATGAGCGTCATTGACAACATCATGACCGGGCGCAACCTGCGCATCAAGAGCAACTTGTTCATGCAGGCGCTTCGCATCGGCCCAGCACAAAGGGAAGAAGAAGAGCACCGCGCCTTCGTGGAGCACATCATCGACTTCCTGGAGATCCAGGCCTACCGAAAAACCCCTGTGGGCACTTTGCCCTATGGCCTGCAAAAGCGCGTAGACCTGGGCCGCGCCCTTGCGATGGAGCCGCAGGTGTTGCTGCTGGATGAGCCCATGGCCGGCATGAACCTGGAAGAGAAGCAGGACATGAGCCGCTTCATCTTGGATGTGAACGACGAGTTCGGCACCACCATCGTGCTGATTGAGCACGATATGGGCGTGGTGATGGATATCTCCGATCGCGTGGTGGTGCTGGACTACGGCAAGAAGATCGGCGACGGCACCCCCAACGAGGTGCGTAACAACGAGGAGGTCATCAGCGCCTACCTCGGTACCAGCCACTGAGCGCGGAGACATCAAGATGGGTTTCTTTATCGAAGCATTGATGGGCGGCCTGATGGCCGGCATGCTGTATTCGCTGGTGGCACTTGGCTTTGTGCTGATCTACAAGGCCTCGGGCGTGTTCAACTTCGCGCAGGGCGCAATGGTGCTGTTTGCGGCCCTGGCCATGGCCCGCTTCTCGCAATGGATCCCGGAATGGCTGGGGCTGGAGAGCAAGCTGCTGGGCAACGTGATCGCATTCATCATCGCGGCGGCCTGCATGTTTGCGCTGGCCTGGCTGATCGAGCGCTTGGTGCTGCGCCACTTGGTGAACCAAGAGGGCGTGACGCTGCTCATGGCCACGCTGGGCATCACCTACTTCCTCGACGGCTTGGGTCAGACCATTTTCGGGTCTGACATCTACAAGATCGACGTCGGCATGCCCAAGGATCCGGTGTTTCTGTTTGAGGGTGTGTTCGAGGGCGGCGTGTTGCTGAACCTCGAAGACGTGTACGCCGCCATGGTGGCGGCCCTGCTGGTGATGGTGCTCTCGCTGTTTTTCCAGAAGACAGGTACCGGCCGCGCCCTGCGCGCGGTGGCCGATGACCACCAGGCGGCGCAGTCCATCGGCATTCCGCTCAACCGCATCTGGGTCATCGTTTGGTTCGTGGCTGGTCTGACCGCCCTGGTGGCCGGGATCATCTGGGGCTCCAAGCTGGGGGTGCAGTTCTCGCTGACCACCGTGGCCCTGCGCGCCCTGCCGGTGATCATTCTGGGCGGCCTGACTTCGGTGCCTGGCGCCATCATCGGCGGCCTGATCATCGGCGTCGGTGAGAAGCTGTCCGAGGTCTACCTTGGCCCCTATGTGGGGGGCGGTATCGAGATCTGGTTTGCGTATGTGCTGGCGCTGGTGTTCCTGCTGTTCAGACCCCAAGGCTTGTTCGGCGAAAAGATCATTGATCGGGTGTGAAACACCCACATCAATGTTCTTTCAGCGAAGACTAACTTCGCAAAGCGAAGTTAAGCGAAGCGTGTCGTAGCTAAAAGATTGTTAGAGGACTACAAATGTTCTATCGCGAAAACGGTCAGTTCAAGACCTCCTACCGCGCCGACCAGCAGATCTTCCCGATCGCACAGGATCGCTGGGCCCTGCTCGCGCTGATCGCGTTCGCCAGCGTCGGCGTGCCGATGTTGGCCGACGAGTACATGTTCCGGGCCATCCTGATCCCGTTCCTGATCCTGGCCCTGGCCGCCATCGGGGTGAACATCCTGGTGGGTTACTGCGGGCAGATCTCGTTGGGCTCAGGCGCCTTCATGGCGGTGGGCGCCTACATGGCCTACAACACCTATGTGCGCATCGAGGGCATGCCGCTGATCGTGGCTCTGCTCTCGGGCGGCTTCTTTGCCACGCTGGTGGGCATGTTCTTTGGCATTCCCAGCCTGCGGGTCAAGGGCCTGTACCTCGCCGTGGCCACGCTGGCGGCGCAGTTCTTCTGTGACTGGGCCTTCCTGCGCATCGGCTGGTTCACCGGCAACACCGCCTCGGGTTCGGTGTCGGTGTCCAACCTGTCGGTGCTGGGCTGGACCATCAACACCCCGCTGGAGAAATACCTGTTCTGCCTGGCCTTCTTGGTGGTCTTTGCTCTGCTGGCCAAGAACCTGGTGCGCTCGGCCATTGGCCGCGAGTGGATGGCCATCCGCGACATGGATGTGGCCGCATCGGTCATCGGCATTCGCCCCATGTACGCCAAGCTGTCGGCCTTTGCGGTCAGCTCCTTCATCATCGGTGTGGCGGGCGCGTTGTGGGGCTTTGTGCACCTGAGCTCCTGGGAGCCAGCGGCGTTCTCGATCGACCGCTCCTTCCAGTTGTTGTTCATGGTGATCATCGGTGGCATGGGTTCCATCATGGGCAGCTTCTTCGGCGCCGCTTTCATCGTGATCCTGCCCATTGTTCTGAACCAGTTCCTTCCCTGGGCGGGCTCGCTGTTCGGCCTGACGATCTCCACCGCTGCGGTGTCGCATACCGAGTTCATGATTTTCGGTGCCTTGATCGTGTGGTTTCTGATCGTGGAACCCCACGGTCTGGCCAAACTCTGGAGCATTGCGAAACAGAAACTGCGTCTGTGGCCCTTCCCTCATTGAGGATGACTACCCCCTGCGCCGCTTTGCGCCCCGACGAAGGGTCGCGCTCCAGTGGCTTCCGTGTTAGCTGAGTGTGGTTTTGTGTGTGGTTGACTTCCCTATAGGAGACAAGTGATGAAAGTGCGTAACCTGGTTCTCTCTGCTTCGCTGGCTTGTGTTGCCCTCTCGGGTGCACTGGTCTCGACGGCTGCCATGGCTCAGGCCAAAGAGCAGTTCTTCCCCTTGCTGGTGTACCGCACCGGAGCCTATGCACCCAACGGCGTGCCCTTCGCCAACGGCTATGCCGACTACCTCAAGCTCACGAACGCGCGCGGTGGCATCAATGGCGTGAAGGTGTCGTTCGAAGAGTGCGAAACCGGCTACGCGACCGACCGGGGCGTGGAGTGTTATGAACGCCTCAAGGGCAAGAACGGCGGCGCCACCGTGTTCCAGCCGCTGTCCACCGGCATCACCTTCGCACTGACCGAGAAGGCGCCCATCGACAAAATCCCGCTGATCACCGCCGGGTATGGCCGCAGCGAGTCCGCCGACGGGGGGGTCTTCAAGTGGAACTTCCCGCTGGCCGGCACCTACTGGGTGGCCGCTGATGTCTTGATACAGCACTTGGCCAAAAAAGAAGGTGGCTACGACAAGCTGAAAGGCAAGAAGATCGCGCTGGTCTACCACGACAGCCCGTTTGGCAAGGAGCCGATTCCGCTGCTGCAGGAGCGCGCTGCCATGCACGGCTTCCAGCTCAGTCTTCTGCCTGTGACCCACCCCGGCGTGGAGCAAAAGGCCACTTGGCTGCAGATCCGCCGCGACCGACCTGACTATGTGTTGAACTGGGGTTGGGGCGTGATGAACTCCACCTTGCTCAAGGAAGCCCAGGCCACAGGCTACCCGCGCGACAAGATCTACGGTGTGTGGTGGGCAGGTGCCGAGCCGGACGTTAAGGACATCGGCGAAGGCGCGAAGGGCTACAGCGCCATCACCATGCAGCATGGCACAGAGAAAGGCTCGGCCATCGCCAAAGAGGTGATCGCCAAGCTGCACGACAAGGGCCAGGGCACGGGACCCAAGGACGAAGTGGGCGAGGTGCTGTACATGCGCGGCCTGATCAGCGCGATGTTCGCGGTGGAAGGCGTTCGCCAGGCGCAAGAGCGGTACGGCAAAGGCAAGGTCATGTCGGGTGAACAGGCCCGCTGGGGCTATGAAAACCTGAACCTGACTCAGGCCAAACTCGACGCCCTGGGCTTCAAGGGTGTGCTGCGCCCCATCTCCACCAGCTGCAACGACCACATGGGCGCCGCCTGGGCCCGGATCCACACTTGGGATGGCAGCAAGTGGAACTTCTCCAGCGACTGGTACCAAGGCGATGAGCAGATCCTCAAGCCCATGGTGAAGGCCGCCGCCGACAAGTACGCAACCGACAAGAAGCTGACGCGTCGCCCGCCTTCTGACTGCCAGTCTTGATCCACCCCCGCTGCGCTTCGCGCGACCTCCTCAAGGGGGCGACACCAGCGGCCCGGCAAAGCCGGTTCCGCAGTGCCCCTTGATGGCGTCACCTCGTTCGCGGCGGATGGATTGAACCGTGATCGCGGCTGGTTCGCCAGCCGCCATTCGAAAGGTCGGCTCGCTCGGCCTTTCAAATGGCTCCCGAGGAACACACCATGACAACTCCCAACATCGTTCTCAACGTCAACGGCATCGAGGTCATCTACAACCATGTGATCCTGGTGCTCAAGGGCGTTTCGCTCAATGTGCCGGAAGGCAAGATCGCGGCCGTGTTGGGTGGCAACGGTGCGGGCAAAACCACCACGCTGCGCGCCGTCTCCAACCTGCTCAAGGCCGAGCGCGGCGAGGTCACCAAGGGCAGCATCGAGTTGCGCGGTGAGCGCATCGAGAACCTGACGCCGGCCGATCTGGTGAACCGGGGGGTGGTGCAGGTGATGGAAGGCCGCCACTGTTTCGCCCACCTGACCATTGAAGAAAACCTGATGACCGGCTCCTACACGCGCAAGGACAAGGCGGAGATCGCGCGCAATCTGGAGAAGGTCTACAACTACTTCCCGCGCCTGAAGACCCGCCGCACCTCGCAGGCGGCCTACACCTCGGGCGGCGAGCAGCAGATGTGCGCGATCGGCCGCGCGCTGATGACCAACCCCAGCGTCATGCTGCTGGACGAGCCGTCGATGGGCCTGGCCCCGCAGATCGTCGAAGAGGTGTTCGAGATCGTGAAGGATCTGAACCAGAAGGAGAAGGTCACCTTCCTGCTGGCCGAACAGAACACCAATATGGCGCTGAAGTACGCCGACTACGGCTACATCATGGAGAGCGGCCGCATCGTCATGGACGGTCTGGCTTCAGACCTGCGCAACAACGAAGACGTCAAAGAGTTCTACCTCGGCATGGGCGGCGGCGAGCGCAAGTCGTTCAAGGACGTGAAATCGTACAAGCGCAGAAAGCGTTGGCTGGCCTGACCTAGAGCCACAGCCACAGCCGAGGAGCAAGCCATGAGCGAAGATTGGGGCTTTGCGCCGCCACCCTTCAATGCAGAAGACGCTTTGCAGCGCTTGCGCCGCGATGCCCGCGAGCTGGGCTTGACGGAACGCGGCGGTGTGTTTGAACGCAAAGGCTTAGCCATTGCCAAGGTCGTGCTGAGTGACGGTGCGCTGACGGCAGCCATGGTCAAAAGGCCCCAACGCAGCGGGCCTGAGTGGCTGAGCAAGACATTGAAATCCGGCGCCGAAGTGCGCGACTTTTCGGCGGAGCTGAAGAAAAAGCTCTCCGCCTGGAGCGACCACGATGAGTGACTATTTCGACGCCCTTGAAACCCGCTCGCCCGTCGAGCGTGAGGCGGCCCTGATGGCCGCATTGCCGGCCCTGGTGGCCCATGCACAATCTCGCACTGACGCTTTCGGCGAGTCGCTCAATGGCGTGGATGCCAGCCGCATCAACAGCCGGGTGGCTCTGGCCACACTGCCCGTGGTGCGTAAATCGGAGTTGTTGGCGCGTCAACAGGCCAGCCGTGCTGCGGGGGGCGACCCCTTCGGTGGCTTCTCCGCCATTGGCTGGCGCGGCCTGGCAGCCACCTCGGGCGCCAAGCGGGTGTTTCAGTCTCCTGGCCCGATCTATGAGCCTGAAGGCCAGGGTGCGGACTACTGGCGAATGGGCCGCGCGATCTATGCTGCGGGCTTTAGGGCGGGCGACTTGGCCCATTGCAGCTTCAGCTACCACCTCACGCCAGCGGGCTCCATGATGGAAACGGGAGCCCATGCAGTGGGCTGCACCACCTTCCCAGGCGGCGTGGGCAATACCGAGATGCAACTTCAAGCGGTGGCAGAGCTGAAGCCGAATGGCTATATCGGCACGCCTAGCTTTTTGAAGATCATGGTCGAGAAGGCCCAGGAAACCGGTGCCGACATTCGCAGCCTCAGCAAGGCCATGGTCAGTGGAGAAGCTTGCCCGCCTTCGCTGCGAGACTGGTTTGCGAGCCAAGGCATTGCAACCTATCAGTGCTATGCCACGGCCGACCTGGGTCTGTTGGCCTATGAAACTTCGGCCCGAGAAGGCCTGGTGCTGGACGAGGGGGTGATCGTCGAGATCGTGCGCCCTGGCACTGGCGACCCGGTGCCCGACGGCGAGGTCGGTGAGGTCGTGGTCACCACCCTGAACCGCGACTACCCCTTGGTGCGGTTTGGTACCGGGGATCTCTCTGCCGTCTTGCCCGGCACCTGCCCCACGGGCCGTACCAACACCCGCATCAAGGGCTGGATGGGTCGAGCCGACCAAACCGTCAAAGTGCGCGGCATGTTCGTTCACCCTGGCCAAGTGGCCGAGATCGTCAAGCGCCACCCGGAAGTCAGCCGGGCCCGCTTGGTGGTGCAGGGCGAAATGGCGTCGGACCGCATGACACTGAAGCTGGAGGCTGCGACGCACGCCGACGGTCTGGCCGCGCGCATTGCCGACACGGTGCGCGATGTCACCAAGCTGCGCGGCGAGGTCGAGCTGCTTGCGCTGGGCAGCCTGCCCAACGACGGCAAGGTGATCGAGGACGCGCGTTCGTATCAGTGATCCACGATCACGAAGTGCTTGCGCATCGTCTCGAGCACTTCGAATGAGCCCCTGAACAGCGGCGGCAGCACCACAGCCTGGCCTGGGCCAAATTCTTCATGTCCGCCCTCGGCGCGGTGAACGCGGCAGCGACCCGAGAGCACGATGAAGTACTCGTGCTCGTTCGCCCCGAACTCAATGCGCCAGCGGCCTGGCTCGCACTCCCAAATCCCCACACACAGGCCTGTGCTGGTGTCTTCGTGCAGCACCCAGGTGCGGCGCTCTGGGCAGCCCTCTTCACGGCGTTCTTCGCGGGGGTAGTCCACTTCGGGGGGATTTGAGGGTAAGTCAACGCGGATCATGGTGCTTGTCATCCTTCAAGTGAGTGCGGGCGTTCTCGGCTAGCTGTGCCTAGCGTAGATACGTAGTTTCCGAGTTTCGCAGGCTTGGCCTAGCCACTACGATGGCATGACGGGTGTTTCGACTTTCCACCAAGGAGTTTTTCATGAAGCGTTTCTCTCTCACCGCTGTCGCAGCGGCTTTGTCTTTCGCGGCGTTTTCTGCGGCGGCTGAGTATCCTGAAAAGCCCATCACCGTGGTGGTGCCGTTTGCCGCAGGTGGCCCGACCGACAAGGTCGCACGTGACCTGGCAGAAGCCCTGCGTAAGCCCATGGGCGGCCAGACCATCGTGATCGAGAACGTCGGCGGCGCGGGTGGCACCCTGGGTGCGGCCAAGGTGGCCAAGGCCGCGCCTGATGGCTACACCTTCTTGCTGCACCACATTGGCATGGCCACTGCCCCTGCGCTGTACCGCAATATGCAATACAAGACGCTGGAGGACTTTGAGTACATGGGCATGGTCAATGAAGTGCCCATGACACTGATTGGCCGATCCACCCTGCCGGCCAACAACTATGCTGAACTGGCCAAGTGGTTGGATGCCAACAAGGGCAAGATCAACTTGGCCAATGCCGGCCTGGGGTCAGCGTCGCATCTGTGCGGTCTGCTGTTCCAGCAAAGCCTGAAGATCGACATGACTACTGTGCCTTACAAGGGCACGGCACCGGCCATGACCGATTTGCTGGGCGGCCAAGTCGATTTGATGTGCGACCAAACGACCAACACCACCAACCAAATTGAAGGTGGCAAGGTCAAGGCCTTTGCCGTCACCACCAGCAAGCGCCTGAGCACGCCCTCGCTGGCCAAGTTGCCGACCCTGGATGAGTCGGGCATCAAGGGCTTCAATGTCTCCATCTGGCACGGTATGTACGCGCCCAAGGGCACGCCCAAGGCCGTGTTGGACAAAGTCAACGCAGCATTGAAGGTGGCACTCAAGGACCCTGAGTTCATCAAGCGTCAGGAAGCGCTGGGCGCTGCTCTGGTGACTGACGCCCGCGTCAACGGTGCTGATCACAAGAAGTTCGTCGAGGCCGAAATCAACAAGTGGGGCCCCGTCATCAAAGCCGCTGGCCAATATGCCGACTAAGGACTGAGGACAGCCCACTGCGGACTGTCCGATGCCTTAGGAGGAGCCAAGCGCATCTCGTGCGACTGGCGCGGCCTGCAAGGTAACTAAGGACTGAGGGCAGCCCACTGCGGGCGGTCAAAAAAAAGGGTACCGTGAGGTGCCCTTTTTCTTTGCAGCCTCAGCGCAAGGTGATCGGAATAGTCACCGGCCCGTCGTTGATGAGGTGGACTTGCATGTCCGCCCCGAAACGCCCGCAGGCCACCTGCGGGTGTGCCGCACGTGCTTCACGCAGCACGGCCTCATAGAGCGCTTCTCCCAAGACGGCTGGCGCCGCCCCGGTGAAGCTCGGGCGGTTGCCGCTGGATGTGTCTGCGGCCAAGGTGAATTGCGAGACGATCAGCAAGCCCCCGGGCTTGCCTGAGCCGTCCAGGTCTTGCACGCTGCGGTTCATCTTGCCCGCGTCATCGCTGAAGATGCGCAGCTTCAGCAGCTTGGCCACCAGCTTTTGGGCATGAGTGGGGGTGTCGGTGGGCTCGGCACACACCAAGACCAGCAGGCCGGGGCCGATCTGGCCCACCACCTCTCCAGCCACGTCGACGCGTGCCTCGCGCACGCGCTGAACAAGGGCCAACACTTTGGTTTAGCGCTTGGAGATGCCCAGCAGTTCGACCTCAAAGTGCAAGGTGGCATTGGGGGGGATCACGCCGCCCGCACCGCGTGCGCCGTAGGCGATGTCCGGTGGGCAGGTCAGCTTGGCTTTGCCGCCGGGCTTCATTTTTTGCACGCCCTCGGTCCAGCAGGGGATCACGCGGTTCAGGGGGAATTCGGCGGGCTGGCCACGGCTGTAGGAGCTGTCGAATTCTTTGCCGCCGGGTAGGGTGCCTTTGTAGTGCACGCGCACCGTGTCGGTCGCACCAGGGTTGGCGCCTTTGCCCTCGGTCAGCGAGCGATAGACCAAGCCGCTGGGCGTGACTTCGGCACCGGGCTCTTTGGCCGCTTGAGCGGCTGCGTCGTTGGCCCAAGCCTGCCCCAGGGGCAAGGCCGCGATCAAGGCGGTGAGGGCCAATTGGCGAATCAAAAACATGCAGGTCTCCAATGTGGGAGGGTCAGGACAGGGTCACGCGCGCGAACTTGCGCTTGCCCACTTGCAGCACCATGGTAGCGGCTTCCACCTTGAGGCCGCGGTCAGACACCACGGTGCCGTCGATGCGCACGCCACCGCCGTCCACCATGCGCAGGCCTTCGCCCGTGCTGGCCACCAAGCCTGCGGCTTTGAGCAGGTTGCCAATGGGCATGGGTGCGCCGCTGAGGGCCAGCTCGGGGATGTCGTCGGGGATGCCGCCGCGCGCGCGGTTGTTGAAGTCGGCCTCGGCCGCTTCAGCCGCAGCGGCACTGTGGAAGCGGGTGGTGATCTCCTTGGCCAACAGGACCTTGGCGTCCTTGGGGTTGCGGCCACCAGCCACCTCGGCTTTCAGTTGGGCAATCTCGCTCAAGGGGCGGAAGCTCAGCAGCTCGAACCATTTCCACATCTGCTCGTCGCTGATGGACAGCACCTTGGCAAACATGCTGTTGGCCGGCTCGGTGATGGCAATGTAGTTGTTCTTGGACTTGGACATCTTCTCGACGCCGTCCAAGCCTTCGAGCAGCGGCATGGTCAAGATGCACTGCGGCTCTTGTCCATACTCTTGCTGCAGATGGCGCCCCATCAGCAAGTTGAATTTTTGGTCGGTGCCGCCCAACTCGATGTCGCTCTTCAGCGCGACGGAGTCGTAGCCCTGCATCAGCGGGTAGAGGAACTCATGCACCGAGATGGGCGTCTGCGAGGCATAGCGCTTGGTGAAGTCGTCGCGCTCCAGCATCCGGGCCACGGTGTAGCGGCTGGCCAGTTGGATCAGGCCGCGGGCACCCAGCGGGTCGCTCCATTCGCTGTTGTAGCGCACCTCGGTCTTGCTCTCATCCAGCACCAGCCTGGCTTGGGCGTAGTAGGTCTGGGCGTTGGCTTCGATCTGTTCGCGGGTGAGGGGCGGGCGGGTGCTGTTGCGGCCAGACGGGTCGCCGATCATGGAAGTGAAGTCGCCCACCAAGAAGATGACCGTGTGGCCCAAGTCCTGCAGTTGGCGCATCTTGTTCATCACCACGGTATGGCCCAGATGCAGGTCGGGCGCGGTCGGGTCCAGACCCAGCTTGATGCGCAGCGGCTGGCCGGTCGCTTCGGCGCGTTGCAGCTTCTTGATCCAATCGCCTTGCGGCAGCAATTCAGAGCAGCCGCGCAGGCTCACTTCCAGCGCATGGCGCACGCCGTCGCTCAGGGCGGGGCTGGAGGGCTGTTCGGCGGCGGCGGGCGTGTTGGAGGACATGGCAGACGGGGAGGATGTGAGGGCCTTCACGAAGAAGGCGGGGGTGATGTCGTTCAGGGCTAGCCCGGGCTTCGAGCGGGGCTGGCCTGCGGTAAACTTACAAGGTGGCTAAGATTGCCCCGCCAGTGCTCTTCATGCGCTGCCAGGATGTTCTCGCCCAAGCCCGCAGTGTGGCGGCGCCCAATTCTACGGGCCTCCCGCGACCGCGGTGCGTCAGAGTCCCTCGCGTGATGCGTGGCCGCGCTAGAGCGTGTTGTCCCCATCATTCCTGTGCACGGTTCCGTGCGTTTCGTCGCAGCGCTCAGGTGCTGCGCAGAGGATTTGATTTGCGTCTCGAACTTGAACAAGGTTTGGCGATGGTGCGCACGGCTGTGGCCGAAGCCGCTGCCATGGCCGCTCGCCATCCCCGCCGTATTGCTGCGACCGTGCTGACGGTGCTGGCCGGTTTTGGCGTCACAGCCATCGCTATTGCGCCTTTGGCGCCTGATGCTGCTGACCTGCCCCGCCGCTTGGTCACTGAAGTGGTCGAGCCCGAAGCCATTGCGCCCCAACTGGAAGCCTTGGCTGGGCACGAGCTGAAGCTGGAGCGCAGCGAAGTGACTCGCGCCAATGACACCGCAGACAGCCTACTGCGCCGCTTAGGCCTGCGTGACCCGGCCGTGGCGGCCTGGCTGCGCACCGACAGCATTGCTAAGCGACTCTTCAGTGGCCGGCCCGGCAAGATGGTCAGCGTCAGTCTCGACGGCCAAGGGCAGATGCAGCGCTTGGTGGCTCGCTTCCCGGTGGATGCGGAAGGCAGTGGCCAGATGTCGCACTTCTGGCGCCTGACGGTCGAAGACAGCCCCGCCGGCTTGCGCTCTTCTATCATCGCGGCGCCGCTCGAAAGCCATGTGCGCCTGGCCAGCGGCACCATCCGCTCCTCGCTGTTTGCCGCTACCGACGATGCGGGCGTGCCCGATGCCGTGGCGGTGCAGATGACCGAGATGTTCTCGACGGAGGTCGATTTCCACCGCGAGCTGCGCAAGGGCGATAACTTCAGCGTGGTATACGAAACACTGATGGCCGATGGCGAGCCCGTAGCCTGGAACGAAGGTGTGGGCCGTGTCTTGGCCGCAGAGTTCGTCAACGCCAGCAAGACCCACCAAGCTTTCTGGTTCAACGAAGGCAAGGGCGGTTACTTCGACGCCAACGGCAAGAGCAAGAAACGCGCGTTCCTGGCCAGCCCGCTGGAGTTCTCGCGTGTGACGTCTGGCTTTGCCATGCGCTTCCATCCCATCTTGCGGACTTGGCGCGCCCACCTCGGCACGGACTACGGTGCGCCTGTGGGCACGCCAGTGCGTGTGGTCGGTGATGGCGTGGTCGACTTTGCCGGCGTGCAGGGTGGCTACGGCAATGTGGTGCAGGTGAAGCACTCAGGCGACCGCATGACGGTGTATGCCCACCTGAGCCGCATGGATGTGCGCAAAGGCCAGCGCGTGGAGCAAGGCCAGCGCATCGGCGCGGTGGGTGCCACCGGTTGGGCCACGGGGCCGCATTTGCACTTTGAGTTCCGCATCAACGGTGCGCACCAAGATCCATTGCGCATTGCCAAAGCCTCCGAGACGCTGGAGTTGGATTCAAGCCAGCGCCCCAAGTTTGCGCAGTTGGCCCAGCGCTATCAAACCAAGCTCGATGTGGCGGATGACCTGCGCGGCTTGGCCGGCAGGGTGGATTGAGCGGCCCTGAGTCCTTGAGGGCTGTTGGGATGACGCAGCCCGCAGAAGCCTGGTACATCGGCCTGATGTCGGGCACCTCGCTCGACGGTGTGGATGCGGTCGTGGCCCGGTTTGGGGCTGGTCGCGCCGCCGTAGAGGTGGCTGCCCATCAGCATCTGTCCTTTCCCGCCGCGCTGCGTGCTGAACTGCTGGCGCTGAACGCGCCCGGCGAGAACGAATTGCATCGGGCCGCACTGGCCGCCAACCAGCTTTCCCGTGTGCAAGCCGGGGCCGTCGATGCAGTGCTCCAGGCCTCGGGCTTGGCGCCAGCGCAGATCCACGCTGTGGGCTCGCATGGCCAGACCGTGCGCCACCGGCCCGGCGAGTTTGATGGCATCGGCTACACCCTGCAGTTGAACCAGCCCGCCTTGCTGGCTGAGCTGTGCGGCATCGATGTGGTGGCCGATTTCCGCAGCCGCGACGTGGCGGCGGGCGGGCAGGGCGCGCCCTTGGTGCCAGCCTTTCATGCCCAGGTGTTTGCTCAAGCCGGGCAGGCGCGTGCCGTCTTGAACATCGGCGGCATTTCCAACCTGACCTTGCTGCCTGCAGACCGCACCCAGCCCGTGCGTGGTTTTGACTGTGGCCCCGGCAATGCGCTCTTGGACCATGGGGCTGCGGTGCATTTGGGCCAAGCCTATGACGCGGGCGGAGAGTGGGGCGCCAGTGGCCAGGTGGACGAGGCGCTGCTCCAGGCCTTGATGGCTGAGCCCTTTTTGCGCCTGCCGCCCCCCAAGAGTACCGGGCGCGATCTCTTCAATCCGGTTTGGTTGGCGCAGCGCTTGGCGCCGTTTGCGGGCTTGCGCCCGGTCGATATCCAGGCCAGTTTGGCTGAGTTCACGGCTCGCGCAGCCGCCTCAGCGCTGCGAGCCAGCGCCCCTGAGACAAAGGCCCTTTATGTCTGCGGCGGTGGTGTGTTCAACCTGGACCTGATGCGCCGCTTGCAGGCACATTTGCCCGGCGTGCAGGTAGGCAGCACCGAGGCCTTGGGCTTGCCGCCCATGCAGGTCGAAGCTGCGGCGTTTGCGTGGCTGGCGCGCGCCCATTGCTGCCGCGAGCCGGGGCAGCGCACCGAAGTGACGGGCGCGCGGGGCCTGCGCGTTCTAGGTGCTCTCTATCCGGCCTGAAAGCAAAACGCCTCCCTGAAGGAGGCGTGATGCGGAGAGGCCTAGCTTGGCCTCAGTGGTTTTGAGCGCTCGTCAGACCGAGAAGCTGGAGCCGCAACCGCAGGTGGTGCTGGCGTTGGGGTTCTTGATCACGAACTGAGCGCCTTGCAGGTCTTCCTTGTAGTCGATCTCAGCGCCGGCCAAGTACTGCAGGCTCATGGCGTCGATCAGCAGGGTGACGCCGTTCTTGCTCATCTGGGTGTCGTCTTCGTTGACGACTTCATCAAAGGTGAAGCCGTATTGGAAGCCCGAGCAGCCGCCGCCTTGCACAAACACGCGCAGCTTCAGTTCGGGGTTGCCTTCCTCGGCCACCAAGTCGGCCACCTTTGCAGCAGCGCTGTCCGTGAAGACCAGGGGGACGGGCATCTCGCCCATTGCGGGGGACAGGTTTTCAGCCACTGCGTTCATGATGAGGAATCCTTCAGGTCAAAAATCAGTTCTGCGAGGCCGCCAGCTTCAGCGCGGGCTTTTCCTCGGAGGCGGCTGCGGTGTGCTTCAGCTCGCCGTCAATCTTGGCGCCCTGGTGCATTTCCAGGGCTTCATACAACACGTCACCAATGATGCGGGCTTTGGGCTGCAACTCCAGCAGATCCGTGGAATGCACTGGGCCCCGCACCTCACCGTTGATGATCACATGCCCAGCGATCACCTTGCCATGGATGCGGGCATTCTCGCTGAGCACCAACAGGCTGGGGCCACTGCCGGCCGCCACCACATCGCCCTGGACTTCGCCGTCAATGCGCAAGCCCTCGGAGAACCGAAGCTCGCCGTGAACGGAGGTGCCTTCGCCCACCAAACTGCGGATCGGGGGCTGCTTTTTCTTTCCTGGCCACATACTGCTTCTCCAGTGAATTGCCGTGTTCAACGGCAGGGTGTCCAAACGAGGTGGTGGACGCTTTTGTTAGAGCTTCAGCGTTTGCGTGGCGCGCACGGCACCTCCGCCATCGAGAATCCGAAGCTGCACCGTTTTTACCACGGCCTGCGGCGGATGGTCGATGAGACCCTCCAGTCGTGAGTACTGTTTCACCTGAACCGGCTGAGGCCCGCCTGGCATGGCTTGGGTCCAGGGTTTGTTATCCAGCGTGCCCATCAAGGTCAGCTCATAGCGGCCATTGAAGGGGTTGACCTGCTTGCCGCTTTGCATGAGGAGCACTTGGTAGCGCATCTGGCCGGGCGCTTGTGGCTCGGCCTGAATACTGCGTACCGACAGGCCTTCTAGGCCACCAGCCGCGGGCAGCAGGCGCTCAAAAAAGCCCAGGTCGGCCTTGAGCGACAAGTTCTCGGACTCGGCTTGCCGCAGTTGCGAGGCCAGTCGTTCTTGGGTCGCTTTCTCAGTCTTGAGCAGGCTCTCTGCCGTGTTGGCAATGCTTTGTGCCTTTTCGCGCTCGGCGCGCAACTCGGCCACCTCGGTGCGCAACTGGGCTAGTTCTTCTTTGGCGCCTCTGTCCAAGCCGGCAATGCTTTTGCCAAACTCAAAGGCCCACAGGCCAATGGCGGCCGAAAAGCCCAAGGCCACGGCCGCCACGGCCCAGCGCAGCGGCCAGGGCAGGTGGCTGCGCACCGTCATGCGCGGTGCGGTGATGGAGAGGCGACGGCGAAGTAGTTTCCAACGCATTCAGGTGCTCCAACCACGGGGCCTAGAGACAGCAAAGGCCGCTGAGTAGCGGCCTTTGAGAGGATTGCACGTGCAATCTCGGTGAAGACAGACCCGTGGTCTGTCTTCGATCAGCGCTTGCTGAACTGCTTCCGGCGACGAGCGCCGTGCAGACCGACCTTCTTACGTTCGACTTCACGCGCATCACGCGTCACGAAGCCGGCACGGCTCAGATCAGGCTTCAATGCTGCATCGTAGTCGATCAGGGCACGGGTGATACCGTGGCGCACAGCACCTGCTTGGCCGGACTCGCCGCCACCGTGGACATTCACTTGAATGTCGAAGGTCTCAGCATTGCCGGTCAACAGCAAAGGCTGCTTGACGACCATGATCGAAGTTTGACGACCAAAATACTCATCAACGGTCTTGCCGTTGACAACGATCTGGCCGGTGCCCTTCTTGATGAAGACGCGGGCCACAGACGACTTACGACGCCCGGTGCCATAGTTCCAGTTACCGATCATCAATCCGCTCCTTAGATTTCCAGCACCTTAGGCTGCTGGGCGGCGTGCGGATGCTCGCTCCCTGCATAAACCTTCAGCTTCTTGATCATGGCGTAGCCCAGCGGACCCTTGGGCAGCATGCCCTTGACGGCCTTCTCCAGGGCGCGGCCTGGATGCTTGGCTTGCATGTCCTTGAACTTGGTGCCGTAGATGCCACCGGGGAAACCGGAGTGGCGGTAGTACACCTTGTCATTGGCTTTGTTGCCAGTGACGCGGATCTTGTCGGCGTTCAGGATGATGATGAAATCACCGGTGTCCACGTGAGGCGTGTAGATGGCCTTGTGCTTGCCGCGCAAACGGAGTGCCACTTCGCTGGCAACACGTCCGAGCACCTTGTCGGTGGCGTCAATCACAAGCCACTCGTGCGTCACCTCGGCCGGCTTGGCGCTGAAGGTCTTCATGAGAGGTATGTCAAAAAATAAACACGGCTGTGTGACCGGTCAGCCAAGCACCATCGGAACTGTTGTTAAAAGCGCTTTGCAGCACTCGCAGCCTCTCAGGTCACTTGGGCGCTTGCTCGGGGCGTGAAAAGCGGCTGAACAAGCCCACCCAACACGGCCCGAGCATAGCCCGGTCTCCCCGCCGATTGCAGGAAAGCCCGCGAGTATAGCCTAAAGTTTCAGCAACGGTGTCGAGAACTTTGACCACACTCACCAGTCAAATGGTGCAGCGCAACAATCCGAAAGCGTGTAACCTAGGGTTTGTACTAGATTCTCACCACCCTATAGGAGGTCACATGGGTCACCCCGGTGCACATTCCGTTGTCGATGCCACTCCATCCGCCGCCCGCACACTGCCGGTTTCGGAGGCATCCCAAGCCGTTTCCACACCCCCGGAAGCGACCAAAGAAGTTTTTCGCTGGGTGCCTATCCGCTCGCTGTCAGAGCGCCATCGTCCCCGCGTTCTGGCGCATTTGTTGTCGCTGGAGCCGCACGACCGCTATCTGCGCTTTGGCTATGCGGCCAGCGACACCCAGATCGGCCGCTATGTCGACCTGTTGGACTTCCATCGCGATGAGGTCTTCGGTGTCTTCAACCGCCGCCTAGAGCTGATCGCCATGGCCCATCTGGCCTATATGACGGACATCCCGGCCGAGCGCAATATGGCCGAGTTCGGTGTGTCGGTCATCACCAAAGCTCGCGGCCGCGGTTATGGCGCCCGCCTCTTTGACCATGCCGTGCTGCACGCGCGCAACCGCCATGTGGACACCATGATCATCCACGCGCTGTCTGAAAACAGCGCCATGCTGCGCATTGCCCGCAATGCCGGCGCCACCGTGGTGCGCGAAGGCGGTGACTCCGAAGCTCGCCTGAAGCTGCCGCCCGAGACCCTTGTCTCCCATATCGAAGCCTTGGTCGAAGGCCAAGCCGCCGAGTTGGACTACCAGCTCAAATCAGGGGCCCACCATGTGGACACCCTGCTGTCCATGATCGCTGAGATCCGCGACGGAGTGGCCAAGGTGCGCAAGTCCACCATCGAGTGAGGCAAGGCTAGGCGCTAACGCGCCAGCCTGGGTCGCACCCACAGCCAGGCGCTGATGCCGATGAGCATCAGCCCCATCGAAGTGCAGGCCAAGAGCAAGGCGGAGTGCATCACCAGCGGTGCAATCACCCCCGCCACCAGCGCATTGGCCACACTGCCCAAGCACGCCTGCAGAGACGACGCCATGCCGCGCCGGTCTGGCGCCTGATCCAGCACCATCAGCGTCACCACCGGCACCATCATCGCCCAGCCAAAGGCAAACAGCGCGATCAGTGGGATGGCCCACCACGCGTGCAGAGGCAGCCACAAATTGGCCGCCACATTGGCCAGTGACACCGCCACCATGATGCGAAAGCCGCGACGAATCTGCCGGTGCGGCGGCAGCTTGCCGGCCAGCCGCCCCGACACCCAGGCGCCGCCCATGATGCCGATGATGGTCAGCAAAAACAGCCAGAAAAACTGCTGCGGTGCGAACTTCAAATGCTCACCCAGAAACACGGGGGCTGACAGCACATACAGAAAAACACCGTTAAACGGGATGCCTGAGGCAAAAGCCAGCGCCGCAAACGTCGGGTTAGAGATCATCTCCCGGTAGCCGCGCATCAGCGGCTTGACGCCAAAGGGCTGCACTTGGTCGACATGCAAGGTCTCGGGCAGCAGGCGCCAAATGGCCAGCCACAGGCTCACGCCGATGAAGGCCAAAAACCAAAAGATCGAATGCCAGTCGGCATACACAAACAAAAAGCCGCCAATCATGGGCGCGATGGCCGGCGCGATGCCAAAGAAGATGGTGACCTGCGACATCACCTTCTGCGCCTCATCCGTCGGGTACATGTCGCGGATGATGGCGCGCGACACCACCATGCCCGCGCCGGCCGACATGCCTTGCAGCGCCCGAAACGCCACCAGCCAGCCAATGCTGTTGGACAGCGCACACCCCACCGAGGCCAGCGTGAACATCGCCACCCCGGCCAACACCACGGGCTTGCGGCCAAAGCTGTCGGCCAGCGCCCCATGAAAGAGGTTCATCGCCGCAAAGCCCAGCAGATAGGCAGACAGCGTTTGCTGCATCTCCACCGGCGTGGCACCAATCGACGCCGCGATGCCTGTGAAGGCGGGCAAATATGTGTCAATAGAAAACGGCCCCAACATGCCCAAGGTGGCTAACAGGGCAGCGAGAGCCCAGCGCGGGTGGGGCCAGAGGGTAGAAGCTTGTGGGTTCATGCGGCTCGCAGGACAACGCAGCGCCGCCCCAAGGTTTCAAACGCCCCTTTTGGGGGCTCAGAGGGCCAAGCCCAGGCCCTGGAGGGCGCTGTTGGGCCAGTGTAGCGGGCTGTTGTGGCCTTGCGGGTCACCAAGGGGACGCCGCGACGCCGAAGAAAAAAGTGTGGAGCAAGCCGATAGGCCGGATTCTGTGCACGACAGGCCTCTTGCGAAGCCCGCCGCGTGACCGCCATTCCTCTGGGCTGGGGTGTTGCCACCCCTGCTCAATGCCACCTACCCGCCAGCTCAGCGAGCCGCTTCAATGCTGGCCTATTTGGTGTTGCTGCGCGTAGAGATTGCCGCGTTTCACCCGGACTTAACCGGCTCGTCTCTGTGGCTCTAATCCGCACCTTACGGTGGACGGGCGTTACCCGCTACGCTGCTCTATGCAGTCCGGACCTTCCTCCCATGCGGCCTTTCGGCACTTGCACAGGCGGCGGTCTGGCCTGCTCCACGAGCGGGATTGTCCCATGCAAGCAGACCTTAGACGGACTCGATGGGACGCTTCACTGAAGAAAGAAGCAGTGAGGCCAGTGTCACAAAAAGTGCGGAACCCAGCATCCAGCAAGCAGCATCGATGCCGAAGTGCGTGACTGCAAGACCCACGGCGAAGAACCCTATGGGCACCAGCAGTGTTCGCAGCGCTGAATAGGCGAGCAAGATGCTGCCAGTGTTTTGCGGGTCGGCGTGAACTTGCATCAAGGTTTGCTCCAGAGGGCCTAGATAGCCTATGGCCAGCCCCAGTGCGAGCATCGAGGCGTACATCCCAAGGCCCGTCAGCCAGGGCAGCGCAAGTAAGGCTGAGGCGGCCAACAGCAACGAGCCCATCAAGCCCAACCACGGCCTCGGGGCGACACGCAAAGCGGAGAAGAGCACTGAAGACAGCAAGGTGCCAGCGCCAAAGCATGAGAGCAGGCTTCCCAGGCCTTGAGCGCTGCCACCCTCGCCCTTGACAATGACTGGCAGCAGCAGCACCAAGAGTGGCGTGGCCACCATATTGACCACCGCGCTGACGACGGTGACGCTGCGCCACAGCCTTGACGCAGCGATTGCACGGACGCCTGACCATTGATCTGTCCAGCTGTTCGGTGCTCTGTGTGCTTGGCCAGCAGTGGGCAGGCCCAGTCGGGGCACAAACAGCATGAAAAGCACAGCCGAGAGCACAAAGCTTGCTGCATCCAAGGCCAGCGCCCCTGCACAGCCCAGCAAGGCGACCACCCAACCTCCAATGGCCGGCCCGGCAAGGTCGCCGAAATTGTGAAAACTTCCGATCATGCCGTTGACGCGATGAGGGCTGACGCTGCTGCCCGGCAATAGCGCCGGGACGATGGCCAAGCCTGCGGCCTCTGAAAATGCCGAGATCACCGCCACACTGGCCAACACGATCGCGATCACGACCGGATTGAGCCAGTCTGCGGCAATCATCGCGATCAAGCAGGCTGAAGCAGCCGCCAAAAACACATCGCAGCCGACATAAAGATCCCGCCTATCAAACTTGTTCATGAGCGAGGTGCCTATCAAGGCAGCCAGCAGCGCAGCCCCAGACTGCGCCATGAAAATCCACGACATCTGCAGCGGACTCACCTGGCCCTCAAGCAGCAACCAAGGAATGGCGATGGCCGCTATGGCGCTACCGAAGATGGACAGCGCCTGGGCCGTGAGCAAGGCCTTCAGTGCTCGGTTCATGTGGATGTGGCTTGGGCATCCCAGGCGCGCAAGTGGCGCAATGGGATTGTTTGGTTGTTCAGTCTCAGGATTCTCACTGCCTTATGCCTTTTGGGCAGAAGCTCATGGGCGACAAGCGCCGGCTGATCCGGCATCATCAGCGCCTCTTGTCGTTTTGCATCGAGACCCCGCCCATGAAAGCCTCCAACGTTCTTGCCACCATTGGCAATACCCCGCACATCCGCATCAACCGCCTGTTTGGCGATGCCGCCGAGGTGTGGGTCAAGTCCGAGCGCGGCAACCCGGGTGGGTCTATCAAAGACCGCATCGCCTTGGCCATGGTCGAGGCAGCCGAGGCCAGTGGGCAGCTGAAGGCCGGTGGCACCATCAGCGAGCCCACCTCGGGCAATACCGGTGTGGGCCTGGCCTTGGTGGCCGCCGTCAAGGGCTACAAGCTGATTTTGGTGATGCCCGACAGCATGAGCATCGAGCGCCGCCGCCTGATGCTGGCATATGGCGCCAGCTTTGAGCTGACCCCGCGCGAAAAGGGCATGAAGGGCGCCATTGCTAAGGCGGAAGAGCTGGCCGCCAGCACGCCCGGCGCCTGGATCCCGCAGCAATTTGAAAACCCCGCCAACATTGAGGTGCATGTGCGCACCACCGCGCAAGAGATCCTGGCGGACTTTCCCGAAGGCCTGGACGTCATCATCACTGGCGTTGGCACCGGTGGCCACCTCTCGGGCGTGGCCCAGGCGCTCAAGGCAAAGTGGCCTCAGCTCAAAGTGTTTGCGGTGGAGCCCAGCGCCTCGCCCGTCATCTCGGGCGGCCAGCCCAGCCCGCACCCCATCCAGGGCATTGGCGCAGGCTTTGTGCCCAAGAACCTGAAGACCGAACTGCTGGACGGCGTGATCCAGGTCGAGGCCGAGGCCGCGCGGGAGTACGCCCGCCGTAGCGCCCGCGAAGAAGGCTTGCTGGTGGGCATCTCCAGCGGCGCCACCCTGGCCGCCATTGCGCAAAAGCTGCCCGAGCTGCCTGCAGGCAGCCGCGTGCTGGGCTTCAACTACGACACGGGTGAGCGTTACCTGTCGGTGGAAGGCTTCTTGCCGACGGCCTGAACACGCCTGCATCCGCGTAAAACGCCGCGTCCTGCGGACCGTCCGTCCACCAGCCCGGTAAGCCCATCACCGGCAGTGGGCAAAAGGGCTTTTGGGCCCAGTCCTGGGTACTCAAGCTCAGTGGGTCGGCCAGCAGCACATGGGCCGTCAGGCCTTTCCGCGGGGCGGTGCACAAGCTGTCCAGCAGGGCATGGCCCACCAGGGTGAAGCGGGCTTCGCGCCAGAGCGCACGGTGGGTCACAAAAAGATCGTGCCAGCGCCGCTCGCGCAAGGCCGCCAGCAGCGGTGCCGGGACTTGCAGTACGGCACCGTTTTCATCAAACAGCGTCAGTGCGTCGCGCAGCGGGCCGCGGGTGGTGGGCGCGCCCTGGGCGGCGATGGCTTCGGCCTGCAGGCGGTTGAGCCGCAGCTTCCAGGCGGGCTGGTGCAGCCACATCAGGCCATTGAAAAAATCATGCCGGTTGTCCCGCGTGGGCAGATGCCCCGTGCGGCGTATGAAGGCCTCGTAGGCCTCACCGGGCGGCAGGCTGCTTTGCGGCACGCACAGCGGCAGGCCGTTGGGGCTGGGCAGGGCGTCTGCACTGGCCTGAGCCGGGGCAGACTGCGTCGCCAGGGCGGCATTCAGGGCTTCGGCCACTGGCTGGCCCTGGCCCCAAGCCTGCGCCACGGGCGCGCCCAGCTTGGCCAGTGGCGCGAGCCAGGGGGCTTGCCAGTCGACCTGGTTCAGGCATTCAACTGCCACGCCAGGGTTTCGCCGCCGCGCAGGGGCTTGAGGCTGGCCTCGCCAAAGGGAATGCTCTCGGGCAGCGTCCAAGGTTGGCGCAACAGGGTCACGGTGCCAGTGTTGACGGGCAGGCCGTAGAAGGCCGGGCCGTGCAGGCTGGCAAAGCCTTCGAGCTTGTCCAAGGCCCCGGCGGCCTCAAAGGCCTCGGCATACAACTCCAGGGCCGACAGCGCGGTGAAGCAGCCCGCGCCGCAGACCGACGCCTCCTTCATCACCGACGCATGCGGCGCACTGTCGGTGCCCAAGAAAAAGCGGTCGGAGCCACTGGTGGCGGCTGCCACCAAAGCTTGGCGATGCACCTCGCGCTTGAGCACCGGCAGGCAGTAATAGTGGGGCCGCAAACCGCCCATGAAGATGGCATTGCGGTTGTAGAGCAAGTGGTGCGCCGTCAGCGTGGCGGCGGTGTGGGCACCGGCCTGGGCCACGTACTGTGCCGCCTCTTTGGTGGTGATGTGCTCGAACACCACTTTCAACTCAGGGAAGTCGCGCCGCAGCGGGATCATCACCTCGTCAATGAACACCGCCTCGCGGTCGAACAAGTCAATGGCCGAGTCGGTCACTTCACCATGCACCAAGAGCAGCACGCCTTCGCGCTGCATGGCCTCTAGCGTCTTGTAGGTCTTGCGGATGTCCGTCACGCCCGCATCGCTGTTGGTGGTGGCCCCGGCCGGGTAGAGCTTGAGCGCCACCACCCCGGCCGCCTTGGCCCGGGCGATCTCTTCCGGCGGCGTGTTGTCCGTCAGATACAGCGTCATCAGCGGCTCAAAGTTCAGGCCCGCAGGCAACGCCGCCAAGATGCGCGCCTTGTAGGCCATCGCCTGTTCGGTGGTGGTCACCGGCGGGCGCAAATTGGGCATCACGATGGCACGGCCAAACTGGCGCGCTGTGCCGGGCAGCACGGCCGCCAGGGCGGCACCATCACGCAGATGCAGGTGCCAGTCGTCGGGGCGGATGAGGGTGAGGGAGGTGGGGGCAGCAGTCATGCCCCGTATTGTCCCGCATCAGCGGGCCAACTCAGACTCAGATCGATCGTTGGAAGAAGTAGGCATAGGGCTCGATCTCTGGGTCCCAAGCGGCGGTAGGCTCGAAGCCCAGTTGCCGATAAAACTGATGCGAGGTCGTCAGCGCTTTGTTGGAGCTGAGGCATAGGGTGTGGCCCCCTTGCTGACGCGCAAACGCGGTGCAGTCGGACATGATGCGGGCGGCAAGCCCTAAGCGGCGGTGCGTGGCGGCCACGTACAGGCGCTGGAACTCATGCCGACCGTCGGTCATCAGCCGTACCCCGCCGCAGCCGACCACGGTGCCCGCTTCACAAAAAAGTGACGGGCTGCCCCCAGCTTTCTCGACCCCTGCCGGTGGCGGGCTGGGCGCAGCCCGGCCCTGGGGTCGCTCACAAGCCACCAAGAACAAGCCATGTTGCGCCGAATAGTGGTCGGGTGACACGGCGTCCATCACCCGCTCATCCTCCATGTACTCCCGCACCAAAGGGTCGGGATGGTCGCCAAAGTGCTCGCGCCAGACACGGCGTATCAAGTCTCGTGCGCCCGCCTGTGTCTCAAGCGTCAAGGCGGTGATGTGGAGGTTCGGCATCGCAGCTCAGGCATTACTCACCCCCGCCGCCACATGCCCCGCCGGTACATGGGGTGCGGCGCTATCGCAGTGGCCGGTTTGGTCGTCGAAGAAGAAGTCGGGCTCGAACTCGCGCAGGAATTCGCCCTTGGGCAGGCCGCCCAGGAACAGGGCTTGGTCGACCTCGACTTCCCAGCCCATCAGGGTGCGAATGGCGCGCTCGTGGGCCGGGGCGCTGCGGGCCGTGACCAGGGCGGTGCGCAGGCGCATGCCGCTGTTGGCGTCACCGCGCAGGCGGTGCAGGGCGTCGAGCAGGGGCTTGAAAGGGCCGGGGGGCAGAGGCGTCAGGGCCTGGCGGGTTTCGTGCTGCTGAAAGGCCTGCAGGCCCGCCGCTTGGAAGACGCGCTCGGCCTCGTCCGAGAACAGCACGGCGTCGCCGTCAAAGGCGATACGCACTTCTTGAGGGTGGGCCTCCGAGGCGCGTGCAGAGTGGGGATAGACCCGCGCAGCCGGCACCCCGGCCGCCAAGGCCTCGCGCACATCGGGCTCGTTGGTGGAGAGGAATAAATGCGCCTTCAGGGGCCGCAGGTAGCGCCATGGCGATTCGCCGCGGGTGAAGACTCCACGCTCAATCGGCAGCCCATAGTGCTGGGCCGAACGAAACACCCGCAAGCCCGAGGCTGGGTCATTGCGCGACAGGATCACCACCTCAACCTGCGGCGTCTCGGCATTGAAGGCCAGCAGCTTGCGCACCAGCGAGAAAGCCACGCCAGGTTTGGCCGGCACTTCCAGGCGCTCCAACTGCAAGCGCATATAGGCCCGGTCATCCCCGGCCTCGAAGACGCGGTTTTCTTCTTCAAAGTCGAACAAGGCGCGCGAGGAGAGCGCGACCACCAGGCGGTTATCAAGGGAGGCGGGCATGGCGGGGATGATAGTCCCCGCGCGTTCCAGGCTCAGTGCACAAACCCGATCTGCCGCTTGCGCCCATGCGCCACCGGCAAATCCGCCACCTGCACCTGCTCGCGCCCGGCCAGGCGGGCGTTGCCAAAGGCGGTCATCCAGGCGCGGCGCATCTCGCGCGGGGGCATGGCGGCCAGGGCGTCCAGCACGTCGTCGCGGGCATGGTCTTCAAAGCGCTTGCCCCAGTCGTGCTCGCTGCGGATGCCTTCGTAAAGGCGCTGGGCAATGCTGCGGGCGGCGGCGAAGTCGGGCATCTCGACCTCAAACACATTCATGCGGTTCAAGATGGGCTCGGGGATGCTGCGCGCGTCATTGGCGGTGGCCACCCAGATCACTTGGGAGGCATCCACGGCGACTTCGGCAAACTCGTCGATGAAGGCCTTGGCCGTGTCATGCTCCAGCAGGCTGTAGAGCGAGCCCAGCGGGTCATAGGCCTGCTCGGCGCGGGTCTTGTCGATCTCGTCCACCACCATCACCGGGTTGGCATAGTCGCCATCCACCAGGGTTTCAAACACTTTGCCGGGCTTGGCGCCCTTCCATTGGCTAGACGCGCCTGAAAGCAACCAGCCGGCGGTCAGGGCGCTCATCGACAAGAAGCCCATGCCCGTGCCCAGCAACTGCGCCAACTCGCGGGCGAAATGGGTTTTGCCAATGCCGGGTGGGCCCAGCAGCAGCATGGGGGTGAACTCCAGCGCGTCGCCGCTGCCGTCGCACAGCGCCAGTTGGCGCTTCACGTCATCGAGCACCTCATGGAAGTTGGGTAGCTCGTCGTAGAGGTGTTGCATGGCCGGCAAGCCTGAGGGCTTGACCTGAAAGCGCTGGGCGCCTTTGTCCAGCATGCGCTCGTAGATGGCGCGCAGGGCTTCGTGTTCTTGCGAAGGCAGCTTGGCCATTTTGCGGGCCACGTCTTCCTCGCGGTAGACATTGCGCATGCGGGCCACGGGCAGTGCGGGTGGCGCGCTCAGCGCCAGGGCGTTCGATGTGGACATGGGACACCTCCATCCAGATCGTGGGGGCCCACACCGGGCTGGGCAGGCCACGCCCTTATTCCAGCAAAAGCGTGGGGGAGCGAACTGATGAATTAGGGGGTGATGCGCCTGCATCTGCAAGATCGCACACCGCGCGTCGCAACGTGGCATCAAGGCGAAACAGGCGCCTTCTACACTCCTGACCCATCTGAGGAGCACAACGATGAAAAAAGCAGCACGCTGGGTTTGGTGGATGGGGGGAGTGTTGGGCGCGGTCTTGCCCTTGGCGGCGCAGGCCGCCAAAGTCACCACGCTGACGCCGCAGGGCGAAACTCCGGTGGTCAAGCAAGTGCGCTGGCGCTTTGATACCGATGTGGTGCCCCAGGGCGACCCGCGCTTGCCCGCGCCCGCCGTGCTGCGCTGCGAAGGCAAAGTGGTGGAGGGCAACTCCCGCTGGTTGGCCGGCAAAGAATGGGTGCTGGACCTGCCCCAGCCCTTGGCCGCAGGCCAGCGCTGCGAGGTGGCCTTGGCCCCTGGTTGGAAGCCCGGCCTGAGCGGCGCGACGGCCCCGGCTGCGGTGGCCCATACCTTCAGCACCAGTGGCCCCGCCATTGCCCAGGTGTGGCCGTCAGCCTGGGCGCGCATTGAGGAAGAGCAGCACTTCTTGGTGCAACTCACCGGCCCGGTGCAGCCCGCGAGCCTGGCCAAGAACACCTGGTGCGAGGTGGACGGCCTGGGAGAGCGACTGAGCGTCAAGACCATCACGGGGGCGCTCAGAGATGAGTTGCTCAAGCGCTATCAGCTCAAGGACGTGGCCGACCGCGTGCTGCTCCTAGCCTGCCAGCGCCCGTTTGCCGCCGACGCCAAAGTGCGCCTAGTCTGGGGTGCGGGCATTGTGGGCACCCAAGGCGCCGTGGCCACCAAGACCATTCAGCGTTTGGAGTGGACGGTGCGCCAGCGCTTTGAGGCCGAGTTCTCTTGCGAGCGCGAGCGGGCCCAGGCGCCCTGCATGCCGCTGCGGCCGCTGGTGGTGCGCTTCAGCAGCCCCGTGCCGCGCGAGGTGGCGGCCAAATTGACCGTGGAGGTGCAAGGCGGCTCCGCCCTGAAGGCTCAGTTGGAGAAAGACGGCGACGCCCAGACCGTCAGCGAGGTGAGCTTTGCCGCACCGCTGCCGGTGAACGCCAAGCTCAGCGTGGTGATGCCCGCGAACTTGAAGGACCAGTCCGGGCGCGCGCTGGCCAATGCGGCCAGCTTCCCGCTGGCCACGGCCACGGGCGCCATGCCGCCGCTGGCCAAGTTTGCGGCCGCACCTTTTGGCATTCTGGAATCTGACCAAAAGGGCGGCGAGATCGCCATGCTGCCCGTCACGGTGAGGCATGTGCAGTCTGACTTGAGCGGGCTGACGGGGTCGGGCCAGGTGCGCATCAAGCGCATCGACGCGGCGGCCTCAGACTTTGAGATCCTGCGCTGGCTGGGCCGGGTGGATCGTTTCCACGAGAACACCATCACTGCCAAAGATGCTGGCTGGCCAGCCGACCAATGGACAGTCATGGAGACCGTCACCGACGGCCAAGGCCGCGAGAAAAAAGTGCGCCGCGAGCGCGAGATCGGCACCCGCGAAGCCAGCCTGCTGCTCAGCGAAACCGGCGTTCAAACCGCCAAGCTGCCGATGTTGGATGGCAAAGCGGGCGAGGTGCGGCCGTTTGAGGTGCTGGGCATCCCCTTGCCCCAGCCAGGCTATCACTTGGTGGAGGTCGAGTCGCGCCTGCTCGGCAAGGCCTTGCTGGCCAACCCTGCGCCTATGTATGTGCGCACCGGCGCGCTGGTCACCAACCTGGGCGTGCACTTCAAGCGCGGGCGTGAGAACTCGCTGGTCTGGGTGACCACGCTAGACCGTGCCAAGCCGGTGGCGAACGCCGCCGTGGCCGTCAGCGATTGCCGAGGCAAAGAAGTGTGGGCAGGCAAAACGGACGACAAAGGCTTGGCCCGCATCCCGCGTGGTTTTTCTAATGATCAGCATGAGCAATGCTTGGCGCGTCAAGCCTGGTTTGTCAGCGCCCGTGCGCCGGACGCAGCCGGCCGGCCCGACATGGCCTTCACCTTCAGCGACTGGATGGGCGGCATTGACCCCTGGCGCTTCAACCAACCTCTGGCTTCGGGCTCCACCCCTGACACCGTCGCTCACACCGTGATGGACCGCAGCTTGTTCCGCGTGGGCGAGACGGTGCACATGAAGCATTACGTGCGCCAGCAAACGGCGCGCGGCCTGAAGTTGCCCCTGGCGGTGGGTGCGCCCACCAAGGTGGTGCTGACCCACGCAGGCAGCGGTGAAGAGACCGAGCTGCCGCTGAATTGGCCCACCGGCAAAGGCCACGCTGCTGGGCAGTGGGCCATTCCGGCCACGGCCAAGTTGGGGGTCTATGACGTGGCCCTGGCCTATGGCAATGAGCGCTGGTCTTCGGGCCAATTCCGGGTGGAGGCCTTCCGCCTGCCGGTCATTGATGCGCGCTTGAGCGGGCCCAAGACCCCGCAAGTGGCGGTGGCCGAGACCGCCTTGGAGTTGCAGCTCAATGTCTTTGCCGGGGGCGTGATGGCCCAGGCCCGCACGGCGGTGTCGGCCCTGCTGCGCGACCGCACGCCCAGCTTTGCGGGCTACAGCGACTTCAGCTTTGACCTGCCGCGCGCGGGCCGTGTGGGCCAGGAGATGGATGACGACAGCGCCGAGACGCCTGAGCAAGACGAGGGCGCACGCATTCTGCTGGCCCAACAGCCCTTGAGCACCGACGCCAACGGCGCGGCCAAGGTGCAGGTCAAGAACCTGCCCAAGACCGAACGTCCGGCCGAGCTGCTGACCGAGGTCAGCTTCAACGACCCGAGTGGCGAAGTGCAAACCGTGCGCCAAACCGTGGCCTTGTGGCCCAGCAGTGTGGTGGCGGGCTTGCGCTCGCGCAGTTGGGTCACCAAGGGTGGCTCCACCGCGCTGCAGGCGGTGGTGCTGAACACCGAGGGCAAGCCCCTGGCAGGCCAAGCCGTGCAAGTGCGGGCCAAGCTGATGAAGATGGTCTCTACCCGCAAGCGCCTGGTGGGGGGCTTCTATGCCTATGAGCACCACGAGAACAGCAAAGACCTAGGCGTGGTCTGCGAGGCCAAGACCGACGAGAAGGGCTTGGCCGCCTGTGATGCCGACCTGGGCCAAGAGCCCGGTGAGATCCAACTGGTGGTGGAGGCCAAAGACGAGGCCAAGCGTGTGGCCAAAGCCGGGCTGTCGATTTGGCTGACGGGCCAGGGCGACAACTGGTTTGCCCAAGATAACGATGACCGCATCGACGTGCTGGCCGAGCAAGCCGAATTGCAACCCGGCCAAACCGCCCGCCTGCAAGTGCGCATGCCCTACCGCGAGGCCACGGCCCTGGTGTCGATTGAGCGCGAGGGCATTTTGGACACCCGCATTGTTCAGTTGCGCGGCGACAAACCCATCATCGAGCTGCCCATTCCTAAAGCGACGGGCGAGCAGAGCTGGGCGCCGAATGTCTATGTCAGCGTGATGGTGCTGCGCGGCCGCGTGCGGGATGTGCCCTGGTACTCCTTCTTCACCTGGGGCTGGCAGTCGCCCAGTGAATGGTGGCAGGCTTGGCGCCATGAAGGCGTGGACTACCAAGCGCCGACCGCGATGGTGGACCTCTCCAAGCCCAGTTTCAAGCTGGGTGTGGCGGCCCTGCGCATTGGCTTGGCCGAGCACCAACTGGACGTCAGCGTCACGGCCGACAAAGCCAGCTACGCCGTGCGCGACAAGGCCAAGGTCACGGTGCGGGTGACGCGCGGTGGCCAGCCTGCAGCAGGTGCCAGCGTGGCCTTTGCGGCGGTGGACGAAAGCCTCTTGTCGCTCAAAGCCAATGACTCTTGGAACTTGCTGGACGCGATGATGCAGCAGCGGGGCTGGGGGGTAGAGACCTCTACCGCGCAGGGCGAGATCATCGGCCGGCGCCACTACGGCAAAAAGGCTGTGCCCGCGGGCGGTGGCGGTGGGCGCAACCCGACGCGAGAGTTGTTCGACACCCTGCTGCTGTGGCGGGCCGACGTGACCTTGGACGCCAACGGCCAAGCGCAGTTGGAGGTGCCGCTCAATGATTCGCTTACCAAGTTCCGCTTGGTGGCCGTGGCTGATGCCACTGTGAAGCGCGGTGGTGAAACGCTGCATGATGTGTTTGGCACCGGCCACACCACCATCAGCGTCAGCCAAGACCTTCAGATGCTGGCCGGCCTGCCCTTGGTGGGGCGTGAGGGCGACCAGTTCGATGCCGGCTTCACGCTGCGCAACACCACAGCCAAGGCCATGACGGTGGAGGCTACGCTGCGCGGCGAGGTTAGCGGCGGCGAGCCCTTGGCTCTGCCCGCCAAGACGGTGAACTTGGCCGCTGGGGCGGCCGTGGAAGTGACGTGGCCGGTGACCTTGCCCACGGTGGGGCATGGCTTGGGTGAGGGGCCAGCCACTGTGCGCTGGGTGGGCAGTGCCCGCGACAGCCAAGGCTCGGCCAAAGACCAACTGGCGGTGACCCAAACCCTGCTGCCTGCCGTGCCCTTGCGCATCTGGTCGGCCAGCATCCAACAGGTTCAAGCGGCGGCGCCCACCAGCGTGGCCGTGGCCGCACCGGCGGATGCCCTGGGTGTGACGGACCAGCCGGGCGCGCCCAAGCGCGGCGGTGTGCAGGCCAGCTTGCAGCCGACGCTGGCGGGGGCCATGCCGGGCGTGCGTCGCTACTTTGAGCAGTACCCCTACACTTGCTTGGAGCAACGCAGCTCGCGCGCCGTGGGCCTGCTCGACAAAGCGGCTTGGACAGCGGTGATGGCCGACCTGCCCGGCTACTTGGACATCGACGGCTTGGCCCATTACTACCCGCCTAGCAGCAGCGATGCGTCAGGCGGCAGCGACCGCCTCACGGCTTATCTGCTGGCGCTGTCGGACGAGAGTGCCTGGCCGCTGCCTGATGCTGCGCGCAGCCGCATGCTCGATGGCCTGCAGGCCTTTGTGGAAGGCCGCTTGGAGCGCCGCTTCAACGCGCCCAAGGCCGACCTGGATGTTCGCAAGCTGGCCGCTTTGGAGGCCCTATCGCGCCATGGCCGAGCCCAAGCCAAGCACCTGGGGTCCTTGCAGATCAACCCCGCGCAGTGGCCCACGGCGGCGCTGATCGACTGGGCCTTGGTGCTGCGCCGCGTGGGCACCATTCCGGACCGCGCGCGCCTGCTGCAAGAGGCCAGCAACCTGCTGCGTAGCCGCCTGGATGTCAGCGGTACGGCGTTGCGCTTCACCACCGAGGGCAGCGACTACTGGTGGTGGTTGATGGACAGCCCAGACAGCAATGCCAACCGCTTGGTGCTGGCCTTTGCTGACCAGGCGGACTGGCAGGCCGACATGCCACGCTTGGTGCTGGGGGCCTTGGGCCGCCAGCAGCGCGGCGCCTGGCTCACCACCACGGCCAACGCCTGGGGCACCTTGGCCATGCGCCGCTTCAGCAGCCTGTTTGAGCGCACGCCCGTGGCCGGCACCACCTTGCTGACCTTGGGTGCCACCAGCAAAACCGCCGACTGGGCGGCCGAGCCCAAAGGCAGCACGCAAATGCTGCCCTGGCCCGCAACCAGCCCAGCGGCCCTGCAAGCCCAGCAGCAAGGTACGGGCAAGCCCTGGCTGACCGTGCAGACCTTGGCCGCCGTGCCGCCGAAGGCCCCGCTGGAGGCGGGCTACAGCTTGCAGCGCAGTGTGGAGGCCGTGAGCCAAAAGACCAGCGGCCAATGGAGCAAGGGCGATGTGATGCGCATTCGCCTGACCATCAACGCCCGCGCCGACATGGCTTGGGCGGCGCTGAGCGACCCAATTCCCACCGGGGCCACCGTTTTGGCTAGCGGCTTGGGCGGGGACTCGCAAATCGCCACCCAAGGCGAAGGCAAAAAGGCAGAGGGCTGGGCCCCGACCTATGTGGAGCGCGGTGCAGACGCTTGGCGCGGCGTGTGGCAATGGCTGCCGCAAGGCCAGCATGTGGTGGAGTACACCGTGCGCCTGAACCAAAGCGGCAGCTTCAACCTGCCGCCCACCCGCATCGAGGGCATGTATGCGCCCGATAGCTTTGCCGAGCGGCCTAACGCTGTGTTCAAGGTGACCCCCTAAGGTCACCATTTCCCCAAGGGCGAGATCCATGCCCTGATCACTTCCAACTCTTCTAGGAGCGACAACTGTGTTTAAGAGACTTGCATCCGAGGCCCTGGGCCTGAGCGATATCGGCGTCATCGTCGAACCCAAAGATTTCGGCAGCGTGGACGCCGACGACTACCTGTTCCATGAAGACGGCGAGAAGATCTTCTTCCTCATCAAGTCCAAGAAGGACGAGTACTGCTTCACCAACTTTGCATTGATCCATGTGGACGGCGACTCGGCCGTGTCTTCCAAGCGCTCGATCAAGCGCTATGAATACGCCACCGAGCAGATC
Organism: Ideonella sp.; assembly: GCF_044358605.1. GTDB lineage: Bacteria > Pseudomonadota > Gammaproteobacteria > Burkholderiales > Burkholderiaceae_C > Ideonella. The sequence goes on from NZ_JBIKNQ010000001.1 coordinate 44,304, forward strand.
GAGCACGTGACGTTGGAGACCGCCGGCACCATCGACATGGACGTTGAGTTGAAGTTCGCCATCGGCGGCGAAGTCTTCAGCATCGATGTGCGCAAGACCTTCATCGAGCAGCTCAAAGACATCTACAAAGCCCTGATCAGCATTGGCAAACGCCAGCGTGCCGACGAAACCTGCCGCGACAACGCACCGCTGGCCTTGGGGGCGGTGTCATCGCTCTACAAGCTCAATGAAGTGGCGAGCCCAGAAGCCATCTCGGCCCAGTTCCAAGACCTGCTCAAGAGCCTGAACACGGCCGTGTTGGTGAGCTACACCAAGCGTGACTTTGGCGATGTGTTCGCCAAATACATCCACGCCTGAGGTGGTGGTGCGAGCGGCCGGCTCTGGCCCCAAGCGACCAAAACTGTTTCCAAGGAGATGACGTGATGAGATGGCTGGTATTGTCTTTGGTTACTGTGTTGTTGTCGGCCTGCGCTACGCCGAACATTCAGCCCGGGCACGTGCTGGATCAAAAGTCTGGCAAGGGCATAGCGGCCGGAACGATCACTTATCAAGGCGGTTATGGCGCATATCGCGTCCATATCGAAGAGAAAAGTGGGCGCGAGCGCTATCAAGTTCAGCATGGTGAATCACAAACCATGAATCTGAGCTATGTGTTCAAAGGCGAGCCTCTCGATGCTGATCTCAAGCAAAAGGGGTCGGCCTTTGCGATCGAACTGCCGGCAGGCACTTACATCATCAGGTCTTGGCAGATCAGCCAAGGTGCTGGCAATGTGTGGTCCACAAAGCCTACGGGTATTGAGTTCTCTGTGGCCGCAGGGCAGTCAGTCTATCTGGGCAGCTTTCATTTCGTTGAGAAGGCAAAGGTAGGAAAGCTCACCACTGCAGCCGAGGTGACTCTGAGTGAGAACGCTGGACGTGATATTCCGTTTCTCAAGTCGAAGTTCCCGGTCCTTGCGACGAATCCCATCAGTCAGGCCATTGCTGAAGGTACCAAAGTCGAGTCGCTGGGTGGGGCAAGTGATGGGCGGATTCAGATTCCCATCTTCGTGCCCATCGTTCGCTGATTCACTCCCAGAGATTTTGGATGAGCATCATGAGGAGGCATCGCCGAGAGCGCTGTTGCATTGCTGCCGCTCTCTTGGCTGCTTTCTGTAGCGCTGCTGCGGCCGTGCCCGGCTTCAGCGCCGTACGCCAAGCCTGGCGGCCCTCCGACCTGCCCGTGCTCGACCGCCACGGTGTGGTGCTTCAAACGGTGCGGGTGGATGGCAGCGCACGGCGTTTGGGCTGGGTGCCGCTGACGGAGGTCTCGCCCGCGCTGATGGCCGCCCTGGTGCATGGCGAGGACAAGCGCTTTTGGCAGCACAGCGGGGTCGATTGGACGGGCTTGGCCCGCAGTGCCTGGCAAAACACCCTGAACCAGCGCACTCAAGGCGGCTCCACGCTGACCATGCAGTTGGCGGGTTTGTTGGATGCGGATCTGGCACGGCCTGCCGGTGGGCGTTCGGTGTTGGGCAAGGTCTCGCAAATGTCGGCCGCGCGGGAGCTGGAAGCGCGCTGGCGCAAGAGCGAGATTCTGGAGGCCTATCTCAACCTGGTGCCCTTGCGTGGCGAGATGGTGGGCGTGGCGGCCGCCTCGCAAACCATGTTCGGCAAACACCCCAGCGGCTTGGATGCGCAAGAGGGGGCCATCTTGGCGGCGCTGGTGCGTGCGCCTAACGCCAATGCTGAGCTGGTGTCGGCCCGCGCCTGTGGCCTGCTGCGCTCGCTGGCGGGCCAGGCCGAGCAAGCAGCGGCCCAAGCCTTGCAAGACCCCCGCTGTCACGGCCTGCCGCTGTTGACGGCCAATGCCTTTGCGCGGCCGGGTGTGCGGCCGCTGGGCGAGCAGGTGGCACCCCATGCGGCACGCTGGCTCTGGGCCCAGACGGTGGCGCAGCAGCGAGCCAAGTCGGGCAGCCCCAGCATGGCTCTAGCGGACGAGGCCCTGGCCGAGACCACGGTGGGCGCCCTGGCTCAGGCCTGGCCCGCGCAGATTCCCAGTACGCTGGATGCACGCCTTCAACGCCTGGCCTTGCGCGCGCTGCGCGATCAATTGGGGGAGTTGCAGCAGCGCCAGGTGACCGATGGCGCGGTGGTGGTGTTGGACAACGCGACTGGCGAGGTCCGGGCCTGGGTCGGCTCTCCCGGTCTGATGAGCCAGGCACCTGTCAGCGGTGCAGGCCCTAAAGCCACCGTTGGCGCACCTGACGTCGACGCCGCACTGGCGCGCCGCCAACCCGGCTCCACGCTCAAACCCTTTGTCTATGGCTTGGCGCTGGAGCGGCGGCTCATCACCCCCGCCAGCCTTTTGCATGACGCGCCCACCCAGTTGGCGGCCGGCGCTGGGCTTTACCTGCCGCAGAACTACAACCACCGCTATCGCGGCTGGGTGCCGGTGCGCGAGGCGCTGGCCAGCAGCCTCAACATCCCGGCGGTGCAGGTGGGCGCCATGGTCGGGCCTGATGCCTTGTTTGACCGCCTCAATGCCCTGGGCTTGAAGCTCAGCCACAGCGGCGGCTTTCATGGCTATGCGTTGGCGCTGGGTAGCGCTGAGCTCAGCCTGATGGATCTCACCAACGCTTATCGCAGCCTGGCCCAGCAAGGACGATGGTCACCCTGGACGGCAGCGGCTGGCCAGGTACCCTCGGCGCCCAGCAAGCCCCAGCCGCGCACACCTGCCACGCAGGCCGTCTTCAGCCCGGAGGTGGCCTTTATGGTGGGAGACATGCTGGCCGACAACGCGGCCCGTGCGCCCACCTTTGGCCTGGACAGCCCCTTGGTCACGCGCGGCTTTGCGGCGGTGAAGACCGGCACCAGCAAAGACATGCGCGACAACTGGTGCGTCGGTTTCACCAGCCACTACACCGTGGGCGTTTGGGTGGGCAATGCGCAAGGCACGCCTATGCAGCGGGTCAGCGGCACCACCGGCGCGGCGCCCATTTGGAATGCCGTGGTGCAGCGCCTGCGAGAGGGCCAGCCCTCTGTACCGCCCGTGCCGCCCAGCGGTGTGGTGCAGGTGGCCGTGCAACAGCCCGGCCAAGCCCTGCGCAGTGAGTGGTTCCTGCCTGGCTCAGAGCCAGAAGGTGTTGCAGCGCTCAGCAGCCAAGCCGCCGCGCGTACGGGGGCGGCCGCACCGCGCTTTGGCATCAAGAGCCCGGTGGGCGGCAGCATCTATGCGCTGGACCCGGACATGCCGCCCGACGTGCAGCGCATTGTCTTGGATGGTGAGCCGGGCGAGTGGTGGCTCAACGGCCAACGCCTGGGCCGCACCACCGCCGCCCAGCCCACCTTGGCCTGGGCGCCTTGGCCGGGGCGGCACAGTTTGGTGCTGCGCGCTGCCGATGGGCGGGAGATTCAAAGCCTGAGGTTTGAGGTGCGTGGCGCGACGCTGAAGCCCGGCGCGAGGGTGGCCAAGAGGGCGTCGTAGGACCCGCACTTCGGCATGGCGCACGGCGACGAGTTTCAGCGCGGTGGGCCTGGCTGCTGCGATGGGCGATAATGAGAGGGCATTATCATTATTCAGCCATCAAGCTGCGGCACACTCCATGCATGGAACGCAATACTCGCCAGCGCAACGCGATTCGAGAGGTCATTCAACAGGCCAGCCGACCCTTGCTGCCCCAGGAGGTCTTGGAGGCTGCACAGACGCAGGTGCCTGGGCTGGGCATCGCCACGGTGTACCGCAGCCTGAAGGCGCTGGCCGAAGAGGGCGTGATTCAGGGCGTTCACCTGCCGGGAGAGAACCCGCGCTACGAGACGGTGGGGCATGCACACCACCATCATTTTTTGTGTCGGCACTGCCAGCGCGTGTTCGACGTAATGGCTTGCCCTGGCAATCTGGCGCGCCTCGCGCCCAGCGGGTTTGTGGTGGAAGACCACGACCTGACGCTGTACGGCCGCTGCCAGACCTGCGTGACGACAGCCGGCTAGAACGCAGCGCCTTGCTGGGCCTAGCAGGGCTGCCAACCACGCGCTGGGCCCCTGAGTGGGCGGTTTGCCCATGCTGACGGCCAGTGTCTGGCAGCGGCTGTGCTGGGTCAGTGTTCCGCTGCTGTGCCTGTGGCTGGCGGTGATCTGGGCTTTGTCATGAGGGCAGCACTCATGGGGCCAGACGAGGCTGCGGTCGTGTTGCGCGAGCTGACGGTCTCCTACCGGGGGCGGGTCGCGGTGCATCGCCTCAGTGGCCAGTTTCGCGCGGGCCAAGCGACCGCCGTGATAGGGCCCAATGGCGCCGGCAAGAGTAGCCTGCTAGCGGCTGTGGGGGGGCTGCTGAAGGGTGTCGAAGGCGAGGTGCTGCTTCGGTCGGGCCTACGGGTGGCCTCTTTGTCCCAGGTCTCTACCTTGGACCGCAGCTTCCCCATCCAGGTGCGTGACACCGTGGCCATGGGGCTGTGGCGACGCATCGGTTGCTTTGCTGGCGTGAAGGCTGAGCATGAGCAAGTCCTTCAGCAAGCATTGGCTGCTGTGGGGCTGGCTGGCTTCGAGTGGCGTTGGATGAGTGAGTTGTCGGCCGGGCAGGTGCAGCGTGTGCTGTTTGCCAGGCTGATGGTGCAGGACGCCCAACTGATTCTGCTGGATGAACCCTTCAACGCGATGGACGCACGCACCACGGCGGACCTGCTGGCGTTGCTGGCCCGTTGGAAGGATGAGGGGCGCACCGTTGTGGCGGTGTTGCATGACTTAGAGCAAGTGCGGCAACACTTTGATGAGGTGCTGATCTTGGCCCGTGAAGGGGTGGCGTGGGGCGCGACTGCGTCAGTGCTGACGCCCGAGCACTTGGAGCGTGCGCGCCACAAGGCCGAGGCCTGGGAGGCCTCGCAGATGCTCTGCCGCGCCGCATGATGGATGCCTTGTTCGGCCCCTTCGTGGAGTTTGAGTTCATGCGCCGCGCACTGGTGGCGACCTTGGCCATGTCACTGGGGGCCACGCCCATTGGCTGCTTGCTGATATTGCGACGCATGAGCTTGGTGGGCGATGCCATGGCGCATGCCGTCTTGCCGGGAGCTGCTGCGGGCTATTTGCTGGCAGGCATGTCTTTGGTGGCCATGAGCTTGGGCGGTTTGGTGGCTGCCCTGCTGGTGGTGCTGGCCTCGGGGGTGGTGAGCCGGCGCACGCCGCAGCGCGAGGACGCCAGTGTGGCTGCGTTCTACATCATCGCCCTGGCCTTGGGGGTCTTGCTGGTGTCCCTCAAGGGCAGCCCGGTGGATGTGATGCACCTGCTGTTTGGCAGCGTGTTGGCGGTGGACGATGCGGCTTTGCTGCAAATGGCGCTGGTGGCGACGGTCACGCTGTTGAGCCTGGCGGTGATGTACAGGCCCTTGCTGCTGGAGAGTTTTGACCCTGGCTTCTTGCGCAGCCTCCAAGGCCCAGGCGCTTGGGCCCACATGGCGCTGATGGTGTTATTGGTGCTGAATTTGGTGAGCGCCTTTCAAGCCATGGGCACGCTGATGGGCGTGGGCTTGATGATGTTGCCGGGCTTGGCGGCCCGCTTCTGGGTGGCCGGCCTAGGGGCCATGTTTGTCTTGTCGGCGGTCATCGGGGTGTTCGCCGGTGGCCTGGGTTTGTTGCTGAGTTATCACCTGGAGCTGCCTTCTGGGCCCAGTGTGGTGCTCGTGTGCGGTGGGGTCTATGTCTTGTCGGTGTTATTCGGGCGGCGAGAGGGCTTGCTGATGCGCCGACCTGCCGATCGGTCAAGTTAACGGTGAGGTTCAGGATGTTGATGGATAGACGGCAGGCTCTGCAGTGCGGGCTAGGGGTGGTGGCTGCCGGGGCGCTTTGGCCCGCAGCCGCGCAAAGCGGCGGCGCTGGCCCGGTGGTGGCCAGCTTCTCCTTGTTGGCCGATATGGCGCGCGAGATCGCGCCGCTGGGCAGCGAGGTGACCGCGTTGGTGGGGGCGGATTCGGACGCGCATGTCTATGCGCCAAAGCCTGCAGATGCCAAACGGCTGGCCCGTGCCGACGTGGTGGTCGTCAATGGGCTGGGCTTTGAAGGCTGGATAGACCGCATGGTGAAAGCTGCGGGCTATGGTGGCCCGGTGGTGGTCGCCAGCCGTGGCATCAAGCCGCGCGGCGGCGGGCATCACGGGGAAGACCCTCACGCCTGGCAGGATCTCGGGCTGGCCTTGACCTATGTGGACAACATCAGCGCGGCCTTTGTGCAGCGGTGGCCCGCTCAGCGGGCGCAGATCGAGCAGCGCAGTGCGCAGTATCGGCAGAAGGTGCAAGACCTCGATCAGCGCATTCGGCGAGACTTGGCGGCCATTCCCGCCGCTCAGCGCAAAGCCATCACATCGCATGACGCATTTGCCTACTTCGGTGCGGCCTATGGCGTGACCTTTCTGTCCCCTCAGGCCTGGACCACCCACAGCGAGCCCTCGGCTGCAGCGGTGGGGCGACTGATCCGGCAAATCAAGCAATCCGGCGTGAAGGCCTTGTTCCTGGAAAACATCAGCGATCCGCGCTTGATCGAGCGCATTGCCAAAGAGTCTGGCTCTCGGGTGGGCGGTACCTTGTACTCCGACGCTTTGTCGGGCCCAGGCGGCCCGGCCAGCAGCTATCTGGCCATGATGGAACACAATGCCCGCACCCTGGTGGCGGCCTTCACCGCATAGGAGCGCATATGGTCAAGGGCATGAAGTGGTGTTTGGCATCGGCGCTGGCGCTGGGGGTGTCAGCGGCCAGTGCGCACAAGGCGCATGTTCACGGCGAGATGAAGCTGCTGGTGACGGTAGAAGGCGCGCAGTTGAGCGTCAGCGCTGAAGTGCCATTGGACAATCTTTTGGGCTTTGAGCGGGCTCCCCGCAGCGAGGCTGAAAGACAGGCCGCAGCGGCGGTCTTGGCCCGCTGGCAAGACCCTGTCAAGGCCCCGGCCTTGTTGGCGCCTTCACCACAGGCGCAATGCAGTGTGTCGCAGGCCAAAGTGATGGCGCCTGTTCTGCAGGGCCCTGCGGGGGCCGCAGCTCAGGCGGAACATGCGGAACTAGAAGCCAGCTATACCTGGACTTGCCAATCGCCCGCGGCCTTGGCCAGCCTGGAGGTAGCTTTGTGGGCGGCCTATCCTCGGGTCAGCCGCATTGAAGTGCTGGTGGCCGGGCCCAAAGGGCAACACAAGACGGTGCTCAAGCGCCCGCGCCAAACGGTGTCGCTGAGCCGTTGACAGCATGAGTCAAGAGACGCGATCGGTGGCCTTATCGCTGCGTGGGGTGCGCTTGCGCTGGCCGGGCGCTGGCAGCGATGTGTTCCACATTCCCCACTTGGAGGTGGCGCTTGGCGAGCGGGTGTTCTTGAGAGGCGAGAGCGGCTGCGGCAAGAGCAGCTTGCTGTCTTTGCTCAGCGGTGTGGCCTTGCCCAGTGCTGGCCGTGTCCACTGCTTGGGTCAAGACTGGCAGGCCTTGAGTGCCGCGCAGCGCGACCGGTTCAGGGCTGATCACCTGGGCTATCTGTTCCAGCAGTTCAATTTGCTGCCTTATCTCTCGGTACTGGACAACGTGCTGCTGCCGTGTCGCCTCTCGCCCAGCCGGGCGCGACGTGCCGGGCGCGATGCCCAGCAACAGCGTGTTGCGGCCGAGGGCCTTTTGGCCGCCTTGCAGATGGCCCCTGAACTGTGGGGCAGGGAGGCCGTGTCCTTGTCGGTGGGGCAGCAACAGCGGGTGGCGGCCGCCCGAGCCCTGATCGGGCAGCCTGAGGTGGTGCTGGCCGATGAGCCCACGTCGGCCTTGGATGAACAGCGCCGCGATGCCTTCATGGGCTTGCTGATGCAGGTCTGTCAGCAGGCTGGCAGTGCGGTGCTGTTCGTCAGCCATGACCGACACTTGGCGCGCCACTTTGATCGAGTCTTGGAGTGGCCTCAACTGCAAGCGCCCACTGAAGGCGTCGAGGTCGACTCATGCGCTTGATTTGGTCTCTGGCCTGGCGCAGTGCGTGGCATCGTCGCTTCGGCCTGTCCTTGGTGCTGGTCAGTGTGGCCTTGTCTACTTTCTTGCTCTTGGGGCTAGAGCGGCTGCGGCACGATGTGCGGCAGAACTTTGCCCTGTCTGTCTCTGGCACCGATTTGATCGTGGGGGCGCGATCCGGCTCTGTGCAGTTGATGCTGTATGCCGTGTTCCGAGTGGGTGATGCCACTCAGAACATCGCCTACAGCAGCGTCGAGGCCTTAGAGGCCGATGAGGCCGTCGCCTGGGTGGTGCCGATCTCCTTGGGGGACTCCCACCGGGGCTACCCCGTGGTGGCGACCTCTACCGCCTATTTCGAGCACTTTCGCTATGGTCAAAACCAGGCCTTGCAGCTCGCCCAAGGGCAGCGCTTTGAGGGGGTGTTCGATGTGGTGTTGGGCGCGGAGGTGGCTGCACGTCTGGGCTATAGCCTGGGTCAAACGCTGACACTCAACCATGGCAGTGGCGATATTGAAGAGCTGGCTCATACCGACAAGCCGTTCCGGGTGGTGGGCATATTGGCCCCCACAGCAACGCCGGTGGACCGCTCTTTGCACATCAGCCTGCAAGGCATGGAGGCTATTCATCTCGACTGGGTGGCGGGGGTGCCGCTGCCAGGACGCGCGGTTTCAGCCGAGCAAGCCTTGCAGCATGACCTCCGACCCAAGAGCGTGACGGCCGCTTTGGTGGGGCTCAAGTCCCGGGCCGCCGTGTTTCGGGTTCAGCGCCGCGTCGCCGACTTCAAGGCCGAGCCTTTGATGGCGGTGCTGCCAGGGGTGGCCCTGGATGAGCTGTGGTCCTTGATGGGCGTGGGTGAGCGTGCGCTCAAGGCCATGAGTGCGTTGGTGGGGGTGGTCAGTCTGGCGGGCTTGGTGGCCGTGATTGCCACCAGCCTGGAGCAGCGACGCCGGGAGTTAGCGGTGCTGCGCTCCATTGGAGCCAGGCCCAGCCACATCTTCTCGCTATTGGTGCTGGAGGGGCTGCTCGTCACCGCATGCGGGGCGGTGATGGGCGCCGTACTGTGCGCCGTCGCTTTGCTGACCTTGGCACCCTGGTTGCAGGCCGAGTGGGGCCTCGCCCTGAGTGCCAGACGACCCTCAGCGACCGAGGTGCAACTCTTGCTCAGTGTGGTGCTGGCCGGTGGTTTAGCCAGCGTGTGGCCAGGGTGGCGGGCCTACCGCTGGTCATTGGCTGATGGGCTGTCGCCGAAGGCCTGACCCCCAGTGGCGAAGCCACGCACGAGACCCAGGGCGGCTAAGCTCAAAGCCACACACACCCCACTGGGCGCATCCAGCCACCCACTGATGCCCAGACCCATCGTCAAGGTGCAGCCTGCAGCGAGCATGGCCCTGCCTGCGCCCTGAGGCCACCACAGTGCCGGTGCTATCAACAAGGCGAACACAACAAACAAGCCCAGTATCGGCACGGCCACGCTCGCCACAAGTGCAAAGAGGGGGTAAAACCAGGTATCCCTTGAACAGCGGCCCCGCAACAGCCAGACCAACACAGCGCATGCGGCCAACAGAGAGGCTTGGGACCAGGTGACCCACAGGACGTCTGCGGCCAGCAACTCGGCCATGCGCTCTCGGCCATGCGGATCAGCGCGTGCGCTGAGCATGGCGACACAGGCTGCAGCCACATAGACCAGACCGATCAAGGCTTCGCGCTGGGTGGGCACCCGCCGAGACAGCCAAGCGACTAAGCCTGCTGCCGCCAGGGCCCCGATCAGCGCTGCGAGTTGCGTCGACCATGTCTCTGGATGATCCAGCCATACGCTGATGAGCAGGGCAGCGGCAGCCGCAGACTGCGCGACCGCCAGGTCAATGAAGACCACGCCACGCAGCAAGACTTGACGGCCCAAGGGCGCAAGTGCCCACAAACCGGCCAGCAAGGCCAGCAGCGGCGCCATGAACCAAAACTCGGCGAGGATCATTCAAGTTTCGACAGTTCGTTGATGACCGTGTCCATCCACTTCACCAGCCCTTCTTGGCCAGCAGTTTCTTCGACGGTGGCAGGCAAGATCAGCAGCGGGACAGGCACCTGCAGTTGGCGCTGCAGCCATCGGCCGGCGCGCGGGTCTTGGTAGGAGGCCAGGACAATGGCTGAAGGGGGTGTGGATCGCAAGCTGTTGAGCAAATGTTGGAGATGGCCAGGGGTGGGGGCCATGCCCGGTTTAGGCTCCAGGTCGACCTGCGGAATCATGCCCAGCCAGCGCCACAGGTAAGCAAAACTGGCATGCTGCACGACCACACGCCGACCTTTGAGGGCCGCGGCCCGCTGTTCCCAGCGCGTGATGGAGGAGCGCCACTGGGCTGCAAAGTGCGCGGCTCTTTGGGTGATCGCGGCCCGTTCAGCAGGGCGCATCGTGGCCAACTCTTCAGCCAGCGCTTGGCTGACCTCCAGCAGCTTGTGAGGGTCTGTGTGAAGGTGAGGGTTGCCTTCGGCATGGACATCGCCAGCCCAAGGGTGGGCCACTGCGCCTGGGCGTGCGTCGATCAACACCACATGATCCGCCGCCTCGAACAACGGGGCTGCCCGGCCTGCTCGCTGTTGTAGCAAGGGCAACCAGCCGGCCTCAAGGCCTGCGCCTGTACAAACCGCTAGATCGCTGGAGCGCAGTTGCGCGATCAGGCTGGGGCGCGCTTCGATGTGGTGCGGGTCTTGTGCCGCATGGGTGGCCACATGCACCGTGGCCTGAGGCATCAAAATGCGGGTCAGTGCCGCCCATTCTGGTTCGCAGGCGAAGACGGTGAAGGCCTGGGCGGCGCTGCTCAGGCTCATCAGGCCTGCCGTCAGCCATTTAGAAGCCGTGCGCACCATGCGCTCCAAAAGCCAGCACGTATTGCAGTTGCACGGTTCTGGAGCTGGGGGCTTCAAACTTGACCGCATCGTGCTGCTGGCTGACCTGCAGGCGCAAGCTCTGCATGTGGGTGGGCTTCCATGCCAACATCACAGAGCGTTCGCGCAGCAAGGCCTGATGGAAGTGCTCACCATGCGGCACCGAGACCCTCAACCAATCCGCGCGCGCGCCCACTTCCCAACTGGGATGAAAGCGATACACCACAGACACGGCATTGGCTTCGTGTTTGTCTTTGTTGCTGGCGAAGCGGTTCAAGTCGGTGACGCGCGCAGCCTCAAAGTTGACCCTCAGCTGTTGCTCGCGGTTGTTGCCCCCTGGTGCCCACTTCCAGGTGGCGTCGAGCATCCAAGTGTGGCGGTCACTGAACTCGGCGCCATGCGCATGTTCATGACCATGATGATCTTCATCGGTATGGCTGTGTTCTTCCTCGCCCTCATGCGCCTCTTGCGCCAGTGCCTCACGCCGGTTGTGGATGTAAGACACACCCATTTGCCAACTGTGCGAGCGGTTGAGGTCTGCCCCCAGCTTGGTCACCAATGTCATGGCACCAGGGGCCTTGCCTTGGTAGACGCTGTCTGCGACCAGCTTCTTGCCGTGAAAGCCCTCGGCGCCGACCATCCAGTAAAAGGAGGTGGGCAAGGTCACGTTCAGGCGCAGGCCGTCGTCGTTCCAGTGGCCACCAAACAGACCTCGGTAAAGCAAAGGCCTTTCGGTGAAGTCGTCAGCATGCATGTGCTGCTGGTTGAGATGGCCCACTTGGGATGCAAATCGGCCAAGACGCATCTGCAGTCCGTAGGGCAGAGAAGTGGTTTCTACATAGGCGTCTTCAATGCCTTTCTCCAGCTTGCCATCATGCGTGGCGAAGACGGCCCCAACATGACCTCGGAAGTGCACGCCTAAGGGGCCACTGGCCGTCACATCGCTGTGGCCGAGTTGCAGACCTTTGTCCCGCATCCCTAAGGCCAAGGCACGCGAGGTGTGCGTCAAGTCCAGCACAGCACCAAACTCCCAAGACTTCTCAGATTGGGCCTGAGCCCCACAGCTCAGTAGAGCCAGGAGCAGCGCAGTGATTTGTTTCATGTGTCGTCCTCTAGCGGGTGATGCCCAGCCATGCCGCATAGCTCGGGGTGTATCCCAACTCATGTCGAGTGATCACAGCGCCGGTGTTGCTATTGATCACCACGAGTTGGCGGGCTTCGGGGTCGGTCAGGTAGATCTCGTCCTTCGCGCCATTGGCCACGATGGCGGGCCAAGGCGCTGCCGTCGGCATGCGCGGCACGGCAGCCGTCACGCGACTCAGGTGGCTCCACACGCCATTGCTGCGCTGCGACACGATCAAGCTTCCTTGGTCATCCAAGACGAAAAAGCGTTGCCCGGTGCGGTCGAAACCATGGGCGCGCCTAACGCGGCCGGTTTGCCAGCCTTCAGGCTCGAAGTTGGTGACCACGCCGGTGCCAGCATCGAGGGTGTAGAAGCGCGTGGTCACGGGGCTGGGTGCGACGCCGTCAGCGGCTATGCCGATGAAGTGATCGGGTAGGCGAGGGTGCCCCGCTACCGTTCCGACGCGCAGCGGCGTGCTGATCAACTGGCCATCGTCGACAGCTGTGCTGCTGACATGCTTGACCAAGAGCATGCCGTTCTTGCAGCCCGCAACGGTGTTTTGACCGCTGCTGAAGGAGCCATGCATGCCATCGCATCGGGTCGGCAGGGCGCGATCCGGTGCCCAGCTTGAACCGCTGCGCTGATAGAGGTTGAGATGGGTCGGCAAGCTGTCGGTAGCATCAGGTGCGCGGCTGACGAGCAAGAGCTTGTTGTCCACTGGCTCTGCCAGCCCGTGCAGGGCGGTGTTCAGGTCTAGGCTGGCCACAAGACTGGCCGAGGCAATGGACGCGTCGGTGATCAAGCGAACGCTGGCCATCTTGGCCGGAGAGGCCGTGGCATCACCGTCCATGAAGATGGCCGCTTGCTTGCCCGCCTGCAAGTCATAGTGCGTGGGGCGCGCGCCAGACAGGGCGAAGTTCAAGGGTGCCGGGGCGGCTTTGTAGTCATGGAGGTGGCTGACATGGTCCTCTTGCCAGACGCCACCGTCCAGAAATTGCACGCGGTCTTGCAGGCGTTGCATGACCACGGCATACCGGCCCTGCGGGCTGGCGTAGAGCGCAGAGGGGACGTTGTCCAAGCTGTGCGACAGCAGCACTGCTGCGTTAGCGTCTAAGTCATGAACGCGGATCGTCTTGCTGTCCTTCTCGGCCACGCTCAGACGTCCGAAGGTATCGATGAGAACGGTGTCGTCGTCATGGGGGTCGTCTTCATCGACGCCGCCACCGCAGCCTGCCAAGAAGGCGGCGGTCATCAGACTGAGGGTCCAGAGCTTGGGGTTGAGGAGTGATGTCTTCATGGTGTGGCGGTCAGGGGGAAAGTCATGCGGGGCTGGCTGCAGGGAGAGCGGCCCATTGCGGAAAAGGGTCGGGCAAGCTCGCCCAGTGGGTCTGTCCCTTGCGGGTTTCGGTGAACGTCAGATGTGCGCCCTTCCAAGCCGCCTCGATGGCGCTGCGGTCGAGGTTGCGGCCAATGAAAACCACCTCATTGAGGCGGTCGCCATAAGGCTCGCGCCAATTGGCTTCGATGGCGGCACGCTCTGGGCTGCCGAGGGCTGGCCAGCGCTCGCGGGGCACGGCGCTCCACCAGCGGCCCATGGCTTCGTGTGTGGCGACTTGGCCCGCGCGGCTGTAGACCATGACCCAATCAGATCGGCTGGCCAGCCAGACATAGCCCTTGGCTCTGAGCAGGCCTTCAAAGGGCATCTCCATGAAGGCCGCAAAGCGTTGGGGATGCAAGGGCTCGCGACTGCTCAGGACAAAGCTGTTGATGCCGTAGGCCTCGGTTTCCGGCAGATGATCGCCTTCCAAGGCTCTGGCCCAGCCGGGTTGTTCACTGGCAGTTTCGATGTTGAACAGGCCCGTGCCCAGAATCCGATGAAGCGGTACCTGGCCCTGTGCACACTCCACAATCTCTGCCCCCGGATTGAGCGCCTTGAGCAGGCCCAGCAGGGCTTCGCGTTGGTCGGGGCTGACCAGGTCCAGTTTGTTGAGCACCAAGACATTGGCAAACTCAATTTGCTCGGTCAACAGGCAGGCCAGAGAGCGGTTGTCTGCATCCTCAGCGACTTGGCCTCGTTGTGCCAGCAAGTCTTGGCTGCTGAAGTCCTGCAGCAAATGGTGACCGTCGACGACGGTGACCATGGTGTCAATGGTGGCGACATCACTGAGGGAGTTTCCATGCTCATCGCGGAAGTCAAAGGTCGCCGCCACGGGCAAGGGTTCGCCGATGCCCGTGCTTTCGATCAGCAAATAGTCAAAGCGGCCTTCTTCGGCGAGTTGCCGGACTTGAAGCAACAGGTCTTCGCGCAAGGTACAGCAGATGCAGCCATTGCTCATTTCGACCAGCTTTTCCTCTGACCTGTGCAGTGCAACCCCAGCCTTTTCAGTGCTCTTGCTTACGAGCAAGGCGTCTACATTGACTTCGCTCATGTCGTTGACGATGACCGCGACCTTGAGTCCGTCGCGGTTCGCCAAAATGTGGTTGAGCAAGGTGGTTTTGCCCGCGCCCAAAAAACCTGAAAGTACGGTGACGGGAAGTGTTCGCATCGCTTTGAGAATGATAATGCAATATCAATAGTATAGCCTTCTTGTTTCATCAACACTCCTCCGCACATGGGGAGAGGCAAACGCATATGAACCAAAGAACATTCTGGATACGACTTGGCCTGGCCTGCATCGGTCTAGCCGTGGCGGCGCTGTGGGGGTTCTCACGCCCTCAAACCGCGCCGACCGAGGCGGCACGCACGCTGAAGTGGGAAGCGCTCATGCCTGAAGGCTGGGATCCTGACAAGCTTTTGAAAGAGCGTGGTGTGGATCAGCTGCCAGAGGGCGATGCCAAGGAGGACGCGCTGATGCTGGAGATGCGTGAGATCTGGGATCGCGCTCCGACACGTTCGGATCTCGAAGATGCTCACGTTCGACTACCGGGTTACGTGGTGCCCTTGGAATACGTGCTGGACGACATGAAAGAGTTCTTGCTGGTGCCCTACTTCGGCGCCTGTGTCCACAGCCCACCACCGCCTGCCAACCAGATGATTCATGTCGTGCTCAGAAAGCCCGTGGCCTTGCGCAGCATGGATGCGGTGTGGGTGTCAGGTTTGCTCAGCACCACTCGGCAACACTCGCGCTGGGGTGCCAGTGGCTATAGCCTGGACGGTTTGAACATCGAGGCCTATGTCGCAGACAAAAAGAACGCGGCCTCGCCATGAGGCCGCAGACCCCCACAAAAAAGCCCGCGCTTCTGGCTGAAGCGCGGGCTGTTGGGGTGAACGTCTGGCTGGGTCAGTACGCGTAATTGACACCGATGGTGAACGAGGTCGGGTCCAGCTTGGCGTCCAGGGTCTGGCCGGTGGACAAGGTGGTGCGGGTGCTCAGCTTGGTTTTGAGCACAGCGGCATCGACCGACCACTTGCTGTTGATGGCCACGCTGACCCCCAACTGCACGGTGGCAGCCCACTTGGATTCCACGCTCAGGGTGGTGGGCGTGGTCGGGCTGCCGCCCGTGAGGCCCGAGAGTGCAGCTGTGCTGCGCGCCTTGTAGAACTTGGCATAGGTTGGTCCAAAGCCGATGTAGGGGCGCACGGTGCTGCGCGCATCGCCAAAGCGATATTGCATCAGCAAGGTGATGGGCAGGGCCTTGACCTCACCGATCTTGCCCACGCCGGCAATGGCGCCGTCGCCCACGATCTCGTGGGTGAAGCCCAGGGCCAAGGGAATGTCCACCGAGACGTTGTCGCTCCACATCCAGGTGACGCCGCCGGTGGGCTGCACATCGGACTTGATGTCTGCCTTGGTGCCTGCAAATGCCGGGGCGCTGAGGTCACCGCTGGTGACGTCTGGGCTGATTTGTGTGACGCCAATGCGCGCCAGCAATGTGCCGGCATATTGAGCCTGTGCAGCCGTGGCAGACAACAGGGCGGCCGCAGCCAAAACGGAAAGCTTGAGTCGTGTTCCCATGAATGAAACTCCTTAGTTTGGGCTTCAGAGCCAGCCCGCTTGGGCTAGCGTGCGGGAGATGAGTTGGGCCAAGAGCTGATGACCATAAGGTGTCGGATGGAAGCCGTCCGAGAAGGCGTAGGTCTTGTACCAGCTGGGGTTGTTGCCAGAGCCCGCGGGTGGCTTGGCCGTCAATGATGCGTCGGTGCAATTCAAGAAGTCATAGACAGGCAGACCATCGGTGCCGACACCGGTGGCGGGGCAGGCGGGGGTCTTGACGTTGGTCAGGCCGAACTGCGCCGGAGAGGCAATCTGGTTGTTGAACTCAGTGTAGAAGTCCACCACGGCCACCCGCGAATCACCCGAGAACTTGCTGGCCAAGCGAGCGTTGAAGGTCTCGACCCAGCCCTTGAACAAGGTCTCGCTGGAGGCGCGTGCCGCAGCGCCTGCGGCGGCGGCGGCAGCATCCGTCGCCCCTTGAGCTTTGGCACCGGCTGTAGTGGCGGCAGCCACGCTGTCGAGCACCAACTGGAAGCGCGGGGTGTTGGTGATGCCCGGCATGTTCAGCAGGGCCACACGCTGCGCACCCTTGTCGAGCGCGCCGGTCTTGATCAGGTTGTAGAAGTTGTCGGCCAATGCCGTCATGTAGGTGGCACCTGCGGCAGGAAAGCCCGCGCCACCGTTGGCAGCAGCGGCCGCCACTTGCTCTGGTGTCAGCACCGTACCCAACACTGTGGTGTATGCCACGCCACCATCCCTGGCCGCTGCCAGATAGGCGCCGACCAAAGTGGAGGCGTCATTGCCCCCGCCGTCGATCAGCAGCAAATCATTGGCACTGAAGTTACCCGCAGCAGTTGCTGTGGCCATTTGCACGGGCAGGCCGCGAGGATCGGCCGTGGTCAGTCCGGAGCCGACCGGATTGATCACACCACCGCCCACTGCGTAGTTGGTGCAGCCTGTCGTGGCGTTCGGGATGAAGGTCGTGCCCGTGAACTTGAAGAAGCTGCAACCCTTGCTCAGACCATAGCTTTGTGCGATGCGCTCAGGGTAGATGTCGTTGCCCTGAATAGTGAACTTGATGCCAAACGTGCCCACGTCGGCCAGGCTGTCGCCCATCACCTTGAGGCTGCTGATGGGCGCGCGGGGGGTGGTGTCGGCACCGCCGCCGCCACAGGCCGAGAGGATTGCGGCCAGCGCCAAGCTGGCCAGCGCGAGGTGTCCGGTTCGATTCAGGATCATGGGAGCTCCTAGAGGGCATGGGCGCGCCAAAAAGCACGACCGTTCGATTAAACAGTCAACACTGTAGGTGCAAAGCACCGCTGCCGCCGCTTGGACAAACCCTGATGCAGAGGAGGTTTCTCCAGTGAACAGAGGGCGAAACCTTGACGACGCCGCCCTATCGGCTCATTTGACCCAGGTGTTGAGTTGGATGATGGGCAGCAAGACCGCCAGCACGATCAGCATCACCACGACACCCATCACCACGATCAGCAAGGGCTCCAAGATGGTGGCCACGGCCAGGGCGCGGCGTTGCACTTCACCGCCCAGTTGGCGGGCGGCACGGTCCAGCATGGTGGGCAATTGGCCGGTTTGTTCACCCAGGCGGGCAAACATGGCCAAGAGGCCGGGGAAGCGCTTTTTGGCGGCCAGGGCCGAGGCCAGCGGTGCGCCTTCGCGCACCTGCACCAGGGCGTCCATGGCGTCGGCCCGCATGGCGCGGTTGGACAGCGTTTCGGCCGCAGCCTGCAGCGCCTTCAAGATGGGCACGCCGGCGCTGGCCAGCATGGCCAGGGTGCCGGCAAAGCGGGCGGCGTTATAGCCCCGCGCCAAACGGCCAATCAGCGGCAAGGTCAGCATGCTGGCATCAAAGCGTTGGCGGAACTGCTCGCCTTTGAGTGCAAAGCTCAAGCCGATGCCGCCAAACACCAAGAACGCCAAGACCAGCCAGCCATAGCTGCGCACAAAAGCGCTCAAGGCCAACATGGCCACGGTCAGGCCGGGCAGGGCGCGTTTGCCATTGCTGAACACGCTGGCCACTTGCGGCACCACGTAGGTGACCAAGAACACGACGATGACAATGGCGATCAAAGAAACGATGGCCGGATAGAGCATGGCGCCCATCAGCTTGGCCTTCAGGGCCTGGCGTTCCTCCAGGTCGTCGGCCAGGCGCTCCAGCACCGCGCCCAAGGCGCCGCTTTGCTCACCGGCGGCCACCACGGCGCGGTAGACATCGTCAAACTCTTTGGGCGCCGTGGCCAGGGCGCGGGCAAAGGGGCTGCCGGCATTGACCTCGCTCTTGAGGTGGGCCACCAGTTCGCGCTGGCGGGGCTCCTCAGCCTCGTCGGCCAAGGCCGTCAGCGCACGTTCCAGCGGCAAGCCCGAACCCACCAAGCCCGCCAATTGCCGCGTCCACACCGTCAGCCCCGAGGCTGAAAACGCCCGGCGCTTGAACTGCATCTGGCCACTCTGCGCGTCGGCTTGGGCGATGGGCGTGACTTCAAGCGGCACCAGCCCCAAAGCCCGCACTTGGGCGCGAGCGGCCTTGGCATGGTCGGCATCGACCAAGCCGGTCTTGGATTTGCCAGCGGCGTCTAGTGCGTCGTATTTAAAGGCGGGCATGGCTTCTTAGCGCTTGGCTGCGCGTTGATGCGCCGCCCAGTAAGTGAACTCGTCCTCATGGACTTCGATGTCCAACTCGGCCACCCGCGCTTGCAGGCGCTCTTGGGCATCGGCCACGCCTTGGTTGTAGACCGTGGGGCCGATCTCTTGCAAGAAGAAGCCCAGCAAGCCGCCGGCGGCCACATTGCCGATGGGCTCGTCCATGTGCGCTTCAAAGTAGCGCTGGATGGACTCAATGGCCTGCTGGCGGGCTTGCTTGTTGATCTCGATGGCCATATCACTCGCGGGTGACCCGCAGCACTTCTTCCAAGGAGGTGATGCCTTCGGCCACCAAGCGCTCGCCATCGGCGCGCATGGAGCGCAAACCGCCGCGCTCGGCCGCTGCCACGATCTCGGAATCGCTGGCGCGGCTGTGGATCATGTTTTGCACTTCGTCGGTCACCGTCATCAGCTCATAAACGCCAGTACGGCCCTTGTAGCCGGTGTGGCTGCATTCGGGGCAGCCCACGGCGTGCCAGCGCGGCTGGCCGTCAATGTCCTCACCCCGGCGCTTGCAGTGTTTGCAGAGCTTGCGCACCAAGCGCTGGGCCAGCACGCCCAGCAGCGAGCTGGAGAGCAAGAAGGGCTCGACGCCCATGTCGATCAAACGGGCGACGGTGGAGGGCGCGTCATTGGTGTGCACCGTGGCCAGCACCAAGTGGCCGGTCAGCGAGGCTTGAATGGCGATTTGCGCGGTCTCGCCGTCACGGATTTCGCCGACCATGATGACGTCGGGGTCCTGGCGCAAAAACGCGCGCAGCGCCTTGGCAAAGGTCAGGTCGATCTTGGCATTGACCTGGGTCTGGCTGATGCCCGGCAGCTCATACTCCACCGGGTCTTCCACCGTCAGCACATTGGTGGTGGAGGTGTCCAGGCGGCCCAGCGAGGCATAGAGCGTGGTGGTTTTGCCCGAGCCCGTGGGGCCGGTGACCAGCACGATGCCGTGAGGCTGCTGCACCAAGCGGTCAAAGGCCTTGAGCACCTCGCCGTCCATCCCTAAGCCTTCTAGGGTGAAGCGGGACTCGCTCTTGTCCAGCAAGCGCAGCACCGCGCGCTCGCCGTGGGCCGAGGGCAGGGTGGAGACCCGCACATCAATCGCGCGGCCACCAATGCGCAGCGAGATGCGGCCGTCTTGCGGCAAGCGCTTCTCGGAGATATCCAGCTCGGCCATGATCTTCAGGCGGCTGATCAGCGCGGCATGCAGGGCGCGGTTGGGCTGCACCACTTCACGCAGCGTGCCGTCCACCCGAAAACGCACGCTGGAGCTGCGCTCATAGGGCTCGATGTGAATGTCGCTGGCGCCGTCTTTGGCGGCTTGGGTCAGCAGCGCATTGAGCATGCGGATGATGGGCGCATCGTCCGCCGCCTCCAGCAGGTCTTCCACTGCGGGCAGCTCTTGCATCATGCGCGAGAGATCGACGGCGCTTTCGACCTCGCCCACCACGGCGGCGGCACTGGCTTCGCCGCCGGCATAGACGCGCGAGATGCGCTCGGTCAGCGCGGCGCTGTCTTCGCTCTCAAAGCGGTCCACAGCATAGAGACGCATGACCTCGCCCAGAGCGCTGCGTGGCGTGCCGTCGGTCAGGCGCAGCACCAGTTGCTGGCCGTCGTCTTCCAACAGTAAGGTGTTGGCCTTGGCAAAGCCATAAGGCAGGGGGTGACGCGCTGCCATGGTCTCAGTTCGCTCCGGCCTGAGCAGGCGGCACGACATTGACCAGAGGCGCCGTGTTCTGGCCCGGCTGCAGTGCGGGCAGCACCGGGGCTTCGTTGACAGGCACCAACACGCTGGGCTCGGGTTGGCGGGCTTCCTGAATGGCGCGAATCGCGTCGTAGCGGTCCACCGTCAGGCGATCAGCGTCGGCCTGGCTGCGCAGCACCACCGGGCGCAGGAAGAGCAGCAAATTGCTCTTGACCCGGTTGCGGGTTTCATTGCGGAAGAGATTGCCGATGATGGGCAGGCTGCCCAGGCCGGGCACCTTGCCTTCACTGTCACCGTATTCGTCTTTGAGTAAACCGCCCAGCACCATGATCTGGCCGTTATCGATCACCACATTGGTCTCGATAGAGCTCTTGTCGGTGATCTGGCTATTGGGTTGCAGCGAGGAGTTCTCTTGGAAGATGGTCATGCGTACCGTGCCGCCTTCGCCGATCTGGCTCTTGATGCGCAAGGTGATGCCCACGTCTTTGCGCTCAATCGTCTGGAAGGGGTTGACGGCGCCATTGCCAGTGCCCGTATTGGTGAAGGAGCCGGTGGTGAAGGGCACGTTCTGGCCGATCACGATCTTCGCCTCTTCGTTGTCCAGCGACACCAGGTTAGGCGTGGAGAGGATATTGGCGCCGGTATTGGTTTCCAGGAAGCGGGCCAAGGCGCCCAAAGAGTAGAACGTGCTGATCTTCTTGAGCACTCCGATGTTCAAACCTTGCGCTGGACGGTTGGCGCTAGAGAGCAAGGTGCCCACGCCGGTGCGGCCACTGGCGGCGGCCGCCGACAAGTCGAGGATGTTGTTGCCCGAGTTGCCAAAATTGGTGCCTAAGCCCGCGATGGTGCTGTCGCCTTTGTCGCCAAACAGGTTTTGCCACTGCACCCCAAACTCGGCCGCCTTGTTGGCATCGACCTTGACGATCAGCGACTCGACATAGACCTGGGCACGGCGGGTGTCCAACTGCTCGATCACTTGGCGCAGTTGGCGATAGACCGGTTCAGACGCCGAGATGATCAGCGAATTGGTGGACGGGTCAGCTTGAATTTGCCCGCCGGTGGACGGCCCGGCGGATGGCGTGACTGGGCTGGTCGCTGCGGCGCTGAGGCCGGTGGATTGGCTTGTGTTCGCGCCTTGTGGCAGCCCTGTTGGGAGGCCCGGGTTGGCGGGGCGGTTGGCGGTGTTGCCTAGGCCGGAGCTGCTGGCGCCACCTGCCGCGCCCGTGCCGCTGCTCATGGCGGCACGCAGCACTTCGGCCAGCTTCACCGCATCAGCATTTTTGAGATAGACCACCCAGATCTTGCCCGCCGGTCCGCCGCCTTCGGTGGGGCGGTCAAGCTTCTCAATCAGGGCTTTGATCTGGCCCATCTTGGCGGCATTGGCCGCCCGCACGATCAGCGAATTGCTGCGGGACTCGATCAAGATCTGCGTGCCACCGGCCGCACTGGGCGCGGCTCCGGGCACCACCATACCGCTGCCGCCTTCGCTCAGGCGCTGCACCAGTGGGGCGATGTCGGCCGCCACCGCATGCTTGAGCGGCACGACTTCCACATCCGATACAGCGGGTTGGTCCAGCGCGGCAATGATCTTGGCCATGCGCTGCAGGTTGTCCGCATAGTCGGTGATGATCAGCGTGCTGTTGCCGGCATTCGCATTGATGGTGTTGTTGGCGCTGATCAAGGGGCGCAGCACCGGCACCAAGTTGTTAGGGTTCTCGTGGTTGAGCCTGAAGATCTGCGTCAGGATCTGGTCGCCCCGCGCTTGGGGCTGGCCGATCTGCACCGTGCCCGCTTGCAACTTGGCTTCAGCCTCGGGCACCACCTTCAGCAAGCCGGCGTTCTCCACCACCGTGAAGCCCAGGCCGCGCAGCGCGGCCAGATACTGGCGCCAGGCTTCGGCCGGCGGCACGGCCTTGTCGCTGGTCAGGTTGATCTGGCCTCGCACACGCGGGTCGACCAAGATTTGCCGATCCAGCATGGTGCCCATAGCCCGCGAGACCATTTCGATCTCAGCATTGGCAAAGTTCAGCGTCACCGGGGCGCGGGCCCGGGTGGCGGGCAGGGGCATGTCTTCAGCGGCTTGCAGTGCGGGGCTGACCAGCGGAAGCGCCAGGCTGAACGCCACAGCGCGGGCCACAGCAGACGGTGAGAAGCGAGAGATGGAAGTCATGATCACCCGATCGAAAGTACCGAGGCAGCGCCGTTGCGTCGCCCGATGATATTCAGCAAATTGTTCAAAGCGGCTTCTTGGCCGCTGCTGGCGCGCGCCTCACCGCGCAAATGCAAGCCTTTGGCATCGACTTGGCCTTGGCCGCTGAGTTGCAGCGCGCCGTCCAAGGTCAGCAAGTTCACCAGCGTGGCGCCCTTGGCGTCGCCGGTCAGCGTCAGCCGGTAGCTGCCCAGCGGGTCGAGAGTGGACAGGCGCGAGGAGGTCTGCAGCAGGTCCAACTCCAGCCGCCCGCTCAGCGCCGCGCCGGCGCCTTTGCGCACCATGCTGGCGTCATGCGCGCTCAGGCGCAGGTGGCCGGCCGGGCGCAAGGTATTGAGCGGCGCGCCCAAGCCTTCCAGCCAGCCCGCGGGCCATTGGCCAATTTCTTTAGAGGCGCTGGTCTGTATGCCCACGCGCCATTGGCCCCACCCCGGTGAAAGGGTCAACGAGACCCCGGGTGCCATGCAGCAGGCCTGGGCTAGATCTAGCTTGAGGCCTTGGCCAGAGGCCCCCAAGCGCCACTCCAAGCGTGAGGGCAGCACCGCAGCGTCGCGGCTGCCGGGTCCGCCGGTCAGCACCATCAAGGCGTGGCCATTCCAGACCGTGCCTTGGGCATCGGCCAAGAGCAAACGGCCTTTGCTGGCGCTCTGCACCCCTTGGGCCAACCAAGCTGCAGGTGCAAAAGCTACGGCACCCAGCAAGGCGCCCAACAGCGCGCCGCTCAGCGCCCAGAGGCTGGCACGGTGGCGACGGGAGGGGCTCAAGCGCGTCATCACGGGGCGGTGGGCAGGGAGACGACAACCTGGCCTTGCAAGCCGTTGCTGCCCCGCTGGATTTGTGCCGAGATGGGCCGTGCCCGCGCACCAGCGCGTGCCTCTGCCAGCCAAGTGCGCCATTCGGTGGGCGAAGCGTCGGTCAGCGTGAGGGTGGCACGGTCGCCCACAATGGCCAGCTTGCCATGGGCGCCCAGGCGTTCTGTGGCGGCCTTGATGGCCTCTTGAGCCTGGGCTGGGCTGATGGCGGGCTGGCCTTTGAGGTCTTTGGCATCGCTGGCCAGCAGCTGCAATTGCAGCAACTCGCCCTCGACCTGGCGGGTCTTGGCGGGCAGGTCGCGCCAAACCGTCCAGACGGGCTTGAGCACCAGAAGCCACACGACCAGCAAGCTCACGGCAGCGGCGGCTAAGAGCACCAAGTTCCGTTCGCGGTCGTTCAGCGCCTGCCAGCGTTGGGCCAGGCCTGCGCCGTTGGAGGTAGGCTCACTCATATCGTTGCCTTGGGCACGCCCGACCCATAGGGCGGCTGCTGTTGGGGTTGCACTGGCAGGGGCTCAGGCGCAGGCGGTGGCGGTGCCATGCCAGGCGCAGGCCCGGCCGCCGGGGAGGGCGGTGGCCGCGCGCCAGGCACCGTCGCAGGCGGCGTCACCGGGCTGGGGTTGCCAACAGCTGCGGCCCTGGGGCTGGCCGGGGGAGCGCCCAGCGCGCCCGCTGTCGCGGGGTTGGGCTTGAATTTGGCGGGGGTCAAGGTCAAGCGGCCTTGGGTGTCATCCACTTGATAGCCCAGCGGCCGCAAGCGCTCGCGGAAGCCGTCGACCTCTTGGGGTGTCCAGCCTGCACTCACGATGACCAGCTTGCCTGGCTCGAACATCAGGTTGTCGGCCGCGCCCCGCGACGGTGGCCACGCGGTGTCGGCGGCTTGCAGCAGGGGTTCGAGGTCAGCGTCTCCGGGGCGACCGGCGGCGCTGCGCATTTGCTCGACTTCGCGTTGCATTTGCGCCAGGGGCTCACGCACCGCTCGAATCTGCGGGAAGGTCTTCTGCACGATTTGCGTGCGGGCCGCGCTTTTCTGCGCCAAGGCCTTTTCTTGCTGCCAAGCCCACAGGCGGCCCCCCAGCAATTGCACGGCGACCAGGCCGATCAGGCCCCAACGCACCCAGCGCCAGTTATCGCCATGCCAAAACAGACGCCAGCCTTCGGTGGCCATGCGGCTGCCGCGGTGGCGGGCGGTCAGGTCGAACTGGCGCAGGTTCCAGTCGCTACGCGCAGCGGCCAGCAGTTGTTGGTCGGCCGATTGCGTGGCCAGGGCATCGCCGGCCCAGCGGGCGGCTTCTTCGGCGCCGTCGGGGCTGGCCGTCCAGGCCACGCTTTGATCTGCGGGTTGGCGGGCCAGCAGCAAGCGCACGGCCTCGCTGGCCAGCGGCAGATGCAGGGCGCCGTCGTCGTCGCGCCAAGCCAGCCAGGCTTGGCCGGCGTCAGCGTCGCGGCGCCAGACATGGGCGGCCGGAGGGCCCTCGGGCGTCCAGGCCGGCACCACGCGGTCCACACTCAGGCCAGTGGCTTCAATCGCATCGAGTTGGGATTTGAGCCAGGGCTTGTTCAGCAAGGCCACCCAACTGGGTTCGCCAGCCTTGAACTGCGGCGAGAGCGCCACATGCAGGTCGGCTTCGTCGTCCAGCACGGCTTCTTCCAGCATGCTGATGACGGCGGCGCGCAGCTTGCCAGCCGGGGCTTTGGGGGCGCTGAGGCGGTGCCAGGCGACGTCGCCAATCGGCACCACGGCCACCAAGGCATCGGCTTTTGGCCAGTCGGCCACCGCCGCCAGGCCGCGTTGCAGCACCTGCTGACCATCAGCCGTCAAGACAAAGTGCAGGGCTGAATCGGCCTTGGACAAGGGTGCATCCGCCTGTGAAGCCTGGAGGCGGGGCTGTTCGGGCAGCAGGACGATCAGTGTGGACATGAGGATGACAGCAGGGCCGCAGGGCATGCGGCCGTCGGGAGACGCGGTATTGTGGCCTGTGACCGAGGGCCTAAGGCGCTGGGCAGGGCTTATTCTGGGGGGAGTCTTTCCCTACGAAGCACGGTGACCTCCAAACCACGGCGTTGTACCAAGCTGCGCTCACGCAGCACGTATTGGTCATAGCGCAGCTCGCCGTCAATCTCAAAATGGGTGGATGCGACGCTGACCTGCTGCGGGTTGAGCTTGATTTTCTCAGGCAGTTGTTTCTGAACCGCTTCTACAGTGTCATAGCCGCCTGCGGGGCGGGCGCGCAGCAGTCTGTCCGCCGTTCCTCTGTCCAGTCCTTCGATGGCGGCGACCAAGACCTCGGGGCTGGCGCTGTTGACATTGACCGGCGTGGCGGTGGGCAGCAAGACCACAAAGGGCGCCAGCCGCTTGATGGCTTCCGGGTCCACCCCCAGCCAGGCCAGTTGCTCAATGCGGTGCGGCGGCAAGGGGGTGTCGGGGGAGGCGGCGCTGCCACCGTCTTCCTCGGCACTGGCCCCGTTCAGGCCTTCGGCCACCTTGAGCGCCGTGTCGCCGGGCAGGCCCAGGGCATCGCACAGGCGCTTGAAGGCGCGCACCTGTACCGCTGCCGCATCCTCGTCATCGGTAATCAGGTTTCGCAAATTGAAGCGACCCTGAGCGTCGGTGATCTGGCCGGAGAGCAGGGCTTCGACCCCGCTGGAGTCGGCCACATTGTTTTTGTCGGCAGCCAAAAAGTCGGACAGCTTCACGTCGCGTAGCGGAATGCCCCAGTTCTCGTCCGGGCTGTCCACATTGGCCTTGCCGCCGCTGCCGCGCGAGTCTTCCCGCAGGATCAGGCGGGCCCAATCGGTGGTGCCTTCAATCAGCCAACTGGCCTGGGAGCGGGCGCGTTCGGCGCCTTCGACCTCGATGGCGCGCCACTGCTGCCACACCATGCCGGCGGCTAAGGTGGTGACCAAGGTGACGATGAGCATGGCCATCAGCAAGGCGGCGCCGCGTTGGCGCTGGGGCATGGGGCGGCGCATCATCCGGCGGGGCGAACCTGAATGTCGCGTGTCAGCGTGCCCTGGGGCACGGTCAGCAGCAGCCGCACGCCGATGGGCAGGGCTTCGTCATCGCTGTCGGTGTTGTCTTTGGGGTCAGGGTTGTTCTGTTGACCTGGGCTACCGGGATTAGGTGGTGTGGGGTTTTGCGGATCGGTCGATCTGCCATTGGGGTTGGTGCCTGGCCCAGGGGGGGGCGGGTTGGCGGGTTTGCTCACATTGCCGCTGGACTGCGCATTGCTCCAGTTGTTATCGCCTTGCTGGAAGAAATAGACCTGCCAGGCGCTGGCCTGGGGCAGCATCACCAGGGCGTCCTTTTGGATTGCGGTCCACTGCTGGCTGCGGATCCACCACTCTTGCAACTCGCCCACCCGGTTGGATGGGGCCGAGGTCCAGCGGTAGAGCTTTTGGTCTTGCAACGTCCACATCACCAACTGCACGCCTTCGCCATAGCGCCGTGTCATGCGCAGGGCGGCACCATCAAACTTCAGGGCCGGAGCCGCCGGGCCGGGTTGCAGGTGAGCCAGGTCTTGTTCCCACTGCGCCAACACATTGCCCAGGCGCAGGCTGGCTTCAGAATTGGCCTGCGCGCCATCTCGGGTGCGCACCAGGCCGTCAATGCCCTGCCAGGCCATGCCAGCCAGCACGGCCATGATGAACAGGGCCACCAGCACCTCCACCAAGGTGAAGCCGCGTGAGGGTCGAACGGATGGAGGGCGGGCCATCAGTAGCGCGGAATGATGGCCGACAGCCGCACCAAGGGCACGCCCTGGGCATCGGCCACGCCCGCATCGACAATGCGGAAGTTCGGGTTGAAGCTGGGCCGCACCAAGACTTTGAGCTTGTACTCGCGGCCCAGTTGGGGGCAGGTGCTGTTGCTCTCGCCCACGTCGGGAAAGAAGCGGGTTAGCTTCAGGTTGACCAAGTGGTTCTCGGCGCACCACTGGGCGGCGGTGACGTCGCTCAAGCGCTGCGAGTTGTCGAGCAAGGCCCCGGCCGCCCGGCCGCCCGCGGCCAAGGCGATGGCCACGATGGCGACTGCCACCAGCACTTCGACCAAGGAAAAGCCGTTGCGGTGCAAGGGTTTGAGGGCACTCATGGCTGCAGCAACTTGCCCGGCTCAGGTTCGATCAAGACCGCAAACGGGCCCATGCCATCCGTGGCCAGCAGCAGTTGGCGGTCTTCCAGGCGCAGCAGCACGCGCTGCGCGCCGATGAAGGGCTCTGGCCCCAAACGCAGCAGCGGGGCGCCGATCACCTGCGCCTGGGTGCGCGTGTCCAACCACGTCTTGGGCATTTGGGTTTTGTCTGAGAGGCCGGTGAAGACGAACCCGGCCGCTTGGTCGGCGTCTGCCGCCCGGGGCTGCCAGCGCACCTCCGAGCCCTGGGTGCGCGAGTGGGCCCGCGCGCCTTCGAGCAGCGCGGATAAGCGGGCGGCTTCTTCTTCCAGCTTGCTGGCGTTACCGTCGCGCAAGGCCAAGGTGGCCATGCTGGCGACCACGGCCAACATGGCGACCACCATCATCAGCTCCAACAAGGTGAAGCCGCGTGTGCGTGGTGGTCGGTGGGCCAATATCAAGGGAAACCGGCTTACTGCCAAGAGCCAATATCGGCGTCTTTGCCTTCGCCACCGGGTTGGCCGTCGGCGCCATAGCTGAACACGTCGATCTCGGCATTCACGCCGGGGTTGGCGAATTGATAGGCACGGCCCCACGGGTCGGTGGGCAGCTTTTCCACATAGGGCTTCCAGTTGCCCGGAATGGGGCCGGCCGTGGGCTTGGCTTTCAGGGCCTCTAGGCCTTGCTCTGCGGTGGGGTAGCGTTGGTTGTCCAGCTTATAAAGCTTGAGCGCCTGCATCAGGTTGCCCACATCGGTCTTGGCGGCGGTCACGCGGGCATCGTCGGCGCGGTCCAGCACATTCGGCACGATCAAGGCGGCCAGCACGCCAATGATGACCAGCACCACCATCAACTCAATCAAGGTAAAGCCGCGCTGCACGGCATGGGCCAATCGGGTGGGGCGGAGGTCTCGCATGATGTTTTGGGGGGGTAAAGAGGTGAGTTCTTGCAGTGTGCCGCAGGTGGCTTCCATCATAATCGCCGCATGGCTTCTAGATTATTAAGCTTCGCTGTTTGGGCTCTGGTGTCAGCGAGCGCCTTGTTCTGGGGGGTGAAGCTCTTTGCTCAGGCGCCTTCGTTGCCCGATCAAGTTCAGCTCCCCACCCGCCCAGTGCTGCAGGTGGGCGATTTGGCTCGCCTGCTGGGGGCGTCGGCAGCGGATGATGATGGCGACGCTGAACCCGCGCCTGCGGGCAGCGAACGCTTTGCCCTGCTGGGGGTGGTGGCGCCTCGTGGCGCGGCTATGTCCTCTCAAGGTGTGGCGCTGATTGCCATTGACGGCCAACCGGCCAAAGCCTTCAAGACCGGCTCCGTGGTGGTGGATGACCTGACTCTGTTGGCTGTGGAAAAGCGCCTGGTGCGCTTAGGCCCCAAGGGCGGGCCGTCTTCCATGGAGTTGAGCCTGCCTGAACCTGAGCAGATGGCCGCAGCCGGAGCGGGCGGCGCCAACATGCCGATGGGTCGGCCCATGGGTATGCAAGGCGGTTTTCCTGGCCAACCGGGTGCTCAAGGTGTCCCTCGGCCGGGCCTGCCCCTGCAGCCTGGCCAAGTACCCGGCCAGCCGCAAGCGCAAGTCAATAGCGACGACGAAGAGGAAGAGTGAGCCGCCCGCCCATCATGGGCAGCGCAAAGGCAACTCGGGGGTGATTTCCCAGCCGTAAGGCCCGTCACGCAATTGCACTTGGCCTGAGGCTGCGCCGATGGGCGTGCAGGGTGAGCCACCGCGCTGCCACTGCCAAGCCACCCGTACCGCACCGCCATCGCCCCGCCAGCCTTTGAAACTCAGGCGCACACCGGCGGGCGGCTCATAGCGAAACGCCTGGGTCCATCGCAAAGCGGTGCGCAGCCAGAGCGTCACGCTGTTGGGGGCGACCACCACCACCAAGCGGCCCCCCGGGGCCGGCCA
Source organism: Ideonella sp. (assembly GCF_044358605.1). GTDB lineage: Bacteria > Pseudomonadota > Gammaproteobacteria > Burkholderiales > Burkholderiaceae_C > Ideonella. The sequence goes on from NZ_JBIKNQ010000001.1 coordinate 73,558, forward strand.
AGGTACATCGTCCGCAGCCATCGGGGGCTGGCCACTTTCGGCCACCAGCAGCAGCGCCTGGGGAGCGGCGGGGCCGACGGTGCGCACCAATTTCAGGTCGGTGATGCCCAACTCGCCCAGGTACACGTGCCGCAGCGCATGGGCAGGGTCACTCAGCGCATCGTCCAGCACCAGGGCTTTGCCGCGCCGCTGAAGCAGGGTCAGGCGTGGCCCTTGACGACTCACCTGGCCTTGCGGCGCGCGCGCCAAGACCTGGCCTTCGACCAGCGCATGACAAGCGTGGTCAGGCTTGGCCGGGCATTGCCTCAGCACGTCGGCCAGATTCTCGGCGCTCAGGCTCCAAGCTGCCTGAGCCCAGACCAGGCTGGTCATGCAGCACAGCGCTCGCGCACACCAGGGCATTCAGACTCCAGCTCAAAAAAAGGGCCGAACGATTCGCATCGTTCGGCCCCATTGTGGGTCAGAACGCCTTTCAGCGTTCAAGTCAGCGCGTTTACCGGATGACGAGGAAAGAGGCCGTGATTGGACCCCAGTTGCCAGCGGCATCCCTGCCGCGCACAAAGACCATGTGCTTGCCCTTGGCCAAGCCCGTGGTGCTGATCGAGCCGGTGGTGACCTCGGTGCTGGCATTGAAGCTGCCGTCCTTGGCACTCAGGGCCACGGGAGTGGCACCAGGCATCCAGGGCGGTGTGTCAATGTAGACCTCGGCCGCGGCAATGGGCTGCGTCGGCTCTGTTCCCTTGCGCGTGCTGTAGCGCGTATCCACAGCGGTGGCCGTCACGGTCACGGAGGTGCCTGCGATGACGCCTGTGGTGGCCGCCTTGTTGCTCAGCTTCAGCACGGTGATGTCCGGGCCGGCGGGCGTCAGATAGGGCGTACGCACCACTTTGGCGGCATACATCAGGGCGGGCAGGTTCTTGGGCTTGACCGTGCTCTCATAGCTGGTGCAGCTTTGGAAGAACGAAGTCCCCAACTCGAACGTGAAGGCCGCTACACCCAACTCACCGTAGGACACGCTGTCCGAGGTGCCGTCGGTGGCGTACAGACCAATCGACTGCTGCGGCATATAGCCGTTGAAGAAGGCGAACTTACGGCCCAAGGTCTGCAACGCCATGCCGTTCGGGGCTACTGTCCGGGTGTCACCCCAGGGCCACAGCACCAACTCGCTGTAGCTGTGGATGTCCAGATGGATGCCGCTGGTGTCGGCCGGGGCGGCGTCGGTTTTGGCAGGGCCACGGCGGTCGGGCCACAGGCTGCGCACATAGCCTTCAATGGCCTGGGTTTCAGGCTCGGAGCCTGCAGAGGGGCCACGGTAGGTTACGTCACAACCATTGCCGCTGGAGCCCGAGCCACCGGTGCTGTTCCAGCTGAAGGTGAAGTTGCGGTTCAGGTCGGCACCGCGGCTGTTGCTGGTGGCGCCACAATAGTTTTGGTTGGTGTTCTTGCGCCAGGACAGGCCGGTTTCGGCCTTTTTGCGGCCGTCCGGGTTGGTGTGCAGCATCAGGTGCACTTCATGGTGGTCAAGCACCCAGGTGGCGTCGGCATTGGTGCCGTAGCCCTCCACCAGTTGCCGGGCAAAGGCCAGGGTCAGTGCCGCCGTGGTGTATTCGCGAGCGTGGATGGCCGAGTTCACAAACAAGATCGGCTTGGCGGCGCCATTGGGGCCGGTGGTGTTCTTGTTGGTGAGCTTCAGCACCTTGATGTCGTAGCCACCCTGGCCCTGTGTCTTCTGCCAACTATCGCCAACATCCTTCCATTCGGCCAGGGTGGGGTAGGTGGTGGTAAAGCCCTGAGCGGCAGCAAAGGTTTCCTCCACGGTCTCATAGCAGGCATAGCCTGGGATGGACTGGATGCTCACATCGCCGGACGCCATGCGTTGCGCAGCGGCGCTGCCCAGCAGGCTGGGGGAGCCTGCGGCACGCAGGCGACTCAAGAAGTCATTGCGCTTGGCGATAAAGGCGGCGTCGCGCTCGATGCGGAAATTGAAGGTCTTGAGCTTGGCGATGTCTTCTGCATCCAACTGCATCACCAGGTAGCCGGCCTTCCAATGCGACTCCAGCATCTGGTTGTGGAAGGTGATCGCGGCTTTGCGGCCGGTGGCTTCATCCGGGAAGTGCACGCGGAAGATATTGTCTGCCGCCATTTCTTGCGACATCAGGTGATCGGTGTCACCGTGGGCCAAGGCCATTGTGGGGCTCAGGGCGAAGAAGGCGCTCAGCAAGGCGCTGAGCAAAACAGTTTTTTTCATGGGCGTCTCCAGCAGGTCGGGACCGAGGCCCCGTCTTGTGGGCGGGGCGGCTTTGGGTGGCCTACCGTCAAGGGTAGGCGCCGGCGGATTATGTTGGCCGCCACGCCTATGGCTATATCCCTAGGGACCGTGGCCCCCTAATCTCGCGGAGCTCAGGCCGTGAAAAGTGCCTTGTACTGCTCCCGCAGCAGGTTCTTTTGTACCTTGCCCATGGTGTTGCGGGGCAACTCGTCCAGTACAAACACCTTTTTCGGCACTTTGAAGTTGGCGATCTGAGATTTCAGGGCGGCCACGATGGCGGCGCTGTCCAGGGCCGCACCGGGCTTGGCAATCAGCACGGCCACCACGGCTTCGCCGAAGTCGGGGTGGGGCACGCCGATGACTGCGCTCTCCGCCACACCGGCCATGTCGTTGATAAAGCCTTCCACTTCCGCCGGGTAGACGTTGTAGCCGCCGGTGATGATCAGGTCTTTGCTGCGGCCGACGATGGTCACATAGCCCTGCGCATCTACCCGGCCCACATCGCCGGTCTTGAACCAACCATCGGCCGTGAACTCTTCTTTGGTCTTCTCAGGCATGCGCCAGTAGCCGCCAAAGACATTTGGGCCTTGGACCTGGATGCCGCCAATCTCACCGGCGGGCAGCGCTTGGCCCGCTTCGTCTTGCACCCGCAGGCCCACACCGGGCAGGGGGAAGCCGACCGTGCCGCCTTTGCGCGGGCCGTCTTGCTCGCGGTAGGGGTTGGAGGTGAGCATCACGGTTTCGCTCATGCCGTAACGCTCCAAAATGGTGTGGCCGGTGCGCTGCTGCCAGGCTTGGAAGGTCTCGATCAACAAGGGCGCCGAGCCGCTGATGAAGAGCCGCATCTTGGCGCAGGAGGTCTTGTTCAAGCCCTTCTCGCCCAACAAGCGCACGTAGAGGGTGGGCACGCCCATGAACACGCTGGCTTCCGGCAGGCGGGCCAGCACGGCCTTGGGGTCGTACTTGGCAAACCAAATCATCTTGGCCCCGGCCAGCAAGGCCCCGTGCGACGCCACAAACAGGCCATGCACATGGAAGATAGGCAGGGCATGGATCAGCACATCGTCACCGCGCCAGCCCCAGTAGTCTTTGAGCACCTGGGCGTTGGACAAGAGGTTGCGGTGGCTGAGCATCGCGCCCTTGCTGCGCCCGGTGGTGCCGCTGGTGTAGAGGATGGCCGCCAGGTCGTCCGCTTGCTTCACGGCCGGGGTGTGAGTGTCAGCGTGGAAGCTGGCGCGGTCCAGCAAGGTGCCGCCGCGCTGCTCATCCAGGGTGTAGACATGCTGCGTGCCGGCCTTGAAGGCCAGGCGGCTGATCCAGGTGAAGTTGTGCGGCGAGCACACCACCACGGCGGGTTCGGCATTGCCGATGAAGTACTCGATCTCAGCGGCCTGGTAGGCAGTATTGAGCGGCAAGAACACATGGCCGGCGCGCAGCACGGCCAGATACAGCATCAAGGCTTCGACGCTCTTTTCTGTTTGCACGGCAATGCGGCTGCCAGCGGGCAGGCCCAGCGAGTCCAGCAGATTGGCCATGCGTGCCGTGGCGCGTTCCAGGTCGCCCCAGGTGTAGTAAAGCGGGGCGCCTGGGCCATCGCCGGTTTCAATCGCGGTGGTGTTCAGGTCTTTGGGGAAAGCGGCGCGCAGGGCGCAAAACAGATTGGCGTTCATGTCAGTTCAGCCTACTCAAATAAGCGGTTAGAAGCGCGCCGGGCGCTTCTCGTTGAAAGCGGCCAAGCCCTCGCGGTGCTCGGCACTGGGGGCATAGGCAAAGTGGGGCTCGCGGTCGGCACGGGTGCTGGGCTCGCCGTGGGCAAAGCGGCGCAAGGCGCGCTTGTTCAGCCGCATGGCTTGGGGCGAGAGCGCGGCCATAGACTGGGCGCTGCGCAGGGCCTCGGCGGCCACGGCGTCGTCGGCCACCACGCGGGTGACCAGCCCTTTGCTCTGCGCTTCGGCGGCACTCAGCACGCGGGCTTCGAGCAGCAACTCGCGCAGCACGGTGGCACCCACCACGCGGGCCACGATCTCGATCTCGGCCGGCGCCATGGGAAAGCCCAGCTTGGCAATCGGCACGCCAAAGCGGCTGCTGGTGCCGCACAGGCGCAAGTCGCAGCAAGCCGCAATCTCTAAGCCGCCGCCCACACAGGCACCGTCGATCTGGGCGATCAGTGGCACATCGCAGTCGGCCAAGGCCCACAAGGCGGGGGCGACGATGTCCTCATGAAAGTGCGCCAGCGTGGCCGGGTCGAACCGGAACTGCGGGAACTCTTCGATGTCGCCGCCCGCCACAAACGTACCGCCTTCGCCGCAGACGATGACCACCCGGGTGAGGGCGTCTTGCTGCAGCGATTGGGCGGCGTCGCGCAACTGGCGCCACATCTGCACATCCAGCGCATTGAGCTTGCCTGGGTTGGAGAGGGTGAGGCGACGAATGCCTTGCGCATCCACCGCACTCAGGGTGACCGAACCAGCCATGCCTTCTCCGTTGCTCAGTCCAGCTTGGCGCCCGACGCCTTGACCACGGTGGCCCAGCGCTTGATTTCGCTGCCCACAAACTTGCCGAAGTCATCGCCCCACAGGTTGGGCGTGCTGGTGCCTAAGCCCGTCCAGGTGGTCTTCAACTCGTCCGAGTTCAAGGCCTTTTTCAGCTCGGCCTGCATTTGGGCGATCACCTCCTTGGGCGTGCCTTTGGGCGCCCACAGGCCATACCAGGTGGCCACTTGGTAGGTGGGCACGCCACCTTCGGCCGCAGTGGGCACATCGGGGAAGCCGGGGGCGCGTTTCTCGCTGCCCACGGCAATGGCCTTGATCCGGCCGTTCTTGATGTGGGTAGCCGAAGAGCCCAGGCCGTCGAACATCACATCGACCTGGCCGCCGATCAGGTCTTGCAGCGCCGGGCCTGCACCCCGATAGGGGATGTGGGTGATGAAGGTCTGGGTCTGCAGCTTGAACAGCTCGCCCGCCAAGTGGTGCGAAGTGCCATTGCCCGCCGAGCCGTAGTTCAGCTTGCCCGGGTTCTTGCGCACGTAGTCCAAAAAGCCTTTCAGGTCGGTGGCCGGCACGCGCTGCGGGTTGACCACAATCACCTGGGGCACGCTGGAGATCAGGCCCACCGGGATGAAGTCGGACTCGATGTTGTAGTCCAGCTTGGGGTACATGGAGGGCGCAATCGCATGGTGCACGGCGCCCATGAAAAAGGTGTAGCCGTCAGGAGCTGCTTTGGCCGCCAAAGAAGCGCCCAGCGTGCCGCCTGCGCCGCCTTTGTTGTCGATGATCACCTGCTTGCCCATCTGCTTACTCAGCACGGCGGTCAGCGGGCGCGCAAAGGCGTCGGTGCCACCACCGGCGGGGAAGGGTACGACAAACGTAACGGGCTTGTTGGGCCAGGCTTGCGCTTGGGCCAGTGCGGCCATGCTCAGGCCAGCGGCCGCAAGCAAGGCACGGCGGGTGAAGGCAAGGGTCTTGGTCATGGTGTCTCCGGTGTGGTCGTTGTTACAGCAAGCGGCTCACCGCACGGGCATGAGCCACCTCACCTTGGGTGAAGGCTTGATGGCGCGCTTCGATGTGCGCGAGATCGTACAAATAGTTGACCATCATCCCGGCCGCTTGTGCGCGGCCGCGGGCTGATAGGTTTCCCTGGGGGTTGATGCGTTCGAGCCGGGCGCCGTTGTCCAGATGAAAGCGCGCCACCGGGTCGCCGTGAGCTTGGGGGCTGATGTGCACCAGATAGTGAGCACACAGGCGGTGCAGCGCGTCTTGCAGATCGGCCGGCATGGTTGGCCCTGTGTCGGACTGGGTCAGTCGCGAGAGCTGGCCGTCACAGGCCTCTTGCACCCGATGATGGGCTTGGCGCAGCCGCTGGGCCAAAGATTTGCCCAGTGGCGCCACGCTCTCGTCCAAGCGGCCTTGTTGCAGCCAGCCCATGAAGCCAGGAATGGGCGACAGCGTGCAAAAGGTCTTGAGCTGAGGCAACTCGCGTTGCAACTCCTGCGCTACGCGCTTGATCAAGAAATTGCCCAGCGACACCCCGCGCAAGCCCGGCTGGCAGTTGCTGATGGAGTAGAAGGTGGCCACCTTGAACTGCGAGGGCGCCAGCGTAGGGCAGGCCTTTTCAATCAGCGGTGCTATGGCGCCAGGCATTTCTGGCAGCAGGGCTACTTCTACAAAGATGAGCGGCTCGTCCGGCAACTGCGGGTGGAAGAAGGCAAAGCAGCGGCGGTCGGGTTGCAGGCGGCGGCGCAGGTCGTCCCAGCCGTCGATCTCGTGCACGGCTTCGTGGCGGATCACTTGCTCCAAAAGCTGCGCCGGGGTGTTCCAGTCCACCCGCACCAGTTGCAAAAAGCCGGGGTTGAACCAGCTCGACAGCAGGTGCAGTAAGTCGGCTTCTACCGCTTGCAACTCTGGGTGCTTGGGCAGCAGCTTGAGCAGGCGTTGGCGCAGGCGCACGATGGCGGCCGTGCCGCCCGGCGCTTTGTTCAGGCGTCGCAGCAGCTCTTGGCGCGGCGGCTCGGCCGCCTCAGACAGGGCCATCAAGTTCGACGCTGTGGCGCTGTCCGCGTAGGCTTGGGCTCGCGTCAGCACTTCTGCAGGGTTGGGGTTGAAGTCCTCAGCCAGCGCTTGGAAAAAGGCCGGAGCCTGCTCGTCCGCCAAGCTGCTCAAGCGCTGCAACAAGCCTTGCGCCAAGGCCACACCGTTGGCCACGCCCTGCTCGGAAAGCAGGCGGTGGCACTCACGCAAGAGGGCCGTTAGCGCTCGGTCTCGGCCCCGGGCGCTGGGGTGTTGCGGCGACAGGCGCCGCGCCATACGGGTGAGTTCAGGCAGCATGAGACGCGCCCTTTGCTTCCAAGCGTTGCAGGGCTTTCAGGGCCGCCCATTGGGCCATCAGGTGGTCGTGCATGGCGCGCTCGGCGCGCGGGGCGTCGCCCTGCACGATGGCGTCCAGCAGCACGCGGTGTTCATTGATCGAGGCCTCCATGCGGCCGGGCAAGGCCAATTGGCGACCGCGCCACAAGCGCAGGAATTTGCGCAGATCGCCACACACCCGGTCCAGCCATCGGTTGGCCGCCAGAGCTTGCACCTGGCTGTGGAAGACGTGGTTGGCGGCGTAGTAGCCTTCGCGGTCGTTGGCGGCGGCGTGTTGCTCCAGCACTTGATGCAGGCGCTTCAGCTCAGCCAGGTCCGCCGCAGTGGCGCGTGCAGTGGCCTCGTGGGCGCAGCGGCCTTCCAGCATGGCCATCACGGGGAACAGCTGCTCGGCATCAGCGTCAGTCAGCTCCATCACTCGGCAGCCGCGCCGGGGCACCAACTCGACCAAACCCTCTGCGGCCAAGACCTTGAGCGCTTCGCGCAGGGGCGTACGGCTGATCTGCCAGGCGCTGGCCAGGGCCAGCTCGTCGATCCAAGCGCCAGGCTCCAGATGGCGCTCGAAGACCATGGCGCGCAGCCGGTCGGCCACGGAGTCATGCAGAGAAGTGCCGCGCAGGGGTGAAGTCAGAGACATGAGCGAAGAATAATTCTGTAATTACAGAATTACAGACGGGTTTTCCCGGGGTGTTAGCGCCGCATGCTCCGGCGCGCGCGCAGGCGGCGACAAAGGTACTGAGCAAGTCCTAAACACAAAACTTCAGGGTTGCCACCCCCCTAAGCGGGAATTGCTACAAATTGTGGAGTCGGCATAGCATCCGCCCATCACCACAAAAATGAGCCGGGGAGGCAGACCATGGTGAATTTAACGACAGGGTTGCTGATCCTGTTTTGGCTGACGGTGATTGCCACCTTGGCTTGGATTTTTGTCACTGCAGCTCGCTCATCGATACAGCCTCAAGCAGTGTTGCTGCCCAAGGGGCGGTCTGCTGAGCCTGACACAATTGCGCCTGCTCCTGAGATGGGAGCCAGTGGTCATGTGCGCTTGCGCGCTGGCTGGTCACTGCAAACAGCACGATTTGAGGAGCACGCATGAAACCCACACTCTCACGGCCGACCTCGGCATTTGTCGGCGCCTCCTGGGCCGCCTTGCTTATAGGCGCAGTGGTCTATCTGATGGGCCTCTGGAACGCCAATGCCATGCAGCTCAATGAGAAGGGCTATTACTTCACCTTGCTGATGTTCGGGCTGTTTGCGGCGGTGTCGCTGCAAAAGTCGGTGCGTGATCGGCTTGAAGGCATCCCCGTCACCAGCATGTACTTCAGCCTGTGCTGGGTGGCGTTGATCATGGCACTGAGCCTGCTGACGGTGGGTCTCTGGAACGCCACGCTCAACAGCAGCGAGAAGGGCTTTTACGCCATGTCGTTTTTGCTGAGCTTGTTCGGCGCTGTGGCCGTGCAGAAAAACGTGCGCGACCTCGCCTTGTTCAAAGACCCCGTCGACACAGCTGCTGAAGCTTGAGCCTCTGTTTGTTCAGGCATTTCGGGCATTCCCCTGGGCCTGAGGCCACGAAAACGTAGCAACATGGTCCCCTATCAGCCAACGTTGGCTTTAAGGAGGAACCATGTCTAGCTCATCGCATCGCCGCCTTCCACACACGCTTCAGCAGCCTTTGCTGCGCTTCGCCTGCTTGGCGGCGCTATTCGCCCAAACCGTGCCAGCCTTAGCGGCCAGCACGCCAAGCACGCCGTGGCGTGGGCCGATTGCCATGGCCAACTACGATGGCATCAGCAACGACCTGCTCACCGCCGGCTTGGGAAAAACCGGCCTGATGGGCGCGGCCCCGGCCTATGCCAACCCGCTGGCTCCCACCGCGGCTGAGCTGCGCCGCAACGCCATCTACACCAACTATCGCGCCCTGGTGGACATTACCGCTCTGGGTGGCATGGGCGTGCTCTACGGTCCCAACATCGACACCCAGGGTGCGGACACCTTGGGCGAAGGCAAGATCGCAGGCACCGAGTACATCGTCTGGGCCGATGACGGCAGCGGCGCCCAAAACGTCACGCTGATGGTGCAGGTGCCCACCAGCTTCAACCCGGCCAAGCCCTGCATCATCACCGGCACCTCCTCGGGCTCGCGCGGTATCTATGGCGCCATCGCCACTTCTGGCGAATGGGGCTTGAAGCGCGGCTGCGCCGTGGCCTACACCGACAAAGGCAGCGGTAACGGCTTTCATGACCTGATGACCGGTGCCGTCACCGCCCGCGACGGTACCTTGCTGAGCGCCGCCACCGCTGGCACCGAGGCGCAGTTCAAAGCGGCGGTCAGCGCAGAGGACCTGGCCGCCTTCAATGCGGCCACGCCCAACCGTGTGGCCTACAAGCATGCGCACTCGCAGCAAATGCCCGATAGAGCCTGGGGCCGCAACACGCTAGACGCCGTGCGCTTTGCTCTGCATGTGCTCAACACTTATCACACGCCGGTGGCCTTGCCCAAGAGTGCAAGCAAGCCCTTCTACCGCACCAACAACACGGTGGTGATCGCGTCCAGCGTGTCCAACGGTGGTGGCGCTGCACTCTCGGCGTTGGAGCAAGACACCGAGCGGCTGATCGACGGCGTCGCCGTCAGCGAGCCCAATGCTCAGCCGCATGGCACGCCCGAACTGGTGATCCAGCAAGGCGAGCAGGTCGTGGCCCGCCATAGCCGCGCCCTGCTGGACTACTTCACCCATGCCAATGTCTATCAAGCCTGTGCGGTGCTCTCGCCGCAAGCGGGCATTGGCGTCAGCCCGTTGTTCTGGCCCGCCGCCTACACAGCCAGTGCCGAGGCCCGCTGCAATGCCCTGGCTGCCAAGGGCTTGATCCAAGGTGAAACGCTGACCGACAAAGCCAATGCTGCGCTCTCCTACATGCGGGCCTTTGGCGGGCAGGTGGAGAGCGACTTCTTACTGGCCTCGCACTTCCGCTTCGCCACCAATGCCATCGCGGTGACCTACACCAATGCCTGGGGCCGATTCAGCGTGACCGACAGCGTCTGCGGCTACAGCTTTGCCAACACCGACGCCACCGGCGCTGTGGTGCCGCAGTTTGCTGCGGTGCAGGCGGGCTTGTTTGCCAGCGGTAACGGCGTGCCGCCGACCAGCGGTATCAACGTGGTCTGGAATTCGTCCGTGGGCGGTGCCAAGCTGGACTTCCTGGCCACTTCGCCTTCCAGCGGCACGGCGGACTTTGCCCTGGACGGTGCGCTGTGCCTGCGCAGCCTGGTGACGGGCCGCGACCCGGTCACCCGCCAGCCTTTGACGGGCCTGCTCAAGACCCAGAGCGACCGGGTGCGGGCGGGCTTGTCGGAGGTGCGCCAAACGGCCAAGTTGAGGGGCCGCCCGGTGATGATCGTGGCGGGCCGCAATGATGCACTGCTGCCCGTCAACCACACCGCACGGGCCTACTACGGCCGCCATTTGCTCAAAGACGGCAAGCCTAGCCAAGCCAGCTACGTGGAGGTGACGAATGCCCAGCACTTCGACAGCTTCATCTCCTTTGGCCCCCTGCTGGGCTATGACACCCGCTATGTGCCGCTGCATGTGTACTTCAACCGCGCCATGGACGCCGTGTGGGCCCGCCTGACCGAGGGCACGCCACTGCCGCCCAGCCAGGTGGTGCGCACCACGCCGCGCGCCAGCAGCGCAACCCCGCTCACGGCCGCCAACGTGCCCACGCTGGCCGTCAGCCCCGCAGCGGGCGACCTGATCCTGCGTGAAGGCAACACCCTGCGCATCCCAGACTGAGTGAACCCCACCGCCCTGAGCCCCCACCTCACCTCTCGCCAAGAGAGGCTGAGTGGGTTCTTTGCGGGTTGAGGGGGCGGGCAGAATGCGCCCATGAGCGCTCTCCGCACCGCTGCGCCAGGCAGTGGCACTACCACCTTGAACCCCATACTTCCCATCGGTGATGTGCTCTCTGTAGATGCAGAGGGCTTTCTCATCAACCCTTGCCGCCGCGACCTGATTGCGCCGCCGTGGTCAGACGCAGTCACGGCCGTCGTGGAGGCCTATCGCGCCCATTTCGGCGCGCGCTTGCACAGCGTCTATGTGCGCGGGTCGGTGGCCAAGGGGACGGCCATGCTGGATGTGTCAGACATCGACACGTTTACTGTGCTGCACGGTGAACCCGAGGACGCAGACAGGTCTTGGGCCGAGTCTTTGCACGCCCGCTTGGCACAAGACTTTCCGTTTCAAACCGGCGTCGAGTTGGCGATGGTGTCTCTCCGCACAGTGCGCGAAGACACAGCGGCATGGGTTTGGCCTTTTCTGATCAAGACCCAATCCGTTTGCGTGTGGGGCCAAGACTTGGCCTCCACTTTGCCCGGCTTCAAACCAGGCCCTGCCTTGGCGGGCCATGCGCTGACCCTGGCAAGCGACCTGCAAGAGTTCCGGGCGCACTGCCCTGAGGCAGGTGATGCCCGAGACGGCCAAGACTGGTGCCAATGGATCATGAAGCGCGTGGTCCGCACTGGCTTTGAGTTGACCATGGCGCGAGAGAGAACCTATACCCGCGACCTCTACCCCTGCTATGCCGCCTTTGCTCGCCACTATCCTGAGCATGCGCTGCAGATGCGGCAGGCACTGCAGTGGGCGATTGAGCCCATCCACGACAAGAAGATGCTGACCCAGTTTCTCGACGACTTTGGCCCCTGGCTGGAGGCTGAGCTTGCTATGGTGTTCCCATCGCGTTGACCCATTGAATATGTGCCTTGCTGAGCTTGGTGCCGAATCAGGTGGTGCCAAGGTCTTGAGGGCAGTCGAAGGGGTGAATCCCCGATTCGCATCGCATCTACTCGCGACCATGCCGACAGCTGTATAGCTTCTTGTCGGACTATCCGGGCATCCGACATGCAGGCAAGCCCGTCGGCAAGCTCCGTGGCATGGAGACTCGCGATTTGCCCGCGCTGTCCATCATGCTGATGGGCTACTCGCTTTACCCGACAACGGCGCTGGAGACCCAGCTCGCGTCGTTGATGGAGCCATGAGAATAGAACGTGTCGCAAAAATTGAAGAATGACTACGCGTTGGCGTGACATGTCGCTGGCGACGACATAAGATGAACACCTGTCGTTAAAACCAGAAAATGCCACCATGACATGGGTGCCCGAACAACCCTACAACGCCTTGCCGCCCCTGCCACCCATGCTGGAGCTGGAAACGCGCGCGGTGTTGAAGGCCTGTATCCCGGCACGGGCGGCCTTGGCGGCGATGAATCAGGCGGCCGCCCTGATGCCCAACCCGGCCATGCTGGTGAACACCCTGCCCATGCTGGAAGCGCGGGACAGTTCGGAGATCGAGAACATCGTCACCACGGCCGACCGGCTGTTCCAGTACGCAGATGCTGCCGATCAACAGGCCGACCCGGCCACCAAGGAAGCGCTGCGTTACCGGGGTGCCCTGTACTGGGGTGCGGCCTCGCTGACCCAGCGCCCCTTGTCCACGGCCACGGCGGTGGAGGTGTGCCGGCGAATCAAGGCGGTGGCCTTGGATGTGCGGCGCACACCCGGCACGCAACTGGTCAACGACCGCACGGGCGAGGTGGTCTACACCCCGCCACAAGGTGAGGCTCGGCTGCGTGAACTGCTGGCCAACTGGGAAGCCTTCCTGCACAACGCCCGCGACATCGACCCGCTGGTGCGCATGGCAGCGGCGCACTACCAGTTCGAAGCCATCCACCCCTTTGTGGACGGCAATGGCCGTACCGGCCGAGTACTGAATCTGTTGTTCCTCGTGCAGGAGGGCCTACTGGACCTACCCATCCTGTACTTGAGTCGCGCCATCCTGCGCCGCAAGGCGGACTACTACCGGCTGCTGCGCGAGGTGACCCAGACCGCCGCATGGGAGCCGTGGGTGGTGTTCATGCTGCAGGGTGTGGAAGAAACCGCGCAGTGGACCACCGCCAAGATTCTGGCCATCAAGCAACTGGCGGATCACACGGCCCTGCATGTGCGCCAGCGCCTGCCCAAGCTGTACAGCCGGGAATTGGTCGATGTGATTTTCGAGCAACCTTATTGCCGCATCGCCAATTTGGTAGACCGTGGCATTGCCCAGCGTCAGGCGGCATCACGCTACCTGCATGCGTTGGCCGAACTGGGTGTGCTGGAAGAAAAAGTACTGGGCAAGGAAAAGCTCTTCGTCCACCCTCGCCTGCTGCGGCTGCTGGGGAACGAAGCACACGACTACGAACGATACGAATAGCGTGGGCCGACCACGGCACGGGCCTGCAGATGCATGCATCAGGGGAAACAAACAACGAGCAACTTCGCGTTCCTGCAGGCCGAATGGGGCATCCTCCATGAAGCCGCGCACCGTGCGCAGTAGGCCGAGAGCCTCCTCAAGCAATCGGGCATCTCGCAGTGCCGCTGGCCCGAGCCTAGGTGGTTTCTATACCACGCAGACTAAAGTCATACGTTAAATCGCATGAAGTCCATCTCGCCGCCAACCGTTGTTGCAATCATGGTGCATGTGTCCGATCCCAAGGTCGGCCTTGCTTGGTATGAACGCGCCTTTCCGGGTGCGAAGCGACATCATGTCGCCGAGTTCGATGTCGAGTACCTCATGGTGGGGGCTGTATGCATTGAGGTCGTGCCAGCCGATGTCAAGGTATCTTCTGGAGCGGCTGGCTCGGTGGTGTACTGGCAGGTCGAATCCCTCCCTGTTGCGCTGGCCCGTATGCAAAGCTTGGGCGCCACCTTGTATCGTGGCCCCATGCAGATAGAAGGTGGCCTTTACATGTGCCAGGTACGTGACCCTTGGGGAAACTGTATCGGTCTACGCGGCCCCGGCGATGCATCCAGTGAATCCTTAGATTCGAACTGACGGCCTCCATGCGAATCCTCATCACCGGCGCCTCGGGCAGTGGCACCACCACCTTGGGCACAGCCTTGGCAAAGGCCTTGTCCGCGCGTCATCTGGATGGTGATGACTGCTATTGGTTGCCCACCACACCTCCTTTTGTGAGCAAACGGCCAGCCTCTGAACGGCTGGATAGGGTCAGAGAGGCCTTGAGTGGCCCTGGCCCTGTGGTGATGAGCGGCTCGGTGGTCGGCTGGGGTGCGGAGGTCGAAGACGCCTTCGATTTGGTGGTGTTCTTGACCTTGCCCACTGCGCTGCGCATTGAACGTTTGCGACAGCGCGAGACAGCGCGGTTCGGCCACGCAGACCCGGCCTTTCTGGCCTGGGCGGCAGCCTATGACACAGGCCCTTCTGAGGGGCGCAGCTTGGCTAAACATCTTGCGTGGCTGGAAACCCGCACTTGCCCGGTGCTGCGATTGGAGGGCGATCAGTCGGTTGAGGCGCGGCTCGGGCGGGTGCTGGAGGCATTGGAGCTAAGAGGTGGAGCAGGCAAGCCTGCGCAGGTCGCCGCCGCCTCAGTCCAAAGTCGCCCGGAGGTCCATATTCGCTTGGCCGACCCTACGGATGCGCCAGAGATTTCTGCGCTGGTTTGTGGGCTCGCCGATGCGCTCTTGGTGGACCCTCAGGGGGACGACGCGGTGGCCTTCTATCAGAGCATGGAGCCGGCAGCGTTTGCGCAAGTCATGGCCCGTTCAGACCGCTTTTACATGCTGGCCGAGGTGGAGGACGAGGTGCGCGGCATGCTCATGGTGAAAGACCTGAGCTACATCGGCCAGTTCTTTGTGCATGCCGCCAGCCAAGGCAGAGGGATCGGCAGTGCCTTGTGGGCGGCAGCCCTGGCGCATGCTCAAACCCTTCGTGGCGAAGAAGGTGAGTTCACTGTGTACTCCAGCTTGGGTGCAGAGCCTGTCTATCGCCGGTTTGGCTTTGTGCCGATGGGGCCTGCCACTGTCATCAGTGGTTTTCGTTGTGTGCCGATGAGCCGACCTGCCCAAGCCCCTACAGCTCGCTCAGACCCGCCCGCAGCCTTTCAGCCCGCTCCGAAATCGCCACCCGCTCCTCCGCCCCAAACTTCTCCCACTGCCGCAGCACCATGCTCAAGCGCGGATTGTGGGCAAACCGCTCGCGGTGCTGCTCAAAAAAGTCCCAATACAGCGCGTTGAAGGGGCAGGCTTTGTCGCCGGTGCGGGCTTGGCGCTGGTAGGCGCAGCCTTGGCAGTAGTCGCTCATGCGGTGGATGTAGGCGGCGCTGGCGACATAGGGCTTGGTGGCCAGCAGGCCGCCGTCGGCAAACTGGCTCATGCCCACGGTGTTGGGCAGCTCCACCCACTCGAAGGCGTCGATGTAGATGCCCAGGTACCACTGGTGCACGGCCGCAGGGTCTATGCCCGCGAGCAGGCAGAAGTTGCCGATCACCATCAGGCGCTGGATGTGGTGGGCGTAGGCGGTTTCTAGCGACTGGCTGATGGCGATGCGCAGGCAGCGCATCTGGGTGTGGCCGGTCCAAAACCAGTCGGGCAGGGCGGTGTGGTGGCCCAGGGCGTTGCGCTGCTCGTAGCCCGGCATGTGGGCCCAGTAGAGGCCGCGCACAAACTCGCGCCAGCCCAGCACTTGGCGGATGAAACCTTCGGTGGCGGCCAGGGGGGCGGCCCCGGCGCGCCACGCGGCTTCGGCGGCTTGCACCACCTCGCGCGGGTTCATCATTTTGGTGTTGAGCGCGAAGGACAGCAGGGAATGAAAGAGCCTCGGGCTCTGGCTGCTCATGGCGTCTTCATAGTCGCCAAAGTGGGGCAGGGTGTGGGTGATGAAGGCCTGCAGTTGGGCCAGGGCTTCGGTGCGGTTCAGGGGCCAGCGCAGGGCCTCGGCCTGGGCCTGGCCCAGGGTCTGCACACCGGCTTGCACCACGGTCTGCCACAGCGCACTGTGGTCGTGGTTGGGGCGGCTGTCGGGCGGCGGGCTGGGGTGGCCGGGCCAGGGTTTGCGGTTGTCGTGGTCAAAGTTCCAGCGGCCGCCCTCGGGCTGGCGCTGGGCATCCAACAGCACGCCGTGCCGCTGTCGCATCTGGCGGTAGAAGGTCTCCATCAGCCAGCGCTGGCGGCCTTTGAACAGTGCGGACACGTCCTCACGTTCGGTGTAAAAGTGCTCGCTGCTGACCATGGCGCTGGTGTGCGTTTGTGCTGCGCACCAGGCCTTGAGTTGGGCGTCCAGCCGCCATTCATCCGGGGCCTGATACTCAAAGTGGCTGGCGGCGTAGGCCTGCATCAGCGCGGCCAGGTTGTCGGGCAGGGTCTGGCGGTTGCTGGGGTCGTCCAGGGCCACATAGCGAACGCGGTGGCCTGCGGTGCGCAGCTGCTGGGCAAAGTCGCGCATGGCAGCCAAGATGGCCAGCACTTTTTGCGCGTGGTGGCGCACATAGTCGGTCTCTTGGCGCACTTCCATCAGCACATAGACCACGCCCGCATCGACCTGCTCGAACCACGAGTGCAAGGGGTTGAGCTGGTCGCCCAGCACCAAGCGCAGGGTGTGGGCGGGGTTGGGGCGGCGCGGGCTCATGGCTGCGGCTCGGTGCTGCGGCGGGCTCGGCGGCAGCGCTCAGAGCAGAACTTCACTTCGGCCCACACCTGCGCCCACTTTTTACGCCAGACCATGGGCAGGCCGCAGTGGGCGCAGGGCTTTTGCGGCAAATCAGCCTTCTTCCTCATGCTCATGTTCATTCCACTTCTAAATCATCCGTGTCGTTGTTGCTTCGCCTCGCCGTGCTACTGCACTGTCTTCGGCTTCGCGCCTGGACCCGAATGATTTGGAAGCGTAGTCATAGATCTAGGGTCTGTTGAGTCGGCTCCGCAGGCGACGGGCTGCTTTTGCTGCGACGGCGGCGGGTGCCTGGCGCGGCGTCTAGGCGGTCGCGCAGCGGGCCGCGCGAGCCGTGTTTGTCGACGATGGCGCTGCGTGCTGCACGCACGGCGGGCTGGGCCCGCAAGGCATGCACGCGGGCTTTGGCCTCGCGGGTGGCTTGGGCCAGGTCGACCAGCGGCACGGGGATGTCCACGCCCACGCGCACGCCGCAGTGGGCTTGCACGGCCTCTGGCATGCGCCAGGGCTCTAGCAGCCAGGTGTCGGGCACGCGGCGCAGGGCAGGTAGCCAGCGCCGCACAAAGTGGCCGTGGGGGTCGTGGTCTTGCGCTTGCTTGATGGGGTTGTAGACGCGCGTGGTGTTGATGCCGGTGGTGCCGGCCTGCATTTGCATTTGGCTCCAGTGGATGCCGGGTTCGTAATCCAAGAACTCGCGCGCCAGCCACAGGCCGACGGGGCGCCAGTGCAGCCACAGCGGGTAGCTGGCCACCGACACCAGCATTGCCCGCATCCGAAAGTTCAGCCAGCCGGTATGGTGCAGCATGGCCACGCAGGCATCCACCAGGGGCCAGCCGGTGCGGCCGTTCATCAGCGCGTGCAAGCGTGCGGGGTCGGCCTGCTCCTCGCGCAGGCCGTCATAGCCTCGGTGCAGGTTGCGCCATTCCAGCTCCGGCTCAGACTCCAATTTTTGGATGAAGTGGCAATGCCAGTGCAGCCGGCTGATGAAGCCCTGCAAACCGCGCTGCTGGCGCTGGGCCCGGGCGGCCTCTGGTCCGCTGGTCAGCGCTAGTTGGGTCATGCGCCGGTGCGTGGCTTGCACCACCTCGCGCATGCCCAGGCAGCCCTGCGCCAAATAGGGCGAGAGGCGCGAGCAAGCGCTGGGAGCAGACAGGGGCGAGGAGATGCCGCCGCGATATTCACCACAGCGATCACTTAAAAATTCAGTTAAGACCTTGAGCGCCTCTCGCCGCCCGCCCAACTGTCGCGCAGGCGGCAGAGTGGGGGCCAGGCCCAAGGCTTCGGGCGCGGGCCAAGCGCTGCTGCCCCAGGGCAGGCCAGGGCCGCGCAAGCTGCCGGGTGCGGGGGCGGGCAAAGTGGGCTGGCCCATATGCTGTTGCCAGCGGGCGGCCCAGGTGTTGCGGTCTCGAAGTGCGCGCACCACCCCGTGCTGGGGCATCTCATGCCAGGCCACGCCCATGGCGCGGCACCAGCGGGCCACGGCGCGGTCTCGGGCGTAGGTGAAGGCATTGCCGGTTTCTTCATGCGCATACAAAGCGCTGAAGGGCTGCGCAGCACGCAGCCGGCCCAGCACCTCCACCACGTCGCCCACGGCCACTTGCAGGCTGACGCCGCAGCGTGCCAACTGGCGGCTCAAGTCCATCACAGACTCTTGCCAAAACACATGGTGCTGCAGGGCCGCGTCCTCTTGGGCCCAGAGTTCAGGCTCCACCACCGCCAGGCACAGCACCGGGCCTTGGGCGGCAGCCTGCAGCAAGGGGGCGTGGTCGTGCACCCGCAGGTCGCGCTTGAACCACACCACGCTGTAGCTCATGGCGCAGCCTCACCAGGGCAGGGCCTGGCCGTCATAGGCGAAGAAGCCGCCGGATTGCTCAGGCCGCAGGCCATCCAGCACCGCCAGCATGTCGGCCACGGCGGCTGTGGCCGGGCGGCCGATCTCACCGCCCTTGAAGGGGGCCGAGAGGCCCGAGCTGACGGTGCCGGGGTGCACCGCCACCAGCACGGCCTGGGGCTGGCTGCGTTGCACCTCAATGGCGGCCGTCTTGACGAGCATGTTCAGCGCCGCCTTGGACGCGCGGTAGCTGTACCAGCCGCCCAGCCGGTTGTCGCCAATGCTGCCGACCTTGGCCGAGAGCAGGGCCATCACACCGCGCTCGCGGCACAGCAGCGGCGCAAAGTGCGCCAGCACCAGGCCGGGGCCGAAAGTGTTGATGCGAAACACCTCGCTCATCTGGCGGTAGTTCAGTTGGGCCAGGCGCTTTTCAGGCATGCCCGCTGCGGTGTGCAGCACACCGGCCGCATGCACGATGAGATGAATAGGCCCTTGGGCTTGAAGCCGCTGCGCGGCCCGGGCCACGCTGGCTTCGTCGTCCAGGTCCAGCGCGGGCTCAGAGCGCCGGTGCAGGCCGATGACCTGGCCGCAGCGGGGGTCGGCTTGCAGGGCCGCCACAAAGGCGCTGCCAATAGCTCCGCTGGCGCCGATGACGAGGGCTCGGTAGCCGTCGGGTAAGGACTTCATGGCGCTCAGGGCTTGGGGTCTTGCCTATCGTGGCTGACCCAGATCAGCGCCTCGGGCGCAATGCCCAGGGCTTTGATGCGGTTGGTCAGGTCTTGCTTGAGCGCAGGGCTGATGCGCGGGTCGCGCGTCAAGATCCAGGCATAGCTGCGGTCCGGCCCCACCACGATGGACCAGCGGTAGTCCGGGTCCAGGGCGGCCACGTGGTAGCCGCCGTAGAAGGGGCCAAAGAACGAAACCTTCAAAGAGCCCGTGGTGGGCGCGCCGATGAAGACAGCCCGGCCTTCGGCCTCGCGCCAGCCGCCTTTGGCTGCGTCAAAGCCCCGGTTTAGCACCCGCACGCTGCCGTCGGGCTGGGGGGTATAGGTGGCGCTGACGTCCGTCATGCCGCGCTCAAAACTGTGGTCCAGCCGGGCCGCTTCATGCCAGCGGCCTTGGTAGCGCGCCAACTCAAACGGCGTGACTGCCGCAATGCCTTCGGGCGGGGTGGTGGAGGCACAACCCACCAGCCAGAGGGCCGACGCCAGGGCCCACAGGGTTGAGAGGCGTTTGAGCAGCGTGTTGGGCATATTGAACTGTGCAGTCACAAAATAAACCACATAGTATCAGTAGCTTGTCAAGCTTGCTGGCAGGGGCCAAAGGGAATCCGGCCAGCCCGTGGCGAAGGCCTGCAGGAACGTGTCAACATAGCAAGTTCCACTCCGCCAAAACCCCTGCTATGTCCTCTGGCCTGATCTGTATACGTGGTGCTCGTCAGCACAACCTGAAGAACCTGGACCTGGACATCCGCACGGGTGAGATGACCGTGGTCACCGGCCCCAGCGGCTCGGGCAAGTCTAGCCTGGTGTTTGACACCCTGTATGCCGAGGGCCAGCGGCGCTATGTCGAGACCTTCTCGGCCTATGCGCGGCAGTTCTTGGACCGCATGGACCGCCCGGCGGTGGACAAGGTGGACGGCGTGCCCCCGGCGATTGCCATCGACCAGACCAACCCGGTGCGCACCAGCCGCTCCACCGTGGGCACGATGACGGAGCTGAACGACCACCTCAAGCTGCTGTTTGCGCGGGCGGCACAGTTGTTTGATCAGAAAACCGCCTTGCCGGTGCGGCATGACACGCCGGAAACCATTTATGCGGATCTGCAGGCGCGTGCTTCAGAAGCGCAAGATCCGCGTTTGATCTTCACCTTTGCGGTGGAGCTGCCCGCCAACACCACGGCCGAGCAATTGGAGCAATGGCTGCAGGCCAGCGGCTTTGCGCGGGTGCAGGCTGAGCGCGTGGTGGGGGACAAAAAAGTGCTGGACGTGGTGGCGGATCGCTTCCGCCTTGGCAATGCCGAGCGCGTGCGGGTGATGGAGGCCATTGAGCTGTGCCTGAAGCGCGGCCAGGGCCGCCTCACCGTCTATGCCTTGGGTGAAGGCGATGCCACCGATCTCTGGCGTTACTCCACCGGCCTGCACTGCCCCGAGAGCGACCTGCGCTACGGCGAGCCGCAACCCGCCTTGTTCAGCTTCAACTCGGCCTATGGCGCCTGCGAGACCTGCCGGGGCTTTGGCCGGGTGATCGGGGTGGACTTTGGCCTGGTGATCCCCGACGCGCGCAAGACCCTGCGCAACGGCGCCATCAAGCCCCTGCAAACCCCGGCCTGGAAGGAGTGCCAGGACGACCTGGTGAAGTACGCGGGCGAGGCCGGCATTCCGCGCGATACGCCTTGGGCCCAGCTCACGGCCGCCCAGCGCGAGTGGGTGCTGGAAGGCTCGCCCAACTGGACAGGCAACTGGAACAAGCAGTGGTACGGCGTGCGCCGCTTCTTCGAGTACCTGGAGAGCAAGGCCTACAAGATGCACATCCGGGTGCTGCTGTCCAAGTACCGCAGCTACACGCCCTGTGGCAGTTGTGGCGGGGCACGGCTCAAGCTCGAAGCCTTGCTGTGGCGCTTGGGCTCCAAAGCCAATGCCGACGCGGTGCTGCCGCCCGAGCAGCGCAAGCTGCCGCTGGGCGCCACCTGGACTGCGGAGCAGTTGCAGGCCTTGCCCGGCTTGAACCTGCACGACTTGATGCTGCTGCCCATCAGCCGCCTGCGTCGCTTCTTCGATGAATTGACGCTGCCCGATGTGTTGCGCGACGAGGCCCTGAAGTTGTTGTTAGAAGAGGTGCGCACCCGCATCAAATACCTCTGCGACGTGGGCCTGGGCTATCTGACACTGGACCGCCAAAGCCGCACCCTGAGCGGCGGCGAGGTGCAGCGCATCAACCTGACCACGGCCTTGGGCACCTCGCTGGTCAACACCTTGTTTGTGCTGGACGAGCCCAGCATTGGCCTGCACCCGCGCGACATGAGCCGCATCGTGCAGGCCATGCACCGCCTGCGCGATGCCGGCAATACCTTGGTGGTGGTGGAGCACGACCCGGCCGTGATGCTGGCCGGCGACCGCCTGATCGACATGGGCCCAGGCCCGGGCGAGAAGGGCGGCCAGATTGTGTTTGACGGCAGCCCCGAAGCTGCCCGCGATGCCGACACCCTGACCGGCGCCTACCTGGGCGCGCGCAAGGTGGTGGGTTTGGGTTTCAAGCGCTTTGTCGATGAGGCCACGCCCAAGCTGATCTTGCAGGGCGCGCGCCAAAACAACCTGCGCAACTTGAACGTGGCCTTCCCGCTGCAGCGGCTGACGGTGGTGACGGGCGTGTCCGGCTCGGGCAAGAGCACCTTGGTGCAAGACGTGCTGGTGCCCGCGCTGTTCCGCCACTTTGGTCATGCCACCGAAACGCCGGGCAGCTTTGACCAATTGCTGGGTGCCGACCACCTGGCGGATGCGGTGTTTGTGGACCAAAGCCCGATTGGCAAGACGGCCCGCTCCAACCCGGCCAGCTATGTGGGCGCGTTTGACGAGATCCGCAAGCTCTTTGCCGTGGCACCGCTGGCCCAAGAGCGCAACTACACGGCCGGCATGTTCAGCTTCAATGCGGGCGATGGCCGCTGCCCCACCTGCGGGGGCTCGGGCTTTGAGCATGTGGAGATGCAGTTCCTCTCCGACGTCTACCTGCGCTGCCCCGACTGCGACGGCCGCCGCTATCGGGCGGAGCTGCTGGAGGTCAAGATCGAGCGCGGGGATCGCAGCCTGTCTATCGCCGATGTGTTGGACCTGACGGTCTCTGAAGCGGTGAAGGCCTTTGCGGCCGACCGCGAAGTGCTGCGCACCCTGCAACCCATTGTGGATGTGGGCCTGGACTATGTGCGCCTGGGGCAGCCCGTGCCCACGCTGTCGGGCGGTGAAGCCCAGCGGCTGAAGCTGGCCGGCTTCTTGGCCGAGGCGGCAGCTTGGCCGCGCCAAGCCGTGGCCAAGAAGGGCGTGCTCTATGTGTTTGACGAGCCCACCACCGGCCTGCACTTTGACGACATTGCCAAGTTGATGCGCGCGCTGCGCAAGCTGCTGGAGGCGGGGCATTCGCTGCTGGTGATTGAGCACAACCTGGACGTGATCCGCGCGGCTGACTGGCTGATCGACCTGGGGCCTGAGGGCGGTGACGAAGGCGGCGCCCTGGTGGCTGAAGGCACGCCCGAGGCCATGCGCGAGCACCCCACCTCGCACACCGGCAAGGCGCTGCGAGAGTACGACGGCGCACTCCACGCGGCCGAGAAAACGCCGGAGGGCGCCTACCTGGGCGCCGTGGTGCGCGAGCGTGCGGTGGCCGACGACGCGATCCGCATCGTCAACGCCCGCGAGCACAACCTCAAAGCCCTGAACGTGGACATCCCGCGCGGCAAGTTCACGGTGGTCACGGGCGTGTCGGGGTCGGGCAAATCGACCTTGGCGTTTGACATCCTGTTCAACGAGGGCCAGCGCCGCTATCTGGAAAGCCTGAACGCCTATGCCCGCTCCATCGTGCAGCCGGCTGGGCGGCCCGAGGTGGACGCGGTCTGGGGCATCCCGCCCACGGTGGCCATTGAGCAGAGGCTCTCACGCGGGGGCCGCAAGAGCACGGTGGCTACCACCACCGAGGTCTGGCACTTCTTGCGCCTGCTCTGGGTCAAGCTGGGCCTGCAACACTGCGTGCATGACGGCGCACCCGTGCGCCCGCAGTCGGTGGAGAGCATTGCGGCGCAGATCCTGCGCGACCACAAAGGCCAGCACATCGGCTTGCTCGCACCCCTGGTGGTCAACCGCAAGGGCCTCTACACCGACCTGGCCAAATGGGCCAAGGGCAAGGGCTACACGCATTTGCGCGTGGATGGCGAGTTCACCGCGGTGGCGCCTTGGCCCAAGCTGGACCGCTTCAAGGAGCACACGCTGGAGCTGCCCGTGGGCGACCTGCAAGTGCGCTCCGAGAACGAGGCCGAGTTGCGCCATCTGCTGGCACTGGCGCTGGATGTGGGCAAGGGCGTGATGCACCTGCTCTCGCCGCTGGATGGCTTGGCGGGCAAGCTGGCCGCAGGGGCCAGCACGGCGGGCTTGGGCGAGGTCAAGGTCTTCTCCACCAAGCGGGCCTGCCCGCAGTGCGGCACCAGCTACCCCGAGCTGGACCCGCGCATGTTCAGCTACAACTCCAAGCACGGTTGGTGTGGCACCTGCGTGGGCACCGGCTTGGCGCTGACGCGGGAACAACGCAAGGCCTTTGACGACAGCGTGCGCGACGACGACAACAAAGGTCGGGAACAAAGCTTTGCGGCCGAAGAGCCCGAAGTCGAAGGCATTGCCGGCGAACCCTGCCCCGACTGCCACGGCGCCCGCCTGAACCCTGCGGCGCGGGGCGTGAGCTTCAATGGCAAAGGCATCCATGAAGTGGCGGCCTGGTCGGTGCAAGAAGCCCGCGCCTGGGTGGCGTCTCTTCACTTGGAAGGCCGAGACGCGGGCATTGCGCGGGATGTGATCACCGAGATCCAAGGGCGCTTGGAGTTCCTCGAAGAAGTGGGCCTGAGCTATTTGACGCTGGACCGCGCCGCGCCCACCTTGTCGGGTGGCGAGGCGCAGCGCATCCGCCTGGCCGCGCAGTTGGGCAGCAATTTGCAGGGCGTTTGCTATGTGCTGGACGAGCCCACCATTGGCTTGCATGCGCGTGACAACACCATCTTGCTCAAGGCCTTGCAGCGCCTGAGCGACCAGGGCAACACCCTGGTGGTGGTGGAGCACGACGAAGACACCATTCGCCGTGCCGACCATCTCATCGACATTGGCCCCGGCGCGGGCCGCCGGGGTGGCGAAGTGGTGGCCCAAGGCAGCCCCGTCGAAGTGGCCGCCAACCCTGCGTCGCTGACCGGGCGCTTCTTGCAGCATCCGCTCAAACACCCTTTGCATGCACGGCGCGAGGTGAGCACCGAGACGCCGGCCATGCAACTCAGCGGCGCCCACTTGCACAACCTGCAGCAGGTGGACGTGGCCGTGCCGCTGCAACGCCTGGTCGTGGTGACGGGCGTGTCGGGCTCGGGCAAATCGACCTTGGCGCGGGATGTGCTGCTGGCCAATGTGGCCGCGTTGGTGGCGGCCAAGGGCCGCAAGCCGGACGAGAGCGCCGCAGCCTCGGTGCTGCTGAGCGGCTGCAGCAGCCTGACGGGCTGGGGCACGGTGGACCGGGTGCTGGAGGTGGACCAAACGCCGATTGGCAAAACTCCGCGCTCTTGCCCCGCCACCTACATCGGGTTTTGGGACACCATCCGCAAGCTCTTCACCGAAACCCTGGAGGCCAAGGCCCGGGGTTACACGGCCGCGCGCTTCTCCTTCAACACCGGCCAGGGCCGCTGCCCGGCCTGCGAGGGGCAAGGCATGCGCACCATCGAGATGAGCTTTTTGCCCGATGTGAAAGTGCCTTGCGATGTCTGCCACGGCCAGCGCTTCAATGCCGAGACTCTGGCCGTCACCTGGCGTGGCAAAAGCATTGGCGACGTGCTGAACATGGAGGTGGACGAGGCGGTGGACTTCTTTGCCTCCATGCCCACCATCGCCCACCCGCTGCAATTGCTCAAGGACGTGGGCCTGGGTTATTTGACGCTGGGCCAGCCCAGCCCCACGCTGAGTGGCGGCGAGGCGCAACGCATTAAATTAGTGACCGAACTCTCCAAGGTGAGGGACGACATCACAAGGCGCGGCCAGAAGCCGCCGCACACGCTTTATGTGCTGGACGAGCCCACCGTGGGCCTGCACATGGCCGACGTGGAGCGGCTCATCCATGTGCTGCACCGCTTGGTCGATGGCGGCCACAGCGTGGTGGTGATCGAGCATGATTTAGACGTGATCGCCGAGGCCGACTGGGTACTGGACCTGGGGCCCGAGGGTGGCACCGGCGGTGGCCGGGTGGTGTGCGCGGGCACGCCTGAGACCTTGGTGAAGCTGGGCACCCACACGGGCGTGGCGTTGAAGCCAGTGCTGGCGCGTTGAACCTAGATCCGGCAGTTGACCGCTCTGTTCCGCATGAAATCTCTGTGGCATCAACCGCTTGTGCTCACGACGTCTGTCACCCATGAGGTGACCACGCTGCGTGGCCGCTGGGCTGCCGCTTCAGGCTCCCGGCGTCGTTGCTCCCACCTGCTGGACAGAGAGTCCAGCAGGCGCTCTCGCCTAGCCAGAACCCTGCCTCGGCAGCCCCTCGGCCACGCCCAACTGCCGGATCTAGGTTGAAAGGATCAAGACATGGACATCGAACGTTATTTGCGTGACCACATCCGCACCGTGCCGGATTGGCCCGAGCCGGGCATCCAGTTTCGCGACATCACCCCGCTGCTGCAGGACCCGAAAGTGTTCAGGGTGCTGATCGACAGCTTTGTGCACCGCTACATGGACCCGGCCCTGCGCCCCACGGTGGTGGCCGGGCTGGACGCGCGCGGCTTCATCATCGGCTCGGTGCTGGCCTATGAGCTGGCGCTGGGCTTTGTGCCCATCCGCAAGAAAGGCAAGCTGCCCTTCACCACCGTGGAAGAGACCTACGAGCTGGAATACGGAAGCGCCACCGTCGAGCTGCACACCGACGCCGTCAAGCCCGGCGACCGCGTGCTGCTGATCGACGACCTCATCGCCACCGGTGGCACCATGATGGCCGGCAAAAAGCTGCTGGAGAAGCTGGGCGCCATCGTCACCGAAGGTGCCGCCATTGTCGATTTGCCCGAACTGGGCGGCTCAGCCCGCCTCAAGGCGGCGGGCTTGCCGCTGTTCACGCTGTTGGACTTTGCGGGCCACTGAGCGGCCCTGTGGGGGACGTCAGGCCGCCAGCCACACAGCGTCCTCGACGCCCCGCCAGACATGAACTTTCTCTGCTGCCGCAAAGCTCAGCAGCTCAAGCGAGCTTTGGCCTGGTAGCGTGGCGGCGGCCTCAAGCTGGGTTGAGGTGTCGGCCTGGGCAAACAGGTTGGTGTCTTGGATCAAGTCATTCAAGGCCACAGGTTCCACGATTGAGATGCTGATGGCCTTGGAAAGTGGCGACTCGTTCCCCGCGAGGTCGCTGTAGGTGATCATCACCTCGTGCCGACCGAGGCTCAATTCGTAGTAGGGTTTGACGGTGCTGCCATCGGCGCTGAGCGTGGATACGACCGGTACCCCATCGACCCATAGACTCACAAAGTGGCCCTCCGGCGGCGCTGCAAAGAGAAACTCTGGCCGCTTGATGCTGGTGATGCCATCGTCAGAACGGATGCCGTCGTCATCGATGGCCCGGAGCGAAGGGGCCGCAGTCGGTGCATCAGGCCGGGTGTTGTCGATCAAGATGCGCAGGCTCTCTGAGGCCTCTGACAAAGCGCCTGAAGCACTACGGTACCGAACGGCCACATCGTGCCAGCCATCCTGCAGGTCGATGAGGGGTGAAAGCCGTGTGCCCTCAAGGTCCCAATAGCTGCGCATCGATGCGACCATCTGTCCGTCAATCACCAATTCCGCGCTCGAGGTGTTGGAAGGTGAAACGACAAACTCGAGTTGTGAATGGGAGTTTGTGACATTGTCGTCCGACCATCCGCGAGGGTAGTCGGAGTGGGCAGGGGAGGCGACCCATGTAGGACCGCTGTCGCTGAAGGCGCCGAGTTGAGGCTTTGGAGGGATCACATCAGGAACCCGTGTGTCGATGTCAACTTCCAAATTCGCCCAGGCCTTTGCGCTGTTGTTACCTGCCGAGTCGCTCACGTAGAAGTTGAAGGAATGCCGCCCATCGGTGAGTGGGTTCACCGGAGTTAAGGTGCCCTTTTGTTTGTCCCACACCGAGTCCACAGCCACGCCGTCCACGAACAACTGTGCCGACGCGTGACCCCTGCCACCGACGATCAATTCCGGATGGAACATCGAGGGCTTGTTGATGCAGGTCAGGTTGTCACCCTGATAGCCCAGATCTGAAGCCGCGTCTAAGCGTAGTGGCGGCAGTGGGAACTGAACCGGACCCTGGGTGTCGATGGTCAGGCGCTCCTCGTACAGCATCGGTGCGAATTCATTGCCCTTCACGGCGCCCACCACGATGCGATGCTCACCGTCGCTCAATGGCGTGGAGACTTGAATCAAGCCCGAGGCGGCGTCCCATTGGCTGGCTACGACTTGACCATCCACCATCAATCCGAGGCTGTAACCATCTGGCAGCGGAGGGTGCCCCACAAAAAAGCGAGGGGTGTTGACTCGGGTCAGGCCATCGGTGTTGCTGATGCCTTCATCATCTCGGTCCAAGAGGTCCAGTCGTTCAGGCCGCCAAGAGGCCACCACACCGACCACCGTGCTGGCCGACAACGCAGACTCCACCCCGTGCTGATTGACCCGCGTCCAAGCAACTTGGTGGTCTTGGCAAGCGTGGTTCTGAAGGTTGGGACTGAAAGCCTGCTCCATTTGGAGCTGGCCCGTTTGGGCGTTGTAGCTGGAGCTCACCAGCTTGCCATCGACATAGAGGCGGGCGGTTTCATCCGTGCCCAAGCGGCCGATGTCGAACACCGGTCGAGCACTTTGGCCAATGATCAGCGCGCTGCCCTGGCCGCCATCATCAAATTCAGGCAGGAGTACGGGAGCAGGCCCGGGAGGTTCTGCGCCAGTGTCGACCTGGATGGTGAGGACAGGCGAAATGACGCTTGGAAACGAACCGTGCCAAGTGCTGAAACCGTAGGCAATCTGGCATTCACCATCTGGCAAGGGAGCCCGAACCTGAACAATGCCTTGCTTCACGTCCACCCAGTCAAAGCCGACAAGCACGCCGTTGACGATCAGCAACACCGACTGGCCAGTGATGAACGCATCCACCGGGAGTTGCAATTTGGGCCTGTTGTCGGCGGTCACGCCGTCATCGTCTGAGTCCCCGGTATCGCTGCTTGGCAGCAAGATCAATGGCTGTGTAGGGTGGGGTTCGATGATGACTTGGCACCAAGCCTCACTGGTGCCGCCACGGCCGTCCGAGATGGTGTAGCTGAATCCCGTGATCGTTCGGTCATCGACCTTTTCCGGGGCGCGGTAATCAATCCACATACCGCCGTTGGTGGCGATGGAGGCCGTTCCAAGGGCGGGCTTCCCCAAGCTCATGACGGAAATGAGATCCCCATCGGCGTCTCGATCGTTGTTGAGCACCAGTGAACCTATGGCCTGTCCCGCATACACGTGGATCACATCATCTTGCGCCACGGGGGCGGTGTTGGATGAGTCCACCACATGGATGTGAACCGTTGCGGTGGCCGTGCCCCCCTTGCCATCGCTGACGGTGTAGGTGAGCCGGTGTCACCGCCAAAGCGCTCAGGTGCCGTGAACTGGATGCGGCCATCGGGCAGTTGCGTGAGGATGCCCGCCGACAATAAGCTGCCCAATTCAACCGTCAGGGATTCACCGTCCGGGTCCGTGTCGTTGGCGAGAAGTTGGTCCACCGTTCCGGTGACGGTCGTCCCCGTTTCAATGGTGATCCACTCATCTTGCACAACCGGAGCTGAGTTGACGGGCGCCGCCACATTGATGATCAGCTTGCCTTCCGAGCGCAGGCCTTGGGCATTTTCGACGGTGTAGCTGATGACTTCTTGGCCGACGAAATCCTTGCCGGCCACGTAGGTCAGCTGCCCGGTGGAGTCGCGGGTCAAGGTGCCATGTTGGGCCTCGCCGATGCTCACGATCTTGAGCGCGCCGCCTTGGGGGTCGACGTCGTTGGCCAGCAAATCGTTCTCGTGGCCGGACACGGGTGTGCCGGCCAGCACGGAGACCTGCTCATCCTGGACGACTGGCGGTGCATCAGTGGCAGCCACGATGGTCAAGTGGACCTTGCCCTGGCTCAATTCGCCACGCTCATTTCGGACGAGGTAGGTGAATTCGTCGGCGCCGGTATAGCCTGGTACCGGGGTGTAGCTGAGGTTGCCGGCGGAGTCTTGGCTCAAGATGCCATGAGTGGCTGGCCCGATTTGCACTACCTCCAGCAGACCACCCTCTGGGTCGGCATCATTGGCCAGCAACATGGCCAAGGTGCCGAAGACGGTGGTTCCGGTGACGAGGGTCACGTACTCGTCGCTGACACGTGGGACGGCCATGGTTCTCTCTCCTGAGTTCATTGTTTTGATCACCTTTTTGCGGTGCCAGAACTCTATCAGGCGAGAGCGGCTATTCAGATGTCAAGGCGGTGGCTTCCCCTCAATGAAGTCGCACGAATGGCTGATGTTCACTCAGCGGCTTTGTGACCGCTTCAGCCGCCACCCCAGCAGCACCGCCACCACCGCCGCATACACCGCAACTTCGGCAAAGTCTTGCTTGCCGGCGCGCATCCAGAAGAAGTGCAGCAGGCCCAAGAGGATGATGGCGTAGCTGAGTTGGTGCAGGCGTTGCCAGGCGCGGCCGCCGAGGGCCTTCATGGCTGCATTGAAGGAGGTGGCGGCCAGGGGCACAAGCATCAGCCAAGCCAGGGTGCCCACCAGGATGAAGGGGCGCTTGAGCACGTCTTGCCAGAGTGCGGCGACATCGAGCCCTTGGTCTAGCCAGGCATAAGCCAGCCAGTGCAGGGTGGCGTAGAGAAAGGCGGCCACGCCCAGATTGCGCCGAAAGCGTGCCAGCGCGTGCCAGCCCGTCCAGTGCCGCACCGGGGTGATGGCCAGGGTCAGCACCAGGAGGCGCAAGGTCCAGTCGCCTAGGGCGCGGATCAGGGCCTCGGCGGGGTTGGCGCCCAGGGTGTTTTGCGCCGCGCCCCAGACCAGCCACGCCAAGGGCGAGGCCAGGGCCAGCCACAGCACGGGCTTGGCCAGGGGGTGGAGCAGGAGTTTGTTCATGGACAAGAAGGGCGACGCCGGTGGGCGAGTGGGCGCAGGCCCGCCGCCGTGAGGCCTGGCCTTCAGCGCGCTGCGGGCGGTCATTTCAATAGAACTTTTTCAGGTCCATGCCGGCATACAGCTGGCCGACTTGGGCCTCGTAGCCATTGAACATCAGGGTCGGACGCTTTTTGGCGAACAAGCCGTCTTCACCAATGCGGCGCTCTGAGGCTTGGCTCCAGCGCGGGTGGTCCACGGCGGGGTTGACGTTGGAGAAGAAGCCGTACTCTTGCGCGGCCGCCCGCTCCCAACTGCTGAGGGGTTGCTTCTCGACCAGGCGGATCTTGACAATGGACTTGGCGCTCTTGAAGCCGTACTTCCAGGGCACCACCAGACGCACGGGCGCGCCGTTTTGGTTGGGCAGCACCTCGCCGTAGAGGCCAAAGGCCAGCAGGGTCAGGGGGTGCAGGGCTTCGTCTAGGCGCAGGCCTTCGGTGTAGGGCCAGTCCAGCACGCTGGAGCGGATGCCGGGCATCTGCGCCTTATCAGCCAAGGTGATGAACTGCACATACTTGGCATTGCCGGTAGGCTCGATTTTTTTGATCAGCTCGGCCAGGGACCAACCCACCCAGGGGATGACCATGGACCAGCCCTCCACACAGCGCAGGCGGTAGATCCGCTCTTCCATGGGCGCCAGCTTGAGCAGAGCGTCGAGGTCAAAGGTTTGGGGGCGCTTGCATTCGCCTTCGACCGTCACCGTCCAGGGCCGAGGTTTCAGCGTGTGGGCGTTGCGGGCGGGGTCGGCTTTGTCGGTGCCGAATTCATAGAAGTTGTTGTAGCTGGTGACGTCGCCATAGGCGGTGGGTTTGTCCATCACCTGGGCGCCGGCCACGGCGCTGCGGGCAGCGGGCAAGCGTGCCAGCTTGCCCGGCGCGGCGACTTGGGCATGGGCCTCACGCGCGGCCCATCCCGCCAGTGCGGTGCCTGCCGCCCCCAGGGCCAGATGCTGCAGCCACTCTCGGCGGCCGTGGTAGACCTCGGGCGGCGTGATCTCAGAGCTTGGGGTGTGGTTGAAGCGGTGCGATTTCAGCAGGTGCATGGCAAGGTCCGGTGGAGGCAAAGGTGCTGAGCGTGCGGGCGCATGCGCTCTTTCGACTCAGCGTAACAGTGAGTCGATCCATCCGGCAAAACCTTACGCGTCTTCGGGCCTTAGCGCCCGAAGGGCAGGCCCAAAGGCGAGGTTTACTCGCTGTTGCCCGAGGGGAAGGTGGGGTCGAAATCACCAAACAGGCTGAGGGCCTGGCTGCCCCGGCGCTCGCGGAAGCTCTTGCGCGAGAAGAGCTTGGCCTGGGCCTCTGAGGGCAGGTCGGTGATGTTGATGATGTGCTTGGCGATGAGCGTGTCGATCACGTCTTCCAGCACGCGCACAAAGCCTGCGTCCAGCTTGGCGAACTCTTCGGCCTCATCGTCAATGCCCAGGAAGGCGCGCACTTCGGGCGCCCTGTCAGGCAGAAACTCGGCCGAGGGCTCGGGGGCGTCTCGGTGCAGGCTGGCGATGGCGCCACTGGAGTCACGGCTGATGTAGGGCATGGCCAGACTGTAGGCCCAAAGTGCCAGGCTGAAAAGCAAAACAGCCCAGCAGGGGCCGGGCTGTTTTTCAGTTTGCGGCGTTGCCTCAGAGCTCGCCGTAGGAGTGCAAGCCTGAGAGGAACATGTTGACCCCCAGGAAGGCAAATGTGGTGATGACCAAGCCGACCAAGGCCCACCAGGCCGAAGCCGCGCCGCGCAGGCCCTTCATGAGCCGCATGTGCAGCCAGGCGGCGTAGTTCAGCCAGACGATCAGGGCCCAGGTTTCTTTGGGGTCCCAGCTCCAGTAGCCGCCCCAGGCCTCAGCGGCCCAAAAGGCGCCCAACACCGTGGCGATGGTGAAGAAGGCAAAGCCCACGGCGATGGCGCGGTACATCAGGTCGTCCATCAGCTCCAAGGAGGGCGAACGGGCATTGATGGGGCCGCGCAGCGCAATCATCAGGCCAAACATGACGATCAGGCCACCCAGCAGGCGGGCGGTTTTGACCACAGCCGTCTGCATGCCCGCGTCTGGGCTGCCCAGCAGCCAGTACGCGCCCAGGGCCAGCAGAATGCTGCCCGGGACATAGACCAAGCCCGTCAGCAGGGCGTTGCGGCTGGCGCTCTTGAGCACATAGGCCAGGCCCACCATCGCGGCCACGGCAAAAGTGCCATAGCCCACAAAGTTAGCCGGCACGTGGATCTTCATCCACCAGCTTTGCAGCGCGGGCACCAGGGGCTGGATTTCTTGCGCGCCGCGGGTGACCGTGTACCAGAGCAAAAAGGACACGGCGGCGCTGATGATGAGCATCACAAAGGCGCCCAAGCTGCGCTGCTGGTAGCGCTGCTCGTAGTAGAGGTAGAACAGGGTGGTCATCCAGCAAAACATGACGAAGACTTCGTAGAGATTGCTGACGGGAATGTGCCCGATGTCCGGGGCAATTTGATGGCTTTCAAACCAGCGCACAAAGGTGCCGATCAGGGCCATGATCACCGCACCCCAGGCCAAGCCGGAGCCAATGCGCAGGGCGGCACCATCGGCCTTGGGACCAGACCGTGCAAAGCCGATCCAGTACGAGATGGTGCTCATGTAGAACAGCACGCCCATCCAGAGAATCGCACTCTGGCTGGAGAGCATGTACTTCAGGAGGAAGACGTTTTCTGCGGCGGCCAGGTCGGCGCCAAAACTGTCGGTCTGGCGCACATACAGGTTGATGGCCAAGAGGCTGGCAGCGCCGACCACCACGGTCAAGGCGCGCAAGGGCTTCCAGAACCAACCCAGCGCAATCAAGCTGGGCACGGCGCAGGCCAGAATGCCCAGCTCATAGCCGTCCATGGATTTGCCATAGCGGCTGAAGGCATAGCCGGCGCCGCCAATGATCAGCAGCGCAAACAAGGCCTCTGACAGGCCGATGCGAGCCCAGGGACTGGGCCGCCCGAGGGTCATGGTGGTGGTGGTCATGCAGAGTCTCCGTGTGCAGCTTGGGTCTTCAGACCGGGGGCCAAAATCTCTTGGCGCAGGGCCTCGAATTCAGCATCAGCGTCCAGGGTGCGGCGCGGCGTGGACAGCGCGGTCAGCACCTGGGTGGCTTTGTCAGGGGTGTCGGTGAGCCAGATCCACAAGCGGCGCTCACGCACATACAGCATCATGATGACGCCGACGATCAGCAAAATGGCGCCCAGGTAGACCAGGGTCTTGCCCGGTGCGCGGGCCACTTGGAAGACGCTGGCCTGCACTTGCTCGAAGTTGTCGAGCTGCAGAACCATGGGCGCGGGGTAGAAGAAGCTGTCCGAGATGGACATCACCGCCTGGGTCATGAAGCGGGAGGTGTCGTCGCTGGCTTCCAGGGGCTTGAGGCCGTCACGCTCGCGTGCAGTTTGGTTCAGCTCGAACAGCGAGCTGTTGAGGATGCGCAGCAGCACCTCCGAGAACTTCGAGCGCTCGGCCTCAGGCACGGTGGCTTCTATGTATTGGCTCAAGGCTGCCAAGCCGCCGGGCGCGTCTTTCTTGACCGAGGCATCTTGGCCCGCAAACAAGGCCAGGGCGCGGCGCGAGCTTTGGCGCAGTTGCTCAGCCATTTGCGGGTTGTTGGGCGGTGTGGCGATGGCGGCAAAGCGCTGGGCGGCTTTGTCGCGCAGGGCCGGGTCCATCAAGGCCTGACGCAGGCGCACCCAGCCCGCGATGTCGCCTTGCTCATCCACCGGGATGCGCAAGTAGCGGAAGGCCTCGTTGACGTTTTCGCGCACGCCAAAGAGATAAAGGCGCTGGCCGTCCAACTCCACCGGCACCATGTAGTTGTGGAACTCACGGCGCTGGCCGGCGGCGTCCACCAGCTTGTAGGTCACGGCAGGCCCGACATTGCGCAGGGTCTTGTTGCGGTCGCCCTTGGCACCCGAGCCCAGGTGCTTGTTGAGGCTGTCTGTCAGGTCGACCTTGCGCACATCGGTGCTCTCAGTGGCCGAGCCCGTCGCGCTCATGTTCTCGACGTTGATGACCTTCAGGCCGGTAAGTTCCAGCCCCAAGGTCTCCGCGCCTTTGCTCAGTTGGGTGCTCTCGCCGACGCGCAACTCCAGCGCCAAGGGCTCAGTGCTGCCATTGAGCGGCAAGCCCTTGAGCTTGACCAAGGAGCCGCCGTCGTCAAAGCTGCTTTGGTAGATGGCGATGCCGCGATGGTGGGTGGGCTCGTTGACCTTGATGGTCGCCGGGGTGCTGGCGCCCGTGTCGCGGTCGTGGATGATCACGTCGCTGGCAAACAGCTTGGGCATGCCGGTGTCGTAATACTCCACCTTGAACTTCTTCAGCTCGACATCAAAGGGCAAGTCTTGCAGCACCGAGCCGTCTGGGGTGGACAGCACCGCGATGCCGGCGCGTGTGCCCTCCGACACGAACAGATTGCCTCGGAAGGTGGGGTTGTTCTCGGAGAGGCGGTGCTTGTCCGGCACATCGCGGATCATGCCGCCGCCTTCAAACACGCTCTTGCCCTGCCACCACATTTGGGCTTGGACGATCAGGTTGCCGTCCAGCAGGCCGCCCAAGCAAATCAAGACAATGGCCGAGTGTGCGGCCAGATAGCCCAGTTTGTTGGCGCTGCCTTTGCGTGCGGCCACCATGGTGCCGGTGTCGCGCACCTGGGCTTTGGCCTGCCAGCCGCGGGCGGCCAAGACGCCCGTCAGGTGGGCCAGGGTGCCCGCGCGGTCGAGCGGCACACTGCCTTCGGCGCGGTGGTGGAAGGCGCGCAGGGATTGTTCCCGGATGTGTTCTTTGTAGCTGCGCAGATCGGCCAGGATCTTGGGCGCGTTGCGGACGATGCACAGGCTGGTGGAGATCACCAAGAAAGCCAAGATCACCAAGAACCAGGTGGCGCTGTAGACCGTGTAGAGGTCGAACTTGGCGAACACCTCCGCCCAGAACGGCCCGAACTGGTTGACATAGTTGTTGTAGGGCTCGTTTTGCCGCACCACGGTACCGATCACCGAGGCAATGCAGATGATGCACAGCAGCGAGATGGCAAAGCGCATCGAGGCCAGCAGCTCCAGCACATCTCGGCCAAGGCGGGATTCTGGGTGGGTCGGGGTCGATGTCGCAGTCGTCATGGCGCGGATTATCCGGGCCAAGTGGCCCAACATGGAAAAGGGCTGGTCAATGACCAGCCCTTTGAGGTGTGTTAAGTCCGGCTTCAGCCCCGGTCAGGAGGCCCGCCGGTGGCAGGGTCAGCGCAAGCCGGCGATGTAGTCCGACACAGCCTTGATTTCTTTGTCGCTCATCTTGGCCGCAATAGTGGTCATTTGAGTGCTGTTGTTGCGAGTGCCTTGGCGGAATGCCACCATTTGGGCCTCTACGTAGTCACCATGCTGGCCGCTCAGGCGGGGATATTGAGCCGGAATGCCTGAGCCATTGGGGCTGTGGCAACCTGCGCAGGCTGGCACTTGCTTGGCAGCGATGCCGCCGCGGTAGATCTTTTCGCCCAACAAAACGGTGTCTTTGTTCTTGGCGGCGCCGGGTTTGGCGGTCTTGGACGCGTAAAAAGCGGCCACGTTCTTCATGTCCGCTTCTGTCAACGGGGCGGCCAAGCCGCTCATCACGGGGTTGGCGCGCTTGCCTGACTTGAACTCCAGCAATTGCTTGGTCAGGTAATCAGCGTGCTGGCCGGCCAAAATGGGATTGGCTGGGCTGCCGCGCGAGCCGTCGGCGGTGTGGCAGGCCACACACGCTTGGGTTGCAATCTCTTGGCCACGGGCCAGATCAGGCTTGGCTGGAGCCTTGGCATCGGCCGCAAAGGCTTGGGCCATGGTCAGGCTGGCGAGCAAAGCGACCGTGCTTGCGCCGATCAGGGAGCGGGGTGCGCGGGTGGCAAGAGACGTCATCTCGAAGGGCCTTCAGCGTAAGTGGGTGCGTGAAACAGCGCGGGATTTGTGCGGCCATCTGCAAATAGACGGATGGCCCTGCATTTCGCTTAACCGACAGATTTTACAATGCTCCATGGCCGAATCTTCTCGCAATGCTGCCGCCGTGTCGCAAGACGCCCGCACAGCCCTCGCTTGGGCGCACAACGCCCGCTTCCTCACCACGGCCAGCAAGCTGGACCAACTCCCCCAGGGCGACCTGGTGGAAATTGCCTTTGTGGGCCGCAGTAACGCCGGTAAATCCACTGCCATCAATGCTTTGGCGCAGCGTCGCCAGTTGGCGTTCGCCTCCAAGACGCCCGGGCGCACCCAGCACATCAACCTGTTTGCCTTAGGGCCTAAAGACGAGCCGGATGCCTATTTGGCTGACTTGCCCGGCTACGGCTATGCCACGGTGGAACGCAATGCCAAGTTGCGCTGGCAGCAGGTGATGGCGGACTATTTGCTGATCCGCCGCAATCTGGGTGGCGTGGTTTTGCTGGTGGACAGCCGCCTGGGCTTCACACCGCTGGACCGCCAACTGCTGGAGTTTGTGGCACCGCGCGTGGCCAATGGCGAGGTCAAGTTGCTGGTCGCACTGACCAAGGCCGACAAGCTCAACCGCAAGGAGCAGCAGGCCTCTTTGGAGGGAGCTTCTACGGTGTTGGGTGAGCTGACCACCGAGGCGGCAGATGTGAGCATGCTGTTGTTCTCGGCCCCCAAGCGGATTGGCTTGGACGACATGGCCACCACGCTGTATGACTGGACGCACCCGGCTGCGGCGGCGCCCGAGCCGGCCGCGGCGGACCCCGTGTCCCCCACTTGACATCAGGCTGCATGTGGGGCGGCTGATACTCACCCCGCGCCGCGTGGCGTGGTGAGCAGGAGCCCCGCATGATCAGCACCCAGCCAGTGGCTTTACCCCATGGCATCACGCTGACCTGCCATCAGGCGGGCTCGGTGGGCCAGCCCCGCGTGCTGCTCTTGCATGGCTTCCCAGAAGCCGGATTCATTTGGCAGCCCGTCCAGCAGCGTTTAGCGGACCGGGCGCTGCTGTGGGCCCCCAATTTGCGGGGTTTTGCCGACTCCAGCGCGCCTACCGAGCTTGCCGCCTATCGACCCCGTGCTTTGGTGGCCGACGTGGCGGCGCTGATCGAGGCCATGGGCGGCTCGCTGGACCTGCTGGTGGCCCACGACTGGGGCGGCGCCTTGGCCTGGAATTTGGCGGCCCAACGGCCTGATCTGTTGAAGCGCCTGCTCATCATCAACTCACCGCACCCTAGGGTGTTCTTGCACGCCCTCAAGCACGACCCGGCTCAGCAGGCCGCCAGCGCCTACATGAACCGTCTGTGTGAGCCCGATATGGCGGCCCGCCTAGCGGCCCACGACTTCCAGGGACTGTGGGACTTTTTTGAGGGCATGAGCCCCTCGTGCAGCGACTGGTTGACGCCAACGATGCGCCAGCAGTACCGGGCCGTGTGGTCGCAGAGTTTGGAGACCTCTCTGCACTGGTACCGCGCCTCGCCGCTGCGGCCACCTTTGTCCGAGCAAGACCCCATTTGGCAGGTGCAATTGCCTGACGAGGCGGTGACGGTGCGCTGCCCCACGCGTGTGGTCTGGGGCGAGGCCGATGCGGCCTTGCCGGTGGGCCTGCTGCAGGGCCTGGAGCGCTTCGTGCCGCAGATGTCTCTGCGGCGCGTGGCGGGCGCCAGCCACTGGATCATTCATGAGCAGCCCGAGTTGATCGTGGCGGAGATCTCTGCTCTGCTTGACTGACCCGGAGCTCAGGGTCTGCCGATGAACAAGGCTAAGCCCGGCTCACCGTCTGGCGCCCAGGTCAGGCCCAGGTACATGGGGCCGATGCCGGTGTCGGCGCCGAGGTAAAGGCTCCCACCACCGCGCAGCCCGCTGAATGTCATGTCGCGGCGGCTGGCCCAGGCTTGCCCCAACTCGGCCGATGCCCCGACAAACAAGGCGCGGGCAAAGATGGGGGGTTGGGCGACGCGCATGTACCAACCTAAACGACCGAGCATCAGGGCGTTGCCCGCGACCTGTCCAGGTCGGTAGCCGGAGAGCTGTTGGAAGCCCCCAAGCGTATAGGGCCCGACGAGGCTGTCAGATTGAGCATCGGCTGCCTTGATCACGCCATGCAGGTTGAGGGTGTGGGCCCCCCGTGTCCAAGCTAGCGTGGCCTGTCCTTCCAGGCGGGCCATGCGGCTGCTTTGCTCGGTGGTGCGGCGGCCCAGCACGGCTTCGCCTTCTAGGCGATAGCCACTTTGGGGAAAGTTGGCAAAGTCGAGTTGATCGACCACGGCACGCAGGCGCAGGCCGGTCTCGCGCCAGGAGTCGCTTTGAGCTGAACCCTTGAAGTTGGCGCCCAAGAGCAAGGGGCTGTTGTGCCCGCCTTGCAGCATCAGGCCCAGGCGGAACTCTCCGAAGCTGCCCCAGGGTTGGCCGACATCCAGCCCCAGGCGGCCACTGCTGCGGCGCCATTCGCTGGACGCTACGCCCTGCGCATCAAACAGCGTTTGCAGGCGCCTCTCGCCCAGCACATGGCCAGACACAAACCAGTCGTTGGTGGTGCCAATGGTGCGGGTTAAAGGGTGATAAATCTCGCTGAACACCTGGGGTGTCTCGCCGATCTGCACGCGGTTGCGCCACTCCGTGCCATTGGCCGTGAGCCAGTGGCGGTTGTGGCTCAATTTGATGTTGAAGGCGCTGCGGCCGCTGAAGTCGGTGGACAAGTCCAGGCCCACCCGCAGGTAGTTAGGCCCCCAGTGCTTGTCTTCCATGTCCAACACCAGGCCGTGGCCATCCGTGGTGTGGGCCAGGTGGTAGTCCACGCGCACATAGTCACCCGTGGCGGCCAAGGCCCGCACATCGCGGGCGGCAGCGGCGGGGTCAAACAGCTCGCCGGGGCGAGACTGCATTTGGTTGGCAAAGCGTGCGGGGTTGGTGAGTTCCGTGCCTTCAAAGGCCACGAAGTCCAAGACCACGGGCGGAGGCTCAGGCACTTTGCGTGCCTGGCGCCATTGAGCATACTGTGCAGAAGGGCGCCCCAGTGCCGCTAAGCGCGCCTGGTGGGCCTGCGCGCCTTGCTCGCCAGCGGCGATGAAGTCCTTGGTGCGGTCAAAGTCTGCGGCGGTCAAGCTGCCCAGGTCCGGGGCGATCAACACGTCGTAGGCGCCCAAGGTCGCCAGGCTGCGCTTGACGTTTTGCTCGGTCAGGATGTTGACCATTTGAGCGGTCAGGCCGATGACGGAGTTCAAAGTGTCTCGGCCAGAGAGCGGCGTGCCGATGTTGACGGCGATCACCACGTCCACGCCCATGGCGCGCACCACATCGACGGGCAGGTTGTTGACCAAACCGCCATCGCCCAAAACGCGGCCATCGACCTCAATGGGTGGGAACACGCCGGGCACACTCATGCTGGAGCGCATGGCGGTGGCGAGGTCGCCCTTGTCGAGGATCACGGCGTCACCGGTCTCCATGTCCGTGGCCACGGCACGGTAGGGGATGGGCAGTTGATCGAAGTGCTGCACCGCGCGAACGGGCAGGGTGTAGCGCCGCAGCAGGGTTTCCAGGCCACGGCTGGAGACGGTGCCTTGCGGGGCTCGGAATTCGCCGTCGCGAAAGCCCAGCTCGACGGCGGTGGCGATCTCAAAGTCTTCTTCTTTGCGGCGCTGGGACAACTGCTGACGGCTGACGCGAGGGGCGAACAGCAGGTTCCAGTTCACCCACAGCAGTTCGCGCTCAATCTCATCGGCGGACATGCCGCTGGCATAGAGCCCACCGACGATAGCGCCCATGGAGGTGCCGGCAATGGCGTCGATGACGATGCCTTGGCGCTCCAAGGCCTTGAGCACCCCGATGTGGGCAAAGCCTCGGGCGCCGCCACCTGACAAGACCAGGCCAATGCGCGGCCGGGTATGGGCTTGGGTAGCGGCGGCCACGTCAGCCGCATACAGGGGGGGCAGAGCCAGCAGCAGGCCAGATAACAGATAAATCAGTCGCGCGAACATGCGATGCATTGTCCATGGGCTGGAACGAAAAAAGGCCACCCGAAGGTGGCCTTTTGGCTGAAGGCTGTGAAGCCTGGGCCAGACAAATTACATGTCCATGCCCATGCCGCCCATGCCACCCATGCCGCCGCCGGGCATAGAGGGAGCGTCATCCTTAGGCGCTTCGGCAATCATGCACTCGGTGGTCAGCATCAGGCTGGAGACCGAAGCAGCGTTTTGCAGGGCTGTACGGGTCACCTTGGTGGGGTCCAGAATGCCCATGTCGATCATGTCGCCATAGGTGTCGTTGGCCGCATTGAAGCCGTAGTTGCCCGAGCCCGCCAGGATGGCGTTGACCACCACCGAAGGCTCGCCACCGGCGTTGGCCACGATCTCACGCAAGGGGGCTTCGATGGCCTTCAACACCAGCTTGATGCCGGCGTCTTGGTCAGCGTTGTCACCCTTGATGTGGCCAGCGGCTTGACGGGCGCGCAGCAGCGCCACGCCACCACCAGCCACAATGCCTTCTTCCACAGCAGCGCGCGTGGCGTGCAGGGCGTCTTCAACGCGGGCCTTCTTTTCCTTCATCTCGACTTCGGTGGCAGCACCGACCTTGATGACGGCCACACCGCCAGCCAACTTGGCCACGCGCTCTTGCAGCTTTTCGCGGTCGTAGTCAGAGGTGGCTTCTTCGATTTGCACGCGAACTTGCTTGACGCGGGCTTCGATGTCGGCAGCAGCACCATGGCCATCGATGATGATGGTGTTTTCCTTGCCCACTTCGACGCGCTTGGCTTGGCCCAGATCGGCCAGGGTGACCTTCTCCAGGGACAGGCCGACTTCTTCAGCGATGACCTTGCCACCGGTCAGGATGGCGATGTCTTCCAGCATGGCCTTGCGGCGGTCGCCAAAGCCCGGAGCCTTGACAGCCACGACCTTCAGGATGCCACGGATGGTGTTGACCACCAGAGTCGCCAGGGCTTCGCCTTCGACTTCTTCAGCGATGATAAGCAGCGGACGGCCAGCCTTGGCCACGGCTTCCAGCGTGGGCAGCAGGTCACGGATGTTGGACACCTTCTTGTCGTACAGCAGCACGAAGGGGTTGTCCAGAATCGCGGATTGCTTTTCTTGGTTGTTGATGAAGTAGGGCGACAGGTAGCCGCGGTCGAACTGCATGCCTTCGACGACGTCCAGCTCGTTGTTCAGGCTCTTGCCGTCTTCAACGGTGATGACGCCTTCCTTGCCCACCTTGTCCATCGCCGAGGCGATGATTTCACCGATGGAGTCGTCGCTGTTGGCAGAGATGGTGCCGACTTGCGCGATTTCCTTGGAGGTGGTGGTGGCCTTGGAGGCCTTCTTCAGCTCAGCCACCAAGGCGGTGACCGCCTTGTCGATGCCGCGCTTCAGGTCCATCGGGTTCATGCCGGCGGCCACGTACTTCATGCCTTCGCGCACGATGGCCTGAGCCAGCACGGTCGCGGTGGTGGTGCCGTCGCCAGCGTTGTCAGAGGTCTTGGAAGCAACTTCCTTGACCATCTGTGCGCCCATGTTCTGGAGCTTGTCTTTCAGCTCGATTTCTTTGGCCACGGACACACCGTCCTTGGTCACGGTGGGGGCGCCGAAGGAGCGCTCGAGCACCACGTTGCGGCCCTTCGGGCCCAGGGTGACCTTGACCGCGTTGGCCAAGATGTTCACGCCTTCGACCATGCGGTGACGGGCGTCTGCGCCAAAGATGACGTCTTTTGCTGCCATGTTGATTTCTCCGAATTCAGGTGTTCAATGTGAAGTGTGCGGCGGCTGTCTTAGGCGGGGCTTCAGCCCGATCTCTCGGCGCTGCCCAGAGAGCCTTTGACGAAAGTAAATCGCTGGGCGACTCACTTTTCCACCACGGCAAACAGGTCGTCTTCTTTCATGACCAGCAGCTCTTCGCCGTCGACCTTGACGGTCTGGCCAGAGTATTTGCCGAACAGCACGCGGTCACCGACCTTGATGTTCAGGGCCACGAAATCGCCCTTGTCGTTGCGCTTGCCGGGGCCCACAGCCAAGACTTCGCCCTGGTCAGGCTTCTCTGCGGCGTTGTCGGGGATGACGATGCCGGAAGCGGTCTTGGTTTCAAGTTCCAGGCGCTTGACGATCACGCGATCATGCAACGGACGGAGTTTCATTGCGTCTCCTAAGACGGATAAGGGTCAGACAAAGAGGGTGGGGTTGCGCAGTGCACGCCACCCATTCACCTTGGGAGTCACCACCTCAGCAGCGGTGACGAATGCTTGTTAGCACTCCACTCAATCGAGTGCTAACAAGCATTATAGGGGCGGCTTGTGCGGTTTCAAGAGGGCAGACATAGCCCATGCTGTACCCACTACAGAGAGTGGCTACTTACTCTTCGTCTTGTGCTGCTGTGGGGGCGGCGTTGACGCGGTAGTGCTCGCTCGCCCAGGCGCCGAAATCATGGCCCTGGCAGCGCGCACTGCAAAAAGGCCGGTAGGGGTTTTGGGCCGAATACCACGTGGCTTCGCCGCAGCCGGGGCAAGCCACTTCAATGGCCTTGGTCAAGGCGGGCGTAGGGGTGGGGGCGGTCATCGTCGCAACAGATCAAGGGCGCTATCAGGCGCACAGCGCCAGGTCCAGCGCCGTTTCTTCGGTGGCGGGGCGCAGGCGGCCGTCGGCATCGGGGCGCATCAGACGCACGGACACCATCAGGCGATGGCCGGTGATCTCCGGCACCAAACCGCAATTCGGGTCGATGCGAACGCGCAAGAGTTGGTAGGTCTTGCCTTGGGGCAAGCTTTGTTGATACTGCCCGCCCTTGGCCACCACACGGTGGGGCACGCCGGCATCGCGCAGCAGGCGCAGCAATAACTGCAGGGCTTGGGCCAAAGGCACCAGCGAGGCGATCCACTTGCCCAAGTCGGCACGCCGGGCCGTGGCCGGGTGCTGCTGCCAAGCAAAGTAGGCGGGCAAGTCAAACTCGCAAGTGCCGGCCGGAATGCTGATGCGGCTGCGGATGCTCATCAGCCATTCGTTGGTGGTCAGGGCCTGCCCAGCCTTGCCGGAAACTTGATTGAGCGCACCGTGGGTGTGGTCGATGCGGTCAATGACCTCATCCAGGGCCTTCTCGGACACACCGGGATGGCCGCGGTAGCTCTGCAACTGGTTGCGATGGCGTTCCAACTCTTTGAGTACGTCGGACTTCAAGTCCGCTCGCGAGGCCACATCCATGATCTCGAACAGCGTGACCAAGGCAAAGTGGTGGTCGACCGCATCGTCCCGGGCCACCAGCATCTCCAGGCGCCCGAACAGGTGTTCGAGCCGCAGCATGGTGCGGATGCCTTCGTTGAACGGGTATTCGTAGAGAACCAAGATGATGTCCAGACCCAAGTGCGGTGAGCGTGGATTGTTCCACAGCGCGGAGGTTTCAATCTGTTGAATCAGGTGGATGCCAACGATCCCACACGGCATCTACCTCCTGCGCCAAGGCTGACAGGCTGATGCCGTCGTTAAGGATCACCGCATCGGCCACAGCAGCGCGTGCTTGGCGGCTGGCTTGCTTGGCGATCACCCGTTGGGTCTCGGCCTCGGTCCAGCCGCTGCGCGCCATCACGCGGCGCACTTGTTCTTCGGTGCTGCAGTCCACCACCAACACTTTGTCGACTCGGCTGACCCAGTGGCCAGATTCGACCAACAGCGGTACATCAAACACCACGGTTTGACCCGCCCGCGCCGCCTGGGCCTGGGCTTGCGCCTGTGCCTGGATGAGGGGGTGCAAGATGGCTTCTAGCTGCTTGAGCGCCTCGACATTGCCAAAAACGCGCTCGCGCATCTTCGCGCGATCCAGTGCGCCATCTGGGCCGATGGCGTCTTGTCCGAAGGCTTGAGCGATGGCCGGGAGCGCTGCACCGCCCGGGGCTGTCAGGCTGCGTGCGATGGCGTCGGTATCGACCACCAGTGCGCCTCGGCTAGCCAGCAGAGCGGCGACGGTGCTTTTGCCACTGCCGATGCCGCCGGTCAGGCCGATGCGCAGGGCTGCCGGCATCTTGGTCTCAAATGTTGATGAGGCTCATCACGGCCTGATGCCCCATCAAGATTACGACCATGCCACCGCCGGCCAGATAAGGGCCGAAGGGGATCGGGACCTCGCGGTTATGCCCCTTGGCCACGATCAGAAAAATGCCGATCGCTGCCCCCACCACCGAGGACATCAGGATGATGGGCAGCAAGGCCTGCCAACCCAACAAGGCGCCCAGACCCGCCAAGAGCTTGAAGTCGCCTTCGGCCATGCCGACTTGGCCTTTGATCAAGCCGTAGACGGTGGACACGGACCAAAGCGAGAGGTAGCCAAATACCGCACCCAGTGCTGCATCGGGCAGGGAGACGGGAGTCCATTTCAGCCAGGCGGCAATCAGGCCGAGCGCGATCAGCGGCAAGGTCAGGTTGTCGGGCAGCAGGGTGGTATCCAGGTCAATGAAGGCGGCTGCCACCATGACGGCGGTGGCGGTGCAATACACGATGGTGGCAGCACTGGCGCCAAAGCGCCAAGCCACT
This sequence comes from Ideonella sp., assembly GCF_044358605.1. Classification (GTDB taxonomy): domain Bacteria; phylum Pseudomonadota; class Gammaproteobacteria; order Burkholderiales; family Burkholderiaceae_C; genus Ideonella. The sequence continues at coordinate 118,343 of NZ_JBIKNQ010000001.1, forward strand.
GCGCCAAACAGCAGGCCAGTGAGCAGCTCAATGAGCGGATAGCGCACCGAGATGGGGGCCTTGCACGCCGAGCAACGGCCTTTGAGCATCAGCCAGCTCAGCAGGGGAATGTTCTCGTGCCAGGTGATCTGATGCCCACAATGCGGGCAGCGTGAACGAGGCTTTGAGAGACCCAGGCGCGGGAGTTGCGCCAGTTCTGCCGCCAAGCGTTGGCCTTGGCCGGCAGGGTCGCCCAAGCGCTTGACCGCTTGATCTCCCAACACGCGATCCAGCGTCTTGCGGTCTTGCAGAAAATCGGCAATGTCACCCAGCCAGCCACGCTCCAGCATGAGCGGCATGCGGTGGATCACCACATTCAAGAAGCTGCCAATCAACAGGCCCAGCACCAGCAGTGGTGCAGGGGCGATCAGCCACTGCAGGGCGGTCAGGTCGAACATCGCTGCTTAGACCACTTGGCCGAGCTTGAAGATGGGCAGGTACATGGCGACCACGATGCCGCCAATGATGGTACCCAAGACCACAATGATGATGGGCTCCATCAGGCTGGAAAGACCCTTGACGATCTCGTCGACTTCCTCTTCATAGAACTCGGCAGCGCGTCCCAACATATCGTCCAAGGCGCCAGACTCTTCGCCGATGCCCGCCATTTGAAGCACCATGCTCGGAAACACGCCCGAAGCATTCATGGACAGTGTCAAGCCGCCACCAGCTGCCACATCACGCTGGATCTGTTCAGTGGCTTTGGCATACACCACATTGCCCGACGTGCCCCCCACCGAATCCAGGGCTTCGACCAAGGGAACGCCGGCTGCGAACATGGTGGACAGGGTGCGCGTCCAGCGCGCAATGACGGACTTACGGACCAAGTCGCCAAAAATGGGCATGTTCAACATGAAGCGGTCCATGACCAACTGCATGTGCTCTGAGCGCCGCCACGTCTGGACGAACATATAGCCGCCGCCGCCCAGCACGAGCAACATGGCCCACCAGTAATTGACAAAGAACTTGCTCATGGCGATGACCATGAGGGTGGGGGTGGGCAATTGCGCACCGAAGCTGCTGAACACGCTCTCGAAGGCTGGCACCACAAACAGCATGATCACGACCACGACGATGAAGGCCACCACCAACACTGCGGTGGGGTACATCAGTGCCGACTTGACCTTTTGCTTGATGGCCAAGGTCTTTTCTTGGTAGACCGCCAAGCGGCTCAGCAACTCCTCCAAGATACCGCCGGCCTCACCGGCTTCCACCAAATTGCAGTAAAGCGTATCGAAGTATTTGGGATGACGCCTGAAGGCGGCTGACAAACTGGTGCCGGTTTCCACTTCGGACCGAATCTCGGTCAAGAGGCGCGTCATCCGAGGGTTGGCGCTCCCGCGCGCCACGATGTCAAAAGCCTGCAGCAAGGGCACGCCAGCCTTCATCATGGTCGCCAACTGGCGGGTGAAAATGGCAATGTCTTTGCCACCGATCGAGCGCCCGCCCGAGGTGCGGCGCTTGCGAATCTTGGTGACCAGCACGCCTTGACGACGCAAGCTGGCCGTGACGGCCGCTTCGCCACCGGCGCGCTGCTCGCCCCGCACAATCTTGCCGTTGCGGTCCTTACCTTCCCATTCAAAGATGTAATCTTTGATGCCTTTAACCGCTGTTGCTGTTGCCATTGAGCCTCCAAGCGCTCCCACGGTGATTTAACTGATCTGCAACAGTGCTGCAGATCTCATTCATTGGTGGCGGAGATCACCTCTTCCAGGGTGGTTGCCCCGAGCGTGACCTTGACCAGACCCGACTGACGCAGATCGCGAACGCCTTCCCGCTGGGCTTGGGCGGCGATCTCTGCCACGGTGCCCTGCGTGATGATCAGGCGTTCTATCTCATCCGATATCGGCATGGCTTGGTAAATCCCAAGCCGACCTCTGTAACCATTGTTGCAAGACGAGCAGCCCACAGCCTTGTACGGCTTCCAGGTGCCATCCAACTCTTCTTCCCGAAAACCAGCCTTGAGCAAGGCTTCGCGAGGATATTCAGTAGGGGACTTGCAGTTTTCACAAAGCTTGCGAACCAAGCGCTGGGCCGTGATCAACAGCACACTGGCGGCGATATTGAAGGGCGCTACGCCCATGTTCAACAAACGATTCAGGGTTGAGGGCGCATCGTTGGTGTGCAAGGTGGACAGCACCAAGTGCCCGGTTTGCGCGGCCTTGATCGCAATGTCCGCAGTTTCCAAGTCTCGGATTTCGCCGACCATGATCACGTCTGGATCTTGCCGCAGGAAGGCTTTCAGTGCAGAGGCAAAATTCAGCCCTGCCTTGTCATTGACATTGACTTGGTTGATACCGGGCAAGTTGATTTCAGCCGGGTCTTCCACGGTCGAGATGTTGACGCCTGGCTGGTTCAGGATATTCAGGCAGGTATAGAGCGACACCGTTTTGCCGCTACCTGTGGGGCCAGTCACCAGCACCATGCCGTAAGGTCTGCGGATGGCGTGCATCAGCCGCTCTTTTTCGACCGGCTCATAGCCCAGTGCCTCAATGCCCAGCCGGGCGCTGGACGAATCCAGGATACGGATCACGATCTTCTCGCCAAACAGCGTTGGCAGTGTGCTGACCCGAAAATCGATGGACTTGGTGCCGAAACGCAGCTTCATCCGGCCGTCTTGGGGAACACGCTTCTCGGAAATATCCAAGCGCGAAATCACCTTGATGCGCGAGGCCAGCTTGTCCTTGATGGCAATCGGTGGCTGGGTAATTTCTCTGAGCTCGCCGTCCACACGGAAGCGAACCCGGTAATTGAACTCATAAGGCTCGAAGTGCAAGTCCGAGGCCCGCATATTGATGGCGTCTACCAGCATCTTCTGAAGAAAGCGCACGACCGGTGCGTCTTCCACCTCGGCCACGGCCTCTGCATTGGCGGGGGCGGCCTCTTCTTCGGCTGAGACTTCAAAGTCGAAATCGGTGGTGGAGATGGCCTCAAGCGCCTGAGCGGCACTGGCACTTTGCTCCTGAAGGCGCATGCTGAGCTTGTCATGCTCCACCAGAATCCATTCTGGTGAAAGCTGCGTCGCAAACTTGATGCGCTCACTGGCTTCTTGGTCGGTGGGGTCGGCGCAGGCCAAAAACAGGCGGCTGCCACGCTTGCCAAGAGGCAGCACCTTGTACTGCGCAATCAGCTTGCTATCCAAAAAACCACGAGGGATTCTCTGGGCGTCAATCGCGTCCAAGTCCAGCAGGGGTACTGACAAGGCATGAGCCAGAGAGTGCGCCAAGGACACCGGCGTCATGGTGTTGGAGCTGATCAGCGCCTCCACAAAGCTGACCTTGCGATCTTTGGCTTGAAGCGTCAGTTCCTCTGCAGCTTTGGCCGTGAGGCGACCGCCATGCACCAAGACTCGGGCAACGCCAGAGAGGGCAGCGGAGGGGAGTTCGTTCAGCGTATCCACGGCAGGGCAGCTAGTTCAGCGCGCAAAAAATCCACAATGGAGCATCATCGCCGATGCGCTCGGGCCTGTAAACACGAGTGACCCTGTGCAGTGACAGACTGCGCACACAGTGCCATTAACTGAGGACTTGAGCGTCGGAGAAAGGGGAGGGAGGAGCAGGCATCAAACTGGTGACCATTGCAGTCACCCAACTCCAAAGTGGTCGGGGTGAGAGGATTCGAACCTCCGGCCTCTACGTCCCGAACGTAGCGCTCTACCAGGCTAAGCTACACCCCGTGCGACCAAAGTTGCCAGCGCTCAGGACGAGCGCTCAACCGATCGAGCCGATAATTCTAGCAGAGCCCGCGAAGCCGCTGAGGGGGGCAAAGTGGAAATGCAGGCGCTGGCCTCCTGAGCCTCCAGACGGGCGGCGTCGCGAGTGGCGTCCAGAGCGCCTGTGCGCCGTACTAGTTCCACAATCTCGGCCAGGCGCTCAACCTCGCCATGCTCGATAGCGTGGCGAATGAGCTGTCGCTCTTCGGCGCTGCCGCGCTCCATCGCCACCAGCAGTGGCAGCGTGGGTTTGCCTTCACGAAGGTCATCGCCCACGTTCTTGCCCAGTGCTTCAGTGTGGCCTTCGTAGTCCAGCAGATCGTCCACCAACTGGAAGGCTGTACCGAGTGAGCGGCCATAGGCGGCGCAGGCGTCCTCCACTTCTTTGGAGGCATCGGCGATCACGGCGCCCAAGCGCGCGCTGGCTTCAAACAGCTTGGCTGTCTTGAAGCGAATCACCCGCAAATATTGCTCAACCGCAATGTCAGGGTCGTGCATGTTCAGCAATTGCAGCACTTCGCCTTCAGCGATCACATTGGTGGCGTCGGCCAAGACCTCGAGCACCCGCATGCGGTTCACCGACACCATCATCTGGAAGGCGCGGGAATACAGGAAGTCGCCCACCAGCACCGACGCAGCATTGCCGAACAAGGCGTTGGCAGTTTCACGTCCGCGGCGCAGCGAGGACTCATCCACCACATCGTCATGCAGCAAGGTGGCGGTGTGGATGAACTCCACGATGGCGGCCAACTCGTACTGGTGCTCTCCTTCATAACCCAGTGCTTGCGCAAACAGCAGCACCAAGCGCGGGCGAATGCGCTTACCCCCTGCGCCGATGATGTAGTGCGAAATCTGCTCGATCAGCGCCACATCGGAAGATAGGCGCGCGCGAATAACGTCATCCACTTTCGCCATCTGGGCCGCCATGGGGTCCTGCGGGCGGGGGGCGGCTGTAGCAGTGGTGGTGGCGGACGACATGATGATGTGCGCAGGCGGGCGGGCGGCAAAGCGGCTGATTATAAGAAGCCTGTCGCACGGCGCTACGCCTGGCTATCTTGGGGTGTTTGCGGTCAGTTGTAGGTCGTGCTAGAATCTTTGGCTCGCCCGTAATGGGTCTGCCGGGAGTGGTGGGCTTTGGAGGTGCGAGGTAAAGAAGCTCTGGAAACAGGTTTCAGAGCATTGTTCTTGAGAGGTCATATATGTACGCGGTCATAAAAACCGGTGGCAAGCAATACAAAGTTGCAGCCGGCGAAAAGATCAAGGTAGAACAGATTGCTGCGGACGTTGGCCAGGAAATCGTGATTGATCAGGTGTTGGCTGTCGGAAACGGCGCTGAACTGAAGGTCGGGACTCCCCTGGTGAGCGGTGCAAGCGTGAAGGCCACTATCGTGGCGCATGGTCGTCATGACAAGGTTCGCATCTTCAAGATGCGTCGCCGTAAGCACTACCAGAAGCATGGCGGTCATCGCCAGAACTACACCGAGCTGGAAATCAGCGCGGTCAACGGCTGATCCAAGGAGTACTGATCCATGGCACAGAAAAAGGGCGGCGGCTCAACGCGTAACGGCCGCGACTCCAAACCAAAGATGCTGGGTGTGAAGGCCTTCGGTGGCCAGGCCATCTCGGCAGGGTCCATCATCGTGCGTCAGCGCGGCACCAAGTTCCACGCTGGCACCAATGTCGGCATGGGCCGTGACCACACGCTGTTTGCACTGGTTGATGGCACCGTGTCCTTCAAGGTGCAGGGCGAGCTGAATCGCCACACCGTCATCGTGACTCCGCTGTAATCCCAGCAGGTCCCGATTCGCTCCCCAAACTCGGGGGCGGCTCAAAGCCCCGGCCATCCGGGGCTTTTCCTTTTTGGCGCTGAACATCATGAAATTCGTTGACGAAGCCACCATCGACATCGCTGCCGGGAACGGCGGCGCGGGCTGCGCGAGCTTTCGCCGCGAAAAATTCATCCCGTTCGGCGGCCCCGATGGGGGTGATGGCGGGCGTGGCGGCAGTGTTTACGCTGTGGCAGACCGCAACCTCAACACCCTGATCGACTATCGCTATGCGCGCCGCCACGAAGCGCGCAACGGCGAGTCGGGTCGCGGCGCGGACTGCTTTGGTGCTGCCGCCGACGACATCATTTTGCGCATGCCGGTGGGCACCATCATCACCGACGTCGAAACCGGCCGCGTGATGGCCGAGTTGCTGGACCCGGAAACCCCCACCTTGCTGGCCAAGGGCGGTGACGGCGGCTTTGGCAACCTGCACTACAAGACGGCGACCAACCGGGCGCCACGTCAGCACACCCCAGGCTGGCCTGGTGAGGGCTTCAAGGTTAAGCTGGAGCTGCGCGTGCTGGCCGACGTGGGCCTGCTGGGCATGCCCAATGCAGGCAAGTCCACCTTGATTTCGGCCATCTCCAATGCCCGGCCCAAGATTGCGGATTACCCCTTCACCACCTTGCACCCCAACCTGGGGGTGGTGCGTGTCGGCCCCGAAAAAAGCTTTGTCGTCGCCGACATTCCGGGCTTGATCGAAGGCGCCTCGGAAGGTGCTGGCTTGGGCCATCGCTTCTTGCGCCACTTGCAGCGCACGCGCTTGTTGCTGCACATCGTGGACTTGGCACCGTTTGATGATGCGGTCGACCCGGTTGCGCAGGCCAAAGCCATCGTAGCCGAGCTGAAAAAGTACGACGAAGAGCTGCACAGCAAGCCGCGCTGGTTGGTGCTCAACAAGCTCGACATGGTGCCTGAGGACGAGCGGGTCAAGCGCATTAAAGATTTTGTGAAGCGCTACAAATGGAAGGGCCCGGTGTTCGAGATCTCGGCCCTGGCGCGTGAAGGCCTGCAGCCCTTGATTCACGCCATTTGGGCGCATGTGGCGGCCGAGCAAACCCCGCCACCGCCCGAGCCTGATCCGCGCTTCGACCGCACCGATGTCGACCTCGACCCCCGCTTTGATCGCTCTGCTGACCAGTGAGCCTCGGATGACTGACGCCCTCAAGAACGCCCGCCGCATTGTCGTGAAGGTGGGCTCCAGCCTGGTCACCAACGAGGGCCGGGGGGTGGACGCTGAAGCCATTGGCACCTGGTGCCGTCAGTTGGCGGCACTGGCCAGCCAAGGCAAAGAGGTCATCATGGTCTCCAGCGGTGCGATTGCCGAAGGCATGAAGCGCCTGGGCTGGGCCAGCCGCCCCAAAGAGTTGCACGAGCTGCAAGCCGCTGCGGCCGTGGGTCAAATGGGCTTGGTGCAGATGTACGAAAGCAAGCTGTCCGAGCACGGTATTGGCAGCGCGCAAGTCTTGCTCACCCACGCCGACTTGGCCGACAGAGAGCGCTACCTCAATGCCCGCTCCACCTTGTTGACGCTGCTGGGTCTGCATGTCATTCCGGTGATCAACGAGAACGACACTGTCGTCAACGATGAAATCAAGTTTGGCGACAACGACACCTTGGGCGCACTCGTGGCCAATTTGGTGGAAGCCGACGCGCTGGTCATCCTGACCGATCAGCGTGGCCTCTACAGCGCCGACCCCCGCAAGAACCCCGACGCCCGCTTCATCGACGTGGCACAGGCCGGCGACCCGGTGCTAGAGCAAATGGCCGGTGGTGCCGGCTCCGGCGTGGGCACGGGCGGCATGATCACCAAGATTTTGGCGGCCAAGCGCGCCGCTGGCAGTGGTGCCAGCACCGTCATCGCCTGGGGCCGCGAGCCGGATGTGCTGCTGCGCCTGACCCAAGGCGAATCCATTGGCACCGCGCTGCTGGCAGGTACCGCCAAACTGGCGGCCCGCAAGCAATGGATGGCCGATCACTTGCAACTGCGCGGCGCCGTTACGGTAGACGACGGTGCCGTCATCAAGCTGCGCGACGAGGGCAAGAGCCTGCTGCCCATCGGCGTGGTGGGCGTGGAGGGTGACTTCCACCGCGGGGATGTGATCGCCGTGCGCTCCGGCGGTGGGGTTGAGATTGCCCGAGGCCTGGCCAACTACGCCAGCACCGAGGCTCGGCTCATTGCCCGCAAGCCTTCATCGCAGATTGAAGCGCTGCTGGGCTTTACCAACGAGCCCGAGCTGATTCACCGCGACAACCTAGTCATCACGGGGGCGGCTGCCCCGTCATCTCAGGGCTGACCTCTGCAATGGGTGGGGCCTCGTCATGGGGCTCGCGTCGCTCACCGCTGCGCATGCCGCTGCGCAGATAGCGGTTGTGATGGTGCGGGCGCGGTAGATAGCGCGCCAACTCGGTCAGCGCCATTTCATAGACCCCGCGCTTGAACTCGATCACCACGTCCAGCGGTACCCAATAATCGTTCCAACGCCAAGCGTCGAACTCTGGGTGGCTGGTGGCACGCAGGTTCATGTCACTGTCGCGGCCCAGCAGCCGCAACAAAAACCAAATCTGCTTTTGGCCTTTGTAGTGGCCGCGCGCATCCTTGCGGATGAAGTGATCGGGCACGTTGTAGCGCAGCCAGTCGCGGGTGCGCGCCAAGATTTGGACGTGCTCCGGGTGCAGGCCGACTTCTTCATGCAATTCGCGGAACATCGCCTGCTCAGGCGACTCGCCATACTTGATGCCCCCTTGCGGGAACTGCCAGGAGTGGGTACGCAAGCGCTTACCCCAGAAAACCTGGTTGCGCGAGTTGAGCAGGATGATGCCGACGTTAGGCCGGTAGCCTTCGCGGTCGAGCATAATCAAACCCCAATTTTTGAACTGAAACCAATATAGCACCGCGAGGCCAGGGTGAGCAGTCTCTCGCTTACCCGAACAGGGCCTCTGCTGTTCAGTTGCCTTCCCAAAGCTGCGCCCATGAAAGCCTCCCAGTTCTTCATCTCCACCCTCAAAGAAGCCCCCGCCGACGCCGAAGTGGTCAGCCACAAGCTGATGATGCGGGCCGGCATGATCAAGCGCTTGGGCGCCGGCATCTACAACTACATGCCCATGGGCCTGCGGGTCATTCGCAAGGTCGAAGCCATCATCCGCGAAGAGATGAACCGCGCGGGTGCGTTGGAGATGCTGATGCCGGTGGTCCAGCCGGCCGAGCTGTGGCAGGAGACCGGCCGCTTTGACAAGATGGGGCCGGAGCTGCTGCGCGTCAAAGACCGCCATGGTCGTGACTTCATCATCCAGCCCACCTCGGAAGAGGTCATCACCGATGTGGCGCGCCAAGAGCTGCGCAGCTACAAGCAGTTGCCCAAGAATTTCTATCACATCCAAACTAAGTTTCGCGATGAGCGTCGCCCCCGGTTTGGCGTGATGCGTGGACGCGAGTTCACCATGAAGGACGCTTACTCCTTCGACCGCGATGTGGCAGCCGCCACCGTCAGCTATCAAGGCATGTTCGATGCCTACAAGCGCATCTTCGACCGCTTTGGTCTGCAGTACCGTGCCGTGGCGGCGGACACCGGCGCCATCGGTGGCGAAATCTCGCATGAGTTTCAAGTGATCGCAGACACGGGTGAAGACGCCATCGTCTACTGCCCGACCAGTGACTACGCCGCCAACATCGAGTTGGCTGAAGGCGTGGCTCTGCTACCGGCGCGTGGCGCAGCCTCACAAGCGCTGGCCAAGACGCCGACACCTGGCAAGAGCACCTGCGCTGACGTGGCTGAGTTGCTGGCCTTGCCTTTGGCTCAGACGGTGAAGTCCTTGGCTCTTGCCACGGATGAACTCAATGAGCACGGCGAGATCGCCAAGTCCACCGTCTGGTTACTGCTGCTGCGCGGCGACCATGACTTGAACGAAGTCAAGGCCAGCAAGGTCGAGGGCCTCAAGGCTGGTTTCCGATTTGCCACCTTGGCGGAGATCGAAGACCACTTCGGCTGCAAGCCAGGCTACCTAGGCCCTGTGAGCTTGAAGAAACCCGTCAAGGTGGTCGCAGACCGTACCGTGGCCTTGATGAGTGACTTCGTTTGCGGCGCCAATGAGGTGGACTTCCACCTGACTGGCGTGAACTGGGGTCGTGACCTGCCCGAACCCGATGCCGTGGCCGACCTACGCAACGTGGTGGAGGGTGACCCTTCACCGGATGGCCAAGGCGTGCTGGCCATTCAGCGCGGTATCGAAGTGGGCCATGTGTTCTTGCTGGGGACCAAATACTCCAAGGACATGAACGCCACCTTCCTGGACGAGAACGGCAAGCCCCAGCATTTTGTGATGGGCTGCTACGGCATTGGCGTCACCCGCATCTTGGGCGCGGCCATTGAGCAAAACCATGACGCGCGTGGCATCGTCTGGCCTTCCACCATTGCCCCCTTTGAAGTGGCGCTGTGCCCCATCGGCATGGACCGCTCCGAAGAGGTCAAGGCAGCGGCGCACAGCTTGTATGCCGAGCTGCAAGCCGCCGGCGTGGATGTCATCTTGGATGACCGTGGCGAGCGCCCCGGTGCCATGTTTGCCGACTGGGAGTTGATCGGCGTGCCGCTGCGCGTGGTCATCTCCGACCGTGGCTTGAAGGAAGGCCAGCTGGAGCTGCAAGGCCGCCGGGATGCAGAGGCCAGCAAAGTGGCCGTGGCGGATGTGCTGGCCCTGGTTCGCACGCGTTTGGCCGCATGACGCTGGCTGCGCCTGACTCCCTGCCACTGCACAGCCGTGCTGCGCAGCTTGGCCTGTCTCGGCGCAGTGTGCTGGCCTCGGCGGCGGGGCTGGCGGGCATGGGCTTGGGCGCTCCGGCTTGGGCCGGCCGCCAAGCGGAAGAGCCTTTGGCAGACTCCGTGCGGGGTGCTTTGGCGGCTGCGGTGGCCGATGGCTCGCCGCCCAAGGTTCAGTTCGACCGGGTGGAAGACCGCTTGGTCTACCTGAAATGGCTGGGCGCCATGAGCGACCGGCTCAAGCGCCGCAAATCAGAAACCCAAACCCGCTTGGAGTTTTTGGAGACGCTTTGGTACGAAAGCAAGCGTGCAGGCCTGGAGCCGGCGCTGGTGCTGGGCCTGGTGCAGGTGGAAAGCGGCTTTCGCAAGTACGCCATTAGCGTGGCGGGCGCGCGCGGCTATATGCAAGTCATGCCTTTTTGGGCTCGACTGATTGGTGATGGCGACCCCGCCAAGCTGTTTCACATGCAGACCAATATGCGATTTGGCTGCGTGATCCTGCGCCATTACTTAGATCGCGAAAAGGGCGATCTCTTCATGGGCCTGGGCCGCTACAACGGCAGCCGGGGCAGGGCCGAATATCCGAATGCGGTGATGGCCTCGCGGCGGCTGTGGCTGCCGCCGGACTGAGTCAAAGCCCCGTCCAGCGCTGCGGCTGGGCCTCAGCCACGCCCAGCATTTCCATCACCCGCTCCACCGTGTCGGCCACTAGCGCTTCGATGGTTTGAGGGCGGTGATAGAAGGCGGGCAGCGGCGGGAAGATCACACCGCCCATCTCAGTCACCGCCGTCATATTGCGCAGGTGCGCCAGGTTGAAGGGCGTTTCACGCACCATCAGGATCAACCTACGCCGCTCCTTGAGCGTGACATCGGCGGCACGCGTCAGCAGGTTGTCGCCAAAGCCATGCGCAAGGGCGGCCAAGGTCTTCATGGTGCAAGGCGCCACCACCATGGCCTGGGTGCGGTGGCTGCCGCTGGCAATGCAGGCACCGATGTCGCCCGGCGAATGGCTTTCGCTGGCCAGGGCTTCCAGCCCGGCGCGGTCCAGCCCCAGCTCATGGTGCACATTCAAGATGCCGGCCGGTGTGGCCACCAAGTGTGTGTGCGCGCCCACCTCGCGCAGGCGCTGCAGCAGTTGCACGCCATACAGCGCACCGGAGGCCCCCGTGATCCCGACAATGATGCGCGGTGCGCTGGGGGTCGCCATGGTGCGCTAACGCAGGTAGGGTCAGAAGGCTCAGGCAGACAGCGTTTGCTGCAACTCGCCCGACTGGTACATCTCCATCATGATGTCCGAGCCGCCAACGAACTCCCCATTGATGTAGAGCTGGGGAATGGTGGGCCAATTGGCATAGTCCTTGATGCCCTGGCGCACGCCTTCGTCTTCCAGCACATTGAAGGTCACCAGATTGCTCACGCCGCAGGCTTTGAGCACCTGGACCGCACGGCCCGAAAAGCCGCACTGGGGGAACTGCGCGGTACCCTTCATGAAGAGCACCACTTTGTTGCTCTTCACGAGTTGATCGATGCGTTGCTGTACGTCGTCCATGGAATGCTCTGCAAATTCAAGAAGTGAAGCCGGGTTTATACGGCAAAGCGGGGTTGGAGCGCTCGCCGAGCGTCTCAAACCCCGCTGGTTTGTAGTGCTGAGTATGCCGTGAACAGGCGCTAGAACGCGTAGGAGAGGTTCACTTGCAGCATGGGCGAGACCTGCAGGCTGCGCCACAGGCTCTCATTGCCGCGGCCCATTTGCAGCAATTGGCTGGGGCGCTGAGAGACCATGCCCAGGTCAGCACTTAGGCCGATACCCAGCTTGGCCCAGTAGGCGCTGTAGCCCAAGCCCACATAGGCTGCGGGCGTGCTGGGGGCGTCTGGGTCATGCGCTGCCCAGGCGGTGCCACTGGCTGTGGCCTGCCGCCACCATGGGCTGCTGAAGGGGTTGCTGTCGAGCTGCGACTTGGCACTCGGCCACAGCAAAGCCCCGGTGGCACGCAGGCCGCCAGCGTCGCTCAAGCGACCCCAGCTGAAATAATGGTCTCCGCTCCAGCGGGCCGACCCCAGCGGGAGGTGATTGCCCAAGCCCAGGCCAGCCGTCGCTGCTGGGCTATTCAAATTCGCCAGCCGGTTCTGCCACTGTGGCCAAGGATCGCGTTGAGGGTCCGGGCGCAGCCCTTCCCCCGCCGCCTGAGCAGCGGGCACAAGCACCAGCAGGGCGCAAAGTACAGCGGCTGTGAGGCTAGAGGGGCGCATGATGACTCTCCCAAGATTGGCAGGGCAGTTCAGCCCTTGGACGACACTGTCTGGATATCGGCAGTTCACCGTCCCTGAAGCGCATCCTACTGCGATGCTCTCGAAACAGGGTGTTAACAACGCGGCAAAGTACCCTCTATCCCACAGCTTCACTCGCGGATTTAAGTGTTAACCCTTAAATTCTGCCCACCCGTGCAACGCCACTGTCCGCCCAAATCAGCCCGGCTGCTGATGTTCTCAAAGCCCGCTTGGCGCAGCAGGTCTTGCACGGCATCAGCCTGGTCCCAGCCATGCTCCAGCAGCAGACTGCCGCCCAGGTTCAGGTGCGAAGGCGCCTGAGCGATGATGCGCCGCAGGTCGTCCAGGCCGTCGGCACCCGAGGTTAAGGCCATCTTCGGTTCATGCTGCAGGGCCGCCAAATGGGGGTCACCTTCGGCGATGTAGGGCGGGTTGGAGAGCACCAGGTCAAAGCGCTGCCCGGCTACGGCGTCCCACCATGAACCTTGGCGCCAGTGCACCGGCAAGCCCAGGCGCTCTCCGTTGGTTTGAGCTTGGGCCAGCGCAGCTAGGCTGAGGTCCACGGCCGTCATGTGGCAGTGGGGGCAGGCCTGGCGCACGGCTAGCGCGATGGCGCCGCTGCCGGTGCCCAGGTCCAGCACCTGGGCTGGACGCGCCGCATCGGCCTGCGCCAGCCACTCCAGGGCCCAGTCCACCAGGGTCTCGGTGTCCGGGCGGGGCACCAGCACAGCGGGGTTGACCGCCAGCCGCAGGCCATGGAACTCGCGCTCCCCCACGAGGTAAGCCACCGGCTCGCCGCGCTGGCGGCGCGCACAGAGCTGTTCAAACTGAGCCGCTGCCTGGGGCGTCAGGGTTTGCTCGTCATGGGTGATCAGCCAAGCCCGCTCGCGCTGCACAACATGCCCTAGCAGCGCAAAGGCATCGACCCGGTCCAGCGCGGGCCCGGGTGCCGCGCTCATCGCTTGCTTCAGCGCCTGGGCGATGCTGATCCCGCTCACTGCCCGCTCTCCAAGGCCGCCAATTGCTGCTGGGCCCGGGCCGCTTGCAGAGCCGCCATCACGTCGCTGAGATCGCCGTTCATGATCTGGTCCAGCTTGTAGAGCGTCAGGTTGATGCGGTGGTCGGTCAGCCGCCCTTGCGGGAAGTTGTAGGTGCGGATGCGGTCACTTCGGTCGCCCGAGCCCACCAGCTCCCGCCGGGTGGCGGCCTCTTTGGCCTGGCGTTCGCTGCGCTCTTTGTCTTGCAGACGGGCCTGCAGCACCGCCAAGGCTTTGGCTTTGTTGCGGTGCTGCGAACGGTCGTCTTGGCACTCGGCCACCAAGCCGGTGGGCAGGTGGGTCACGCGGATCGCGCTGTCGGTCTTGTTGATGTGCTGGCCGCCCGCGCCGCTGGCGCGGAAGGTGTCGATGCGCAGATCGGCCGGGTTCAGGGTGACCTCGGCGGCTTCGTCGGGCTCGGGCATCACCGCCACGGTGCAAGCGCTGGTGTGGATGCGCCCCTGGCTTTCGGTCTGCGGCACGCGCTGAACGCGGTGGCCGCCGGACTCAAACTTCATGCGCTCATAGACCCGGCTGCCTTCAAAGCGCAACACGATTTCTTTGTAGCCGCCCAGGTCCGAGGCGTTCTCGCTCATCACCTCGACCCGCCAGCCTTGGCCTTCGGCATAGCGCAGGTACATGCGCGTCAGGTCGGCGGCAAACAAGGCGGACTCATCACCCCCCGTGCCCGCACGGATTTCCACAAAGGCATTGCGGTCGTCGTCCGGGTCGCGGGGTAGCAGCGCGGTTTGCAAGGCCTCCAGCAAGTCCACCATGTCGGCGTCGGCTTCTTTGATTTCTTCTCGCGCCATCTCACCCATGTCGGCGTCGTCCAGCATCTCTTGGGCCGCAGCCCGGTCGCGCTCGCGCTGCTCATAGCGCCTGAACAGGCCCACCACCTCGGCCGCTTCGGCCTGCTCGCGCGCCAGGGCGCGAAAGCGCTGCATATCGGCCGCCAAGCGCGGGTCGGCGAGGCTGGCATCCAGCTCAGAGAGGCGCATCTCCAGCCGCTGCAATTGCACGCGCATGGCGTCTTTCATGGGGGCTCCGTCGGGCGTTTGAGGCGGCGGCTGAGAAGGGGGCGGGCCGCGGCCTGTGAGTGCAAAAGGTGAGGGCGCCAAAACGCCCTGACGTCAGGTTTGCCGCGCTCTGGGCCATCGGCCTGCAGCGCCTGCAACAAGCAGCGTCGCTAGCGCGAGCCGGGCTCAGGGCTAGGTGGCGAAGCGGCCTCGCCTGCGGGGTCCAGCGGTGCTTGGCGCAAGAACAGGCGCGAGACGGTCTCGGCCAAATGCTGGCGCTGCGGGCCTTCGCTGGCATGCAGCTCAGCCATCGCGCCATGCAGCATTTTTTGCGTCAGGCCGCGGGTCAGGGCGTCCATCACCTTGTCCAGGTCAGCCCCTTTGGCCAAGGCTTTGCGGGCACGGGCCAACTCGGCCTCACGCCAGGTGTCGGCCTGTTTGTGCAGGGCTTGGATCAAGGGCACGCTGGCCCGCTGGTCCAGCCAATGGCTGAAGCTTTGCACCCCGGCGTCGATGATGGCTTCGGCTTGCTCTACGGCCGCTTGGCGCTTTTCACCGGCGGTTTGCACCACCTCGGTGAGGTCATCCACGGTGTAGAGATACACATCGCTGAGTTGGCCCACCTCGGGCTCAATGTCGCGCGGCACGGCCAAGTCGACCATGAACATGGGTTTGCGGCGCCGTGCCTTCAAAGCTCGCTCCACAGCGCCCAAGCCAATGATGGGCAAGGTGCTGGCGGTGCAGGAGATCACTGCGTCAAACTCATGCAGGCGCGTGGGCAGGTCAGCCAGGCGGATGGCTTGAGCGCCAAAGCGGCTGGCCAGCTTTTCACCGCGCTCTAGGGTGCGGTTGGCCAGCGTCATGCTCTTGGGCTCGCGTGCGGCAAAGTGCGTGGCCACGAGCTCAATCATCTCGCCCGCGCCCACAAACAGCACTTTGATCTCCCGCAGGTCTTCAAACAACTGCGAAGCCAGGCGCACCGCGGCGGCCGCCATGCTGATGGAGTGCGCGCCAATCTCGGTGCTGGTGCGCACCTCTTTGGCCACCGAAAACGAGCGCTGGAACAACTGGTGCAGGGTGGTGCCCAAAGTGCCGGCTTCATCAGCGCCGCGCACCGCCTGCTTCATTTGGCCCAAGATCTGCGGCTCGCCCAGCACCATGGAGTCCAGACCTGAGGCCACGCGGAAGGCATGGCGGGCGGCCTCGCGGTCCTCGCGCACATAGGTGTGGGCCAGCAGTTGCTCGCTGCTCACCCCACCATGGGCGGCCAGCCACTCCAAGGCGGGGCGCACAATTTCTTGTGGGCGCGGCACCTGGGCCGCCACATACAGCTCGGTGCGATTGCAGGTGGAGAGAATGGCGGCTTCGGGCGCAGCGCGGCGAAGTTGCTCGTGCAAAGCGCGCAGGGCTGGAGTGAGCTGCTCGGGGGCGAACGCAAACCGGCCCCGCAAATCCAGCGGTGCCGAGGTGTGGTTCAAACCCAGCGAGAAAACAGTCATGGGCCGCGATTATAAAATTGCATCCCTGGGCTGGCGCTGAATAAACTGCGCTTGCAACACCGCGCTGATTGATCAATGTCAAGCTTCGATGGCGGCTGGGCCTACCCCATGCCCCACCGCCTTGCCCACTTCCGGAGCCCCTGTGGGACCTTTCGACGCCTTCTGGCACCTTGTGAACTTTGTCGCCCCCGCGCTGGGCGTGGCCGCTTTGGCCAGTGGGTTGGCCAAGCTCTTCTGGCGGGCCGACCTGCGCTCCACACCATGGTGGCGGCTGTTCTACCGGGCGGCGCTGGGCGGCGCCGCTGCTTTGCTACTGGGCTTGTGGCTGTGGCAGCGAGACGGGCGCATGGCCACCTATGCCTTGTTGGTGTTGGCGGTCGCCTCAAGCCTGTGGTGGCAACTGCTGAGGGCGTCCCGGCGCGCCGCCTGAACGGCTGTCCCAGCCCTCAGCGGTCCTTGCGTGGCGGGTCCTCCCGTCGAGGTTTCTCGGGGTGTGCCTCGGAGGCTTTCTTGTCGGGTCGGTGTGGCGCACTCGCCGCAGCCTGTACAGGCGTGGCTTTGTCCGGTTTGGCTCGATCATGTTTGGGCCGCACGTCTGGCGCGGGTCTCACCCGCTCCACGGCCGACGCCACAAACTCCGAGGGCTTGGGCGTGGCGGCCACTTGGGGTGCTTCATGGGCCCCCGTGTGACGCTGCGTGACCATGCCGCGTGCGGCGGTCTCGTGCTGCACCTGCTCGGCGCGCGGCGCGGTGTGCTCTGCAGCTTGAAGGCGCCGTTCGCTGACGGTAGGCCGTGCCGCAGTGCCTTCCCGACCCCCGTTGAAGCTGACCCGGGTGACCTGCTTGTGGACCATGACCGGGGCGTTGTAGGTCAGGTGAACGGTTTGCCGGTTGACGTTACTCACCGCACGGTTGTAGCGAAAGACCCCGCGGTCCCAGCGCCCGCCGTCGTAGCCTGAGCCGTGATAGCCGAAGCCGTAGTTGATGCCCCCATAAAAGCCGATCCGCACGCCCCAGTAGCCGCTATGCCAGCGGTAGCCCACGCGTTCAAACGCCCAATAGCCGGGCGTCCACAAATAGCCCTTGTTGGGTGCCATCACCCAAGTCCCCGGCACCCAAAAGTAAGCGTTTTGCTCGGCACTCCATGTCCAGTAGCCGGGCGTCCAGATGTAGTCATCCCCCGGCACCTGCGGCTGGGCATAGACCAGCAGCGGCGGTGGCGCCAGCTTGATCAACACCGAGATCTGCGCGTCGGCGGAAGCGGGCAGCAACAGGCCCACCAACACTGCCAAGCCCATCCACGGCACCACCGTCATGGTGGGTGGCCTGGACGCGGGAAACGCGCGCCGGCCCCATGATGTGGCGATGGACCCCAAGGTGGGCAAGCTGGGCATGGCGAATCCTTCAGGCTGTGGCGGTGGTGTCGCCCTATTCAGCCTGCGCCGCGCGCCTGTGTCGGTCTGGCGCCGCACACAGCGGCTGCTCTACCGGATACCTCGCCTCTGCCCTGGTGTTGGTCCTGCTGCGCTGCAGGGGCACTCACACAATTTCAGCGTTAAGCCAGAACGCTGTCCTGCGTGCGCACTGCCGCCCGCAGCGAATGCGGGTAGGCCAAGGTGATGTCCACATCAATCATCTGCCCGATCAGGCGCGCAGGCCCGGGGAAGTTAACGATGCGGTTGCACTCGGTACGGCCCATCAGCTCGCTGGCGTCTTTGCGGGCGTGGCCTTCCACCAAGATGCGTTGGGTGCTGCCAACCATGGCGTCTGAAAAGCGCTTGACGTTGTCTTCCAGGTGGGCCTGCAAAGTTTGCAAGCGCGCCAGCTTCACTTCATAAGGCGTGTCATCGTGCAGCGCGGCGGCGGGGGTGCCCGGCCGGGGGCTGAAGATGAAGCTGAACGAGGCATCAAACCCCACGTCCTGCACCAGTTGCATCATCTTGGCGAAGTCATCGTCCGTCTCACCGGGGAAGCCCACGATGAAGTCAGAGGACAAGCTGATGGTGGGCCGCACGGCGCGGAGCTTGCGGATGATGCTCTTGAACTGCAGCGCGGTGTAGCCGCGCTTCATGGCCGACAGAATGCGGTCCGAGCCGTGCTGCACCGGCAGGTGCAGGTGGTTCACCAATTGCGGCACGCGGGCGTACACATCAATCAGCCGCTGGGTGAACTCATTCGGGTGGCTGGTGGTGTAGCGGATGCGCTCAATGCCCGGGATCTCGCCCACATATTCCAGCAGCAGCGCAAAGTCGGCAACCTCGGCGGTGTCGCCCATCTTGCCGCGATAGGCGTTCACGTTCTGGCCCAGCAGCGTCACTTCTTTCACGCCCTGGTCAGCCAAGTTAGCCACTTCGGTCAGCACGTCTTCAAATGGCCGCGAAACCTCTTCACCCCGGGTGTAAGGCACCACGCAATAGGTGCAGTACTTGGAGCAGCCTTCCATGATGGAGACAAACGCGCTGCCGCCCTCTACCCGCGCCGGCGGCAGGTGGTCGAACTTTTCGATCTCGGGGAAGCTGATGTCCACCTGCGGCTTATTCAGCGCGCGGCGCTGCGCAATCATCTGCGGCAAGCGGTGCAGGGTTTGCGGCCCAAACACAATGTCCACATAGGGCGCGCGGTCCACAATGGCGGCGCCCTCTTGGCTGGCCACGCAGCCGCCCACGCCGATGATCACGCCCTTTTGCTTCAGGTGCTTGATGCGGCCCAGGTCTGAAAACACTTTCTCGGCCGCCTTCTCACGCACCGAGCAGGTGTTGAACAGCACAAGATCAGCTTGCTCCACATCGTCGGTCGGCTCATAGCCTTCGGCGGCATTCAGCACGTCGGCCATCTTGTCCGAGTCGTACTCGTTCATCTGGCAGCCAAAGGTGCGGATGAATACTTTCTTCGTGGTTGCGGTGGTCATCGTGCGTGCTCGCTCAAGGCTTGGTCCAGGTCTGGGCGACAGGGTCGAAGACCCAGCTCTGCGCCTCGGCCGTTGTGCGCGGCCAGGGCAGCCTGCGCGTCTCTTCCTCGCGCAAAATCCAGATCTCATGCAGCTGACCCAGCGAGTCCAGCGTGTAGTTCACCACCACGCGCTGGCCCACCAAGCTGCCTGACACCACCATCATGTTGTTGGTGTCGCGAATGCGCGCACCCGGCGCCAACTGCGTGGCTTTGCGGTTCAGTTGCGCCTGCGGCGGCTCACCAAAAGTGACCTCGCCACGCAAGGCCTTGGCGGGGAAGTTGCGCTGGACCTGCGCTTGCGCTTCAAGGGGCAGCAAGGTGGCGACGAGCGGGAGGGCGAAGGTACTGATGGCCAGCGCGCGCATTACAGCGCGGCGGGAGGTCTGGGCCAAAGGCGCACAGCGGTTCATGGTATGTCTCCAGGGGCTGTGGAAAACGAAAAGGCCGAGATGCCGGGGCACCTGGGCCTTGGAGGAAGCTAAGGCGTGAGTTTAGCGTCTCCAGAAAGGCGGGGCTGCGTAGTAGGCCGAAGTGCACGCCCAGGGGTGGGGCGGAATGCTCAGCTTGGAGCCGTCACTTGCACGTCAGTGCTTCGGCACCTCATTCAGCCTCACCCAGGCATCACGTGAAACGACGCTTCGGTCTGCCTGGGCCTACTTCGCAAAGGCCATGCGGTAAGTCTCTGCGCTGCTCTTGATACGCTTGGCAAGCCCAGAGACCTCACCGGCCAGGTCTCCATGCAGTGACAGGGTCTTCAATGCGGCATCGGCAATCTCACCAATGCGCAGAGCCCCTTGCTTGCGGGTCAGGCCGCAGGTCTCCATGTACTTCAACAGCCCCAAGCGAGCTGCGAAGATGGACTTGTTGCCGTCCAGGTTTAAGGCCAGGGCATCGTCTGGTAGGTAGCAGGTGGTGCAGACGATGTCATAGGCGGGTGCTAGCCGCACGTCCGTGCCGCCCGCCGAATGGAGCATGCCGAAGTTCTTCAGGTGGGCGTCGCCGTTGCCGACGATGCAAGAGAGTGCCACGATGTCGAACAGCTCGCGCAATGACTGCTCCACCCGCTCTTCCGATGCAAACATGCGCACCAGCTTGGCGAGCATTTCGTAGCTCCCGGTGTACTTCTGGTCGGCGCCTCGGCCGCTCAGCACGGCCATGTCTTCGAAGCCCAAGGGAGCCCCGGCCTCGTCTCGGTCAAACCGACGAATCACAAAGATTTGCCTGTCGTCAGACAGATAGAACTCTGGCCCCGGCATGCCCGCAGCGCGGGCGATGGACATGCACACAAACTCATTGATGGCGAGGCCAGGGAAGTCCGACAGGCCAGACTTGACGATCAAGTCGGGTGTCAGCGCGGCAGCCTTCGGGGCCGGTGCGGCCATAGTGTCAGCCGTCACAGCCTCTGGCACCAACACCTTGGGCTGCACGCCGCTCAGTGGCGCGCGCATCATGTAGCGGTCCATCAGGTCTTGAAACAGGCCCTCCGCCCCCCGGTAGGTGAGGATGGCGTCCAGGCGCATCG
This sequence comes from Ideonella sp., assembly GCF_044358605.1. Classification (GTDB taxonomy): domain Bacteria; phylum Pseudomonadota; class Gammaproteobacteria; order Burkholderiales; family Burkholderiaceae_C; genus Ideonella. The sequence goes on from NZ_JBIKNQ010000001.1 coordinate 138,971, forward strand.
GCGGGCTGCTGGGCTCAGGCTGGTCGCGCTCTGCGGGTGTCAGCCGCACGCGGCCAATCGATGTCTCGCACGCCATGGCCGAGATCAACTGCAGTGGGTCAGTGCCTGTGAGCTTGGCCAGCCGATGGCGCAGCCGCTCCAGCAGATAGCCCTCGGGCATGTTCATCTGAAAGATGGGGTGCAACTGCGGGCTGTCGTAGGACTGCAGTCGGCCAGGCATCGTCAGCGAGATGTCTGTGTTGGGAGGGCGCTGCGCACTGTAGGCAAAGCGGTAAACCTCTTCCTTGGCCAGCAGGCCAGAGATGCCCTCAGGGGTGTGGACGCGCATCATGGTGGTGAGCCCATCGCGTCAGGTGAGATCCATGCTTTGGAGTTCATCCAGCGTTGGTTTGCGCGCTGGCGTCAGCGAAAACTCCAAGCCCATGGCGCCAGCAAGCTTGGCGTAGTACTCCGCGCCCACCGTGCCCAAACCCGCTTCGACCTGAACGACCTTCTGCCGAGTGACCCCGGCGCGGCTAGCCAACTGGCCTTGGGTCAGCCCGCGCTGAGCCCTGGCTTGCTGCAGAGCGCTGCCGATGCGACAGAGGATGGTTTGATTGTCCATGTCACGTTTACGATACCTTTTGAATATAATGTATCGCAAACGTGACTATGGCGCCAGTCTGACGCCGAAATGTAGGTCCGCCAAGCGATGCAGACCTCGCGCGCGGCCCCAAACGACAAAAAGCCCTTGTAGGTCGTTGACCTACAAGGGCTATTGATTTTGGTGGCGCTTCAGGGATTCGAACCCCGGACCTGCGGATTATGATTCCGTCGCTCTAACCGGCTGAGCTAAAGCGCCTTGAGCCCGCTACTATAACCGAAATTTTGCGTTCAGCGCAAAGGTGTCTGAATCAGTTGTTCGACAAAGCGGTTGCGCTCTTCGCGGGGCAGGGCGGCTTCGGCGCCGGTCATCTGTGAGGCGGCTACCACGTGGCTGTAGAGCAGAAAGGCGCGGCTGCGCGCTTCCATCACGCCAAAGCCCAGGGAAGAAAAGATCTGGGAGATATAGGCCAGGCGGCTGGCGTCGGACTCGTCCATCACTTGGCGGGCCACCGGGTCGCGGCGGGCCCAGTCGCGCAGGGCTAGCTCGATCTGCGCGGCGCGCACGGCCGAGCGGCCCCGGAAGGGCAGGGAGAGCACATCGCGCACCTGCTCGGCCGGGTCGGTGTGGGCGGTTTCCAGGCGGCGGGTCAGCTCTTCGGTCGACTTGCGGCGCCAGGTTTGCAGCACTTGGGCCAGCAGGTCGTTGCGGTCTTTGAAGTGCCAGTAGAAGCTGCCGCGTGTGACCTGCAAGCGCTTGGCCAATACATCCACGCGCACGCTGTCGATGCCGTGGCTCACCAACACGTCGGTGGCCGCGTCAATCCAGGTCTCAGGGGTCAGGGGGGTGCGCACTGGGGCTTCTGCGGCGGGCGCTTTGGCCTTGGCAGTGCGGCGCTTGGGGGCGAGGGGGGCCACGTCTGCAGTCATGGTGCAACTGTATCAAGGCCGGTGGTGCGCTCATCAAGGTTCCAAACAGACAGTTGTGTACGGTTCATGGTGTAAGTACCGATGCTCTTGCCGCTTAGGACTCTTAGCATCAGCGCACACAACATACACATATGTATGGATACAACGGTGACGACGAACTTCTTCGACGACCCGCGCATGCTGGCCCCACGCGCCACCACCAAGGCAGACTTGGACGGCAGCGGTTTTGTGCTGCGCTCGCCCGAGCCGCTGGCGCCCTTTGCCCGTTGCAGTGGCGAATGGCTGGAGCGCTGGGCGCATGAGACCCCCGACGCTCCGGCCTTTGCTGAGCGTGACCCTGCCGCTGCCGGTGGCTGGCAGCGTCTGACTTGGCAGCAAACCCGCACCCTGGTGGGTGCAGTGGCCCAAGGCCTGCTGGACTTGAACCTGCCGCCGGGCAAGCCGGTGGTGATCCTGTCTGACAACGCGCTGGATCACCTCATCTTGGTGCTGGCGGCCCAACACATTGGCCGCCCGGTTTGCACGGTGTCCAGCGGCTATTGCCGCTTGGCGCAAGGCGACTTCAGCCGCATCCACGGCATCTTGCATGCCTTGGACCCGGCCTTGGTTTATGCGTCGGATGCCACCGTCTATGCCCCGGCGTTGGAGCGCCTGGGCCTGCACCCCAAGGTCGTGTTTTCGAAGGGGGCCGAGAGTGTGCCCGGGGCGCTCAGCTTCACCCAGCTCAGCAGCGCCGTGGAGACCCCGGCCGTGATGCAGGCCTTTGCCGCCATCACGCCCGACACCCATGCCAAGTACCTGCTGACCAGCGGCTCGACGGGCACGCCCAAGGTGGTCATCAACACCCAGCGCATGCTGTGCGCCAACCAGCAACAGTTGGCCCAGGTCTGCCGCTTTTTTGAAGCCGAGCCGCCGGTGTTGGTGGACTGGCTGCCTTGGAGCCACACCTTTGGCGGCAACCACAACATCGGCATCGTCATGCGCAATCGTGGGCAGATGGTGATCGACACCGGCAAGCCCCTGCCCGGCGCCATTGAAGCCACCGTGGCCAACCTGCGCGAGGTGCAGCCCACCGCCTACTTCAATGTGCCCAAGGGCTACGACATGCTCTTGCCCTACTTGGAGGCGGATGAGACGCTGGCTCGCAACTTCTTTGGCCGCTTGAAGATGCTTTTTTACGCCGGTGCGGGCATGCCCCAAACCACCTGGGAGCGCCTGGAGAAAGTGGCGGCCACCGTGCGCACCGAGCGCCTGTGGATGACGACGTCTTGGGGCGCCACCGAGACCGCCCCCGCCATCACCCTGCCCAACTGGGCGCTGGACCGCGCCGGTGTGATCGGCGTGCCCCTGCCCGGCATCGACCTCAAGTTCACACCCAACGCGGGCAAGCTGGAGATGCGGGTGCGCGGGCCCAATGTCTTCCCCGGCTATCGGGGCAATGAGCAGGCCACACGCGACGCCTTTGATGACGAGGGCTACTACAAGATCGGTGACGCCGGCTATTTGCTGGACGAGTCCGACCCAGCCCAAGGCGTGGTCTTCAACGGCCGCGTGGCCGAGGACTTCAAGCTCACCACCGGCACCTGGGTGTCGGTGGGCACGCTGCGGGTCAAGGTGGTGGCGGCCATGGCGCCCTATGCGCAAGACGTGGTCATCACCGGGCACGACCGCGCCGAAGTGGGCGCACTGGTGTTCTTGAGCGAAGACGGACGCAGGGCCACGCCCGAGGCCCTGCAGACCCGCTTGCGCGAGGCGCTGGCCGATCTCAAGGCCCATGCCGGGGCGTCCAGCTCGCAGTCGCCCACGCGGGCCTGGGTCTTGCCCGATTCACCCAATATGGCCCAAGGCGAGATCACCGACAAGGGCTACATCAACCAGCGTGCGGTGCTGAGCCTGCGCGCCGACGCGGTGGCCGCGCTCTATGGCAGCGAGCCCGCTACTCAACGCATCACGATTTAACGCATTCATTCAGGGACAAGGCCTCATGAATTTTCAAGCTGCTACCGGCCTGCTGGGCCAGTTGCCACTGCTGCGCGTCGAGACCGACGGGCCGGTGCTGCACATCCACCTCAACCGCCCCGCCAAGCGCAACTCCATCAGCGACGAGCTGCTAGCCCAGTTGCACACCGTCTTTGTCAACATGCCCAAAGACATCCGCGTGGCGGTGCTCAGCGGCGCCGGCGACCATTTTTGTGCGGGGCTGGACCTGACAGAAGTCACCGAGCGCAATGTCACCGAGGGCATGAGCCACTCGCGCGCCTGGCATGCGGCCTTTGACGCGATTCAGTTTGGCCCGGTGCCGGTCATCGCGGTGCTGCACGGCGCCGTGGTGGGTGGCGGGCTGGAGCTGGCCTCATCCGCCCACTTGCGGGTGGCCGAGCGCAGCAGCTTCTATGCGCTCCCTGAAGGTACGCGTGGCATTTTTGTGGGCGGTGGCGGCTCGGTGCGCATCTCGCGCCTGGTGGGCACCTCGCGCATGACGGACATGATGCTCACCGGCCGCGTGTTTGACGCCACCGAGGGCTACACCATGGGCTTTTCGAACTACTTGGTCGAGCCCCAGCAGGGTTTGGAAAAGGCTTATGAGCTGGCCGTCAAGATCGCGGCCAATGCGCCGCTGTCCAACTACGCCATCACCCAGGCGCTGCCCCGCATTGCCGACCTGTCGCACAGCGACGGCCTGTTCATGGAGTCGCTCATTTCTTCCATCGCGCAAGGCGACGAGGCCGCCAAAGAACGCGTGCGCGCCTTCTTGGAAAAGCGCGCAGGCAAGGTCAAGAAACAAGAGACAGGGTCAGGAGCCGCATGATGGCCAAAGGTTTGTTCAACCGCTTTGAGGATGTGTGGATGCTAGACGGCGTACGCACGCCGCAGGTGGACTACATGGGCGCCTTGGCCGATGCCAACCCGATTGACATGGGCATCAAGGTCGCACGTTCGGTGCTGGCCCGCACGGGCATTGCGCCTGAGGATGTGGACACTGTGATCGCCGGGAACATGGCGCCCGGTGGCTTTGACCAGTTCTACGTGCCGCGCCACATTGGCCTCTATGCCGGGGTGCCTACCGAGGTGCCGGCGCAAATGGCCCAGCGCATTTGCGGCACGGGCTTTGAGCTCTTCCGCCAAGCGGGTGAGCAGATCAGCAGCGGTGCGGCCGAGCTGGCGCTGGTGGTGGGCACCGAGTCCATGACCCGCAACCCCATCGCCGCCTTTGATCACCGCCAGGGCTTCCGCCTGGGTGCGCCGCTGGGCTTCAAAGACTATATGTGGGAGGCACTGACGGACTGCGCGGCGGGGATCAACATGATCCAGACGGCCGAGAACCTGGCCCAGCGCTATGACATCCGCCGTGAAGACGTGGACGCCTTTGCGGCGCTGTCGTTTGAGCGTGCCGTGACCGCCCAAGAGGGCGGCTGGCTGGCCGGTGAGATCGTGCCCGTCAGCACCGAAACCTTTGAATTGAGCGGCTACAAGCCGCGCCACCTGCGCCTCAGCGGCAAAGCCACCGTGGCCGACAAAGACACCCACCCGCGCCCCACGCCGGTGGAGGTGCTGGCCAAGCTGCGCACCGTGTTTGCGCAAGGGGTGCAAACGGGCGGCAACAGCTCGGCCCTGACAGACGGCGCAGGCGCCGCCTTGGTGGCCAGCGGTGCGTATGCCAAGCGCTGGAGCCAAGCGCCGCTGGGCCGCGTGGCGGCGGCCGCCGTGGTGGGCGTGCCGCCCGAGATCATGGGCATTGGCCCGGCGCCGGCTATCCGCTTATTGCTGGAGCGCGCAGGCCTGACGCTGGCCGACATTGCCCGCTTCGAGATCAACGAAGCCCAAGGCGCACAAACCCTGGCCGTGCAGCGCGAGCTGGGTCTGGATGTGAACCGCTTGAACGTGCATGGCGGCGCCATTGCCCTGGGCCACCCGTTGGCCGCCACCGGCGTGCGGCTGACGCTGACGGTGGCGCGCCAGCTCAAAGCCATCGGCGCCCGCTGGGGCATTGCCTCGGCCTGCGTGGGTGGCGGCCAAGGCATTGCGCTGCTGATTGAGAACCCGCAGGGCGAAGGCTTGGGGAGCGCTGCATGAGCCGGACCCACATCTGGGAGATCGACATCCAGTTCGGTGACTGCGACCCGGCAGGCATCGTTTTCTTTCCCAACTTTCTGAAGTGGATGGATTGCTCCTCGCTGGCCTTCTTCATGGCCTGCGGCGTGCCGCCCTAGCGCGAGTTGGTCAAGAAGCGCGGCATCGTCGGCACGCCGCTGCTGGAGATCCACACCCAGTTCAAAAAATCAGCCACCTATGGCGAGCGCATCCAGGTGCACACCACGGTGGAGAGCTGGGCCGGCAAGACCTTTACCCACCGCCACCGTGTGATGCGCGGTGACACCTTGCTGTGCGAGGGCACCGAGGTGCGCGCCTTTGTGCAAAAGCACCCCGAAGACCCGAACCGCTTGCAGGCCATCCCAGTGCCCGAGGACATCAAGGCGCTGTGCAGCTGACCCCATTCCACAGAGCCCGATGCATCGGGCCGCTTCATTCCTTCCTCCCCGTCACCCCGCATTTCAGGAGACAAACCGTGAAGACTGCTTTCCTCAAGACCCTGCTGGCCTCGGCCGCTGTGCTCGTCACCACCCAGGCCTTGGCCGAGATCACGGTGGGCGTCAGCATCCCCATGACCGGCCCAGCGTCGGGCCTGGGCATCCCGATGAACAACGGCCTGAAGATGTGGCCGGCCACCGTGGCAGGCGAGAAGATCAAGCTGGTGATCCTGGACGACGCGACCGACCCTTCCAAGGGCGTGCAGAACGTGCGGCGCCTGACCACCGAAGACAAGGTCGACCTGATCATGGGCTCAGGCGCCACCCCGGTGGCGATTGCCATGGCGGCCGTGGCGGCAGAGACCAGCACACCGCAGTTGGCCCTCTCGCCCATCCAGTTGCCGCCGGGCAAAGACACCTGGTCTTTCCGCCTGCCGCAGTCCAACGGTGTGATGGCTAACGCCATGGTGAGCCACATGCTCAAGGGCGGTGTCAAGACCGTGGCCTTCATTGGCTATGCCGACGCCTATGGTGAAGGCTGGCTCCAAGAGTTGGCGCCGCGCCTAGAAAAGGCCGGCATCAAACTGTTGGTGACCGAGCGCTTCAATCGTGCCGACACCAGCGTCACCGCCCAAGCCCTGAAGGTGGCCGGCGCCAACCCCGATGCGGTGGTGGTGGTGGCCTCGGGAAGCGGCGCGGCCATGCCGCAATTGGCCGTGCTGGAGCGCGGCTTCAAGGGCCGCATCTACCAAACCCATGCGGCTGCGTCTAAAGACCTGATGCGCGTGGGTGGCAAAGCCGTCGAAGGCACCTTTGTGACCGCCGGCCCGGTGGTCGTGGCAGAGCAACTGCCCGCAGGCCATCCCTCGCGCGAATTGGGCATGAAGTTCAACGCGGCTTATGAGCAGATCCATGGCCCGGGCAGCCGCAACCAGTTTGCCGCGCACTCCTATGACGGCTACCTGATGCTGGAGCAAGTGGTGCCCGTGGCCCTGAAGAAAGGCAAGCCCGGCACGCCCGAGTTCCGCGCTGCGCTGAAGGAAGCGCTGGAGACCGCCAAGGGCTTGGCCGTGACCCATGGCGTGCTGGACTACACGCCCACCGACCACTGGGGCTTCCGCCCCGACACCGGCGTGGTGATGAAGGTGGTCAACGGCGAGTGGAAGTTGGAGAACTGAATGGCGCCTGTGGCAGTTGGTGAAGACCGCCACAGAGACACAGAGGCACAGAGAGCTTGTGGGAGAAGCAAGCGGGTGGGTGGAGCGCCTCCCCCACCCGCCTGTCGCCGTGAATTGGCCGGTGGGCCACGCCCCCTTGGAGAGTGAGATGCAAATTGATGGACAACATGCCCTGGTCACCGGCGGTGGCTCTGGGCTGGGTGAAGCCGTCGCGCGTGCTTTGGCCGCCGCAGGCGCGCGCGTGACCGTGCTGGACGTGAACACGGCGGGTGCCCAACGCGTGGCGGCCGACATTGGCGGCTTTGCCGCCACGGCCGACATTGCCGACACCGCCAGCCTGACGGCCGCACTGGATGCGGCGGAGGCCACGCACGGCCCGGCCCGCATCGTGATGAACATCGCGGGCATTGGCACGGCCAAGCGCGTGATCGGCCGCGATGGCGAGCCCGCGCCGCTGGAAGATTTTGAGCGCGTCATCCGTATCAACCTCATCGGCACCTACAACGTCATCCGCCTCACGGCGGCCCGCATCGCCAAGCTGGCGCCGCTGCAAGACGGCGAGCGCGGTGTGATGTTGATGACGGCCTCGGTGGCTGCCTTTGACGGCCAGGTCGGGCAAGAGGCCTACAGCGCCTCGAAAGGCGGCATCACCGCCATGACCCTGCCGCTGGCGCGCGACTTGGCCCAGCACGGCATTCGGGTCATGACGGTGGCGCCCGGCCTCTTCAGCACCCCGCTGATGAAGAGTCTGCCGCAAGACATTCAAGACGCCTTGGGCGCCTCTATTCCCTTCCCCAAGCGCTTGGGCCACCCGGAAGAATTTGCAGCCTTGGCCACCCACATCGTGAGCAATGTGCACCTGAACGGCGAAACCATTCGCCTGGACGGCGCCGTGCGCTTGGCCCCTCGCTGAACGACTACACCACCATATGAGCTGGGACTACCGTGCGCCGCTGCGCGACATGCGCTTTGTGATGGAGCAGGTGCTGCAAGCCCCCCAGGGCTGGCAGGCCTGCCCCGAATGGCAAGAGCTGGATGCAGACACCGCGAGTGCCATCCTGCAAGAAGGCGCCCGTTTTGCGCGCGAGGTCTTGCTGCCCCTCAACGCCAGCGGCGACGCGCAAGGCTGCACCCGCGAGGCTGATGGCTGTGTACGCACGCCCCAGGGCTTCCCGGCCGCCTACCGTGCGTTTGTAGAAGGTGGCTGGCCCGCCTTGCCCTGCGCGCCCGAATGGGGCGGCCAAGGCCTGCCGCTGCTGCTGGACGCAGCCGTGCGCGAAATGCTCATCGCCTGCAACCAAGCTTGGGAGATGTACCCCGACCTGCTGCATGGCGCTTATGAAACCATCAAAGGCCATGCCCGCCCGGCCCAGCAAGACTGGTGCTTGGCCAAGCTCGTCAGCGGCGAGTGGCTGGCCGCCATGGCCCTGACCGAGCCCCAGGCGGGCAGCGACTTGGGCCTGCTCAGCACCCGCGCCGTGCCTGAGGCCAGCTTCGAGGCTGACGGCGCGCTGCGCGTGACGGGCGACAAAATCTTCATCTCGGGTGGCGACCACGACCTGAGCGACAACATCATCCACCTGGTGCTGTGCCGCCTGCCTGATGCGCCGCCTGGCACTCGTGGCATCTCGCTGGCCTTGGTGCCCAAGCTGCTGCCCGACGGCCAGCCCAACACCCTGAGCTGCACCGGCCTAGAGCACAAAATGGGCATCCACGGCAGTGCCACCTGCGCCATGCGATATGAAGGCGCACAGGGCTGGCTGGTGGGCGCGCCGCACAAGGGCTTGGGCGCGATGTTCTTGATGATGAACTCAGCACGCCTGCATGTGGGCCTGCAAGGCTTGGCGCATCTGGAGATGGCCGGCCAGAACGCGCTGCGCTATGCCTTTGAGCGCCTGCAAATGCGGGCGGCCATCCGGCCAGAGGGTGCCAAGGCTGCCGCCGACCCCATCGCCCTGCACCCCGCCATGCGCCATGCCTTGCTCAAGGTACAGGCTTTGACCGAAGCCCAGCGCGTGATTGCCTACCGCGCAGCCCAGTGCATTGACGAAGGCCACCACCACCCCGACGCCACCGTGCGTGACCGGGCCCTCAAAGTGGCGGCCTTGTTGACGCCGGTGGTCAAAGCCGCGCTCACGCACAACGGCTTTCACGGCACCAGCGACGCGCTGCAAGTCTTTGGCGGCTACGGCTTTGTGGTGGAGACGGGCGTGGAGCAGTCGTTGCGCGACGCCCGCATCGCCATGATTTATGAGGGCACCAACGAGATCCAGGCCATCGACCTGCTGCAACGCAAAGTGTTGGCTGACGGTGGCTTGGGCCTAGGCCTGCTGCTCGACGACCTAGACGCCGAAGCTCAGCGCTGTGACGCTGCTCCCACCTTGACTGCCTTTGCCCAAGCCCTGCGCCAACACACACAACAGGCCCGCGCGGCCACCGCCGCCCTGATGGAGAGCACCGCCACCGCAGCCGACCCCGAAGCCGCCTTGCGTGTGGCCGACGACTACCTCTGGGGCCTGACCCACACCCTCTACGCCTGGGCCTTTGCCGCCAGCGCCCGCGCCGCGCTGCAAGAGCCCGATGCCGCCTGGGCCCAAGCCAAGACCGAGCGCATGCGCTATGGTGTGGACTGGCTGCTGCCCATGGCCCAGGTGCACTGGCACCGGGTCACGGCGGCTTCCTTGCCCTTGCCTGCTTTGGCTCAGCCGGAGTGATCTCCGCACGGTTGGGCCCAAGGCTTGCCCACGTGCCACCCCAAAAGCTTGCGCACCCATGAAATTCGCCGACTTCCACCAAGGCCAGGTCATCACCGCCGGCCCCTACCACCTCAGCCAAGACGAGGTGCTGCAGTTCGCTAACACCTACGACCCGCAGTGGTTCCACACCGACCCGGAGGCCGCTGCCCAAGGCATCCACGGCGGCCTGATCGCCAGCGGCTGGCAGACCTGCGGCATTGCCATGCGCTTGGTGGCCCAAGCCGCGCTGCAAGACTCCGAGTCCTTTGCCTCGCCGGGTTTGGCCTACGTCAAATGGCTGCACCCCGTGCGCCCGGGTGATGCGCTGAGCGTTAAAGCCACCGTGCTGCAAACCCGCAGCTCAGCCAGCAAGCCGGACCTCGGCATCTTGCGCTGGCGCTGGCAGCTCTACAACCAGCATGAGGTCGAGGTGCTGGACTTGGAGGCGACGAGTTTGTTCAAGTTGGTGGTGGAGGGCCTGCACCGCCCGCCGCACACGCCGCACACAAACACGCTTTCCCCCGGCTCTCCACCGGAACCCTCTCCAACACCTCTGGCGCGATCTTGACGCTGGTGCACCAGCACAGCACCTCAAAGCTGCCCGCAGCGGCCGGGGCGCAGCGGTTGGGCTGGCCGCACAAGGGGCAGGTGGGGGCGCAGGTGGGCTGCAATGCGTCAGAGGGCTGCGCTGTGCACGCGGCTGCGCTGGGGTCTGGTGGAGGTGTCATGGTACGTTGATTGGTGTCTGCGCCCTATCCAGCCACTCGTCGCGAAGCAGGCCCCAGAGGTGGGTGTCATAGGTCCGCCCTTTGGCGGTCCAGCGCTGGCGCAAAGTGCCTTCCAGCGTAAAGCCCAGGCCTTGCAGCAGTGCGTTGGAGGGGGCATTGAGGGGGTTCACCTCGGCTTCCATGCGCCTCAGGCCGTCGGTGCGCTCAATGCCAGCGTTGAATCCGAAGGCGTGGTCGAGCAGGGCGGTTACAGCTTCACGCATCAGGCCTTGGCCCCAGCAGGCCGGGCTCATCAGGTAGCCCAGTTCGGCGCGCGCACTGGCTTCGTCATGCTTGAAGATCACGGCAGCACCGATCACCGCCTCGGTCTCGCACAGCGTCAAGACCCACTGCTGAGTGCCGCCTGCCGCTTGCAGCCCTTCAATGCGAGCGAGCCATGCCTCGGCATCGGCCATGCTCTGCCAAGAGGCATAAGGCAGATGATGCGTGACACGGTCGTCGGCGTTGATGGGCAGCAGTTGGGATAAGTCAGCCGCGGTGACGCCGCGCACCGTCAGGCGCGGCGTGTGCAGCGGGGTGATGGGAATGAGTGGCATGGCAAGGCTTCCGTCACGGAGCAGCGTTGCCACTCACATCAAACGACTCATCCAGCATCGGGGCGGCCGCCTCCCAGGCGGCAATCAAGGCCCGCGCTTGGCTGAGTTGCTCTGCAGGAACTTGCACCCTCACCATGGCATGCGCAGGCAACTCCCCCATGCCGCCTTGCAAATACTCGCCAAGGATGTGGCACTCCACCCCTTCTTGGCGCAGCACGTCGCACACCATTTGAGCATCGGCAAGATGGGCGGCGTGATAGGCGGTTTGCATGGATGGGGCTCGCTTAGTCTTGGGTGGCGGTGTCGCTCACATGACTATGCATCCAAAAGTCCCGGGCCACCCCCCGGACTTGTCGGTAGCTGCGCAGCAAACCCTCGCGCTCGAACCCACAGCGCGTCAGCACTTGCAATGAGCGTGCGTTGCTGTCCATGACGGTGGCTTGAACGCGGACTAGCCCCACATGCGTGTGCGCCCAGTCCGTCAAGCTGCGTGTTGCTGCGCTGGCCAAGCCCCGGCCCCAGGCTTCGGGGCAGAGGTCATAGGCCAGCTCGGCACTGCGGTTGTCGGGTTGGACGGTGTGGAACCCAGCGGTGCCCAAGAAGCGGTCGGTGTCGCGGTCAGCAATCACGAAGCGAAGCAAGGAAGACGACGTGAAACGCGCCTCGTCCCACACATACACCGCGAGCCGTTCAAGCGCGTCCGCGTCTTCTGCAGGCAGGTTCCAACTGGTGTGCTCAAACACGGCAGGTGAGCGCAGCGCCGCCAGCCAGTGGGGCAGGTCAGCCTCACGCAACTGTCTGAGCACCGCCTGTGGGTGCTGCAGCACAGGGCGTTGGGTGAACAGCATGCGCGGCCCTCAGCCCACCACCCGTGTTCCGGCCCGCACCCGCAGCCACGGGCTGACGCGGTAGCGCTCACCTCGGTAGTGGGCGTCCAGGGCGTCCAGCAGGGTCACCACGGCGCTCACGCCCACGCGCTGCAGCCACTCGAAGGGGCCGGCGGGGTAGTTGACGCCCAGCTTCATGGCGGCGTCGGCACCCTCGGGGTTGCACACGCCTTGCTGCACGGCGTCGGCGCCTTCGTTGATCAGCATGGCGATGCTGCGGGCCACCACCAAGCCGGGCGCGTCGGCCATGCGCAGGGGGTGAAAGCCTGCACGGGCCAGCACACCGGCGGCGGCTTGGGCAAAGGCTTCAGAGGCGCCTTCCGCCACGGCAAACGCCAAGGGCGTGTCGGGGGCCACGGTGGCCGTCACGCTCCAGTCGAACACGGCGGTTTGAGGCTGGCCGTCTTGCAGCGCCTGTTGCAGGGCAGTGCGGCCATCTGTCAGCAGCAGGCGGCCTGCCGCGTCTCCACTCCAGTGCAGGCCGACGGCGGCCGTGCCCGTGTCACGGGCCACGCTCACGCCTTGGGCCGTCAAGGCGTCGGCCAGGCGCTGGGCCAGGTCGCCCTGGCCGCTCACCGTGAGTGCGGCCACTGCGCTTTGCGGGGCGGCGGCGGGCAAGGCCTTGTCGGCCTCGCTCTGGGGGTAGCGGTAGAAACCACGGCCGCTCTTGCGGCCTAGCAGGCCACCGTCGACCAGGTCGCGCTGCACGCCGCTGGGCACATAGCGCTTGTCATAGAAGTTGGCTTCATAGACTGAGCGGGTCACGGCAAAGTTGGTGTCGTGGCCGATCAGGTCCATCAGCTCGCACGGCCCCATGCGAAAGCCCACGCTGCGCAGGCAGGCGTCGGCCACGGGGGGGCTCACCGCTTGTTCGGCCAACAGGGCCAGGGTCTCGGCATAGTAGGGGCGGGCAATGCGGTTGACGATGAAGCCCGGTGTGGACTTGGCATGTACCGCCGTCTTGCCCCAGGCTTGCGCCAGGCTGAAGATGGCCTCGGCCACCTCGGGCGCGGTGTGCAGGCCCGACACCACTTCCACCAGCTTCATCAAGGGCACGGGGTTGAAGAAGTGCATGCCCACCAGGCGCTCGGGCCGCTTCAGGCCGTTGGCCAAGGCTGTCACCGAGATGGACGAGGTGTTGGTGGCCAGCACCGCGTCTTCGGGCAGCAGGGCTTCCAGTTCAGCAAACAATTTGCGCTTGACGTCGAGGTTCTCAACGATGGCTTCCACCACCAGCGTGGCGGTCTTGCCGTAGCGCAGCGCGCTCAAAGGGGTGATGCGCGTCAGCGCGGCTTCCACCACCTCGTGGCTCAGCTTGCCTTTGCTGACCAGCACATGCAGGGCCACCGAGAGCTGGTCTTTGGCTTCTTGGGCCGCGCCTTCACGGGCGTCGTGCAAGAACACATGATGACCGGCCAAGGCGGCGACCTGCGCAATGCCGGCACCCATGATGCCCGCGCCCACCACCAAGACATTGGCGTTCTGGAGATTCACTATACTCATCATCAAGTCTCTTCAGTCAGTCGTTATTCGGGGCGATCCAAGCGGCAGGGCGCTTGGCCAAAAAGGCGGCAAAGCCTTCGCGGGCTTCGTCGGTGCCGCGCACGCGGGCAATGGTGTTGGCGGTCAAGGCCTGCACCTCGGGGGTGACAGGGCCTACCGCCAATTGTGCAAACAGGGCTTTGATTTCGCGCAGGGCTTGCGGGCCACCGACCAGCAGCTCGTCCACCCAGCCTTGCACGGCGGCATCCAATTGATCGGCAGCCACGACCTCATGCACCATGCCCATGTCCAACGCCTGGGCAGCGGAGATGCGCTCGGTGGTCAGGGCCAGGCGCAGCGCTTGGCGCTTGCCCACAGCGTTGGTCAGGTAAGGCCCAATGACGGAGGGCAGGATGCCGAACTTGGCCTCGCTGACGGCAAAGCTGGCGGTCTCGGCCGCCACGGCAATGTCGCAGGCACAGGTCAGGCCCACACCGCCGCCCAAGGCCACGCCTTGCACACGGGCGATGGTGGGCTTGGGGCAATGGGCAATGCGGTGCAGCATGCCCGCAAAGCGGCGCGCATCGGCTTGGTTCCATTCCAGTGAAGCTTGGCTTGCGCGTTGCATCCACTGCAAGTCAGCCCCGGCACTGAAGGCCTTGCCTGCGCCTTCCAGCACGATGACACGCACCTGATCGTCGTCGGCCAGTTGCGCAAAAGCGGCATCCAGCTCGCCAATCATGGCCTCGTCAAAGGCATTGAACACCTGCGGGCGGTTCATGCGCACGCGGGCCACCGGGCCGCTGGAAACCTCCAGGGTACTGAAGTTCATGGTCATGTTGATGTGCTCGTGGACTTAGATTCTTGATTCTGTCGATGGATGGGCTGAAGTCTATTCGCCTTGCTGGCCCAACCAATCGCGGGGGGAAGCTCCGACCTTTTGGGCAAACACCCGTGAAAACGCTGAAGGGTTGGCATAGCCCAGCTCATCCGAGATGCGCTTGACGGCATCGCCCTGCCGTAAACGCTGGCGAGCAATGGCCAAGCGCCATTGGGTCAGGTATTCAGCGGGTGATTCTCCCAGCACCGCTTTGAAGCGCGTCATGAAGGCGCTGCGCGACAAATGGGCCAGCTCGGCCATGGCCTCGACCCGCCAGGCCTCGCCGGGCCGCTCATGCAGGGCCACCAGGGCAGGGGCGAGTTTGGGGTCGGCCAGGCCGCACAGCAGGCCGACCTTCAGGCCGAGGCGTTCGGGGTGTTGGATCATCCAGCGCAGCAGTTGCATCAACACCACCTCGAACAGGCGATTGGCCACTAGGCGTTGACCGCAGCGCACCTGTTCGGCTTCTCGGAACAGCAGGTTCAGGGTGTCGCTCAAGCCCTCGACCTCGTGCAGGGGCAGCAAGACCAGTGGCGGCAGGGCCCGCACCAAGGGATGGTCACCTCCGCCTTCAAACTCAACGGTGGCACACAGAAAGTCTGAACCCTCGGCTGGGGCATTGTGAAAGTCATGCACCCAGGGCTGGGGGTAAAAAATGAGCGTGGGTTCGGTCACCCGCTGGCGGCGTGGCAGGCCGCTGCGTGCGGGATGGCGAATCTCCACATCGCCTTGCCGCAGCACATGCAAAAAGGCACGCCCCGGGCGGGCATCAAAGTGGGTGATGCCGCACAGCGGCCCCTGGTGGAAGAGCTGCGCCTGCACGCGGAAGCGTTCCAACAGCGGTGACAGGCGGTCCAGCGACGGGGTCATAGCTTGTACGAATAGATATGTTTAGTGGCGATTATGGTCCCAATCATTCGAATCATTCGCGCACTGTGTGGGTGTTGGCTCGCATTCCAACGTCCTTATCACCGCGCCGCCAGGCGCTCACCCGGAGCTCACCATGTCTCATCTGCCCCTCGTCTCTGCCGAACAAGCTCGTGGCCCAGCCGCCAGTCTCTTGGCCGAGATTCACGGCGCCTTTGGCGCCACGCCCAATATGTTCAAGGCCGTGGCCAATTCGCCCGCCGCCCTTCAAAGCATGTGGGGCGCCTTCAAGGCGCTGGGTCAAGGCACGCTGCCGGCCCAGTTGACCGAGCAAGTCGCCGTGGTGGTGGCCAACCGCAACAGCTGCCATTACTGCCTGGCCGCCCACACCGCCTTGGGCCGCAAGGTCGGGGCCAGCGCAGAGGCGATGTCGGCCGCCCAGGTGGCACAGTCGGAAGACCCGAAGACCTTGGCCGCACTGGGCTTTGCGCTGGCTGTGGTGGAAGGCCGAGGACAGGTGCAACCCGCCCATCTGGAGGCCCTGCGCGCGGCAGGCTTCAGCGATGAAGCCATGATGGAGCTGCTCGCCCATGTGGCGCTGAACCTGTTCACCAACTACGTCAACGTGGTGTTCGACGTACCGCTGGACTTCCCCAAGGTGGCGTTGCGCACTGCGCATTAACAAGTCTCCAGGTGCAGCCGCCCCTCTGACTTGAGCTGGGCTCCGAGTTGGGTCCAGTCTCCGCCAACTTGCTCGACCAAGTCGCGCAAGGTCATCACCACGCCTTCTTCCATGGCCTTGAGCCCGCAGACGTACACATAGGTGTTGGCGTCCTTGAGCAAGGGCACCAGGTCGCTGGCCCGCTCTTTGAGGGCGTCTTGCACATACTTCTTGGGCTGGCCCGCCACGCGCGAGAACGCGAAGTTGATGTCGATGAAGTCCTTGGGCAGGTTCATCAAGGGGCCGAAGTAGGGCAGTTCTTCGGGTGTGCGTGCCCCGAAGAACAGCATCAGCTTGCCGCCTTCGAATTTTCCGGAGGCGCGCAAGCGGCGGCGCCACTCCGTCATCGCCCGCATCGGCGCGCTGCCGGTGCCGGTGCAGATCATGATGATGTTCGAACGCGGGTGGTTAGGCATCAGGAAGCTGCTGCCAAAGGGCCCGATCACTTGGCACCTGTCACCCACCTGCAGGTCGCACATGTGGTTGCTGGCCACGCCGCGAACCGGGCGGCCTTGGTGGTCTTCCAGCACGCGTTTGATGGTCAGCGACAGGTTGTTGTAGCCGGGGCGCTCGCCATTGCGTGGGCTGGCAATGCTGTATTGGCGGGCATGGTGGGGCTTGCCGTGTTCGTCCACCCCGGGCGGGATGATGCCTATGCTCTGGCCCTCCAGCACGGGGAAGGGCATGGCACCGAAGTCCAGCATCACATGGTGGGTGTCGTACTCCTTGCCCACTTCCGTCACCCGCACATTGCCCACCACGGTGGCGGTGATGAACTTCTGCGTGGCCGAATTCTTGGCGCTGGGGCCGTACAGGTTGACATAGGCATGCGCGGCCGACCAAGGCGGCAGCGTGGCGCCCCAGTCGGCACTGCGGAAGGGCTGCTCGCCGGTGGGGTCGGTGGGGGCAGCGGCTGCGGCTTCGGGCTCAGCAGCGGGGGCAGCGTCTGGGGCGGAGGCCGCCAGTTGGTCTCGGCTCAGCTCAGCCGGCAGTTCATCCCAACTGAGCTGCTCCTCCAGCGTGTAGGGCTTGGCCCGTGTGACGGTGCGGTAGTTGTCGATGGAGCCGGTGGGGCAGGGCGAGATGCAGGCATTGCACCAGTTGCACAGGCTCACATCCACCACGTAGTTGCGCGAGTCGTGGGTGATGGCGTTCTGCGGGCAGGTGGCCTCGCAGGTGTTGCAGCGGATGCAGATCTCGGGGTCGATGAGATGTTGCTTGAGCAACTGGGGCAGCGCAGCGTTCATTGAAAAAGCCTCGAAGAGAGATGCGAAGTATCGAAGCATTGCGGCGGCTTGTGTCGCGGGTGAAACCCGTCGACTCGAACCCGCCGGCGCCAAGGCGGCGCCCTGCGGGCGTCCACCTTGGCGTCAGTTAAACCGGACGTAGTCGAAGTCGACGGGCTGGCGGTTGATGCCCATCACCGGCGGCGCAATCCAATTGGCGAATTGGCCCGCATCGGTGACCCGGCCCATCAGCGATGCTACAAAGGCCCGGTCTTCGGCGCTGGGCAGCCACTCGTTCTCACGCGCGGCAAACTCTGCCGCACTCACAGCGCGGCCCTCCGGCGTGATGTGGGCATTGGCCAGCGTGCCGATCTTGCGGTTGAAGGCCTTGTGCGGCGTGGTCAGGCGCAACGGAATGCCGGCCTTCTCAATCACCTTGTTCCAGCGCCCGACGCCGCCAATGCTGTCCTTGATGTAGTCATCGCGCAGCACTTCGTTCAGGGCATTGAGCATGGGCACTTGGCGCTCGATCAACTGACCGTCCTTCAGGCCCAGCA
Organism: Ideonella sp.; assembly: GCF_044358605.1. Classification (GTDB taxonomy): domain Bacteria; phylum Pseudomonadota; class Gammaproteobacteria; order Burkholderiales; family Burkholderiaceae_C; genus Ideonella. The sequence goes on from NZ_JBIKNQ010000001.1 coordinate 156,869, forward strand.
CGGTGTAATGCTGGCCTTGCAGGCGGTGGTCGTCGCCGCGCTTGGCTTCTTCATAGCGGCCTTTCAAGCCGCTGTTGTAGAAGATGGCCGCGTTGCTGGACTCATCGGCACCAAACAGGTCGATGGTGACCGAGAAGTGGAAGTTCAGATAGCGCTGCAGCGTGGGCAAATCAATCACACCGGCGGCACGGATCTTGGCCGGATCATCGGTCTTCAACTCATTCATCACCTGGCAGGTGCGCTGGATCACGCGGCTCACGCCCGACTCGCCCACAAACATATGGTGGGCCTCTTCGGTCAGCATGAACTTGGTGGTGCGGGCCAGCGGGTCAAAGCCGCTTTCGGCCAGGGCGCACAACTGGAACTTGCCGTCACGGTCGGTGAAGTAGGTGAACATGTAGAAGGACAGCCAGTCGGGCGTCTTCTCATTGAAGGCCTGCAAGATGCGCGGGTTGTCTTGGTCGCCCGAGCGGCGGTCCAGCAGGGCTTCGGCTTCTTCACGGCCGTCGCGGCCAAAATGCTTGTGCAGCAGATAGACCATGGCCCAGAGGTGGCGGCCTTCTTCCACATTCACTTGGAAGAGGTTGCGTAGATCGTACTGGCTGGGGCAGGTCAGGCCCAGGTGGCGCTGCTGCTCCACGCTGGCGGGTTCGGTGTCGCCCTGGGTGACGATGATGCGGCGCAGGTTGGCGCGGTGTTCGCCAGGCACGTCTTGCCAAGCAGCCTCGCCCTTGTGCTCACCAAAGTTGACCTGGCGGCCTTCTTCCTTGGGGTTCATGAAGATGCCCCAGCGGTAGTCGGGCATCTTCACATGGCCAAACTGCGCCCAGCCATCGGCCTCCACGCTCACGGCGGTGCGCAGGTAGACATCAAAGCCATGCGAGCCATCCGGCCCCATGTCCTGCCACCAGTTCAGATAGTTGGGCTGCCAGTGCTCCAACGCGCGCTGCAGCGTGCGGTCTTCACTCAGGTTGACGTTATTGGGGATCTTTTCGCTGTAGTTGATGCTGGACATGGGAGTCTCCTGGTCGCTCACTATTGATCAGACACGATTAAAGTCGAAGGCAGCTTTTTCGCCCTTGCCGTAGAGCTTCAAAGCTCCCTTTTCGCCGACGGCATTGGGGCGCTGGAAGATCCAGTTCTGCCAAGCGGTCAGGCGGCCGAAGACGCGGGTGAACATGTTCTCGGGGCCGTTGAAGCGCAGATTGGCTTCCATGCCGGTCAGGGCGTCGGGCGACATGGCGGCGCGCTCTTCCAGGGCCATCCGCACCTCATCGGCCCAGTCGATGTCGTCGGGGTTGGCGGTGACCAGGCCCAGCGCATAGGCGGCGTCTGCATCCAGCGGCTGACCCAAGGCTTCGCGCACGGCGGCCAGCGGGGCGGCTTCGTCATAGAAGCGGCGGCCCAGGCGCGACTGGCCGGTGGCCATGGGGTAGAGGCCGAAGTTGGCTTCCGTCAGCGTCAGCTTGGGCGCTGCGGCTTCGTCGTCCGGCAGGGCCAAGTGGTAGCTGCGGTCGCAGGCCAGGGCCAACTCGGCCAGAGTGCCCGCAAAGCAAGTGCCTTGGTCCAGCAGCGCAAACAGCGAGCGCGAGGACACATCCAGACGCGAGAAGGTGCGGCGCAGCAGGCCCACGGTTTCGCGCACCAGCCAGTGGTCGGCGTGGGCCAGCAAGGTGGCGTCCAGGGCCAGCACACCCGCCGCGTCACCGGCGGTGCGCAGCACCCAGGTGCCGATGTCCAGCTCGTTGGTGCGCAGGTGCAGGATGGCGTCTTCCAATTGGCGTGCCATGGCCAGCGGGTACCAGTGGGCACCGGCGGCTTCAATGTCGGCCACGGTGTTGGGCTGGCTGCCTTGCGGGGCCTGCACGGTGATCTGGGCTTGGCGGCGGGCGCGGTCGATCTGCACCTGCACATGCTCCCAGCGCAGGTGGTCGCCCTCAAATTGACGCTCCAGGCGGCTCAGGGCGACGCCTTGGGCTTGGGCGGGCCGGATGCTGGTGGCGGCCAGGGCCTGGGCACGCTCTTGCACTTTTTGTGCAAAGACGGCGGGCTTGGCAACCTCGTCCACCAAGCGCCAGTCCTTGGCCTTTTGGCCGCGCACGCCTTCGGTGGTGGTGCAGAAGATGTCCGCCAGGTCATGGCGCACTTTGCGCTTGTCGGTCACGCGGGTCAGGCCGCCGGTGCCGGGCAGCACGCCAAGCAGGGGCACTTCGGGCAGGCTGACGGCCGAGCTGCGGTCGTCGATCAGCAGGATCTCATCACAGGCCAAGGCCAGCTCATAGCCGCCGCCTGCACAGGCCCCGTTGACGGCGGCCAGGAACTTCAGCCCGCTGTGGGTGGAGGAGTCCTCAAAGCCGTTGCGCGTCTCGTTCGTGAACTTGCAGAAGTTGACCTTCCAAGCATGGCTGGAGACACCCAGCATGAAGATGTTGGCGCCCGAGCAGAAGATGCGGTCGCGGCTGGAGGTCAACACCACGGTCTTGACGGTGGGGTGCTCGAAGCGGATGCGGTTGATGGCGTCGTGCAGTTCCACATCCACGCCCAGGTCATAGCTGTTGAGCTTGAGCTTGTAGCCCGGGCGCAGGCCTGCGTCTTCGTTGACATTCATGGTCAGCGTGGCGATGGCGCCGTCCACACTCAAGGTCCAGTGCTGATAGGCCTCGGGAGAGGTACGGTAGTCCACCAGTGCGGGGGCCAAGCTGCCTTGGGGTTGCGGTGCGTTCATGCCAGTCTCCGTCGATCAGATGCAACATGGTGCCCATGAGGGTGGGTGACTTGGTTTGCATTATCGTGCATCAACTTGACCTGTCAACGAAAAGATGCAGTTTAGTGCTCGTTTGCGGGTTTATCCCAGGCTGCGGCTTTGAGGGCAGACTTGGCGAAGCTGCCGCCAAGCTTCTTCCAGGCTCAAGCCGCCGGTGTGGACCTGGGCGTCGGCCTTGCCATAAAAGGCAGCCCGCTCGGCCAGGATGCGCTTGAGATCGTCCATAGCTTCGCGGTTGCCAGCCATGGGCCGCAAGTCGCCCTGGGCCATGACGCGCGCCATGTGCTCCTCGGGCGTGGCCTGCAGCCAGACGGTGTAGCAATGCGTCAGCAGCAGATTGAAGTTGGCCGGGTCGGCCACCACGCCACCCGGTGTGGCGATCACGGCATCGGGGTAGAGCTGAATCGTCTCTTCCAGGGCTCGGCGCTCATAGCGGCGGTAGGCGGCCGAGCCCAGCAGGTTGTGGATTTCGCCCAAGGAGCAGCCGGCCACGCGCTCGATCTCTTGGTTCAGCTCGACAAAGGGCACATTCAAATGCTCGGCCAAGCGGCGGCCCAGGGTGGATTTGCCTGCGCCGCGCAGGCCGATCAGCGCGATGCGCTGCAGGCGGGCATCGGGCGCCGGGGCGCCAAACAACTGCGACAGCGCCTCGCGGCCTTTGCGCATTTCCGCCTCGCTGCGGCCCTGCAGCAGGTTGCGGATCAGCATCCATTCCGGCGACTGGCTGCTCTCGTCGCCCAGCAGCTCGGTCAGCGGGCAATCCAGTGCACGGCTGACTTGGCGCAGCACTAGCACCGAGGCATTGCCCACGCCCAACTCCAGGTTGGCGAGGTGCCGCTCAGAGACCTCAGAGGCCCGCGCTAACACCCGGCGGGTCATGCCTCGGCGCGCACGCAAAGAGCGCACGCGCTCGCCCAACGCCGTCAAAAAAGGATCGCGCGGGTCGGCGGCTGGGGCGGGGGTGTCGTCCTCTGTGGCTGCATCGGCCGCATCGGCGGCGGGGGGCAAGGCCGCATTGGCGGCGGGTTCATCAAGGGCGCTCATGAAGTCCGTGGTTTCCCGTAGATATGCACTATATTGCTTGACGCTGGTGGCGCCGAGGGCTAAGTTTCGGCCATGCACTAGATTTCCACAAGCGGTGTTGCTTGGGGTTAATCAAGAAATCCAGTGCGTTTGGAGATGACCTTGAGCCCTTTGCCGCCCCCTGAATCCTTCAACTTTGCCCAGCACCTGCTGAGCCTCAACACCGGCCGCGCCGACAAGGCGGCCTTTGTCGATGAACTGGGCGTGTTGACCTACGGCCAACTGGACGAGCAAGTCCGCCGCATGGCCGCTGCGCTGAAGGCGGCCGGTGTGAAGCGCGAAGAGCGGGTGCTGCTGCTGATGCTCGACAGCCTGGATTGGCCTGTGGCCTTTTTGGGCGCGATGTATGCCGGCGTGGTGCCGGTGGCCGTCAACACCTTGCTGACGGCCGACGACTATGCCTACATGCTGGAACACTCGCGGGCGCAGGCCGTGCTGTGCTCGGGGGCGCTGTTGCCGGTCCTGAATGCAGCCTTGGTCAAGTCTGACCATGAGGTGCAGAAGGTGGTGGTGTCCCGCCCCGTCGCTCCTTTGCATCCGGCCGAGGTCGAGTTCCAAGCTTTCTGTGCGGCCCAAGCACCTCTGGACAGGCCCGCGCCCACACGCGGCGACGATGTCGGCTTTTGGCTCTACTCCTCCGGTTCCACCGGCCGCCCCAAAGGCACGGTGCATTCCCACGCCAACCCGTATTGGACGGCGGAGCTGTATGGCCGGGCCGTGCTGCAACTGCGCGAAGACGATGTCTGTTTCTCGGCCGCCAAACTCTTCTTTGCCTATGGCCTGGGCAATGCGCTGAGCTTCCCGCTCAGTGTGGGGGCCACCGTGTTGCTGATGGGCGAGCGGCCCACACCGGACGCCACCTTCAAGCGCTGGCGAGGCGAGGTTCAAGGGCACAAGCCCACCGTGTTCTATGGCGCTCCCACCGGCTTTGCCGGCATGTTGGCCCACCCCCATCTGCCTGCGCGGCAAGAGGTGTCTCTGCGCTTGGTGTCTTCAGCGGGTGAGGCCCTGCCGGCCGAGTTGGGTGAGCGTTTCAAGGCGCACTTTGGCGTGGACATCGTCGACGGCATTGGCTCCACCGAGATGCTGCACATCTTCTTGAGCAACCGGCCTGAGCGCGTGCGCTATGGCACCACCGGCTGGCCGGTGCCGGGCTACGTGGTGGAGCTGCGCGGCGACGATGGCCTGCCGGTGCCCGATGGCGAACCGGGCGACCTCTACATCCAAGGCCCGTCGGCGGCCATGATGTACTGGGCCAACCAAGCCAAGACGCGTGAGACCTTCCAGGGCGGCTGGACCAAGAGCGGCGATAAATACATCCGCAACAGCGACGGCAGCTACACCTACGGCGGCCGCAGCGACGACATGCTCAAGGTCAGCGGTATCTACGTCAGCCCCTTTGAGGTGGAAGCCACGCTGGTGCAACACCCGGCCGTGTTGGAGGCCGCTGTCATTGGTGTGCCCGACGCCGAGGGACTGACCAAGACCAAGGCCTTTGTGGTGTTGAAGGCCGGTGGACAGGCCACCGAAGACGAGCTCAAGGCCTTTGTCAAAGACCGCCTGGCGCCCTACAAATACCCCCGGCAGATCAGCTTTGTGCCTGACCTGCCCAAGACCGCCACTGGCAAGATCCAGCGCTTCAAGCTGCGCGACCAAGAAAAGGCCGCAGGCTGATGGCAGCTGAGTTCTGCACGCTGGACATCGCTGGCGCGCCCCTGCAGATCGAGCTGGCCTGGGTGGGCGTGCAAGACGACCCCGCCGCCCCGCTGATGGTGTTTCTGCACGAGGGCCTGGGCTCGCTGGCTGTCAAGCCCCGGGAGATCATTCACACGTTTTGTGAAGAGCTTGGGGTGTGAGGCGTGCCATTTTTTCAGGGCCTCGATGGGGGTCTGGTGGTTGAGGGCG
>NZ_JBIKNQ010000044.1:0-44355 GCF_044358605.1 Ideonella sp.
ATATGGCTCATGCGATCTGGCTATGATGAACTCTCTGGGATCGAAGCCAGCAACTCGCTCAGGACAGCTCTGGCCTGAAGTAGCGGCCAGCTTCGAATCGGCCAATGATCACATGAGACGTGACACCCAGATAGCTGGGCACCCGGCCCCCCACCACCACAAAGAACAGCAGGGTGCCGATGCCCGACATCAAGATGGCGATGTTGGGGTTGAAGCCCATCAAGATGGGGGCCAGCACCGTCGCGCCAAACATGGCGATCACGTGTTGTACGCCCATGGCGGCGGTCTGCGGCCAGGGCAGGCGCTCGTCCGGAGCCACCACGCGGCCGGGTTCGGCCGTCACTTCGCGCCACGATGTCAACAGTCCCATCCTCAACTCCTGTTTATGCCGCGGCCTGCCAACCCTTGGGCACCGCGCCGATCAGGCGGCGCGTGTAGTCCTGCTTGGGGTTATGCAGGATCTCTTCAGCGCTGGCTTGCTCGACCACTTCGCCGTCTTTCATCACCAGCACTTCGTCGGAGATGAAGCGCACCACGGCCAGGTCGTGGCTGATGAAGATATAGGCCAAGCCCAGCTCGTCTTGCAGGTCTTTGAGCAGGTTCAGCACCTGGGCCTGCACCGACACGTCCAGCGCGCTCACGGCTTCGTCCAGCACCAGCACTTCGGGGTTGAGCGTCAGGCAGCGGGCAATGGCCACGCGCTGGCGCTGGCCGCCGGAGAACTCGTGCGGGTACTTCTGCATCACGGAAGGGTCCAGCCCCACCTTGATCAGCAGCGCTTTGGCACGCTCTTCGCGCTCGGTGTCATTGGCGCCAATGCCGTGGATCTGCATGGGCTCCAACAGCGTTTGGCCGATGGTGAAGCGCGGGTTCAGCGAGGCATAGGGGTTTTGGAACACCACCTGGATGCGCCGCCGCATGGGCAGCCAGCCTTGCTTGCTCAAGGTCATCAAGTCCGTGGCGCCTTCCGCGCCGTGGAAGACGGCCTGGCCGCCGGTGGGGCCGCCGTTAGGCTCATGCAGGCGCAACAGCGCCAAGCCCATGGTGGTTTTGCCCGAGCCCGACTCGCCCACCACGCCCAGGGTGTGGCCCTTGCGCAGCTTGAAGCTCACGCCCCGGCCTTCGCGGCCCACGGCCTTGAACTCTTTGCGGCCAAACACCCCACTCTTGAGCCAGAAGCTCTTGGTCAGGGCGGTGGCTTCGATCACCACCGGGGCGTTCGGATCTTTGGCTTTGGCGACGGCTTCCACGCGCTGCTCACCGCGTTCGGCGGCGGCTTGGGCGGCAATGTGGTCGTCGATCACCATCAGGCGCACCGGGTTCTCGGTGAGGCTGGGGCGGCAGGCCAACAAGGCCTTGGTGTACGGGTCTTGCGGGGCCTGGAAGATTTGGCTGACGGGGCCTTGCTCGCGCACCAAGCCGTGGCGCATCACCACCACGCGGTCGGAGATCTCGCCCACCACGCCCAGGTCATGGCTGATGAACAGCATGCTCATGTGGTGGGTGTCTTTGAGCTTGGCCATCAACTCCATGATCTGGCGTTGAATGGTCACGTCCAGCGCTGTGGTCGGCTCGTCGGCAATCAAGAGCTTGGGCGAGCAAGACAGCGCCATCGCAATCATCACCCGCTGCTGCTGGCCGCCCGACATCTCGTGTGGATAGACACTCAGGCGGCGCTTGGGCTCGGGCATGCCCACCTCGGCCAGCAGCTCTTCAGCGCGGGTCCAGGCCTGGCGCGGGCTCATGCCCATGTGCTTGATCAGCGGCTCGCACAATTGCTGGCCCACGGTGAAGACCGGGTTGAGCGAGGTCATCGGGTCTTGGAAGACGCAGGCGATCTCTTTGCCGCGAATGCCTTGCAGCTCGGGCAGCGAGGCCGCCAGCAGGTCGCGCCCCTGGAAGCTGATGGCGCCATGCCGCTCGGCATTGCTGGGCAGCAGGTTCAAGATGGACATGGCCGTCACGCTCTTGCCCGAGCCCGATTCGCCCACCAGGGCGACGGTGGTGTTCTCGGGCACGTCAAAGCTGACGCCGACTTGTTGGCCATTCACCTCGCGGCCCACGGCCAGCGAGCGTTGCATCACGCCAGCCACAGCGCCCATGCGGAAAGTGACCTTGAGGTCTTTGATACTCAGCAGCATGTTGATCACTCCAATCCGCGCAGCTTGGGGTCCAGCGCGTCGCGCAGGGCATCGGTGAACAGCGAGAACGCCGTCACAAACACGGCCATGAAGGCGGTGGCTGCCGCCAACTGCCACCAGTAGCCCAGGATCAACTCACTTTGGGCTTCCGCCAGCATGGTGCCCCAGGAGACTTGGTCCACGGCCACGCCCAGGCCCAGGTAGCTCAGGATGACCTCGGCCTTGATGGCGCTGACCACATGCAGCGACAACTGCACCAAGATGACGTGGCTGATATTGGGCAGGATGTGGCGGAACATGCGCGAGCTGTTGCTGGCGCCGATGGCCTCGGCCGAGCGCACATAGTCGCGGCTGCGGTGCTTCATGAACTCGGCGCGCACCAGTCGGTAAATGCCTGTCCAGGTGGTCAGGCCCAGGATGATCACAATCGTCCAGATGCCCTTCGGGACGATGGCGTCAGCGCGGTTCAACACCGCCGCAAAGGTGAAGATCAACAAGATGCCCGGAATGGCGGTGAAGACGTTGTAGACCCACTCCAAGAAGTCGCCCATCTTGCCGCCATAAAAGCCGCTCAAAGCGCCCAGCAGGGTGCCAATCACGGTGGCCATCAGCGCGGCCAACACACCGGCCATGATGGAGACTTCTGCACCCTTGATGGCTTTGTCCAGCACATCGCGGCCCAGGCGGTCAGCGCCGAAGGGCAAGGTTTCGGCCTTGACGGTGTCTACCGTCTTGAACTGCTTGGCGCGCTCTTCCCACTCTTGGTAGCGCGGGGCCAGCGGGTCGATGTCGGACAGGTCCACATTGGGGCCGCTCGGCGCGGCAATGGCCGCGATCTGCTCCTTGGGTGCCGGGCCCATGAAGGTGGGGGGCGCATTGGGCACCCCCACCTCTTGCTGCCAGTGCTTGGCCACCAAGCCACTCATAGCTGCGACGACCAGCAGCAAAAAGGCCGCGACGATGACCAGCGAGGTGAGGCCCACTCGGTCGGTCTTGAAGCGCTTCCAGGCCGCGCCCCAGACCCCTTGCGAGGCCCCTGCGCCCACGATGCCGCCGGCGCCGGTTTGCGTGTTGACAGTTGTTGTTGCGCTCATTTCAGCACCACCCGTGGGTCGACCATCTTGTAGAGAACGTCGGTGAGCAGGTTCACCACCATGGTGATGACCGCCAGATACACCGTGACAGCTTGAATGACAGGGTAGTCACTGCGGTTCACCGCGCCCAGCACTTCGCGGCCCAGGCCGGGGATGGAGAAGAAGACTTCAATCAGGAAAGAGCCCACAAAAATCCCCGGCAGCGAGGTGCCGATATTGGTGAGGATGGGGATCATGGCGTTGCGCAACACATGCTTGAGCAACACGGTTTGCTCCGTCATGCCCTTGGCGCGCGCGGTGCGCACATAGTCGTGCCCGATCTCGTCGAGGAAGAAGGTGCGGTAGAGCCGGGTTTGCGGGGCCAAGCCCACCATCACCGCCAACAAAATGGGCAGCGGGCTGTAGACGGCGAGGTTGGTCCAGAAACTGTCGCTCCAGCCCTGCACAGGGAACCAACCCAGTTGGAAGGCGAACACATACTGGCCGACGATGACGTAGACCAAGAAGGAGATGGACAGCGCCACCGTCGAGATGATCATGATGCTGCGGTCGGTCAGCGAGCCGCGCACATAGGCCACACCCAGGGCCAGGGGGATGGCCAGCAGCACGTCCAGGATCAGGATCGGCACCATCACCGTCAGCGTGGCGGGCAGGCGTTTGGCGAAAATGTCGCTCACCGCCTCGTTGGTGGCCCAGCTGCGGCCCCAATCAAAAGTGACGATCTGCTTGATGAAGATCCACAACTGTTCAATCACGGGCTTGTTCAAGCCCAGTTGATCGCGGATCGCGTCGACCTGCTCCTTGGAGGCGTTCAAGCCCCCCAGGATTTCGGCAGGGTCGCCACCAAAGTACTTGAAGAGGAAAAACACCAGCAGGATGACGCCCAACAAAGTGGGGATCATTTGCCACAGGCGTCGTATCAGGTAGGCCGCCATGCCAGAGGCTCCGGTTCTCGGAAGTTCAACAAACAGCAAGCCCTGGCAGCTTGTGGCTCACAGGGCTTGAGAAAACAGGCGCGAGTCTAGTGCAATTGCTGTGCCAATCTCCCCGGGTTTTGCCCTGAACCCCCCAAATACAGTGGCCTTTCAGCGGCTGGGGTTTCGCAGGGTGGGCGCGGGCCTTGGCCCAAAGTAGACTGCGCGCTTATGTCTCACCATGGCGAGGCGCGCGCATACGACTTGCGCGCCTGCCTGCGCCGACGCCCTGCTCACAAAGCGCTCGTCGGCACCTCTTGCACTTGAAAGCACTACCGTGAAGCGTCTTCTGTCTGCGGCCGCACTTGTTGTTGGCCTCTGTGGTTTGAGTGGTTGGGCCTGGGCAGGGCCTGAGGCTGCACCCGCGAAGGGCGGACCCGACGAGAAGGTCCTGCGTTATTCCTTCCGCATTGCCGAAACCGGGTTTGACCCGGTGCAGATCTCCGACCTGTATTCACGCACGGTGGCGGCCAGCATTTTTGATGCCCCCTTGCAGTGGGAGTTCTTGGCGCGGCCCTTCCGATACCGGCTCAACACCCTGTCGGAGATGCCCACCGTCAGTGCCGACTACAAGACGTTTACCTTCAAGGTCAAACCAGGCATTTACTTTGCGCCTGCGCCGGAGTTCAAGGGCGTGAAGCGCGAGCTGGTGGCCGCGGACTATGTCTACAGCTGGAAGCGCCACTACGACCCGCTGTGGAAGAGCACCAACCTCTACATCCTGGAGAACTTCAAGATCCTGGGCCTCTCAGAGCTGCGCAAAGAGCTGATGGCCGCCAAAAAGCCTTTTGACTACGACCGTGAGGTCGAAGGCATCAAGGTCCTCGACAAATACACCTTCCAAGTCAAAACGGCCGAGCCCATGCCGCGCTTGGTGGAGCAGTTCACCGATGGCTCCACCTGGGGCGCGGTGGCGCGCGAGGTCATCGAGGCGCATGGCCTCAAGGCCATGGAGCACCCGGTCGGGACCGGGCCCTTCATGCTGGGCCAATGGCGGCGCTCTTCGCGCATTGAGCTGGTGAAGAACCCGAACTATCGCGAAGAGTTCTACAGTGAAGAAGCCCCGGCGGGTGATGCGCTGGCCGAGGCGGCCGTGGCCCAACTCAAGGGCAAACGCTTGCCCCTGATTGACCGCGTCGAGATCGCCATCATTGAAGAAAACCAGCCGCGCTGGCTGGCGTTTTTGAATGGCGAGCATGACATCCTTGAAGAGGTGCCGGCTGAGTTCGCCACCATGGTCCTGCCCAACAACCAACTGGCCCCCAACCTGAAGAAACAGGGCATTCAGATGGTGCGGTACCCGCGTGCGGATATTGCGTTTACCTATTTCAATATGGAAGACCCTGTGGTGGGCGGCTATGAGCCCGACAAGGTCGCGCTGCGCCGTGCCATCTCGCTGGGGGTCGATCTGGAGACCGAGATCCGCTTGGTGCGCAAAGGCCAGGCCGTGCCCTCGCAGGGGCCTATTGCGCCGGGAACCTGGGGCTTTCAAAAGGACTTCAAGTCCGAGATGAGCGATTACGACCCCGCTCGTGCCAAAGCCCTGCTGGACATGGCGGGCTACGTCGATCAAAACGGCGACGGCTGGCGCGAACAGCCCGATGGCAAGCCGCTGGAGCTGAACATTGCGACCCAGCCCGATCAGCTCTCGCGCCAGTTGGCCGAGCTGTGGAAGAAGAACATGAACCGCCTGGGTATCAAGACCCGCTTCACACCCGCCAAGTGGCCCGAGAACCTCAAGTCGGCGAATGCCGGCAAATTGCAAATGTGGGGCGTGGGCTGGAGTGCGGGCGTGCCCGACGGCGACACCTTCTTGGCCCTGGGCGATGGCAAGAGCAAAGGCCAGGCCAACAAGTCGCGTTTTGACCTACCCGAGTTCAACCGCCTCTATGCCCTGCAAAAGACCTTGCCCAACGGCCCCGAACGCATGGCCGCCATGACTGAGGCTCAGCGCTTGATGGTGGCCTATGCGCCCTACAAGCTGCATGTGCACCGCATCTTCAGCGACCTCTCGCAACCTTGGGTCATTGGCTATCACCGTAACGTGTTCTTGCGCGAGAGCTGGAAGTGGATAGACATTGACCTTGAAAAGCGCCGCCAAGCGCTGGGTCACTGAGATGGACCGCCGGACGTTTTCTGGCCTCGCCCTGGGCTCGGCGGTGGCGGGGCCACTCTGGGCGCAGCCTGCTGCGGGGGGCAAACGGAAGGTCTTGCGGTATGCGTTCAGGGCACCAGAGACCACGCTGGACCCGGCCAAGGCCTCAGACCTCTATTCGCGCACCATTACCGCGCACCTCTTTGAGTCGCTCTACACCTACGACCATCTGGCTCGGCCGGTGAAGTTCAAGCCCTTGCTGGCCGTGGGCATGCCCGAGCATGACGAGGGCTATCGGGTTTGGCGGGTCAAACTGCGTTCGGGCATTTACTTCCCCAGCGACGCGGCCTTCAAAGGTCAGCGCCGCGAGGTGGTGGCCGAAGACCTGGTCTATGCGCTGAAACGCTTTGCCGACCCGCGCAACAAAAGCCCGGTCTGGGGCTTCATCGACAGCTTCAAGTTCCTGGGGCTCGCCGAGATCCGCCAGAAAGCCATCGACCAAAAGGCGGCGTTTGATTACGACACGCCGGTCTTGGGTGTGCGGGCGCTGGATCGCACCACCCTCGAGTACCGCATGGCGCAACCCAGGCCGCGCTTCATTGAGTTTTTGGCCTCCAGCGACCTGTTTGGCGCGGTGGCGCGTGAGGTGGTGGAGCATTACGGCGAGGACATCGACAAGCACCCGGTGGGCACAGGCCCCTTCAAGCTGACCGAATGGCGGCGCGGCTCCTTGATCGTGCTGGAGCGCAACCCCGAGTACCGGGAGCATTTCTACGATGCTGAACCCGCCCCCGATGATGTCGAAGGCCAGGCCATGCTGGCCCAGTTCAAGGGCCGCCGCTTGCCCATGATCGACCGGGTCGAGTTGTCCATCATTCAAGAGAATCAGCCCCGCTGGCTGTCCTTCTTGAACGAAGAGCACAACCTGATCCAAGAGGTGCCGCCGGAGTTCATCAGCCAGGCCATGCCCAATGGGCAGATAGCGCCCCACCTCAAGAAGCGAGGGGTTCGGGGGCAGCGCGTCTTGATGCCCGACAACAGCTACACCATGTTCAATATGGAAGACGCGGTGGTGGGCGGCTACACGCCTGACCGGGTCGCACTGCGCCGCGCCATTGCGCTGGGCATGGACGTGGAGCGCGAGATTCGCCTGACCCAACATGGCCAGGCTGTGATCGCCCAGGCCTCGGTGGCGCCGCAGACCACTTCTTACGACTCCAAATTCCGCTCCGCGATGAGCGAGTACAACCCCACCAAGGCCAAAGCCCTGCTCGACATGTATGGCTATGTGGACCGCAATGGGGATGGTTACCGTGAGCAGCCCAATGGCCAGCCTTTGGTCTTGAACTGGAGCATGGAGGACGACCAGCGCGGCCGCCAACGCTCGGAGATCTGGCTCAAGGACATGAAAGCCATTGGTCTGAAGGTTGAGTTCAAAACCGGCAAGTGGCCTGAACTGCTGAAGGCCTCGCGGGCGGGTAACTTTCAGGTCTGGCATATCGGGGGGCAGTCGGCCTCACCGGACAGCCAAGGCGCTTTGCAACGCTATGACGGCACGCAGATTGGCGGGCAGAACCAAGCCCGTTTCAAGCGACCCGAGATGGATGCGATCTACACCAAGCTGTCCGAGATGCCCGACGGGCCGGAGCGCGACAAGCTCTTTGTGGAAGCCTACCGCATCGGAACTGTCTGGATGCCCTACAAGATCCGCCTGCACACGGTGCGCACCGACCTCTTTCACAAGGGCGTGAAAGGCTACCGTCGCCCTGTGTTCTGGCAAGAGTTCTGGCATTACCTCGACGTCGAGTCCTGAGGCGGGCCTTCAGCGCCCAATGAATTGACCATGGACAGACGTACGTTCTCAGGCCTCGCCTTGGGCACCGCCCTGGTCGGCCCCGGCATGTCACCGGCTTGGGCCCAGGCCCGCACCGGCCAAAAAGTCTTGCGCTATGCCTTCCCGGCGGGCGAGACGGGGTTTGACCCGGTGCAGGTGTCGGACCTGTACTCCCGCACCGTCACCGACCATATTTTTGAAGGCCTGTACCAATACGACTATCTGGCGCGGCCCTTCAAGATCCGGCCTTGTGTGGCGGAGGGCATGCCCGAGGTGTCCGACGATTTCAAGGTCTGGACGGTGCGTATCAAGCCGGGCATCTTCTTTGCAGATGACCCGGTGTTCAAAGGCCAGCGCCGCGAGCTGGTGGCGCAAGACTTTGCTTATGCTTGGCGGCGCTATTACGACCCCAAGACCAAGAGCCCCAATTACTCAGGCTTCAAAGATAACGGCATCTTGGGCTTGGAGGCCCTGCGCGAAGAAGCGCTGAAGAACAAGACGCCGTTCGACTACGACCGGCCGGTCGAGGGGCTGAAGCTGCTCGACAAATACACCTTGCAGATCCGCTTAGCCGAGGGTCGGCCGCGCTTTCTCTACACCCTGGCGTCGGGCGATGTGTACGGCGCCGTGGCCCGCGAGGTGGTCGAGCATTACGGCGCCGACATCATGGCCCACCCGGTCGGCACGGGGCCCTTCCGTTTGGCGCAGTGGCGGCGCAGCTCGCTCATTGTGTTGGAGCGCAACCCCAGCTATCGCGAGGTGTTTTATGACGCTGAACCCAGCGCGGATGATGCCGAGGGCCAAGCGTCCCTGAAGCGCTTCAAAGGCCGTCGCCTGCCCATGATCGACCGCGTGGAGGTGTCGATCATTGAAGAATCTCAGCCCCGCTGGTTGGCGTTTTTGAACCGTCAGTTTGATTTGGCTTTCGCCGTGCCTTTAGAGTTTGCCAATGTGGCGGCCCCCAACGGCAAGCTGGCGCCTAATTTGGCCAATGAAGGCGTGCAGTTGCAGCGGGTCATTAACTCAGACCGCGCGCTCTACTACTTCAATATGGACGACCCGGTGGTCGGCGGCTACACCCCAGAAAGAGTGGCGCTGCGTCGGGCCATCGGCCTGGCCACCGACACTGAGCGGGAGATCCGCATTGTTCGGCGAGGGCAGGCCATCCCCGCTCAGACGGTGGTCTCGCCGCATGTCTGGGGCTACGACCCCACTTTGAAGTTTGAAGAGTCTGACTTCGACTTGGCGCGGGCCAAGGCCTTGCTGGAGATGTATGGCTACCAAGACCTCGATGGCGATGGCTGGCGCGAGATGCCCGATGGGCGGCCGCTGGTGATCGAGTACGGCAGCCAGCCCGATGCCCTTTATCGTGCGTTTGACGAGACCTGGAAGATCGGCCTGACGGCCTTGGGCATCAAGCTGAACATCAAGTATGCCAAGTGGCCCGAGCAGCTCAAGGCGGCACGCGCTGGCCAGTTGCAGATGTGGTCATTGGCGTACACCTCGGCTTCGCCCGATGTGCAGCAAGGCATTGAGATTTTGTATGGCCCGGCAGCAGGCGGCCAAAACTTGTCGCGCTTCAAACAGCCAGAGTTCGACGAGATTTACCGGCGCATGCAAGGCCTGCCCGACGGCCCCGAGCGCTTGACCTTGCTGCGGCGTGCGCAGCGCTTGGTGGCGGCCTATCAGCCCCACATCTACACCGTGCACCGCATCCTCACCGACTTGACCCACGCCCGCTTGAAGGGCTACAAGCGCCCGGTGTTCAGCAAACAGTTCTGGCACTACGTCGATTTGGAGTCTTGAAGGGCGGAAGGCCCAGGCCTTGCCGCCTTCAATCGCTGAGCCGCATCACCCCCGGCAGCTTGCAGGCATAGACCGCATTGCGCAGCGCGGCAATCGCCTCGTAGCGGGTAAAGCTGCGGCGCCAAGCCAGCACCACGCGGCGGGTGGGCACCGGGTCTTCAAAGGGGATGTAGACCACATGGGTCTGTGGCTCACTGGGCACGGAGAGCTGGGGCACCACCGTCAAGCCCATGCCAGCGGCGACCATGTGTTTAATGGTTTCCAGTGAAGAGCCTTCAAAGCTCTTTTTGATGCCCTCGGCGTCGCTGGAGAAGCGCGCAAACTCGGGGCAGACCTCCAGCACTTGGTCGCGGAAGCAATGGCCCGTGCCCAGCAGCAGCATGGTTTCTTGCTTAAGCCGCTCGGCGCTGATGCGGGGCAACTGCGCTAAAGGGTGGGTCTTGGGCACGGCCACCATGAAGGGCTCGTCATAGAGCGGGGCCACAGCCAAGCCCGCGTCGGGAAAGGGCTCAGCCATGATGGCGCAGTCCAGCTCGCCCAGGCGCAGCATGTCCAACAGCCGCACGGTGAATTGCTCCTGCAGCATCAGCGGCATTTGCGGCGTGCGGGCAATGGTGTTGCGCACCAAGTCGGGCAAGAGGTAGGGGCCAATGGTGTAGATCAGCCCTAGGCGCAGCGGGCCAGAGAGGGGGTCTTTGCCGCGCTTGGCGATCTCGCGAATACCCTGGGCCATCTCGATGACCTGTTGGGCTTGGCGCACGATGTCTTCGCCCAAGGGCGTGGCGCTGACTTCATTGCCGCCACGCTCAAAGATTTTCACGTCTAGCTCTTCTTCGAGCTTTTTGATGGCCACCGACAAGGTGGGCTGGGAGACAAAACAGGCTTCAGCGGCGCGCCCAAAGTGGCGCTCGCGGGCCACGGCGACGATGTAACGTAACTCAGTCAGGGTCATGGCTTGGATTGTGCAGTGAATTCTTCATCATCAAGCTTGGCCAGGCCTTGCGCCACCTGTGCTCAGGCTTGTCCCATGGACGCCCGATGTGGGGTTCAATGACACGCACTATCAAAGTTATGTCATGCCAACAGTATCCGAGAGCCGGCCCGGTTTGCCACTCCCCCAGCCTTGGGGCAGGGAATGTCCTTCCCCAAGAGTTGCAACCAGGTGCGCAGCAAGTGGAACGTAGGTATCGCTCAAGACAGCAATGAGCACTCGCGCGGCCCACGGGGCCTGTGCGGCGCAGCCGCTCTGGCCTCAGGCCTGCAGATAGTCCAAGTGCCCACCATGCCAGCGCCGCACTTGCGCCATGGCCGCATGCGGATGGCGTTCCCACATCAGCTTCGCGGCGGCTTGGGCGCGCTGCACCAGGGCCTCGTCCTCGTGCAGGTCGGCGAAGCGCAGCAGGGCATCGCCGGATTGGCGCTCGCCCAAGAACTCGCCAGGGCCGCGAATCTCCAGGTCGCGCCGGGCAATCTCAAAGCCGTCGGTGGTTTCGATCATGGCCTTGAGCCGGGCCTTGCCCGAGACCGACAGCGGCGGCGTGTGCAGCAGCACGCACACGCTGGCCGCCGCGCCGCGCCCCACGCGGCCGCGCAGCTGGTGCAGCTGCGCCAAGCCGAAGCGCTCGGCGTGCTCGATCACCATCAGGCTGGCATTGGGCACGTCCACGCCCACCTCGATCACCGTGGTGGCCACCAGCAAGCCCATGCGACCCTCTTTGAACTCGGCCATCACGGCGGCCTTCTCGGCCGCGGGCATGCGGCCGTGCAGCAGACCCACGTTGACTTGAGGAAGCGCAGCGGCCAGGGCCTCGTGGGTGGCCTGGGCGTTTTGCAGGTCCAGGGTTTCGGACTCTTCAATCAGCGGGCAGACCCAATAGGCTTGGCGGCCTCGCTCAATCTCTTCGGCCACGCGGGCCACCACATCGTCGCGGCGGGCATCGGTAAACACCTTGGTCAAGATGGGTGTGCGGCCTGGGGGCAACTCGTCAATGGTGCTCACGTCCAGGTCGGCAAAGTGGGTCATGGCCAGCGTGCGCGGAATGGGCGTGGCCGTCATCATCAGCAGGTGCGGCTCCAGCACGTCGCCGTCACTCTGCGCGGGGGCTGACAAGTGCTGGCGCAAGGCCAAGCGCTGGGCCACGCCAAAGCGGTGTTGCTCATCGACGATGGCCAGGCCTAAGCGCGCGAACTTCACATCCGATTGAATGACCGCATGCGTGCCCACCACCAGCAGGGCTTGGCCGCTGGCTATCGCGTCCAAGTGAGCTTGGCGGGCCTTGCCTTTGCGGCTGCCGCTGAGCCAGGCCACGGTGATGCCCAGAGGCTCCAGCCACTGCACCAGCTTGGCAAAGTGCTGCTCGGCCAAGATCTCGGTCGGCGCCATCAGTGCACATTGCCAACCCGCGCCCATGGCCACGGTGGCGGCCAGCGCGGCCACCACGGTTTTGCCCGCGCCCACATCGCCTTGCAGCAGGCGGTGCATGGGTTGCGAGCGGCCCAGGTCGGTGGTGATCTCAGCCACCACGCGCTGTTGTGCGGCGGTCAGGCCAAAGGGCAGCACAGCCAGCAGGCGCTGGCTCAAGGGTTGAGCCAGCGTGGCGGTGTCGCCGTGCGCCACAGGGTCGGCGGCAGGCCGGGGCAAGGGCTGGTCGTGCAACTGCGGTGCGCGGCGCGCGGCGCGCTCCAGACGGGCCTGCCATTGCGAGAGCTGCTGGGCCAGCAACTCCTCAAACTTGAGCCGCTGCCAGGCGGGGTGCGTGCGCTCTTCCAGCGCCGCCAAAGGCGTGCGCGGGGGCGGGTGGTGCAGCACCTCCAGCGCGTCGCGCAGCAGCGGCAGGCCATGCGGCACTAACTCGGGCGGAATCACCTCATGCAAGTTCGCCCGCTGCAAACCCGCCGCCACCGCCTTGCGCAAATAGCTCTGCGGCAGTTGCGCCGAAGCGGGGTAGACGGGGGTCAGTGTCTCGGCCAGCGGCGCGCCGTCCATCACCGCTTTGAAGCTGGGGTGCACCATCTCGCGGCCAAAAAAGCCATGCCGCACTTCGCCCCGCACCCGCACTTGCTGGCCTACCGCCAGCGTCTTTTGATGCGAGGGATAAAAATTCACAAAGCGCAGCACCAGCTCGTCGCCCTCGGCATCCATGAGCTTGACCACCAATTGCCGGCGCGGCCGCAGCTCGACCTTGCACTCGCGCACCGTGCCTTCGACTTGCGCGGTGTCGCCGGGGCGCACCTCGGCCAGTGGGGTCAGTCGGGTCTCGTCTTCATAGCGCAGCGGCAAATGCAAGGCCAGCGCCACGGGGTGGGTGAGCCCCAGCTTGTGCAGCGCCTTGGCCGGGGCCGAGAGCGTGCGTGCCGCAGCGTGAGGCGCTGCAGGGGCCGCAGAGGCAGCAGGGGCCGATGGCGTGGGCGCGCGGGGCATGGCGGCGGAAAAGGGGCTGCGCGGGCGGCGCGCAGCGGGCGAAGGATGGTGGCGTTGATTATGCTGGATGAAAACCCAGCCCCATCATTCCATCTCTAAATCATCCGTGTCGTCGTTGCTTTGCCTCGCCGTGCGACAGCACTGTCTTCGGCTTCGCGCCTAGACACGAATGATTTGGACATGGAATCAGCCTAACCACTGAATCATCTGCTGGCTGACGGCGGCCGAGCTGAGCAAGTCCAAGTGCCCTGTCTTCCACACCGTGAGGCAGCGCTCGGGCTCAAACGCCAGGCGCTGGGCTGCACGGCGGTGCCGGCCCAAGGCGCTGTCCAGCGGCACCAGGCCATCGCCCAGCAGCCGGTCTGCCAGCCGCGCGGGCTTGCCTGCGGGCGGCTCGGCGCACAGGCCAGCCGCCACCGCAAAGCAGCGCGGCGCAGGGGGCAAGGGCAGGTGAGCGGGTGGGCGCAGCACCGTGCCGTGGCGCAGGTCCATGATGCCGGCGCTGCGCAGCTTGCCCAAGGTGGCCAGCGGGGCGGTGTAGGGTGTTTGAGCCAAGAGCACATCCAGGCCGTGGCCGGCCTTTTCCAGCGGTGCGCCGTGGTGCGGGCTGCCCAGGCAGATCAGGTCGCTGCAGGGCTGCAGCCAGGCGTGCTGGGCCTGCTGCCCGGCCTGCAGCGCGCTGCGCAGCACCAGCCCACCCATGCTGTGGCCCAGCAGCACCAGGCGCTGCACGGGCTGGGGCCAGGCAGCTTGCAAGGCTTCCAATTGCCGGGCCAGCTCTGCCCCGTTGTGGGCGATCGGCAGGCCAGTGTTGTAACGCAGATAAACGGGGGTGAAGCCCAGGGCTTGGGCCAGCGCGGTGCCGTGGTCATGGCCTTGGCGCAGCCATTGGCCGTCGTTCATGCACAGGCCATGCACCAGCACCAGCACCTTGGGGGTGGTGGTGCGCTCCCTCAAGGTCTGCTGTAATAGGGCCGGGTCTGAGGGCAAGGTCTGGCCCTTCATGCGCCACTGCATGGGTGTGGCCAAAGGGTTGTGGGTGGCCAGCAGATGGTCGCCCAAGACGCCATTCAGCGCAGCCACCAGGGCGTCGCGTGCGGGGCTGTCGGGGGCGGCGGCCTCGCCCTCGGGCAACAGGTGTAACAGCGCGTCCACGCCGCCGCCCACCCAGCGCGTGACGCTGCGCACCGAGCGGTAGACCAAGCCCGTCAGCCCTTGGGTGCGGCCCGGCGTGCTGGGGTGGGAAGGCAAAGGGCTGATGCCCGCGTGCATGGCTTCCACCACGTCGGCCATGCCCGCCGTGGCCGTGGTGGCCAGGCGCGCTGCGCCGCGCAGGTCAGCGGCACGCAGGGGCCAGCGGCGCTTTATCACTCAGAAAAGCAGCGCAACGGCCACCCCCGCAAAGGCGAGGCAAATGGCGGCCATATAACGTTGAAAAGTCTGCTGGTAGTAATGCCCCGCCGTGGCGGTGTCGTAGCGATTGTTCAGCAGCCGATACAACACATGAAGCATGAGCACGATGGCCGCCACAAAGGTGATCAGAATGATCCAGTCTGCCCAGGACTGGACCGTGTGATCTTGGCCGTCATCAATCGCCCACTGACCCAAGAAGTTGAGCAAGAAGCCCAGCACGATGCCCAGCGAGGTCACCATGGGTTGCCGGAAGTCTTTGATGTCTTGCAGTGAGGTGTCATCGCTCAAGGGAGGCTCCATCAACAGAATGGCTCTTGCAGGGTGACGCAGTGTATGCCGCCGCCGCCGCCCGCGATGGCGTCAATGTTCAATGGCACGACGACCCGCCCCGGAAACAAGCTGCGCAACAAATTCTGGGCGTACTGGTCGGCCGCGCGGTCACCAAACTCTGGCAAGAGCACGGCACCGTTGAGCGTGATGTAGTTGACATAGCCCGGTGCGAAATCAGGGTTGCCGCTGGTGAACTTGTTCTTGCGGGGATGGAGTGGCGGGGGCAAGGTGTGGATCTCCAGCAGGCGACCATCCGCGTCGGTGGCACTTTGCAGGATCTCCAGGTGAGTCCGAGTCACGGCGTAGTCATAAGACTTGGGGTCGTTGTCCAGGTTCGCAATGACCACGCCGGGGCGCACAAACCGAGCGTAAAAATCGACATGACCGTCGGTGATGTCTTTGCCGCGAATGCCCGGCAGCCAGATGATCTTTCGCAGGCCGAGTTGCCACTTCAGCTCCGCCTCAATGTCGTCTCGGCTCCAGCCAGGGTTGCGGTTGGGGTTGACCCAACTGCTTTCGCACAAGATGGCGGTGCCTGCGCCATCAACCTCGATGCCACCACCTTCACCCACCAGGGCGCTGCGCATCCAGGTGCTGTCCGAGTCGCGGCTGAGGGTGGCAGCCACCTTGGCATCATTGGCGTGGGCTTGTTTGCCACCCCAACCATTGAAGTTGAGGTCCACCGTGCCCAGGCCACCGGCCTGGCCGTTGAGCACAAACAAGCCGCCGGTGTCGCGCACCCAGATGTCGTCCAAGGGGCTGATCACATAACGGGTGTTTTGCATGCCGCACTTTTTCTGGGCCAGCGCGAGCTGAGAGGCTCGGCACAGCACGGTCACGGGCTGAAATGGGGCCATCGCCCGGGCCAAGCGACCCACTGCGTCTTGGACATCCACGGTCCACGGACCCCAAATGCTTGCTTTGGCCCCGAAGGCCAGGGTCACACTGCGCTGGGGCGCATGTTCATCGGGCATGGTCCAGCCGCTGGTAGGGGCGGCCAAGGCTGAAAAACTGGGCCAAGCGCCCAGGGCCAAGCTGGCCTGGAGCAGGCCGCGTCGAGAAAAGTTCATGAGGAGTCCCTGATTAACGAGGTTCTTGTTGAGTGGCGCAATGGATGCCACCACCGCCCGCCGCGATGCCGTCGATGTTGAGGGCCACAATCTTCCGGCCCGGGAAGTGGGCCGCCAGAATGCGCTGGGCTTCACTGTCGGCGCGTCGATCGCCAAACTCTGGGGTAATGACCGCGCCGTTGCAGACGTAAAAGTTGATGTAGCCCGCCGTGAAGTCTTTGTTGTCAAAAGCAGGGCGGACCCTGGACGGGGCTTCCATGGTGCTGACCTGCAAGCTTCGTCCGGAGGCATCTTTGGCGCGCCGCAGAATCGCCAAATGCTCGCGGGTCACGGCATGGTCAAAGGATTGCGGGTCTGGGTCGAGGTGCGCCAACACCGCACCGGGTTTGCTGAAGCGTGCGTAGAAGTCGGTGTGGCCATCCGTGATGTCTTGGCCCGCGATGCCCGGCAGCCAAATGATGTGCCGGATGCCCAGCAAGCGTTCCAGCTCTTGCGCGACTTCTTTGCGCCCCAGGCCGGGGTTGCGATTGTCATTGAGCACGCAACTCTCGGTGATGATGGCCGTGCCGTGACCATCCACTTCAATGCCCCCGCCTTCCAGCACCAAGTCGGTTTCCAGAACCGTGACGCCCGCTTGACGGCAAACGCGCTCGGCCACCTGGGCATCTTGGGCATGGGCTTGCTTTTCACCCCAGCCATTGAAATTGAAGTCCACGCCCGCGCGCTGTCCTTGGGTGTTGTGCACAAACACCGGGCCCGTGTCGCGAATCCAGAGGTCATCCAGGCCAGCCTCCAGCACGCTGACTTGGGGTTTTAAGCGGGGGGCAACAGCCGCCCGCTCCTCGGGGCGCACCAACAACGTGACGGGCTCAAACTGGGCAATGGTGTTGGCCAGCGTGATGAGGTTGTCCTGTACCACGGGCAACAGGCGCTTGCCCCAGACGTCTCGGCTGGCGCCGTAAGCCATCCACGTGCGGCGGTGCGGCTCGCCCTCGTCGGGCATGCGCCAAGTGCCTTCTGCCGACTTGGCGGTGGCCGCGCCGGTCAGGCTGGCCCAAGCGGCCAACAGAGTGTTGCCAAAGCTGCGTCGCGTCATGCTGGAGTTGTTTTCAGAATTGGTCATGGCTTCATGGTGCCATGAGGTCTATCCATCAAGAAATGGTATATCTAGGCCTGATCCATCTAATTTATTCATACTATGGCCACTCCGATTCCTTCTTTGCGGTGGTTGCAAGGCTTTGAGGCGGTGGCGCGGCACGGCAACGTCACCCGCGCCGCCGAGGCTCTGTTCATCTCGCAGTCAGCGGTCAGCCATCAGATCGCCCAGTTGGAGTCTCAGCTTGGCCAGCCTCTGTTCCGCCGCGTGGGCCGTGGGATGGAATTGACCATGGCGGGCGAGCATTTGCTGGAGACCGTGAGCAAGGCCTTAGATCACATCCGCTGGGGACTGGGTCGCCTGGAGACCTATCTGGATGCGCAGCTGCTCACCATTGTCTGCCCGGCCGATGTGGCACAGGGTTGGTTGCAACCGCGCCTGGATGCCTTGCAAGAGGCGCATCCCACCTTGTGTCCGGTGGTGTCTGTGGACGAGACCGTCCGCTATGTGGACCAAGTGGATGTGGACATCGTCATTGGGCGCAGCCCCTTGCAGCAGGCCGACGTGGCCGAGCGCATCCTGTTTGAGGATGCGCTGGTCGCGGTGCACAGCCCGGCCATGTCTTTGCCGCCCGGCGCGAGCAAGGGCCAAGGGAGATTGCTGTGTTTAGAGGTGGACGCGATGTCGCCGACCTTGGGGCCGACGCTGAAGCAGCACTTTGACGGCTGGGCGAGGCGGGGCCTGTTCGACGATGCCCGCTTGCTGCTGGATGCCGCATTGCGTGGCCGAGGCGTGGCGGTGCTCTCTCGGGTATTGGCCGAAGAGGCCCTGGCGCAGGGCCGCTTGCACCTCTGGAGCGACTTTG
The DNA here is from genome assembly GCF_044358605.1 of Ideonella sp. GTDB lineage: Bacteria > Pseudomonadota > Gammaproteobacteria > Burkholderiales > Burkholderiaceae_C > Ideonella. The sequence goes on from NZ_JBIKNQ010000044.1 coordinate 18,140, forward strand.
CACCCGTGCCCCGAGGTCCGGTATGGTTGGCCTGGGCTCAGCAGCCGCGATCAGCCTTGATCGAGTCGGTGGTGGCCCACTTGCTCAGTGAAACTCCTTGACGCCCGTCACCATGGCCCGCACCAGGCGCACGCGCTCCAGCTTGCCCATCACCAGGGCGGCTGCTGCGTGTAAGCCTGCGGCAGCCAATAAGCTGTTGGCCAAGCCTTCATGCAGGTCTTGCAGCCATTCTTCGCCCCAGAAGGCGTCGGTGCCTTGCAAAAAGCCGGTGAAGCCCAGGGCCAGCACCAAGCCCATCAGTGCCAACATCATCAGCGCGCCAAAGGGGTTGTGGCCCAGGTGGCGCGGCTTCTCGCCCGCCCTTAAGGCTTGCCAATGGGCGCGCAGCCGCTGAGGTGTGGGAAAGAAGTCGGCAAAGCGCGCATGGCGGCTGCCAATGAAGCCCCAGACGATGCGGGCCAGCACCAGCGCGCTGGCCAGATAGCCCGTCCAGGTGTGCGCGGTCTCGCCCGCCTCCAGCACAAACTGGTTGAGCAGCACGCAGCTCACCAGGCTCCAGTGAAAGACGCGCACAAAGCGGTACCACACCTTGACGGGCGTGGGGCCGCTGTCGGGCAAGCCCGCCTCAGGGCCTGCAGGGGAGGCTGACAGGGTGGAGGTCGTGTCCATGGCGGGCCGCTCGTGCTTACTTCTGTTCCAGGATGGCGGCGGTGATGGGGTCGAAATAGATCTCGACCTTTTTGCCGGCCTTGTCAAAGCCATAGATCTCGTAGCACTTACCCTTGCTGACCTTGAAGGTCTTGATGTCGTAGCCCTGCTGTTGCAGCTTGGCCTTGAAGTCCGCTTCTTTCATCCATTGCGCTTCAGGGGCGGTGCAGGTGGGGCCGGCCAGAGTGGCAGTGGCGGCAAGGCACAGGGCGGTGGCGGCGAACAGTGATTTCATGATCTCTTCCTGGGGTTGCATGTGACGGGATGGGACATCCATCTCGTTGCTCCGCATTGGGCCCGGGTGAGATTAAGTACAGATTAATCAAATGGACACTTCGCGCACATCAACAAGGGGCGCCGATGCCCTTGTGTGGGTGTGCGCAAAGACCTTGCAACACGAGGGTTAGGCTGCCGAGACCGCCACCATCTCGATGGGCAAGCCGCTGAGCACCGCCGTGCCCGACAGCGGGTCGCGCTGGGTCTCGTCGAGCAAGGCGTTGAGGTTGGCGCCGGGCCGCTGGGCGGCCAGTTGCAGCTGTGTGCCCGGCAGGTCATGGCCCCAGCCATGCGGCAGGCTGACCACGCCGGGCATCATGTCGCTGCAGAGGCTGACCTGAGCCTCGATGTGCTGCGGCCCTTGCGCGGTGTGGGAGCTGATACGCACCGGTGCCCCGTCGGCCAGGCCTAAGCGCCCAGCATCAGCGGGGTGCACCAGCGCCGTGCAGCGAAACGGCCCCTTGGCCAGCGTGGGCAGGTTGTGCATCCAGCTATTGTTGCTGCGCGCATCGCGCCGTCCGATGATGACCAGATCAGGTGTGGGCTGTTGCAGGTCGGCCAGGGCGCGGGGCAGGTCCGCCAGCATGGGCGGCGGTGCCATCTCGATCTTGCCGCTGGGGGTCATCAGCAGCTCAGGAATGCGGGGCTGCAGGGGGCCCAAGTCAATGCCGCCTGCCGCACTGCGGGCCTTGACGCTGGCCAGGGTCAGGCCACCGGGCCGCTGGCCAAACAGGTCGCCATAAGGGCCGGTGCGCAAGGCCAGCTCCAGCAGGCGATCTGGCCCGCGCAAGCCCGCAGTGGCCGCCAGCACGGCGGGGGCCAGCTCGCCAAAGCGGCGCTGCATGTCTTGGCTAAAGAGCTGGTCGTCCATCTCACCGGCATCCACCGGTGCTGTGGTTTGTCCAGACGCGATGGCGGCCAGCCGCAGCAAGGTCTCCCACTCCATGGGCTGGCCTGCGGCGGGTGCAAACACCGGCGGGCTGTAGCGGGCATGGTTGCGCCAAGAGAGCTGCGGGTAGGGTACGTCGTAGTGCAGGTCTTCCAGCGGCGAGGGGGCGGGCAGGATCACATCGGCATGGCGCGAGGTCTCGTTCAGGTAGATGTCCATGCTGACCATGAAGTCCAACTCGGCAAAAGCGGCCGACAGGCGTGGCCCGTTCGGCGCAGAGAGCACCGGGTTGGTGGCCACGGTGATCAGGGCCTTGATCTGGCCGGTGCCGGGCGTCTCCATCTCCTCGGCCAGGCAGCCTATGGGCAGCTCGCCCATAACCTCGGGGGCTGCGCTGACGCGGCTGCTGAAGCGGCCCAGCGCCACGCCGCGCCCTTTGCCGCCTTGGCCGGGTTGAGCCGCCGGGAGGTGGCCGGTGTTGACCGCAAAGGCAGCGGCCTTGGGGAACATGGCGCCGCCGGGTTCGTCCAGGTGGCCGGTCAGCAGGTTGAGCAGGTCCACCAGCCAAGTGTTGAGGGCGCCGTAGTGCTGGGTGCAGGTGCCAATGCGGGCATAGACGCTGGCGCGCGGTGTCTGCGCCAGCGTGCGGGCCAAGTGACGGATGGTGTCGGCGGCCAGGCCGCAGCGCTGGGCCACCAGCTCGGGCGCAAAGGGCTGCACGGCCTCGCGTACCTGCTCCAAGCCCTGGGTCCAGTCGGCCAGGCGGCCCAGCCGCACCAGCTCTTCCGCAAACAGCGTATGCACCATGCCCAGCAAAAGGAAGACATCGCCCCCAGGGCGGATGAAGTGGTGGGCATCGGCCAGCGCGGCGGTTTCGGTGCGGCGCGGGTCTATCACCACCAGCTGGCCGCCACGGGCTTGCAGGGCTCGGGCCTTGCCTTTGAAGTCGGGCACTGTCCACATGCTGCCATTGCTGACCACCGGGTTGGCGCCCAGCACCAGCAAGAAGTCGCAGCGCTCGATGTCGGGCACCGGCACGCTCATCCACTGGCCAAACAGCAGGCCGCTGCTGAGGTGGCGCGGCATTTGGTCCAGCGTGGCGGCGGTAAAAATCTGGCGGCTGCCCAAGGCCTTGATCAAGCGCCCCAGGTAGAGCATCAGCCCGATCTTGTGCGACGACGGGTTGCCTGCCACCAAGCCCACCGCGTCCCGCCCGTGGGCGGCTTGCACCGCGGGCAGGCGCCGGGCGATCTCGGCCCAGGCTTCGTCCCAAGTCGACTCCACATGCCGGCCATCCCGCTTGATCAGCGGCGTGCGCAGGCGGTCGGGGTCTTCATGCAGGTCTTTGAGCGCCACGCCCTTGGGGCAGATGTAGCCCGCGCTGAAGACATCCTCCTCGTGCCCCCGGATGCTGATGACCCGGCCGCTTTGCACCTTCAGCGTCAGGCCGCAACAGGCCTCACACAGCGGGCAGATGCGGTGGTGCAGCGTGATGGGGGTGTCGGCGGTGGAGCTGTCCATGGCGGGCTTTCAAGCAGCGTGACGGTGAACGCCAGTATTGAAGCGGTGCCGGTGGACTGTCCAGCACCGAGGTGACACCTCAGACCCAAGGCTGCGGCAGGGCCTCGTTGGCAATGGCCCGCTGCACCGCTGGCCGCGCCAGCATGCGTTGCAGGTAAGCGCCCAGGTGCGGCAGGCTGCGTGCCGGGCGGCTGAAGTGGCGCGTCCAGCGGCACAGCATGAAGGCCATGGGGTCGACGGCGCTGTAGGTCTGGCCCAGCAGCCAGGGGCGGCCATCGGCCAGCTGGGCCTCCAATTGGTTCAGCAACTCTCCCACCCGGGCCTCGGCCTGGGCCTTGACCTCGGCAGCCCCGGCCACATTGCCGGGCGCGACCCAGCGCTCGGGATAAAAGTAGACGATCAGGTGGGCTTGCAGCGTGTTGGTCAGCCAGACCAGCCATTTGTAGAACTCACCGCGCTCGGCGCTGCTCATGGGTGGGGCCAGGTGCGCGGCCGCATGGGTGTCGGCCAGGTGCAGCAAGATGGCGGCCGTTTCATACAGCACCAAGTCGCCCTCTTCGAGCACCGGAATCAAGCCGTTCGGGTTGAGCTTGAGGTACTCGGCCGACTTGTGCCGGTTGTTCTCTCGGTCCACCAACACGCGTTCATAGGGCACGCCCAGCTCCTCCAACAGGATGTGGGGAGCGAAGCTGGCGGTGCTGGGGTAATAGTGCAGGCGGAGCATGATGGGCGCAGGGTGGTTGATGACGCGATGATCGCACCCTTGCTGCAGCGCGTCTGGAGGCAAAGCTGCGCACCGGAGCGTGTGCAATGAAACGGCGCTGTGACACTCGCGCCACAGTGGGTGAAAGACTTTGCGTTCTGCGCTTCACCCTGAGCGACAGACAGCAACACGCCACCCACAATCGCGCCCCAGACCACACCTCTCCCGGTGTCCTTCCCCCCAAGCTCTGCTGCTCACCATGACCGCCATGCGCCTCGCTGCCCGAATCGTCACCCTCTTGGTTGTGGTGCTGGGCACCAGCTTTGCACTGGCCTGGGCCTGGGACCACTCTGACCAGCAGCATCGGGCCGAAACGTCGGTGCGCTAAGGTCGGCTGAGGCCTGTGCTCAGGCCGGTCCGGGCTAGCGCGGGCTCGGGCGGTCTGCGGCGTTGCAGTCCTCGCCAATAGCTACGGCTATTGGCGTCAAACAGCGCCTTGCATCCCATCCCGATCCGCACTACCCGGCCTCGTCCCGATTTATGCAGAGCTTCCCTAGAGCTGTGGCAGCCGCCGAAAGGGCAGTGAGGGGGCCACGGAGCCCCAAGGCGTCAGCCCGCCGCTGATAACTCTGCCAGCCGCTGTTGTTCTATCCATTGGCTGCCGGCCCTCAGTTTCTTGGCCAGAGGCGAGCGGGGGTCGACGACCCGCCAAAACGGAGCGACCTCCGCCACCGATCGGCCGCCTTCAAGCTCGTCCCAGGCGGCCTCCGCCACGATGCGAAGGAAGATGGCCGTCGACACCGGACAGGTGGCATCGGCGCCGTGCAGGGAGGCCAACTCCCGGCGCACTTGTTGGATCTCCTTGGTGCTTCCGCTGGGCACGTGCTGGCGCAAATAGTTCTCTAGCTCGACAGGGCAAGAGATCAGCAGCCGCGACCCAGCGGGAACACCGGCAAAGTCCTTGTCCAGGGTCACCACATGCGGCGGCTTCGCCAGCCGTTTCTGAGCCCAGGTTTTGGGGGCTTTGGGCATCTTCACTCCTTGAAGGGGGACATCTGGTGATTGTTCCTCTGGGAGCTTCTCGCACCAATCATCCCCGTAGAAACCCCAGGGCGAGCTTGGGCGTGGGCGGCAGAAATCCAGGCCCACGGCCGCTCACCCTGATGCGGGGCGGGGCATGACTTTTTGCGCTGTGCTTGGACAGCGTCTGTGGGAAAATGAGGCCTTCTCGATACAGGTCGGTCCAGCCTTTCGAGCACCCTGCCGCACGGGCTTTTGAAAGCCCGCTGCGAGGCTTTCGAGGGGTTGGCCGGCAACACCGCTATGCCACGCACCTTGCCGCCCGGCCACGCTTTCACCGTCGCCGACTTTGATTTCACCCTCCCTCAAGAGCTGATCGCTCAGCACCCCGCCGCAGAGCGCAGTGCCTCGCGCTTGCTGGACGGCCGGGGACGCCTGCCTGCAGACTTGGTGTTTCGCCAACTGCCCAGCTTGTTGGCCCCGGGTGACTTGCTGATCTTCAACGACACCCGCGTCATCAAAGCCCGCTTGTTTGGCGAGAAACCGACCGGCGGCAGCGTCGAAGCCTTGGTCGAGCGCGTGCTGCCACCCACCGAGCCGGGCGGCACACCGCGCGAGGTTTGGGCCCATCTGCGGGCCAGTAAGTCCCCCCGGCCGGGCAGCATCGTGCGCTTCTTTGCGGACAAAAAGGCGCCCGGCGGCTCCGACCCCTCCGACGCCCCGGCGGGCGAAGGCCCAGAGCTTGGCGGCGCGCTGGCGAGCCAGGCCCCCACCCCCGGCTTCGACGCCGAGGTGCTGGGCCGCTGTGGGCCGGATGGTGGCTTGTTCCATCTGCGCTTTGAGGGCGACCCCTTTGCGCTGCTGGAGGCCTTTGGCCACGTGCCGCTGCCGCCCTACATCGAACATGCCGACGACGCTGACGACGAGCGCCGCTACCAGACCGTGTTCGCCCGCGCGCCCGGTGCTGTGGCCGCGCCCACCGCTGCCCTGCATTTTGACGAGGCACTCTTGGCCGCGCTGGATGAGCGCGGTGTGCAGCGCGCCAGCGTCACCCTGCATGTGGGGGCGGGCACCTTCCAGCCGGTGCGGGTCGAGCAGATCAGCGAGCACCGCATGCACAGCGAGTGGTTCGAGGTGCCCGAGGCCACGGTGCAGGCCATCCACGCCGCCCGCGCTCGCGGCGGCCGTGTCGTCTCTGTGGGCACCACCGCGCTGCGCGCGCTGGAAAGCGCTGCAGCCATGACCGACCCCCAAGGCCAGGCCCGCCACATTGCCCGCGCCTGCAGCGGCGAGACCGAGATCTTCATCACCCCGGGCTTCAACTTCCGCGTGGTGGACACCTTGGTCACCAACTTCCACTTGCCCAAGAGCACCTTGATGATGCTGGTCAGCGCCTTCGCAGGCTACGAGCAGGTGATGGCCCTCTACCGCCACGCCATCGAAGCCCGCTACCGCTTCTTCAGCTATGGCGATGCGATGGTGTTGAACCGCAGCGTCCATGACTGAGCGCTTGAAGACCCTGGCGGGCGAAGTCTTGGCCGCCGCCCAAACCCGGCGGCCCATCCCGCTGCTGAGCACCCGCCCCGAAGGGCTGAGCCTGGACCAAGCCTATACCGTGGCCCAGCATCTGCATCAGGGGCATCTGGCGCTGGGCCACCACCCGGTGGGCCGCAAGCTGGGGCTGACTTACCCGGCGGGCTGGCCTGCGGGCATCACCGCGCCTTTATGGGCACCGCTCTATGCCCACACGGTGCAGCTCCTATCCAGCCACGAGGCCACGCTGGCGATCGGCGCTTGGGTGGCCCCCAAGCTGGAACCCGAAGTGGTGTTCCGCCTGCGCCATGCACCCCGCAGTGCGGCCCTGGCCGACGTGCTGGCCAGCATTGAGGCGGTGGCCCACGGCCTAGAGATCGTCACCTCCCCCTTCCCCGACTGGACGCATAGCCCCGCCGACAGCATCGCCACCGGCGCCTGCCATGCGGCCTTGCTGGTCGCCCCCTGGCAGCCCTTGGACAGCCTGGGCGCAGACCCGGTGGCTGCGCTGGCCCAGTTCAGCGTGCCGCTGTGCTGCGATGGGCAACTGCGCGCCACCGGCACGCCCGAGCGCGTGATGGGCAGCCCCCTGCAGGCGCTGGCAGCCTTGGTGCTGGTGCTGGCCCAGCAGCCCGACGCGCCCCCCTTGCAGGCGGGCGAGATCATCACCACGGGCACGCTGTGCGCCGCCGAGCCCTTTGAGGCCGGGCAGACTTGGCAAACGCAGTTTGAAGGCCTAGCCTTGCGGGGCTTGGCGCTGACTTGCTCAGCCTGAAGGCATACACTCTGGCCACCATGGCCGCCAAATCCATCCCCACTCTGCTCGAAGACATTCGCCTGCTCAGCGAAGAGGCTCATACCCTGGTGCAGGCCGTCCGCGCCTTGGTGCCCGCCACTTTGGGGGCCACCCAAGAAGAGCTGAAGTACGGTGGCATCCTCTTTGCCGTGGAGGGCACCTCCTTTGCCGGCGTGTTTGCCTACAAGCAGCATGTCTCGGTGGAGTTCGGCAGCGGCGCTGCCATCGTCGACCCTCACGGCTGCCTGGAAGGCGCGGGCAAAGGGCGGCGTCACATCAAGCTTCGCACCATGAGTGATATCGCGGACAAGCATCTGGCGGACTATCTGAAGCTGGCGCTCGACGCAGCGAGATGAACCTGTGGCGCTGCGGCGCCATTTTTTTCGTCAATCTGAATCCAATCGGGTGTCCGCCCGCATCCAAGTCATCATCACCCTACTGACTGAGGAGAAGACCATGGGACCGGACACCTTGAAGCACCTGTTTGGCTTGATGATTCCCATCATTGCGATATGCATTCCCATTGTCGCCATCGTGGCGGGCATCCGCATGAAGATGGCGCGTGAGCAACTGATGCATGAAACCGTGCGCCAACTGGCCGAGCGCGGCCAGCCCATCCCGCCCGAACTGTTGAACGCGCAACTGCGCGAAGCCAAGCCCGGTGGTTGGACACCGGCTGCCAACCTGCGCGGCGGCGCCATCAACACGGCCGTGGGTTTGGGCTTGATCCTGATGTTCTCGGTGATGCAGCCCGGCAGTTGGTTGTGGTCCATCGGCTGCATCCCGCTGTTCATTGGTATTGCGCTGCTCTTGCTGTGGCGCATGGAGCGCGACAAGGCTTGATCGCGGCCAGACGCTGGTGACCCACCGCGACGCCGCCGCCCAGGATTTGGCCTGGGTGCAGCAGGTGCAGCGCCACGGCGACCGCACGGCTTTTGCGCAGCTGATCCGGCGCCACCAAGGTCCGTTGCGCGCGCTGTTGCGGCGGCTGTGTGGCGGCCAAGTGGCCCTGGCTGACGAGCTGGCGCAAGAGGCCTGCCTGCGCGCGTGGCAAGCGCTGCCCGGCTTTCGGGGCGACGCGCAGGTGCGCACCTGGCTCTACCGCTTGGCCTACAACGAATTTCTGCAACACCGTCGGCGGGCCGAAAGCCAGTTGGTGGCCGCCAGCGAGCCGCTGCCAGAACACGACGAGGCGACGGCCTCGGCAGGCGCGCCGCTGGCCCGATCCGTGGCCATGAGCCTGGATGTGCAAAAGGCCTTGATGCAACTCAGCCCGGCCGAGCGCGACGCGGTGGTGTGTTGCTGCATGGCCGAGTTCTCGCACAGCGAGGCGGCCGAAGTGCTGGGCTGGCCCTTGGGCACCGTCAAGACCCATGTGCTGCGCGGCCGTGCCAAACTGCAAACCATCTTGGCCGCCTGGGCGCCCACACCCTCAGGAGATGCGACATGACAAAGCGCGACGATTGGCTAGACGGCCTGCTGCAGCAAGCCGCGCAGGCAGACGAACCCGCTGACGACGGCTTCACCGACGCCGTGCTGCGCACCTTGCCCGCCACGGCGCCGCTGGCCGCTGCGGCCCCCGCTGTGCCGTCGCGCTGGGGCACCGCCTTTTGGCGCCCGGTGCTCAACAGCCTGGGGCTGGCGTTTCTTTTGCTGTGTGTGGCCGCGCTCTGGCCGCAATGGCAAGCGGCAGCGGCTTGGTGGGGTGTGCTGGCTCAGCAGCCTGCGGCTTTGGCCGACCCGCGCTTCACCACCCAGTGGCTGGAGCCGCTGCTGGCGCTGGCCGTGCCCGTGGGCTTGTGGTTGTGGTGGTCCTTGTCCCTGGCGCAAGAGCGCTGGTCGGCCGCCTGATTCCGCTTCTAAATCATCCGGGTCGTTGTTGCGTCGCCTCGCCGTGCTAAAGCACTGTCTTCGGCTCCGCGCCTAGACCCGAATGATTTGGAAACGGAATGAGCCCGTTTCGATGAGTCTTCAGCGCGCTCGCAGCACCATCTGCGTGCAGCGAAACATCACCAGCGTTTTGCCGCTTTCGCGGTGGGTCACGGTGGCGTCCCAGACTTGCGTGCTGCCGCCCAGGTGCACGGCGCGGGCCACGCACTCCACGGTGCCGTCGCGGGCGGTGCCCAGGTGGTTGGACTTCAGCTCAATCGTGGTGAAGCCGGTGGCGCCTTCGGGCAGGTTGGCAGCGCAGCCATAGCCGGCGCAGGTGTCGGCCAAGGTCACCAGTGAGCCGGCATGCAAAAAGCCATTGGGCGCCATCAGTTGCGGGCGCACCGTCAGCTCGCCCCGCACCTCGGGGCCTTCGACGTGGGTGATGACGATGCCCAGATAACCGGGCAGCACTTGGCGGCCGATCTCGTTAAAGCGCTGCAGATCCATGCCCATCTGGTGCTCCGATCAAGTGGTTCAAACAGTCGTCCCACAGGCTTTGCGCCTGCGGGCGGAAGTAGCCCATGTGGCCAATGTGGCCGTGGCTCAGGTGCGGGTCTAGGTCTTGGCCGCGCCAGGGCGCTTGGCTGTAACCCGCCATGAAGGCCTCGCGCGAGCGGGGCAGGGCCCAGAGGTCGTCCAGCGCGTTGTAGGCCAAGATGGGCGTGCGCACTTGCGCAAAGCGCTGGGCCATTTCGGGCCGAGCCGGGTCGTCAAAAAAGTAGCGCGGGAAGTGGCACCAGTGGCGCCAGTCGCGATAGACGCCCAGGGGCAGGTCTTCACCCATGCCCAGCAGGCTCCAGGGCAAATAGCCTTTCCAGCGGGTCATCAGCGGCCCCAGCACATGCCACATCATCCACACCCGCAGGCGCTCCAGGCGCGGCATCCAGCCGTGCCAGCCAGCCCCCACGCCAAAAAAGCAGGCGGCTTGCACCCGCTCGGGCTCGGGCATCAGGCCCAACGCATGGCCGCCAAAGGAATGGCCCACCCAATACAGTGGCGCATCTTTCGGCACCTGGGCTACCAGCGCGGCCAGGTCCTTCTCGGCCCAGTCCAGGTAGTCCATCTCAAAGCCGCGCAGCGTGGCGGGCTTGGAGCCGCCAATGCCCCGGTAGTCCAGCGTCCAGACCTCCAAGCCGCGGGAGGCGGCGTGCTCTGCGAAGCGGCGATAAAAGCGCTGCGGCACGGCGGTGGCGGGGGCCACCACCAAGTGGCCCCGCTTGTGCCCAGTGGCGGGGTAGCGCGTGGCGGCCAGGGCATAGCCGTCGGTGGCTGGGAGGGTAAAGGCTTGCGCCTCAACAGTGCTGCTCATGGGGTGGGTGGTATCAGGGTGTCGAGCAAGTCCAGCAAGGCGGCGGCGCTGTCGGCCATGGGGCCAGCGTGGCCGGCCACGCGGGCTTGCAGCAGTGCGCCTTCATAGGTGGAGACCACCAGCGCGGCCAAGCGCTGGGCCTGGGGCGCGGGCAGACCGCCGCGTGCCAAGAGCAGCGCAATGCGCTCGCGGATGGCAGCAAAGCCTTGGGCCAAGGCCTGGCGCAAGGCGGTGTCTTGGGCGGTGGACTCCAGCGCCACCGTGGCCAGCGGGCAGCCCCGCTCAAACTGGCCGCGCTCTAGTTGCTTGAGCCCGGCCGCAAACCAGCCGCGCAGCATGGGCAGCGGGTCGGCCTGTTGGGCCAAGAGCTCATCCAGCGCGCGGGTGATGTGGGCCACGGTGGCCTCAATGGCCGCCACAGCCAGCTCGGTCTTGCCACCCGGGAAGTGGTGATACAGCACGCCCTTGGGCGCTTGGGCCTGGGCCAGCAGCTCATTGAGCCCCACGCCATGCAGGCCGCGCTGCTGCAACGCCTGGGACATGGCGCGCACCAAGCGGTCTCGGGTTCCCAGGTCGGTGGAGGTCATGGCGCGGCAGTCTATAGACCAGTCGGTCTAGTGTCAAACGCGCAGTGTGTTTTGAATGGGGCGAGGTGGTGCGATCATGGCGGGCATGCAAAACAAGTCTCTCTTGCTGGGGCAAGTGCTTTGTCTGGCTGCGCTTGGAGGCGTGACCGCCGCTCAGGCGGCGCCTACCGCCTATGTCCCCTCCGGCCAATGCGCGGGCTACGCGCGCTTGGCCATCACCGCGCCCAAAGGTTGGTGTGTGGGCCTGGTGGCTGACGCCCGCGACGGCCTGCGCATGCCGCGCAGATTGCTGGAGGTGGCGCCGGGCCGTTTTTGGATCACCGACATGGGCAACTGGGAGCCCCGCCGTGGCCGCTTGCTGGAGCTGCGCACCAGCGGCCAGCCCGGCACCGCAGGGCGTGTCACCGTGCTGGCCGAGGGGCTGGACCGCCCGCATGGCCTGGCCAAGGGGCCGGATGGCCGCATCTATATTGGCGAGGCGGGCAGCCTGTGGCGCACGCCGGTGGGGGCCAAGGTCGAACGTGACAACCTGCTGATGGGTCTGCCCGACCAAGGCGCGCACCCGCTCAAGGAAATCGTCTTCGGGCCGGAGGGCCAGCTCTACGTCAACATGGGCTCAGCCACCGATGCTTGCCGCAACCCTCAAGGCCAGCAGCCCATGTCCTGCCCGGAGCTAGAGGGCGACAAGCCCCGCGCTGCGGTCTACGAAGCCCGGCTCAGCGCCACCGGCGCGCTGCAATCCTTCAAGCCCTTTGCGGTCGGCCTGCGCAATTCATTGGGCCTAGTGGCGCTGCCGGGCGGGCGGGTCTGGCAGGCCGAGAACTCGGTGGACTACAACGACCCCAAAGCGCCGGCTGAGGAGTTGAACCTGCTGCAGAGCGGCTCGCACCACGGCTGGCCCTATTGCGTGACGGACGCCAAAGGCCGCAGCGTGGTGGCCAAGGGCTATGAAGGCCGTGCGCGCTGCGACGCCGCCCCCTACAAAGCCCCGGCCATGGCCTGGCCCGCGCATGTGGCGCCGCTGCAGTTGCTGGCCCCGCCCGCCAGCCCGAACAGCCCCTGGGCGGGCAAGCTGCTGGCCGTGTGGCATGGCTACCGGGCTGAAGGCCACCGCATCGTCGCCTGGCGCTTGGACGCCAAAGGCCATCCACAAGGCGCCCGCGAAGACTTGCTCAGTGACTGGGACGAGCATCCCGGCCTTCGCCCGCGCGGCACCCCCGCCGGGGCCACGGTGGACAGCCAAGGCCGCCTCTGGGTGGTGGAAGACCGCAACCGCACCGTGCTGGTGGTGGCCCCTGAAAACTGAGAGACTGAGCCCATGGACACCTTCACCAACACACGCACCTTGCCTGCAAGGCCCGAGGCCGTGTTTGCGGCCCTCACCACGCCCGAGCGCCTGGCGCGTTGGTGGGGCCCGGCGGGCTTCAGCAACCGTTTTGCCGTGTGTGAGGTCCAGCCCGGCGGGCGTTGGTTGTTTGACATGATCGGGCCGGACGGCACCGTCTATGCCAATGAGTCGGTGTTCCAGCACATCGAGCCCAACCGGCAGGTGGTGGTCCGCCACACCTGCGCCCCGCTGTTCACGCTGAGCATCACGCTGGAGCCCGTGGCGGAGGGCACCTTGCTGCATTGGCAACAGGTGTTTGACGACGCCGCTTTTGCCCAGGCGGCAGCGCACATCTTGGTGCCGGCTAACGAGCAAAATCTGGATCGATTGCAGGCCCTACTTGAAAGGAGCCCCCCATGCCCAGGCTAGAACTGTTGGAAGACGAGATCGGACGCAAGCTGCAAGAAGCGCAGCAGACCGGCGAGCTGGCCGCCGCCAAGGGCTATGGCCAGCCGCTGCAGCACAGCGAAGGCTGGGAGCAAACCCCAGATGAGTGGCGCATGCCTTTCAAGATCTTGAAGGATGCCGGCGTGGTGCCGCACGAGGTGGAGATGATGCAAGAGCGCGCCCTGCTGCGCACCGCCATCGACAGCCTGCCCGCAGGTGCCGACCGTGAAAAAGCGCTGAAGCGCTTGGCAGAGTTGGAGCAAGCCATTGCCCTGAGGCTGGAGGCTTTGCGCCGGGCTTGAGCGAGCAGCCACGGTGCTCCATCCCGCCACACACCGTGGCAGGCAGGCTGTACCGCTTGTTCCATGCTGGCGAAATGGCGCCGGGGCTTGACGCGCATCAAAGCTCGGCCTGCGCAGCGTTCTATGGTGAGTCCATCTCATTGACTCCAAGGAGCCTCACCATGAAGAACGCGCTGTCACTCTCCGCCCTGGTCCTCAGCCTGGCCACATCGGCGGCCTGGGCCGCCCCGGCCAGCCCCAGCGAGGCGATCAAGATCGCCACCAACGCCGGCTGCATGACCTGCCACCACATCGAGCCCGGCGCCAAAGGCCCAGACGGCTTGGCCCCCATCGGCCCGGCATGGCGCGATGTCTCGGCCAAGTACCAGGGCCAGAAAGACGCGCAGAAGAGCCTGACCCACATCGTGCTGACCGGCTCCAACCCTTACGAGAGCCACTGGAAGGGCAAGGTCAGCGGCTTGGCCATGCCGCCCAACAAGGTGGCGATCAGTGAAGCCGATGCCAACAAGGTGGTGGCGTGGATCATGTCGCTGGAAGCGAAGAAGCAGAAGTAAGCGCAGCCCGACACTGCCAACTCTGACCGCAAAGGGGCTTGACAGGCCCCTTTCTCATGCTCACAATACAAACCGACTAGTAGGTTTGTTTGCGTCGCATCCCCTTTTGAACCGCGCAGCTTAATGCGAGAGCACTCAAAAATCGGCAAGCAATTGAATCAAAGAACAAACCTAGTGATAGGTATGTATTCGCTAAGGAGTCACTCGGATGGCAAAGAACAGAACCGTGCTGATCGCAGGCCACGCTGCCGGCCTGGGTGAGGCCTTGCGCGCACGCTTTGAATCTGCGGGCTACGGCGTGGTGTCGGTCTCGCGCAGCGCGCCCTCGCCTTGGGGTGTGGACCTGACGGACGCTGATGCCGTAGAGCGCTTGTTTCAGCACCTAGATCAACACTGCCCGCCCTTGGCCGGGGTGATCCACAACGCCATGCAGTTTCATCGTCAGCCCCTGATGCAGACCAGCCCCCAAACGTTGGAGGCGGTGTGGAAGTCCATGGTGCTGACGGCGTTCAACACCGCGCAGGCTGCCATCCCGCGACTCGCCAAAACAGGCGGCGGCACCTTGATCTTCAGCGGTGCCTCCGGCAGCTTGAAGGCCGGGCCCGGCTTCTCTGCCTTCAGTGCCAGCAAGTTTGCCTTGAGGGGCCTGACGCAGGCCATGGCCCGTGAACATGCAGCAGACGGCATTCATGTGGCCCATGTGGTGATCGACGGACTGATACGCAGTGCCAAAACCACCGAGCGCTTCAAGCCCGACGCTGATAGCGCCCTGATCGAACCCGAGGCCCTGGCCGAGCAATACCTTCATCTCTTCGAGCAGCCACCCAGTGTGTGGACGGAGGAGTTGAACATCCGCCCCACGGCCCACACCCGCTGAAAGGAAAGCAGTATGTCCCTTCCCATCGTCATCATTGGTGCAGGCCTGAGTGGCCTGTACGCCAGCCACTTGCTCAATAAAGCGGGCCACGACACCGTCTTGGTGGAGGCCCGAGCGCGTCTCGGAGGCCGTGTGTTGAGTCACGCGGTGGGCGAGCAAGGCCATCGCCTGGACATGGGCCCGGCCTGGTTCTGGCCCGCCATGAACCCCCGAATGCTGGCACTGATCGAGCGGCTGGGCCTGCGCCACTTTGCGCAGTTCTCAGAGGGCGCCCTGGTCGTCGAAGGGCCTGATGGCAACCCCCAGCGACGGCCCACCACCTGGGAGCAAGCGCCACCCTCGCATCGCATTGCGGGGGGCGTGCAGCAGCTCACAGAGGCCCTGGCGGCGCAGCTGGAAGCGCGCACCCACATCAAACTCAACACCACCTTGTTGGGCATGAAGTTGCGTCCCCACGGGGTCGAGCTGGAACTGCAGGACGATGGTGGGCGTTGGCAGCAACTGGCGCGCCAGGTGATTCTCACCATCCCGCCACGCCTCTTGGCGCAGGACGTTCCGATGATTCCGGAGTGGCCCCAAGCGCTGATGGCGGACATGAAACGCACGTCCACCTGGATGGCGGGGCAGGCCAAGTTCTTGGCGGCCTACGCCACGCCCTTCTGGCGCGAGCAAGGCTTGTCCGGCACGGCGGTCAGTCATCGCGGCCCACTGTCGGAGATCCATGACGCCAGCGACAGCACCGGGAGCCAAGCCGCGCTGTTTGGACTCGTCGGGGCCAGCTCGGACTATCGGCGAGCCATTGGTCCCGAGGAACTCAAGCGTCAAAGCTTGGCACAACTCACACGGATGTTCGGCGCCGCCGCTGCCCACCCCCTCTGGAGCGAGGTGCAGGACTGGGCCTGGGAGCCGCACACCGCCACTGCGGCGGACCAGAGGCCCCTTGCCTACCACCCCAGCTATCGCCGCGCAGAGGTGCCAGCGCCCTGGAGCAGTCGGCTCTGGCTGGCTGGCACCGAACGGTCGCCGAACTTTGGCGGCTACCTCGGGGGCGCCCTAGAGGCCGCTGAGCTGGCGGTCGAAGGGGTGCTCATCAGCACCGAGGGCCAAGCTCTAGAAACCGACCTCACACCGACGATGCAGAGGGACACATGAGGCTCAACGCAGACTTCAGCCAACGGGTGGCGGTGCATGCCGCGACCCTGCCTTGGGTGCCGTCACCCACCGCCGGGGTGTCCAGGCGCATGCTTCACCGTGAGGGTGACGAGGTGGCACGCGCCACCACCATCGTCAAATACGAACCAGGCAGCCAGTTCTCAAGCCATCAGCATGGCGGTGGGGAGGAGTTTCTGGTCTTGGACGGGGTGTTCCACGATGAGTACGGCAGCTACCCCACCGGCACGTATGTGCGCAACCCGCCCGGTAGCTTCCACACGCCGGGCTCTGAAGAGGGCTGCATCCTCTTCGTCAAGCTCTGGCAGTTTGATCCGCAGGACAGAACGGACACCCAACTCAACATTGAACGCATGGCGCGCATTGCCGATGCCAGGCGCCTTGGCGTGCTCGTGTCCCCCTTGTACCGTGACCGACGCGAGGACGTTCGCGTGGAGGTCTGGACCGCCAACGCACAGATTGAGCTGGACTTGCCCCTGGGCGGCGAGATCTTGGTCTTGGAGGGGGGCTTCGCAGAGAGCGGGGAGGTTTTCACGCCGCAGTCTTGGCTGCGGCTGCCGCCCGGCGACGTGCTGCGCGCGAGAACCGGCTGGCGCGGCGCCAAGGTGTGGTTGAAGCAAGGGCATCTGGCGCTGACGCCCGGGCGCGCGCCCGCCAAGGAGGCTGAGGCATGACGGTCGCTAAAGACGTTCGCGGACTGGAGGCCACAGGCATCAGCCGCTCTCAAATGGAGGCCTTCGACCAGCTGCTGGAGGACCTCTACCTGTATCGGCCGGGTGTGCAGTCGCGCTTGGAAGCCCTGCTCGAAGAGGCCCCAGAGTTCATCCTGGGACACATCCTGCGCGGCTACTCCCTCATGACCGACGGTCTGAAGTCCGGTCTGGTGGACGCGCGCCGCTTTCTGAACCGGGCGAATGAGCTGTCGCGCCAGGCCAATCAACGGGAGCTGCTGCACATGCAGGTGCTGCAAGCCTGGGTCGACGGCCGCTCGAAAGACCGAGCCCAACTGCTGGAAGAGATCTTGCTGCGCTGGCCGCTGGATCTGCTGGCCTACCGCCAGCACACCGGACAGCTGTTCTGGACAGGCGACAAGCGCCGACAACTGGCGGCCGCCACGCAAGCCCTGCCGCACTGGAGCCCCAAAACACCGGGCTACAACCTGATGCTCGGCCCGCTGGCCTTTGCGCTGGAAGAGGCCGGTCAGTATGAGTTGGCCACTCACTATGCGCGCCAAGCGCTGGCCGTGCAGCCCATCGACCTCTGGGCATTGCATGCCATGGCCCATGTGCACGAGATGCAAGGCCGCCCCAGAGAGGGCGATCGCATGATCAGTGAGGTGGCGGGCCAACTCAAAGACTTCAATCTGTTCAGGGGCCACCTCTGGTGGCATCTGGCCCTGTTCCGTTTCTCCCAAAGGCGCTATGACGAGGTGCTGACCCTGTGGGATGAACAGATCCTTCCTGGTGCCAGCAGCTTCTATCTGGACATTCAGAACGCGGCCTCGCTGCTCGCGCGTCTGGAGATTCAAGGCATTCAAGTCGGCGACCGATGGGAACGCGTCGCAGACTCGGCCGAGCAGACCCTGGGCCAGCACCTCATTGCCTTCACCGCGCCTCACCAAGCGATGGCGCTGGCGCGCTCCGGGCGCGGTCAAGCCTTGGCCATGTCCTTGGTGGCCATGGGCGCTGACGCCAAGCGAGAAGACCCTCAAAGCCGCCTGGCCTTGGCGGTGGCTGAGGCCATCAGCCTCTACTACAAAGGGGCGCACTTGCAGTTCCTGGGCTTGATGCGACGGCTGCGCTATGACGTGAAGCAGCTCGGGGCCAGCCATGCGCAGCAGGACGTGTTTCACCACCTGATGGTGGATGCAGCGCTCCAACTGCAAGACCTGCCCTTGGCCAAGAGCTTGCTCAAGGAGCGCCTGGCACAACAACTGCACAACGCCACGGACTGGGACCGCTACGCCACCTTGGCTGTGCACATCGAACGAATCTCGGACGTGGATGTGCTGAGGCGCCTACTGCACAGCGGCCTGGCCGCTTGAATTTAAAAGCCCCTAGGCCTTGACAGGCTTTCACAAGGCAGGCAAACTATCTACCTATTGATCGGTAGTAAATCTGCAAAGCGGCAACAGCTCGGAGCCGGGGAAAAGATCCCACAGGCTCCAAGCTTAGCCGCAAAAATTTACCCGCAATACCTACCTTTTGATAGGTTTGTAGCGATTGATTCCAAGGCGACACCGGGGATGCACGGCGTCTGACCTCTTTGAACGCATCCACTCGAAAGGAAACTGAAATGACCCCCACTGGCAACAAACAAAAGCGCGTCCTCTTGGTGATGTCGTCCGTCGACGAAATGGGCCTGAGCGGCAAGCAGACCGGCACCTGGTTCCATGAGCTGGCCGCGCCCTATTACATCCTGACCGAAGCCGGCTACGAAGTGGTCTTCGCCTCGCCTGAGGGCGGCGAAGCTCCCATCGACCTGTTGAGCCTGAAGGTGCCCTTCACCACCGACTACACCGACCGCTTCTTGAAGGACCCGGTGGCCCTGTTCGCCGCCAAGCACACCCGCAAGCTGCGCAATATTGATGCGACGACCTATGACGCGGTCTTCTTCCCTGGCGGCTACGGCCTGCTGTGGGACCTGGCCTCGGACTCGTTCGCCATCAAGCTCATTCGCGACTTCCATGCCGCCAACCGCCCCATCGCCATGGTGTGCCACGCACCGGCCATCCTGCGCGACGTTAAGAAGGCCAACGGCGAGTACCTGGTCAAGGGTGTCAGCCTGACCGGCTTCAAGAACGACGAAGACACCGAGATTGAACTGCTGCATCACCTGCTGTTCTCTCTGGAAGACGAGCTGAAGGGCCGCGGCGCCAACTACGTCAGCAAGGCCAACTGGGAAGCCAACGTCATCGTCGACGGCCCCTTGATGACCGGCCAAAGCCCGGCCTCTGCAGCGCCCCTGGCGCAAGCCCTGGCTGAGCGCCTGAAGGCCTGATGAGCCTCACCCTCCGCCCGCTGTGCCGGCCACCGGCAGGGCGGGCGGAGGGTGTGCGAACCCCGCACTGATCTTTCCCCACGGAGCGTCACATGACCCGCCACACTCCCCTCGAGCGCACCCGCAACTTCGGCATCTCGGCCCACATCGATGCGGGCAAAACCACCATCACGGAACGCATCCTGTTCTACACGGGGGTGAACCACAAGCTCGGCGAAGTGCATGACGGCGCGGCCACGATGGATTGGATGGTGCAAGAGCAGGAGCGCGGCATCACCATCACCTCTGCCGCCACCACCACCTCCTGGCGTGGCATGGACCTCTCTCGCCCGGCACATCAGTTCAACATCATCGACACGCCTGGGCACGTGGACTTCACCATCGAGGTGGAACGCTCCATGCGCGTGCTCGACGGCGCGGTGATGGTCTACGACGCCGTGGGTGGCGTGCAGCCGCAGTCCGAAACCGTGTGGCGGCAGGCCACCAAGTACAAAGTGCCGCGCCTGGCCTTTGTGAACAAGATGGACCGCGTGGGCGCCGACTTCTTTCGGGTGCGCCAGATGATGGTGGAGCGCCTGAAGGCCAACCCCGTTCCCGTCGTGCTGCCCATTGGCGCCGAGGAGGGCTTTCTGGGGCTTGCGGACCTCCTCAGCATGAAGGCCCTGTACTGGGACGACGCCGACCAAGGCACCCGCGTGCGCACTGAAGAGCTGCCGCCCGAGATGCTGGAGTCCGCGCTGCTGTGGCGCGAGCACATGGTCGAAGCCGCCGCCGAAGCCAGCGATGCCCTGACGCAGCGCTACCTGGAGCATGGCACGCTGAGTGAGGCTGACATCGTCAGCGGCCTGCGCCTGCGCACGCTGGCCGGTGAGATCCAGCCCATGCTGGTGGGCTCGGCCTTCAAGAACAAGGGCGTGCAGCGGCTGCTGGACGCCGTGATCGACTTTCTGCCTTCGCCCCAAGACATTGGCGCCGTTCAAGGCCGCAACGAGCAGGCCCACACCGAGAGCCGTCGGGCAGACGACGCCGAGCACTTTGCTGGGCTGGCCTTCAAGCTGATGAGCGACCCGTACGTGGGGCAACTGAGCTTTGTGCGGGTGTACTCGGGTGTGCTGCGCAAAGGCGATGTGGTGCTCAACATGAGCAAGGGGCGGCGCGAGCGCATTGGCCGCATCGTGCGCATGCATGCCAACCAGCGAGAGGACATTGAGGCCATCTACGCCGGAGACATTGCGGCGGTGGTCGGCCTGAAGGACGTGAGCACCGGGGACACCCTCAGCGACCCTGGCGCGCCCATCCTCTTAGAGCAAATGAGCATCCCCGAGCCGGTGATCTCCCAAGCGGTAGAGCCCAAGGCCAAGGCCGACCAGGAAAAGATGGGCCTGGCCCTGAGCCGCCTAGCGGCCGAAGACCCCTCTCTGCAGGTGCGCACCGACGCAGAGTCGGGGCAGACCTTGATCTCTGGCATGGGCGAGCTGCATCTGGAGATCGTGGTCGACCGCTTGCAGCGCGAGTTTGGCGTGGAGGCCCGGGTGGGCATGCCCGAGGTGGCCTACCGCGAAACCATCCGCCAAGCCGTTCAAGACGTGGAAGGCCGCTTTGTACGGCAGTCGGGCGGCAAAGGCCAATACGGCCATGTGGTGCTGACGGTGGAGCCCCAAGCGCCCGGTGCCGGTGTGGCCTTTGTGGACGCCAGCAAGGGCGGGGTGGTGCCACGGGAATTCATTCCTGCTGTGGAGAAGGGCATTCGGGATGCGCTGCCGCAAGGCGTGTTGGCGGGCTACCCCGTGGTGGACCTCAAGGTCACGCTGACCTTTGGCTCCTTCCACGAGGTGGACTCCAACGAACACGCCTTCCGGATGGCGGCCTCCTTGGGCCTGAAGGAGGCGCTGCGACGGGCCGGGCCCGTGCTGCTGGAGCCGCGCATGGCGGTGGAGGTGGAAACCCCCGAAGACTATGCGGGAGCGGTGATGGGAGACCTGGCCAGCAGGCGCGGCCAGGTGCAGGGCATGGACGAGCAAGCCGGCGGCCTGGGCAAGCTCATTCGCGCCGAGGTGCCGCTGTCGCAGATGTTTGGCTATGCCACCGCCCTGCGCTCCATGTCCCAGGGCCGAGCCAGCTATGCCATGGCGTTCCACCACTATGCCCAAGCGCCCCAGGCGGTCGTGCAGACGGTTGCTGAAGGAGCGGCACGGTGATGCAGCCCCAGCAGACCACGGCCATGACACGGCCCGTCACCCGCTACATCCCGCTGTCCTTCTTCAGCATGGCCGTGGGCACCCTGGCCTGGTCGCAGGCGTGGCAGGCGGCGGCGGTCATCTGGCCCATCCCGGCCTGGTGGCCTCTGGGCACCAGCCTGGCAGGGCTGGCCCTGTGGGCCTTGCTCTGGGTGGCCTACCTGCGCAAGTGGCGCGAGCAGCCCTTGGCCGCCAAAGAGGAGCTGCATCACCCCACGCAGTCCGCCATGGCCGCGCTGGTGCCTGTCTCCACACTGCTGGCCGCGCTGTCGCTCAAGCCGCTGTGGCCGCAACTGGCGCAGGTGTTGTGGGTTTTGAGCCTGGGCGGGCAATTGGCCTTGGGCCTCTGGTTGGGGGGGCCGCCTGTGGCAAGGCGGGCGGGCTGCAAGCCCCTTCACGGCGGCCATGTACCTGCCCGCCGTGGCGCAAAACTTTGTGGCCGCCACGGCCTCTGCCGCCTTCGGCATGCCGGCCTTGGGCGCACTGTTCTTTGGTGCCGGTGTGCTGTCTTGGCTGGCACTGGAGTCGGTAATCTTGCAGCGCGCCGCGCATGAGCCCGAACTGGACAAGGCGCTGCGCCCCTTGCAGGGCATTCAGGTGGCGCCGGCTGCGGTCGGCGGACTGAGTTACCTCGCGCTGACCGAGGGCCCGCCAGACTTGGTGGCCCACATGCTGCTGGGTTATGCCCTCTACCAAGCCTTGCTCGCCGTGCGCCTGCTGCCCTGGACCACGCAAATCGGACTGACGCCCGGCTACTGGGCCTTCAGCTTCGGCGTGATGGCCATGGCCACCATGAGCTTGCGCATGTGGGCTCGGGCACCGCAGGAGCCCCTGTGGCAGATCCTGGCACCCCTGCTGTTTGTGGTGGCCAACGTCACGCTGCTGGCCTTGCTGACCACCACGGTGGTGCTGATGCGGCAGGGCCGCCTGCTGCCCATCCCAGGTTCTACCGGCACCGAGCAGTTGGTTGGCTCTCGGTAACTGTTCATCCTCAACCCTCTAGGAGCAACCCATGTCTATCCACACTTTTGTCCGCGCCATTGCACTGGCTGCAATGACCTGTGCCGTGGCATTCAACCCTCTGCGGGCCGACGCGGCTCCTGCCAGCGCGCCCATGATCGTGACGCCCTTTGAGTCCTTGAGCTTCTCGCCCAAGCAAGCGGGCAATCCTCAGATCGCACCCGTCAAGGGTCAGCCCGAGCGGGAAGCCTCCTCCATCGTGATGAAGATGGGTCGAGGAGTCTTCCCCATGCACACCCATACCGCCAGCTACCAATTGGTGGTGATCAAGGGGGTCATGAAGCATTGGGGCGCCCAGGGCAACCAGAAGCTGGCACCCAAGATGGGGCCAGGCAGTTTCTGGTACCAGCCTGCGGGTCAGGCCCATGGCGATGCCTGTGAGTCCGACGAGTGTGTGTGGTTCATCACTTTCGATGGCCCCCGTGACTTTGAGGCAGCAGCCCCGGCCAAGTGACAGTGGCCCGCTGCCACATCGGACTTGACGAACGAGGCCCTGCTCCGCAGAATCTCTCTAACAACTGGTAGGTTCGTTGCTGAAGAGCACGAGGTCGACGAGCCTGCCAGGTCCCCGTCCCGTCCACCGATCCGGCCTCCCATGAAGCGATTTTCCGACCTCTCTCCCTCTGCCGAGCGCATCGTCGATGCTGCCGAAGGCCTGATCCAGACCCTGGGCTACAACGGCTTCTCCTACGAGGATGTGGCCAAGATCGTGGGCATACGCAAGCCCAGCATCCACCACCACTTTCCGTCCAAGATGGAGTTGGGGGCGGTGGTGGCCCAGCGCTACACCCATCGCTTTCGGGAGTCCCTGCTGCGCATCGAAGGCACCGTCAGCAAGGCTCCGGCCCGCCTGCGGGCCTATGCCGACCTGTTTGAAGCCACCTACGAAAAGAGCCGCCGCTTGTGCATCTGCGGCATGTTGGGGGCCGAAGCCGATTCGCTGCCCGAAGACATCATGGTGCAGGTCAAGCGCTTCTTCAGCGTCAACGTCGAGTGGCTGAGCATGGTGTTCACCGAAGGTCTGGCGGAGGGCAGCCTGCGCAGCGAGCGCAGCGCTGCCGAGTTGGCGGAGGCCTTTTTGTGCACGCTGGAAGGTGCCTTGATGGTGGGCCGCGGCCTGCCACAGGCGCACGGCCCGCGCCGCTCGGCCGATGTGCTGCTGGCGTCGCTGAGCGCCTGAGTCAGCCCTCGGTTCGGCCCCCCAGGGCCGCGAAAGAACACATCATGGAATTTGAGTGGGCAGAGCATGTCCTGATGGAGAGCGTCCGATGGCTGCGCCTGCTGATCGAAGCTGCGGGCGTGCTGGTGATCGCCGTCGGCGCCGTCATGGCCCTGCGTAGCGCTTGGGCGCCGGTGTGCCCTCCAGGGGCTGATCGCTTTCTGTGCATCCGCCTGACCCTGGCCCGCTATCTGGCCTTGGCCTTGGAGTTCCAGTTGGCGGCGGATGTGCTCTCCACGGTCTTGTCTCCCACCTGGGAAGACCTGGGAAAGCTGGCCGCCATCGCTGCCATCCGAACCACGCTGAACCACTTCCTGGCCAAAGAGTCGCGGGAGCTGAGTGATGGGGTGGGCGTGTTAGCCCGGTAGCGTAGGCACCAGCAGCCGAAGGCCCTGGCGTCATGCCACATCCAGACCATCACCAGGGTCGGTGCGATCACCAGGTCAGCAAACACCTGGGATCACCTCGCAAGACATTGCGAGGCGGCCACCTCGGCGACAATCGCGCCCATGCTGAAGTTCGACCTGCTCAAGACCGATGGCCACGCGCGACGTGGCCGCCTCACCCTCAACCACGGCGTGGTGGAGACCCCCATCTTCATGCCGGTGGGTACTTACGGCACCGTCAAGGGCGTGCTGCCGCAGTCGCTCTATGACATGGGCGCGCAGATTATTTTAGGCAATACCTTCCACCTCTGGATGCGCCCCGGCCTGGACATCATGCAGAGCTTTGGCGGCCTGCACGGCTTTGAGCGCTGGGACAAACCCATCCTCACCGACAGCGGCGGCTTCCAGGTGTGGAGCCTGGGCGAGATGCGCAAGATCAGCGAAGAGGGCGTCAAGTTCGCCTCGCCCGTTAACGGCGACAAGCTCTTCCTGACGCCCGAGGTCAGCATGCAGATCCAGACGGTGCTCAACTCCGACATCGTCATGCAGTTTGACGAGTGCACGCCCTACGAAACCAAGGGCCACCTCACCACCGAAAAAGAAGCCCGCAGCTCCATGGAGCTGAGCCGCCGTTGGGCCAAGCGTTGCATTACTGAGTTTGAGCGCCTGCAAAACCCCAACGCCTTGTTCGGCATCGTGCAGGGCGGCATGTTCGAGAACCTGCGTGAAGAATCTCTGCAGGCCCTGGTGGAGATGGACCTGCCCGGCTATGCCGTGGGCGGCGTCAGCGTGGGCGAGCCCAAAGACGAAATGCTGCGCATCATGGCGCACACCCCGCACCGCCTACCCGCCCACAAACCCCGTTATCTGATGGGCGTGGGCACGCCCGAAGACTTGGTCGAAGGCGTGCGCTGCGGGGTCGACATGTTCGACTGCGTCATGCCCACCCGCAACGCGCGCAACGGCCACCTCTTCACCCGCTTTGGCGACCTGAAGATCCGCAACGCCCGCCACAAAAGCGACCACCGCCCGATTGATGAGAGCTGCGGCTGCTACACCTGCAAGGGCTCAGGCCACCACGGCGGCTTCAGCCGCGCCTACCTGCACCACCTGGACCGCTGCGGCGAGATGCTCGGCCCCATGCTGGCCACCATCCACAACCTGCACTACTACCTCAACCTGATGCGCGAGGTGCGCGAGTCCCTGGACGCCGGCCGCTTTGCCGAGTTCCGCGCGCAGTTTGCGGCGGACAGGGCGCGGGGGGTGTGACCTTCCACGCAAACGCGCTATTGATCACACCAATGGGCAAGGCGGCGCCATGTCGAGGGCGGTTACCGAGGTAAGAAAGTAATCTGAGGGTTGCTTACTTTGGGGTGCGCCAGCGTTTCGAAGTCACGAAGCTGGCGTTCGGAGCTTGCAAGGAACCGATTTGGGTGAACGTCATCGGCACGGTATTAGTGAATGAAAACATGCCGGGCGATTGAGTCCAGCTACCCACCAGCAGTTTGCCGTCAGGCGTCAAGTTCATCGTGTTCGCGTACCCGAACTGAGTCCTACCCTTGATGACATTTGATGTGCCTTCAAGTGCAATGAGTTGGAAATAGAAGTCTGAGTACCCGAGCATCGTGACAAATGTAGTGTCACTGCGGGGGTCGTAGGTCACGCCACGTACGTTTACAAGCCATGCGCCGGGTGGAGCGAGACGGTGAGGATCAGATAGGGTCGTAACTGAGGACAGGGGCTTGCCGTCGGCAGAGTAACGAGAAATCGAGTAATTCTCTGCCACGAGCAATTCGCCGTTGGGCATAACGGCGACATCGGTTGAGCTCACGTCGATAATCTTCTCGCCAGCGGTTCCAGAAACAGGAAAGCGATACACGCCGTCGAGTGCCGAGACGTAGAAAGTCTTCTTGTCAGGGGCGAAACGCAAGTTGCCGGATGTCACCAAGCCGCTCATCTGACCCGCCATGCTGTAGGTGCGAATCAAAGTGCTCGCTTCATTAAAGACTTCGACTCGGCTCGTCCCCCAGACGCTGGATCGTACAACATACATTCCACCTGGCCCAAACGCGATGCCCTTAGCTGCGCTATCTGCACCAGTCAGTGGATAGGTGCGCTCCAAAGCACCGCTGGTTGAATATTGATCAATAGCATTGCCGCGAGATGCGTAATACTCCACGACAGGTGTCTGAGCAAACGTAATGCCACTCAGCGCGAGTCCAAGCAGGCTCGCAGATATCAGTTTTGCAATGGCTTTCAAGAGTAATCTCCTCTGGCTTAACAGGCTGCTGAAAAACCGCCTTGATCATGCAGCTTTGGCGCCCGACTTAAAGTCTGAGTTGAGTGCGTTTCGTGATGCGGGAAATCGAGCCCGAATTTCATCGATTTAGTGCGGTTTTCATG
>NZ_JBIKNQ010000086.1:0-14591 GCF_044358605.1 Ideonella sp.
GATCTGGCTATGATGAACTCTCTGGGATCGAAGCCAGCAACTCGCTCAGGACAGCTCTGGCCTGAAGTAGCGGCCAGCTTCGAATCGGCCAATGATCACATGAGACGTGACACGTATACACCCCGGCTTCATACAGAGGCAGGAAATCAGCCAACTTGGCTTGCCATTCACTCTCTCTCATAAGATTTTCGCCAGTAGCCTAGCAGCCGAATGAAATAACTTCCAGAAACATAGAAAGCCCATTCCAGAATCAGATCAATAGTTATTAGCGAAGCCAAATCCATCAAATGTTTTTGGCCATCTCTCCTCGCACTGCACTCGCGTCGAGATAATCGATAATTTTTACTAGATCGGAGGCAGACTCGCGCTCCAAATTCGGGTACTCGGCGCGAATTATCTTAGCGGCTTCACCATAGTTTCCAATTCGTCGACCCTCGACAGCCACCACCTCAGGGCAGAGTAGAAAGCGAATTCCTTTGTAGCGCAGCAACGCCCACTTTGTGTTGCCGTTGCAGTTGGTCAGAGCATCCAATAAAGCAGCTTCGGCGCTATCAGCATCCTCGAGATGAAGATGAAATGATAAATATAGAATGCTTTGACCATCTTCGGCGCTCGGCCAAGCACTAAAATTTCCGCGCCGCCAGCGTTGATCAAGGAGTTTCGACAGCGATCCTGCCACGGAATTGGATGCACATTGAGGTATCATTCGATGATCCCTTTAGTAAATCTGAAATAACTGACATCCAAGGATTCAATCAATACTCAAAAAAGTAAATCACTAAGGGATTAAATTGGCAGCACATATTTAACCCATTGAGTTCACTTCAAATCTCGTCCAAACCAACAAACCTCTTACCTCCAACAATACTATCGCGCCTCTTGTAGAGCATTTAACTGTGAGAAATGCCGATTAAGTGAAGTTTTGTACATTTGTACGAAAAAACTGACAAGCGTCAAACCACACACCCCGGCGCCGATAGCGCCGGGCCACCGCCCTCGAACACCGGCTCGGGGATGCGCCAGCCGTAGCGCACCGCCGTCAACTCGGCCAAGATGGAGACGGCAATCTCGGGCGGCGTGCGCGCGCCGTTTTTGATGCCCACGGGGCCATAGAGGCGGGCCAGTTCAGCCTCGCTCATGTCGAAGTGTTCGGCCAAGCGTTGTTTGCGCTTGCTTTGGTTGACGCGCGAGCCGATGGCGCCCACATAAAAGGCAGGGGTGCGCAGCGCCTCCATCAGGGCCAGGTCGTCGAGCTTAGGGTCGTGGGTCAGGGCGATGATGGCGGTGTGGGCATCGGGCTTGAGGGCCAGCACAGCGTCGTCCGGCATGTCGCGGCGGTGCACCACGCCGGGCAGGTCCACTTGGTATTCCTCGCGCGGGTCGATGATGATGACTTGGTAGTCCAAGGCCTGGGCCATTTGGGCCAAGTACAGCGTCATCTGCCCAGCACCCACCACCACCAAGCGCCAGTCTGGGCCGTGGGTGGAGATGAGGGTTGTCTCATTCAGCAACACCGCGTCGGCGCCGGTGGCGTCGCCCAGGCTCACAGCACCGGTGGCCAGGCTCAGCTCGCGGCGCACGCGCTGGCCTTGGCTCAGGCGCTCCAGCAGCAGCTCGATCTGGCTGTCGGCTTGGATCGGCTCTAGCACCAGCTCCAGCGTGCCGCCGCAAGGCAGGCCAAAGCGCGCGGCTTCGTCACCGCTGACACCGTAGCGCACGACCTTGGGCACGTCTGACGCCAAGGCCTGCTCGCGCATGCGGGCGATCAGGTCGTCTTCGATACAGCCACCCGAGACCGAGCCTGCGATCTGCCCGTCACCCCGCACGGCCACCACCGAGCCCACCGGGCGCGGCGCCGAGCCCCAAGTGCGCGTGATGGTGCCCAGCACCACGGCAGCGCCAGCGGCCCGCCACGCCACCACCTGGCGCAGCACTTGGAGATCAACATTGTCCATGGTGGCATTGTGACGGGCGCCTGTGAGCAAGCGCTTGCGGGAAGTCCTGCATCCCTTGAAGGGCCAAGGCCGCCAAGTGCTCTCGGTAATCCCTTATGCAATTCCATGCCTAAGTGATTTGCAAATGCGTTCATAGGCGTTTCCGTCATCAAGCCAAGCGGGCGGTGCCTGCCTAGGATGGTCCTCGCAACGTCAAGCCACCCTTCCGTTTCGGCTTGTCGCCAACGCACTCAGGAGACAAACCATGACCACGATCACGCTCAAGGTCAACGGCCGCGAAGTGACCAAAGAAGTCGCACCGCAAACGCTGTTGGTGCAATTCATTCGCGAAACCCTGCAACTCACCGGCACCCATGTGGGCTGTGACACCGCCCAGTGCGGTGCCTGCACCGTGCACCTCAACGGCCGCGCCGTGAAGAGCTGCAATATGTTGGCCGTACAGGCCCATGGCGCCGACGTGACCACCATCGAGGGCCTAGCCGCCGCCGATGGCACTCTGCACCCCATGCAAGAGGCCTTCAACCAGTGCCACGGCCTGCAATGCGGCTTCTGCACCCCCGGCATGGTGATGAGCGCCGTGGACCTGGTGAAGCACCACCGCTGCGACAGCGACGCCGCTGTGCGCGAGGGCCTGGACGGCAACCTCTGCCGCTGCACGGGCTACCAGAACATTGTCAAAGCCGTGCGCCAAGGCGCCGCAAAGATGTCCTAACCCAGCCCCCATGATCCGGGCTCTGCCCGTCTCGGCCCCCCAAGGGGGCGCAAAAAATTTGGGACGGCCCGGCATTTTTTGAGAGATCACCATGAATGCACCCCAAGGTTTCATCGGCAAGTCTGTGGTTCGGCGCGAAGACGCGCGCTTTCTGACCGGCAAAGGCCAGTACACCGACGACATCAACCTGCCCGGCCAGACCTATGGCTACTTCCTGCGCAGCCCTTATGCCCATGCCCGGCTGAAGTCGGTCAACACCGCTGCGGCTGCTGCCGCCCCCGGCGTGCTGGGCGTGTTCACCGGCGAGCATTTCAAGGCCGTGGGCGGCCTGCCCTGCGGCTGGCTGATCAACAGCCTGGACGGCACGCCCATGAAGGAGCCCAAGCACCCGGTGCTGGCCGACGCCAAAGTGCGCTATGTGGGGGACCGCGTGGCCTTGGTCGTGGCCGAGACGCTGGACCAAGCCAAGGCGGCCGCCGAGCTGATCGAGGTGGACTATGACGAGCTGACCCCGGTGATTGGCACCGGCCGCGCCACCAGCATCGCTTCGAGCGTGCATGACGAAGCCCCCAACAACCAGTGCTACCACTGGGGCATTGGCGACAAGGACGGCGTCGAGGCCGCCTTCAAGGGCGCCGCCCACATCACCACGCTGAAGTTCAAGAACAACCGCCTGGTGCCCAACGCGATGGAGCCGCGCTGCGCCAACGCCAGCTACAGCCGCGCCGACGACAACTACACGCTGTATGTGAGCAACCAAAACCCGCACGTCGAGCGCCTGCTGATGTGCGCGTTTGCGCTGGGCATCCCCGAGCACAAGATGCGCGTAGTGGCCCCAGACGTGGGTGGCGGCTTCGGCTCCAAGATCTTCTTGTACGGTGAAGAGACCGCCCTAGTCTGGGCCAGCAAGCAGGTCAACCGCCCCATCAAGTGGACGGCCGACCGCAGCGAAGCCTTCTTGTCAGATGCCCATGGCCGCGACCACGACTCGCTGGCTGAACTGGCGCTCGACAAAGACGGCAACTTCCTGGCGCTGCGGGCCACGACGACGGCGAACATGGGCGCTTACCTGTCCACATTCGCGTCCAGCATCCCCACCATCTTGCATGCCACGCTGCTGGCCGGGCAGTACAAAACGCCCAAGATCTGGTGCGAGGTGACGGCCGTGTTCACCAACACCTGCCCGGTGGATGCCTACCGGGGTGCGGGGCGGCCCGAGGCCACTTACCTGCTGGAGCGCATCGTCGAGACGGCCGCGCATGAGATGAAGATCGACCCGGCCGAAATCCGCCGCCGCAACTTCATCACCAGCTTCCCCTATGCCACCCCAGTGGGCTTGACCTATGACACCGGCGACTACAACGCCACCATGAGCCGCGCCATAGAGCTGGCCGATGTGGCGGGCTTTGAAGCGCGCAAAGCCGCTAGCGCCGCCAAGGGGTTGAAGCGAGGCCTGGGCTACTCGGCCTATATCGAGGCTTGCGGCATTGCGCCTTCTTCCGTGGCGGGTGCTTTGGGCGCACGGGCTGGCCTGTTTGACGCTGGCGAGGTGCGGGTGCACCCCACCGGCAAAGTGACCATCTTCACCGGCGCACACAGCCACGGCCAGGGCCATGAAACCGTGTTCGCACAGGTGGTGGCCGACAAGCTGGGCATTCCGCTGGACGACGTGACCATCGAGCACGGTGACACCGGCAAGGTGCTGTTTGGCATGGGCACTTATGGCTCGCGCTCGCTGTCGGTGGCGGGCACGGCCATGATCAAGGCGCTGGACAAGGTGATTGCCAAGGGCAAGAAGATTGCCGCCCACCTGATGGAAGCCGCCGATGGCGATGTGGAGTTCGAAAACGGCGTTTTCAAAGTGGCCGGGACCGACAAGTCCGTGCCCTTTGCAGCGGTGTCGCTGACGGCTTATGTGCCGCACAACTTCCCGCATGACAAGCTGGAGCCGGGCCTGAACGAAAACGCCTTCTACGACCCGACCAACTTCACCTACCCTGCAGGCACCTACATCTGCGAGGTCGAGGTCGACCCGCTGACCGGCGTGGTGCGGGTGGACCGCTTCACGGCGGTGGACGACTTCGGCAATGTGGTGAACCCCATGATCGTCGAAGGCCAGGTGCACGGCGGCGTGGCCCAAGGCATTGGCCAGGCCCTGCTGGAGCACGGCATCTATGACGAAGACTCGGGCCAGTTGCTGACCGGCAGCTACATGGACTACGCCATGCCGCGCGCCGACGACTTCTGCCACTTCAATGTCGAGACGGCCAAGGGCACGCCTTGCACCCACAACCCCCTGGGGGTCAAGGGCTGCGGAGAAGCCGGGGCCATCGGCTCGCCGCCTGCGGTGATCAACGCCGTCTGCCATGCCTTGGGTGTCAAAGACATGCCCATGCCGGCCACGCCACACACCGTGTGGAAGACCCTGCAAGCCCAGCGTTGAGCCACCCCTGAAGGAGCACAAACCATGCAAACTTTTGCCTACCAAACCCCTTCGAACGTGGCTGATGCCTCGCGGGCTGCAGCCGCCTCTGAAGCCAAGATCGTCGCCGGGGGCCAGTCCCTGCTGGCCTCGATGAAGCTGGGCCTAGCCGCCCCCGAGTCTTTGGTCAGCCTCAGCGGCATTGCCGAGCTCAAGGGCATCACCGTCTCGGGCGGTGTGGTCAAGATCGGCGCCATGACCACCCATGCCGAGGTCGCAGCCTCTAAGGAGGTGGCCGCCGCCATCCCGGCCCTGGCCGACCTGGCCGGCAAGATCGGTGACCGCCAAGTGCGCAACCGCGGCACCATCGGCGGCAGCTTGGCCAACAACGACCCTGCCGCCTGCTACCCCGCCGCCGCGCTGGGCCTGGGCGCCACCATCCACACCAACACGCGTCAGATCGCGGCCGATGACTTCTTCAAAGGCCTGTACGAGACCGCGCTGGCCGAGGGTGAGTTGATCACCGCCGTGAGCTTCCCCGTGCCCTCCCGGGCGGCGTGGCAGAAGTTCTTTCAGCCCGCATCGCGCTTCTCCATCGTCGGCGTGTTTGTGAGCCAAGGCCCGCAAGGCGTGCGCGTGGCCGTCACCGGCGCTGCGGCCTGCGTGTTCCGCGCCACCGCGCTGGAGCAAGCCCTGGCCGCAAGCTGGAGCGCGGCAGCGGTGCAAGGCCTGAAGGTGTCAGCCGACGACCTCAGCAGCGACCTGCACGGCTCGGCCGAGTATCGCGCGGCGTTGATCCCGGTGCTGGCCGCGCGCGCTGTGGCCGCCAGTTGAGCCTTATGGATGCGGCCCACTGAGGTCTGTTGTCCGGTCGGGCTGAGCCTGTCGAAGCCCTTCGACAAGCTCAGGACCAACGGTTCACACCTCAGCGGGCCGTATCGGTCGCCCCGCTGAGTGATGACTCAATCAGAGGGCGTGTGCTCAACGCGCTCTCCGTCTCTCTGTGCCTCTGTGCCTCTGTGGCTGTATTCCCAAGCCCCCCTCGCATGACAACCCCCTCCAGCATCGACGACACCCACCAGCGCCTGCAAGCGCTGGACTACGTGCCCAGCCGCGAGCTGGCGGCCACGGTGTTCTTGGCGCTCAAGTTGCAGCGCCCGCTGTTCTTGGAGGGCGAGCCCGGCACCGGCAAGACCGAGATCGCCAAGGTGCTGGCTCAGATGCTGAGCCGCCCGCTGATCCGCCTGCAGTGCTATGAGGGCCTGGACATGGCGGGCGCCGCTTACGAGTGGAACTATGCGCGGCAGATGATGGCCATCAAGCTGGGCGAGGGCTCTGCCCCGGGCTTGAACACCGAGGCCCGCGCGCAAGAATTGTTCTCTGAGCGCTACCTGATCAAACGCGCCCTGCTGCAAGCCATTGACCCCAGCCAGCCCGTGGCCCCGGTGCTGCTGATCGACGAATTGGACCGCGCCGACGAGCCCTTTGAAGCCTTTTTGCTGGAGGTGCTGTCGGACTATCAGATCACCATTCCCGAGCTGGGCACCATCCGGGCCGCCACGCCGCCCATCGTGGTGCTGACCAGCAACCGCACGCGGGAGATCCACGACGCCGTCAAGCGCCGCTGCCTCTACCACTGGGTGGACTTCCCCACGCTGCAGCGCGAGCTGGTCATTCTGGAGCGCCGTGTGCCTGACGCGCCCAAGGCCCTGGCCCGCGAGATCGTCGCCTTCATCCACCGCCTGCGGCAGTTGGACCTCT
Source organism: Ideonella sp. (assembly GCF_044358605.1). GTDB lineage: Bacteria > Pseudomonadota > Gammaproteobacteria > Burkholderiales > Burkholderiaceae_C > Ideonella. Next base: position 6,851 of record NZ_JBIKNQ010000086.1, read on the forward strand.
ACAAGCTGCCCGGCGTGGCCGAGACCATTGAATGGACCCGCGCCTTGCTGGCCCTGGACGCCGTGGTGCTGGACCCTGAGCTGATCAGCCAAACCCTGGGCGTGCTGCTGAAGTACCAAGACGACATTGCCAAGGTCAGTGGCTCGGAAGCCTCCAAACTGCTCAACGAGGTGCGTGACACCCTGCGCGCCGCCGGGTTCATGGGCTGAAGCGCACGCCATGCTGGCCGCCCCGCACCCCGACAGCCTCCCGGGCCACTTGGCGCACAACGTCCTTCACTTCGCACGGGTGCTGCGCAGTGCCGGCATGCCCGTGGGCACAGACCGGGTGCAACTGGCCTTGCAGGCCTTGCTGCAAGGCGGGCTGGAAAGCCGGGCGGACTTTCATGCGACGTTGCAGGCGTGCATGTTGTCCAAGGCCGAGCACCGCGTGCTGTTCAACCAGGCCTTTGCTCTGTTCTGGAAAGACCCAGACCTGGAAGGCCGCATGCGCGCCTTGCTCTTGCCCCGCGTGCAGTTGCAAGAAAGGGCTGCGCTCAAGACGCAAGAGAACCGCCGCCTGGCTGCGGCGCTGTTTCCGCATGCGCCGCAAACTGAATCGCCCCAGCCGCCGCCCGAAGAGCTGGACGTGCAAGCCAGCCTGACCTGGAATGAGCAGGAAGTGCTGCGCCAAAAAGACTTTGAGACCATGACGCCCGAGGAGTGGGACGAGGCCAAGCGCCTGCTGCGCCGCATGCCGTCTCAGTTCAAGCCAGTGCTCACCCGCCGCTTTGAGCGTGCCCCCACCGGCCGCCCTGATTGGCGCGCCAGCCTGCAGCGCATGGGCCGCCAAGGTGGCGAGCTGTGGCAGCCGCAGCGCCGCCGCCTGCGCCGCGAGACGCCCCCGCTGGTGGTCTTGGCCGACATCTCGGGCTCCATGGCCAGCTATTCGCGCATGCTGCTGCATTTCAGCCATGCACTGTCCCAGGCTGACACACCGGTGCACAGCTTTGTGTTCGGCACCCGCCTGACCCCCATCAGCCGTGCCCTGCGCCAACGCGACCCCGACCAGGCCGTGGCCCAGGTGGCCGCTGCGGTAGCGGATTGGTCCGGCGGCACCCGGCTGGCCGACTGCCTGCACCAGTTCAACCGCCAATGGGCGCGGCGCGTGCTGGGCGGCAAGGCCACGGTGCTGCTGATCACTGACGGCCTGGCCCATGGCGACGCCGACGCCCTGAGCCACGAGGCCGAACGCTTGGCCAAGAGCTGCCGCCGCCTGATCTGGCTCAACCCCCTGCTGCGCTACGAAGGCTTTGAGCCCAAGGCCGCTGGCGCCCGCGCCTTGCTGCCCCATGTCAGCCAACTGCTGGCAGCGCACAACCTGGCGAGCCTTGGCCAGCTCAGCCAATTGCTGGCCCAAGGCCACACCCCAACACCTCTTTGAAGAAAGCGAGCCTCCCATGGAGATGACCAGCCAGCAAACCCTGCCTGTCTCACAAGACAAAGCCTGGGACGCCCTGAACGACACCGCCATCTTGCAAGCCGCCATCCCCGGCTGCGAAAGCATCACCCTGACCGAGCCCAACCACTACGACGTGGTGGTGATGGCCGCCATCGGCCCCGTCAAGGCCAAGTTCAAAGGCAAGCTCAAGCTCGACGAGATCGACGCCCCGAATGCCTACACCATCTACTTTGAAGGCCAAGGTGGTGCCGCCGGGCACGGCAAGGGCAGTGCCCGCGTCAGCCTGCAAGGCGTGGGCCCTTACGAGACCCTGCTGAGCTACACGGCCAACGCCAGCGTGGGCGGCAAGATCGCGCAGATCGGCTCGCGCCTGATCGACATGGCGGCGCAAAAAATGGCCGGCGAGTTCTTTGGCAAGTTCACCGAGGCCCTGGTCGAGAAATACGGCCCGGCCCCCGTGGAAGCCGCTGTACCGGCGGTGGCTGAGGTACCTGATGCGGCCTCGGGTGGCTTGATCAGCCGCTTGGTGGCTTGGTTCAAGCGCTTGCTGGGGTCTTGAGGCCCGCCCTCAATCAGTTGAACTGCGGGGCCGATCACCTACAAATCGCCCCATCGGGGGTGGCTGGCCTGCCTAGCATGCAGGAGTGCTGACCTCCGCCCCCCACTCATCGGCCCTGCCGCATTCCACGCGCCTCACAGCCCAGCGCTCCCAAAGGGCGTGGTGCTTGGCGTGCTGGCGCCTGCTGTGGCGCTCTGTGCTGTGCACGCTGCTGTGGCAAGCCCCAGCCTTGGCCAACTTTTATGAGGTGGAGCTGGCCTATCACGTGGACGACGGCCGCGCCCAAACCCTGGCGGAGGTGCAGCAGTTGCCGCCCAGCGCGTGGCGCAGCAATGGCAGCAGCAATGTCTCCTTGGGCTACACCAACGCGGCCGTGTGGTTTCGCATTCGGGTCACCTCGCTGGCGGCCTTTCCCCAAGAGGGGCTGCTGGAGATTGCCTACCCCGTATTGGGTGATCTACGGGTCCATCAGGCCGAGCACCTGAGAGACCCCAGCCTAGCGCCTTTGGTGCTGGGAGCCGAGCGGCCCTTTGTTGAACGCCCCATCCGCCACCGCAATTTCGTGTTGCCGCTGAACCTGTCTTCAGGCGAGAGCACCGAGTGGCTGGTTCGCGTGCAGACCAAAACCGCCATGCAGTTTCCGGTGCTGATGCATGACCGGGCGGTGTTCACCGACGATGAGCAATCGCGCTTGATCGCCCACGGTGTCTATGTCGGGGTGGTGCTGGCCATGCTGGCCTACAACGCCTACCTGCTGCTCGCCTTGCGCGACATCGCCTACCTCTGGTACGTCGGTTGGATGCTGTCTTTCGCCGGGTTTGTGCTCACCATCGGCGGCATGAGCTATCAGTGGCTTTGGCCGCAATCACCGCAGTGGAACCTGACCAGTCTGCCAGTGCTGCTGTCGATGGCAGTCCTGTGCGCGGTCTTGTTCCATGGCTCCTTGGTTCAGATACAAGACCACTGGCGCCGCGGTTGGCAAGCCACACGCATATTGGTGGGGCTGGAGGCCTTGCTGGTCATCGCTGGCTTCGTCTTGCCCTACAAGGTGGCCATCCTGATGGCCATTGGCGGAGCAGTGATCTGTATGTTCAGCGTGATGTCCATGGCCGCATGGCTGGCCCACCGCCAGGTGGCCACGGCCCGCATGTTCCTGATGACCTTCTCGGTGGTCGCGGTCGCGGGCTGCATACTGGCCGCCAGCAAAATGGGATGGCTACCGGCCAGCCGCTGGATCGAGCATGCGCCGCAGATCAGCTCGGCGCTGGAGATGCTGCTGTTCTCCATCGTGCTGGCTGCGCGCATGGAGGCCGAGCGCAAGCTGCGAGAGCACACCCAACAGGACATGATCAAGCAGCACCAGCAATGGAAGGCGGAGCTTGAAAGCAAGGTGGCCGAGCGCACGGATGAGCTCAAGCAGCTCAACCAGTCCCTCGCCAAACTCAGCCGCACCGACGCACTGACGGGCCTGTTCAATCGACGCTAACTGGAAGAATGCGTGGAGGATGAACTGGCACGCCGCCGCCGCGAAGGCTTGCTGATGGCCATCTATATGCTGGACATCGACCACTTCAAACGACTCAACGACACCCACGGCCATGCAGCGGGCGACGCCTGCCTGCGCACTGTGGCGCAGCGGCTCTTGGGCAGCGTGCGCCAGGGCTTGGATGTGCTGGTGCGCTGGGGCGGCGAGGAGTTTTGCCTGGTGGCCTTGGTCAGCGACGCACGCGAAGCGGCCGAGTTGGGTGAGCGGCTGCGCCTGAGCGTGTGCGAACAGCCTGTCACCCACGGGGCCCTGCTCATCGACGTGACCCTGAGCGTAGGCCTAGCCACTGGCTTGCCCGCCACGCGGCTGGAAATGTTGGACCTGCAACAACGCGCCGACGAGTCGCTCTATGCGGCCAAGGCACTGGGGCGCAACCGCTGCGTCTCTGCCACCCAACCCTCGGGGCTGGGTGTGCTGGCACCTGCCTGAGCCGCTGGTGGGCAAACCTGCGGCTCAAGAGCTCAGTACTTTTCGCGCCAGGTCATGCGCCCAAACTTGCCCTTGTTGGAGTGGGTGAGCGCGGCACTGTTGGAGCCCGGGGCTGGGTTGTTGCCACCCCCGCTATTGCCGCCGGACCACGAGTTGGCTTGGCCCGTGTCCTGACCCAAGCTCGGCAAGAGCAATGACATCTGCTGGGACTGGGACGAGGCCGATCTCAGCAAGGTGGGCGCGCCAAACTGCGAGCCGCTGACAGCCATGCTGGTGGGCGAGATGGGCTTGGACGAGTCGGGGTCAAAGCGGTCTTGCCCATCAATATTGCCGTCGCCATTGGTGTCAAAGGCAACGATGGGGCTGTACCCGTGCAAGGGGTCCACCTCATTGAGCCACGACCGTGGGCCAATGCAGATGTTGGTGGCCTTGTTGGGTGTGGTGGGGCGCACTGACGAGAACATCACCAGACCGGTGGGCTGCAGCCGCGGCGCCCCCACTCCGTGTTCAAAGGCCTGCAGGTCTGCGCGCCAGCCCAGCTGGTTGTCGCTGTACTTCACCGTGGTGGGCTTGAGCGCTCGGTACTCCACGCCATTGACGATGCGGTTGGTCTCGTAGCTGATGCGGGTCAGGTTGCCCTGGCCTACAGAGCCGCCCTTGCCTTTGTCCAAGATGCCGTAGATGGCTTGAGGCGCCACATTGGGCGAGCCCAGCAGCGGCGAGATATTGGCCCCCGTGCTGAACACCACCTGCCAGCAGCGTTTGGCATGGGCGGGTGCATTGGCAGCGCCGCAGTCTTTGGCCTCGGTGTTGGTGGTCACAAAGGGCGCCTGGGTGATGGGCTGCTGCGCGTCTGACGGCGTCTTGTCGTAGGTCTTGAACAAACGGGTGACTGAGACCTTGTCCGGGTTCGTCACATCAAAGCGCCAGAGGTTGCCCTGCAGGTCACCCGCATAGACCACGTCGACCTTGCCATCGTTGTCAAAGTCCAGCGGTGTGGGCGTGCTCAAACCATTGTCAAAGGCAATACCGGGTTCGGCGTCGGCACCTGCCCAGGTGGTGTTGTCCACGGACCAGCGGTGGAACTTCTTCTCCTTGCCGTCCAGGTAGAAGGCATACAAAACAGGCATGCCCGTGCCACTGGCCGCAGCACTGCCTGCGGTGGCCTCGTGGCTGTTGATGCCATTGCCCACCAGCACCGCACTGCGCGCATTGGTGAGCTTGACCAACTGCGCAGAGCTGTTGGTGCTGCCCGCGTCAGGCTGGCTGATGATGTAGCCCAGGTCCTTCAGCGCAGGATCACTGCTGTGGGTGTATTCAAACAGCACGCCCTTGCTGTCGGCGTGGGCGATGTCCGTGCGGGTCACATCCAAGGCCGTGATGGCGCGAGCGCCACGCCCGTAGAGCACCACCGCCACGGCACGCCAGTCCGGCGCGGCGTCGGTGCCGGTGTTGGCATGGCCGACGATGGGCACGTTGTCCACAAAGTAGGGGCTGTTGCGGATCTCGGCAGGGTTGGGGTCGCTATAGCGTGAGGCACGGCGCAGCATCACGTCGGGCACAAAAGTCCAGGCTTCGCTCAATGCGTCGCCTTTGGCTTCAAAGGCATGAAGGGCGCCGTCGTTGCCACCGTAGATCGCCAAGGGATGGGCCCTCATCTTGGCTTTGTCGCGCCGATAGTCGGTGAAGCCCTGGAAGTTCGCCTCCAGGCGAGACTCTGCGGCCCAAGTGGGCAACACAACAGGCGCAGAGTTGATCACCGGCCCCAGGGTCAGGCCGTTGCGTGCCCGGAAGGGGCTGGCGTCGGTGCCGCGCAGATAGCTCACCCGGGCACTGCCCCGGCCATCGGCCACACCGTTGTCGTTGTTGTTCAGGGCTTGCTGCTGCGCTGCGGCCAACTGAGCCCATTCCAGCGAACGAATGGGCATCGCCACACCTGTCGCTGTCGGCAGTGCGGTGTACATCTTGCGCAACGCCGGGGCCGGTGTGTTGGCTTGGGCGGACTGATAGGGGCTGCCGATGATCTGGCCTGCGTCCGTCAGATTGAAGGCCCAGAGGTCACCACTGAAGTACTGCAAGGACCAACGCCCTTGCACAATCTGCGTGCGGGGGTCGAGCGGGCTCAGCGCCTTGGTGTTGAGCCTCGGAGTGGTGGCCGAAGAAAACGCCGCATAGCCGGTGGTCAGCCCACCGGGCGACATGATCTTAGTGGCGGTTTGCTCCTCGGCGTAGCCTGGGCCGGCCTGGTCGACCGCACGGCTCTTGAGCGTGATGCTGGCGCCGGTTTGGCAGTCTGGTGCAGCGGGCGCTTTAGAAGCCACACACACTTGGATGGGGTCACCTTCGTAGGTCAGGTCCACACCGAAGGTGGCTTCCAGGGGCTGCGAGCCGGGCGTGCTGAACTCGATGCCAATCTTCAACACCGGATACTTGGCATAGGGAATGGCGTTGGGGCCAGTGCCAATCTCCATTTGATAGGTGCCAAACGCAAAGTTGCGCACCGGTTTGTACTCTGCAGGCAAGAGCTTGCCGTTGCCATCCTTTATGGTCGCGGTCACGCGGTCCAAGCCATTGGCACCACCCCAGGGCAGACTGGGGCTCAGGCGCAGCTTGCCCCAGGCCGCGACGTTGGCGCGGCCACCATCACACTGGAAGTAATCCTTGATCGGGTCAAAGTCCATCTCGGTGACTTTGGGAGTGCTCACTGTTTTGCAGGGGCCGCCATCCGTCACGTCGAAGATCATGGCCTGCGCGGCGTCGCCAATCACCATCAGGCAGTTCTGACGCGTCGGGTCAAAACGGGTGGTGTAGGGTGTCATGTTGGCCGTGTGCACCCATTTGCCACAACTGGCGTCTTTGGCCGCATCCCAGCACTCCACGGTGGCGCCACCTGCGGCGTAGAGCTTGGCGCCTGCAATGCCGCTCAGGTTGTGATACGCACTGCCCAGAAAGGAATTGGTGGCCAGAAAGGTCCTATAGCCAGCAGGCGCCAGGAATTTCTCACCTGACATGCTGACGCAGGCACCAGAGTTAGTGCACGCACCGCGCGGGCTGCCGTCACCGTTGACGATGGGGTAGGCACCGGCACCACCCCCTGCATTCACCCCTTCATTGCGCCATCCCGCGCAGGGCTGGCCGGTGTTCGCATCATGGCAATAGAGCTGGCTGGAGTTGGGGCTGAAGTACAACTGACTGCCCAAGGCCGCCGAGGTGCCATAGCCGTTGAAGCTGCCGGGGTAGCTGGTCTTGCCACAGACCTCGCGCTTGACGATGTCAAAGCACACCAACTCCGAGTCGTTGTTCAACACATAGTATTTGTCGCCAATGGTGTTGAAGTTAGTGAGCTGGATGTAAGAGGTGCCTCGGCCAACCTTCCACGAGCCACACGACTTGCGGGTATTGAGGTTGGCGCAGACGATGTAGGTACCGCTGCCGTGGGTGACACCCACAAACAGTTCACCGGTTTTGTAGTTCAGCGCCTCCATGGGGTTGTTGGGTGTGCCCACGCCATCAGCCCCGGCGGCCAAGGGCCGGTCGCCCTCTAGCCAAAACCCATAACCCGTGGCCGACCAATTGGGGCAGGTTTGGCCGTCGCGCACGCTGCGGCATTTCAGCGGCGAACTCCCCGTCAAATGGTGGTTAACTGTCACGTCTCATGTGATCATTGGCCGATTCGAAGCTGGCCGCTACTTCAGGCCAGAGCTGTCCTGAGCGAGTTGCTGGCTTCGATCCCAGAGAGTTCATCATAGCCAGATCGCATGAGCCAT
>NZ_JBIKNQ010000087.1:0-14366 GCF_044358605.1 Ideonella sp.
ACTCCGCGCTAGACTGGGCTACACCCGCCGAATTCGCCCGGCAATGCGGCCAGCAGGCCCCACTGCCGATGTCAAAGGAGCCGGAAAGTTCTACTTCTGAGCGGTACTGATTCGGGGACAGGGTCAGGAAAGACTGAAGCGAGTGAACTCCCTTCCGTCAAGCTTGACGTCGGCGAACAGACCTTCTGGATCTTCATGGAAGTGCATGAAAGCCGATGAGCCGCGGTAGAAGGTTCCCGTCTTGGGTTCTCGCAATCCGCCAATGGCAGGCAGCTCGTCGAGTAATGGGGTGATTTGTTGGAGAGCGGCCCTGTTGGGCTAAGACGTGTCCGTTCTATGTCGTGGCGTCATCTGGCCAGCCCTTGAGCGACGTTGTGCCAGTACAGAGCGGCTGGGCGGGTCACCTTTATGACTTCGTCGCCCTCAAGTGGAGCGCGCCAAAAGGTCACTTCGTAGCGTTCAATCAAGCTTGTGTTCAATTCTTCGGCTTCTTCACCCTGTCCGAATGCAAGGGCTGTGAATCTCGCCCGGTACGTGCCAGGCTCTAAGGGTATTGGTTCCCAGATACACCCGTTCCAGTCAGCAAGACCAAGGATTTCGGACTCGGGCATTGTGAACGGAGCCTCAACGACTTCTTCCCACATTTCCTCGACCTCAGGCCGTGAATTGGCGATGCGCACACTTAAAGCGACATCGCCGGTATGAAGGCCGAAAGTCAAGCTGAGTGTTGTCGGCACGGCCGTGCCCAGAAGGCCGTTTCGTTGACCTTTGAAGGCCCCATCCGCCCAATCGCAGGTGTCTTGCAAATGGATGTACGCTTGGCCGTAGTGAGAGAAGATGGTGCCATTGAAGACTGTTCGCATCGCCGTGTTGCCATTTCAGTTGTAAGGCTCATTGCTCTTGTGTTGCGTTCGAGAGGTGGCTGAGCCCGCAGTCTCTTACAAATCGTCTAAGGGCAACGCCGAGCATAATTGTGCAAGACTCGTTTGTACGAGCTGATCGTTGCCGAGGACGGGTTCCATGACCACCCTGCGCTTCGTTGTTCGCCGCCGCATCCATACGCAAACGACGCTGGACCTGCGCTGCCAGAGGCCGTGGCCCGGGGCGATTTCTTCGGCGCCGAGGCGCGCAGGGAAAGGGCGTGGCGCGCGTACTCGCGCGCTTCAAGAACAAATCCGCAGTCACTGTTTGACCATAGCGAGCCGAAGGTGAGCGGAGGGAGTTTGACGGCGCACGCCCTTGACCGAGCACCGAGGGCAGTTGGCTTTAGCCAACCGCCGATGCATGAGCCCCGGGGCACGGCCTGTGGCAGCGCACACGCCAACTCCGAAAAGAAGCCTACCGAATCAAACCGGCACCCACAGCGGCGGCAGCCCCGGCAGCGCGCGGAACAAGCCGCTCAGCGCCCCACTGCGCACCAGCGTGGCAGCGGTCTCCATGTCCGGCGCCAGATAGCGGTCGGTCATCATGGGGGCGCAGTGCTGGCGCAGCAAGGCGTGGGCTTGCTCCAGGGCGGGGGAGCTGTTGAGCGGGCGCAGGAACTCGATGGCTTGGGCCGAGGCCAGCAGCTCCACGCCCAAGATGTGCGCCACGTTGGCGATCATGGGCTGCAGGCGGCGGGCGGCGAAGGTGGCCATGGAGACATGGTCTTCTTGGTTGGCGCTGGTGGGCAGGCTGTCCACGCTGGCGGGGTGAGCCAGGGACTTGTTCTCGCTGGCCAGGGCGGCGGCGGTGACGTGGGCAATCATGAAGCCGCTGTTCAGGCCGGCGTTCTCGGTCAAGAAGGGCGGCAGGCGCGAGACGCTGCTGTCGATCAGCATCGCGATGCGGCGCTCGGCAATCGCGCCCACCTCGGCAATGGCGGTGGCCATCGCATCAGCCGCCAAGGCCACGGGCTCGGCGTGGAAATTTCCCCCCGAAATCATGGCCCCATCTTCAAAGAACACCAGCGGGTTGTCGGTGACGGCATTGGCTTCGCGCAGCAGCACCAAAGACGCATGGCGCAACTGGTCTAGACAGGCGCCCACCACCTGCGGCTGGCAACGCAGGCAATAGGGGTCTTGCACGCGGTCGTCGCCTTCGGTGTGACTGGCGCGGATGGCGCTGCCTTTGAGCAGGGCGCGGTAGTACTGGGCCACGTCGATCTGGCCGGGCTGTCCGCGCAGGGCGTGGATGCGGGGGTCAAAGGGGCCGTCGCTGCCCCGGGCAGCGTCCACCGTCAGGGCGCCAATCACCAGCGCGGCTTCGAGCACGGGCTCAAAGCTCAAGAAGGCGTGCAGGGCCAAGGCGGTCGACGTTTGCGTGCCGTTGATCAGCGCCAGGCCTTCTTTGGCTTCCAACGCCAAGGGGGCGATGCCGTGTTGGCGAAGCACCTCGGCCGCTGGGCGGCGCTGGCCGTCCACCAAGAAGTCGCCCTCACCCAGCAGGGCCAAAGTCATATGGGACAACGGAGCCAAGTCGCCCGAGGCGCCGACCGAGCCCTTCTCAGGCACCCAAGGAATGAGCCCGGCGTTGTAGACCGCCAGCAGCGTGTCGATCACCACCTCGCGCACGCCAGAGTAGCCGCGCGCCAAGCTGGCGGCCTTCATCACCAGCATCAGACGCACCACGCCGGGGTTGCAGGGCTCGCCCACACCCACCGAGTGCGAGCGGATCAGGTTGAGCTGCAAAGTGGCCAGGTCGGCCGCGCTGATGCGCTGATTGGCCAGCTTGCCAAAGCCGGTGTTGACGCCATAAACCGGTGCGTCGCCTGCAGCGGCGGCTTGCACCACAGCGGCACTGGCCCGGATGTTGGTGCGCGCCTCAGGCGCCAGGGTCACGGGCACGCCGTGGGCGTGGATGGCCTGTAGCAGTTCGAAGTTAAGGTGGCCAGGGGTGATGAGGTGCTGTGTCATGATGAAAGCCGCGTTGAAATGAAGAATGAGTGGCCAGCGCGCGTGCTGCGCAGCTTGCCACAGACCTCTGGAGAGAGACGATGAAGTTGTTGAATCGTGTGCTCGGTCTGAGCCTGCTGGCCGCCCTGACGCACGGCCCGGCGTGGGCGCAGAGCCAAGTGGACCCTTTCACGGCGAAGCCCGCTGCCGACTGGACGGCGCTGTTCAAGCGCAGCAGCGGCTGGACAGGCGCTGATGGCGTCTACAGCATCCCGCTGTCGGGCGATGAGCGCCCAGGCAGTGGGGCCAGCCAGCGCACGCTGATCTGGTTCAGCGACACCTTTGTGGGCAAGGTGCGGCCTGATGGCAGCCGCACGGCCACCAGCATGGTGAACAACACCACGGCCGTCATCAACGGCGCCATGCCGGATGCCGCCAGCCTGAGCTTTCAGGTTCGGCCCAAGGGCAAGGGCTGGCAGAGTATGGTCAAGCCGCCAGACACGACCCAGTGGTTCTGGCCCGTGGATGGCGTGGTGGTGGGCCCGCAGGTCTACACCTACGCGCTGCGCATGAAGCCCGCCGACACACCGCCCTTCGCCTTTGCCACCGCCGGCATCAGCCTGCTGTCGGCCTCGGCGCTGGAGACAGCCCCTTTTAGTGGCGCCTACAAACAGGTGGACGCGCCGCTGTTCGTGCCTGCGGAGGTGGGCGGCGCGGGGGAGTCCTCGTTCGGCCAGGCCGTGATGCTGCACACCGCCGCCGCTGGGGCGCCGCGTGCTGACGGCTACCTCTATGTGTTTGGCACGCGCAGTGCCGAGTACGTGAAGCGCCTGCTGGTGGCGCGGGTCAAGCCCGACAAGATCGGCAACTTTGCGGCCTACCGATTCTGGGACGGCAAAGCCTGGAATGCCGACATCCGCAGCGCGGCCGCTGTGACCAGCGGTGTCAGCTCTGAATTCAGCGTGCACCCCTTGCCCGATGGGCGCTTCATGCTCACCCACATGACCGACACCTTGGGCAAGCAAGTGGCCGTGCGATATGGCGACAGCCCGGTCGGCCCTTGGGGCAAGGACGTGATCTTGTGGGACTGCCCCGAGGCCACGCTGACGCCCAACACCTTTGTGTATGGCGCCAAGGCGCACCCGCATTTGTCGACGCCCACCGAACTGCTGGTCAGCTACCACGTCAACACCTTTGACTTTGCGGAGAACTTCCGCGCGGGCGGGGTCGAGATTTACCGGCCCCGTTTCTTGAAGGTGCCGCTGCGCTGACCTGGCGTGGTGTTGCCGTGTTTGTCCACCCATGATCTGGATGTGTTTATGTTGAAACTCAATCGTCGTGCCCTGACCCTGGCTGCTGTGGCCGCCGCCTGCGTGCCCAGCTTGGCCCAGGCCCAAGCCTTTCCCACCAAGCCGGTGAGGATCATCATTGGCTTTCCGGCCGGTGGCCCGCTCGACGGCCATGCGCGCTTGCTGGCTGACAAGCTGGGCGAAAAGCTGGGCCAGACGGTCATCATCGACTACAAGGCCGGGGCCGGTGGTTCGGTGGGCGCGGACTTCGTGGCCAAGAGCGAGGCCGACGGCCACACGCTCTTGATGGCCAACACCGGCACCATGGTCATCAACCCTGCGGTCTACACCAAGCTGCCCTACCAAACCCTGCGCGACTTTGCGCCCATTGCCCGCACGGCGCAGCAGCCGCTGGTGCTGCTGGTCAACCTGCAAGTGCCGGCCAAAACCTTTGGCGAGCTGGTGGCCCTGGCCAAGCAAAAGCCGGGTCAGCTCAACTACGGCTCGGCCGGTAACGGCGGCATCAGCCACTTGGTGCCCGAGATGATCAAGTCGGCCACCGGCACCTTCATCGTCCACATCCCTTACCGGGGCAGCGCGCCCGCCTTCACCGACCTGATGGCCGGCCAGGTGCAGGTCATGGCCGAGTCCATTCCGCAAGCCGCCACCTATGTCAAGGCGGGCAAGCTGCGGGCCTTGGCCGTCACCAGCAAGGAGCGCAACCAAGCGCTGCCCGATGTGCCCAGCCTGCATGAAGCCGGCCTGAAGAACTTTGACGTGGTGGGCTTCTACGGCGTGCTGGCCCCGGCCGCCACGCCCAAGCCGGTGGTGGACAAGCTCTCGGCCGCTTTCAAGGCGGTGCTGGAAAGCCCGGAGATCCGCCAGAAGATGGTGCAGCAAGGTGCTGACCCGGCCTATTTGGACGCGGCCAGCTTCAGCCAGTTCTTGAAGGCCGACATGCCGCGCTGGGCCAAGGCCGTGAAGGACTCGGGCACCAAGCTGGATTGATCGCGGCATGCGGTCGTCCTGAACTAGGGCAGGGCTCAGGCGCTCAGCGGCCCAACATGGGCAAGTTCAAGCCCTGCTCGCGGGCACAGGCCTGGGCGATGTCATAGCCTGCATCGGCATGGCGCATCACGCCGGTGCCGGGGTCGTTCCAGAGCACGCGCTCAAGGCGCTTGGCGGCGGCGTCGGTGCCGTCGCACACAATCACCACGCCACTGTGCTGGCTGTAGCCCATGCCCACGCCACCGCCGTGGTGCAGGCTGACCCAGGTAGCGCCGCCTGCGGTGTTGAGCAAGGCGTTCAGCAGCGGCCAGTCGCTGACCGCGTCGGAGCCGTCCATCATGCTTTCGGTTTCGCGGTTGGGGCTGGCCACGGAGCCGCTGTCCAAGTGGTCGCGGCCAATCACGACGGGCGCCTTCAGCTCGCCGTTTTTCACCATCTCGTTAAAGGCCAGGCCTGCGCGGTGGCGCTCGCCCAGGCCAATCCAGCAGATGCGGGCCGGCAGGCCCTGGAAGGCAATGCGCTCGCCCGCCATGTCCAGCCAGCGGTGCAGGTGCTTGTCCTCGGGGAACAGCTCCTTCATCTTGGCGTCGGTCTTGCGGATGTCTTCTGGGTCGCCTGACAGCGCCACCCAGCGGAAGGGGCCCTTGCCTCGGCAGAACAGCGGGCGGATGTAGGCCGGCACAAAGCCGGGGAAATCAAAGGCGTTCTTCACGCCTTGGTCGAGGGCGACTTGGCGGATGTTGTTGCCGTAGTCCACGGTGGGGATGCCCATGGCTTGGAAGTCCAGCATGGCCTGCACATGCACCGCGCAGCCCTGGGCGGCGGCGGCCTTTAGGGCGGCGTGTTGGCTGGCATCGGCTTGGGCGGCTTGCCACTGGCCCACCGTCCAGCCCGCAGGCAGGTAGCCGTGGATCAGGTCGTGGGCGCTGGTTTGGTCTGTCACCAAATCGGGTTTGATACCGCCGGCTTTGGCGCGGCGCACCAGCTCGGGCAAGATTTCAGCGGCATTGCCCAGCAAACCCACCGAGACGGCCTTGCCCTCGGCGGCATAACGCTGCATGCGAGCCAGCGCGTCGTCCAGGTCGGTGGCTTGCTCGTCCAGGTAGCGGCTGCGCAGGCGGAAGTCGATGCGCGACTGCTGGCATTCGATGTTCAGCGAGCTGTAGCCCGCAAAGCTGGCGGCCAGCGGTTGCGCGCCACCCATGCCGCCCAAGCCGGCCGTCAAGATCCACTTGCCCTGGGCGTTACCGCCAAAGTGCTGCTTGGCGGCTTCGACAAAAGTCTCATACGTGCCTTGCACAATACCTTGGCTGCCGATGTAGATCCAAGAGCCTGCGGTCATCTGTCCATACATCATCAGGCCCTTGCGGTCCAGCTCATGAAAGTGCTCCCAGGTGGCCCAGGCGGGCACCAGGTTGGAGTTGGCCAACAGCACGCGCGGGGCGTCCGGGTGCGTGCGGAACACGCCCACCGGTTTGCCGCTTTGGATCAGCAGGGTCTCGTCGTCCTTCAAGGTGCGCAGGGTGGCCAGGATCTGGTCAAAACAGGCCCAGTTGCGCGCCGCCTTGCCGATGCCGCCATAAACCACCAGCGCGTCAGGGTTCTCGGCCACTTCCGGGTCCAAGTTGTTTTGCAGCATGCGGTAGGCGGCTTCGGTCAGCCAGCTTTGGCAGTGCAGCTCGGTGCCACGGTTGGCACGGACAGGACGGGCGGCGTGGGGGGTAGAAGCGCTCATGGTGGTGGCCTTGTGAAGTGGGGCAAAGGTCGAATGGGGCGGATTCTGCACGCAATTCAGACCACTTGTCTAGACAGGCTTACACAAGTAGACTGCCGCACCATGACGCCGCACTTCATCCGCCTGAACGATTGCCCAGCCCAGCCCTGGCGCAACGGCGGTGGGCAGACGCGTGAGTTGCTGGCGTGGCCCGGGCCCTCCAACTGGCGCCTGCGCATCAGCGTGGCCGATGTGGCTCAGGACGGGCCGTTTTCTGTGTACGAAGGCGTGCAGCGTCACTTGGCGGTTTGGCAAGGCGCTGGCTTACAACTGCGTTGCGGGGTTGACGAGCAGACCTTGGCCCTCACACCCGCGAGCCCACCCTGGGCGTTTTCAGGCGAGCAAGCCGTGAGTGCGAGCTTGATCGACGGCCCGGTGCGCGACCTCAACCTGATGCTGCGCGGCCTGCCGGGTGGCCTGACGGCCGCAGTGGCTCACCAGGCGTGGGCGCCCCGCTGCCGCGCCGCAGGCCTGTTCGCCACCCAGCCCGGCCGTTGCTGGGCGCGGCCTTTGACAGCCTCTTCAGCGGTGCTGTCCTGGCCCCTGCCAGCCCAGACGCTCTGCTGGTTGGCCCCAGCACCGGTCGAAATTTGGTGGGCCCCCGATGAACCTGCCTCTGCCGCCGCCCGAGCTTGGTGGCTGGAGGCTGATCTGAAAGACGACATGCCATGAGCAACCCCGCACCCCTGACCCTGTGGCACCACGCCCGCTTGGTGACCCTGGCCCCGCAGCAGGGCTGGGGCTTGATCGACCAGGGCGCACTCTTGACGCGCGGCGAGCGCATTGAATGGGTGGGCGCCGAGGCCGACCTGCCTGCAGGCCTGGACATTGCTCAGCGCCATGACCTGGCCGGTGCCCTGGTCACCCCCGGCCTCATCGATGCCCATACCCACCTGGTGTACGGCGGTGACCGAGCACGCGAGTTTGAGCTGCGTCTGCAAGGCGCCAGCTACGAAGAGATTGCCCGGGCGGGCGGGGGCATCGTCTCCACCGTGGCCGCCACCCGCGCCGCCAGCGACGAGGCGCTGTGGCAGAGCGCCCGCCACCGCGCCTTGGCGTTGATGGCCGAGGGCGTGACCACGCTGGAGGTGAAATCCGGCTACGGGCTGAGCGCCGAGCACGAGGCCCGCTGCCTGCGCGTGGCCCGCCGCTTGGGGGCGGAGCTGCCCCTGACGGTGCGCACTACCGGTTTGTCGGCCCACGCCTTGCCGCCCGAGTTTGCGGGCCGTGCTGATGACTACATCGACGCCGTGTGCGCGTGGTTGCCCGCCTTGCATGCCGAGGACTTGGTGGATGCGGTCGATGCCTTTTGCGAGCGCATTGCCTTCAGCCCTGCGCAAACCCAGCGTGTGTTCGAGGTGGCGCGCGGCTTGGGCCTGCCGGTGAAGCTGCATGCCGAACAATTGAGCGATCAAGGCGGCGCGGCCCTGGCCGCCTCCTTCGGGGCGCTCAGTTGCGACCACCTGGAGTACCTCAGCGAGGCCAGCATCTCCGCCATGGCCCAGGCCGGCACGGTGGCCATGTTGCTGCCGGGGGCCTATTACTTCTTGCGCGAAACCAAGCTGCCGCCCATCGCCGCCTTGCGCGCGGCCGGTGTGCCCATCGCCATCGCCACCGACCACAACCCCGGCTCTTCGCCTACGCTGTCGCCGCTGTTGATGCTGAACATGGCCTGCACCTTGTTCCGCCTCACGCCAGAAGAAGCCCTGCGTGGCATGACCCAACATGCGGCTCAGGCCTTGGGCCTGGCCGACCGGGGCCAGTTGCTGGCGGGCCGTCGGGCTGACCTGGCGGTGTGGGGCGTGAACCACCCGAATGAGTTGGCCTATGCTTTCGGACAACGGCCTCGCTGTGGCGTGGTCCAGGCCGGACGCTGGGCTGCCCCCTTTTCCTCTTGAACAATCCATATCCATGACTCCCCCATTTACTTGGCAAGGTCGAAGCGACTTAGAAGAGATGGGCGACAGCCGCCGTTGGCACCATGTAATGCAGGCCTGGGGCCCGCAGGCCGCAGGCGGCTGCGCCTTGATCGGCTTTGCGGTGGACGAGGGCGTGCGGCGCAATGGCGGCCGCCCAGGTGCTGCCGAAGGCCCGGCGGCCTGCCGCAAGTTCTTGGCCAATATGCCGCTGATGGGCGAGCCAGCCCTGTGGGATGCTGGAGATGTCAGCTGCCCGGACGGGCATCTGGAAGCGGCGCAAGCCCGCTTGGCGGCGCAGGTGGCAGCCACGCTGCAGCAGGGGAGCCTGCCCTTGGTGATGGGCGGCGGCCACGAGGTGGCCTGGGGCACTTTTCAAGGCTTGGCGCAGGCGCGGCCAGAGGTCAAGCGCTGGCTCATCATCAACCTCGACGCTCACTTTGACCTACGTCAAGCCGGTGCGGCCAATTCAGGAACGCCGTTTTTGCAGATCCAGCAATGGTGTCAGGCACAGGGCCTGCCTTTCGACTACCGTGTGCTGGGCATCAGTGCCTATGCCAACACCCGGGCGCTGTTTGACCGGGCCGATGCGCTGGGCGTGCGCTACTGGCTGGACGAAAGCCTCCAAGATGCTCAAGGCTTGGCCAATGCACAGCACGCGCTGGCTCAAGATTTGTCGAGTTCCGAGGCTGTTTATCTGACCACTTGTCTGGATGTGTTGCCCGGTGCCCAAGCTCCCGGCGTGTCGGCACCATCTCCTTTGGGCCTGCCCATGGCGGCTGTGGAGAGTGTGGTGGCGCAGGTGCTGGCCAGCGGCAAGGTAGCTGCCTTCGATGTGGCAGAACTGAACCCCAGCTTAGACAGAGATGGCCTAACGGCGCGCATTGCTGCACGCTTGATCGCCAAAGTGGCCCGCAGCTACTGAAACAAGGGGGGGCGCTGGCCAACGGGCTGTGATATAAAACTTTGGCATACCCCCTGACCCACCGCACTTCACCGAGAGCGCAGGGTTGCTGCTGAACCTCACCCCACCTGGTGAGCTCAGCTCACACACCGAGGCTGATTGCCGAGCAGGTGCAGCGCCTGTCAATCGCTGAGAGCCACCGCATCACACACACGCATGCGGGCCGAGCCGGGTTTGCCTCACCAGCATCGTGGCCCATCGTGATCTCCACCCAAGACCTCCAAACCCAGCTTGATGCCGCACAGAGCCTGCGGCTGCGCCAGCCCCAGGAGGCTTTGTCGCGCGCGGAGATGCTGTTGGCCTTGTGTGCTGACCCCGCTCATCGGCCACAGGCTTGTGCGCTGTTGCAGCTGAGAGCATTGAGCTTGCTGGAGCTTGGGCGCCCGCTTGATGCCGTGGTGCCCGCCGACCAAGCCGTGCGTGTGGCTGAGGCGACGGGCCAGGCGCCGCTGCTGTGTCAGGCCTTGCAGCAACTGGCTTGGACCTGGTTTGACTTGAATGCCGGTGACACCGCCTTGCAATGCCTGGAGCGGGCCATGGCCCTGGGCACCGAAGGTCTGTCAGAGAGCGATGTCCAAAGTCTGCGCTATGTGACGGCCTGTGTGGTCAGAAAGCTGGGCCGCCTGCAGGAGGCCCAGCAGTCGCTGCAGGACCTCCTACCTTTGACCAGTGGCGCGCCACGCTTCAGGTGTCTCGGGGCATTGGCCAGCACCGCACTGCATCGCGGTCGGCCGCGCGAGGCCATGGTCTGGCTGCAACAAGCCCATGCGGTGGCCAGTTCGCCCGCGCATCAAGCTTGGCTGGCCAGTTTGCTGACGCGGGTCCACCGAGGCTGTGGCGACCTGGCTGCTGCCTTGGCGGTAGAGGCCGAGCATGCTGCCACCTTGACCGAGTTCCCGCTGCGGCAAGCCACCGTCTTGCATCAGATCGCGGGCTTGTATGTAGACCACAGCCAGTGGGCGCAGGCCATGTCGGTGTGCCTGCGCATCGACGCGCTCAACGCGCTGGACGATGAAGCGCGCCTCGACTACCTCTACTTGCGCGCCACCCTCGCCCGCGCGATGCACCGCATGGACGAAGCCTTGGTCTATGACGAACATGCGCGTTTGCTCGCGGCGCGGCGAGAACGGTTGCAGGATGTCTATCGCATCAAGGCTGCTCAGTTGGCCCTGAACCACTTAGACACACGACTGATGTTGGCCCGTTCGCGCGATGAGGTTCTGTCTTTGCGCCGAGCCGTGGCGGCGCAAGAAGAGACCTTGCGGCGGCTCAGCCCTGGCACTCCTTTGGTGGAGTCTTTGCTGAATGAACTACTGGCCTTGTGTCGCGGCCGTGCGCGCCAGCCTGACGGTCGCCCTGATTGGTCTGCACTGGGGTTTCATCTGGTCTACCAGCCGTTTGTGAACATGGCTTCGGGCCAAGTGCTGGGCTTCGAGGCCTTGCTGCGCCTGAATCATCCCCAGCTCGGGCCGATGATGCCGGGCGACTTCATCACCCGGCTTGAACGCACGGGCGACATTCTTGACATCGGGCGGTGGGTCATGACCCGTGCCTGCGAAGAACTGGTGCGTTGGCGCCAGCCCGGTGGGCCGACCTTGAGCATGGCTGTGAATGTGGCCACGGCTCAGTTGCAGGAGCCAGAGTTCGCGTCCTTTGTCGCGGGGCTGCTGAAGCAGGTCGACATGGCGCCCGAGCAACTGGAGTTGGAGATCACCGAGAGCATGGCCGTCAGCGACAGCGCGCCGCTCTTGGCCTCGCTGCAGGCCCTCAAGACGCATGGCGTTCGGCTGTCCATCGACGACTTTGGCACCGGCTTTTGCAACTTTGCACGGCTCATCGAGATGGACCCCCACAAAATCAAGGTTGACCGCAGCCTGGTGAGCAAGCTGGGCGGCAATGCCCGCGAGCGCAGCCTCGTGCACGCCTTGATCCACAGCAGCCAAGAACAAGGCATGACCGTGACCGCCGAAGGCATAGAAACCGCTGCACAGCGGGCCAGCCTGCAAGAGATGCACTGCGATTTTGGCCAAGGTTTCTATTTCGGACAGCCCTTGCCCATGAATCGTGCGGTCGCTGACCTCCGCCCGGCGGCGGGCTCTTGGGGTTGACATACACTCTCGCCACGCTCTGGCCGGTGCCTTGAGGTAGCCGCCAGCAAGATTGGCTGATTGCTCTGACCCTGCGCTTCTTTCATGGCCCTGCATTCCAAGGCTCACGCGACTGCCCTGTTTGACCTCAAAAGCGCCACGCTCTCCGTGCTGGCGCTGATGCTCAAAACCACTGACTTAGCGGCCTTGGCCGAAGCACTGGACGCCCGCTATGGGGCGACACCGGGCTTGTTTGAGCACGAACCCCTTTGTGTAGACATGGCGGCGGTGCGCGACAGCGCCGAGCCGCTGGACGCCGCCGCTTTGGTGGCCCTGCTGCGCCGATATGGTTTCAACCCCATGTCGGCGCGTGCGGGCTCACCTGAGCAAATGGCCGCTGCGCTGCAGGCCGGCCTGACGGAAGCGCCCGAGGTCGGTGCGCCGCGGCCAGAGGCCTCCGCGCCCAGTGAGGTCCAAGTACAAACCGAGTTTGCCGACACGGTGCCCCCGGACTTGTTTGAGGCGGCAGACGCTCAAGAGCGTGCAGCTCAAGCCGAAGCACCTGCCGCTGAGCCAGCGCAGGGAGTACCCGCCAGCACGACCTTGATCATTGACAAGCCGCTGCGCTCTGGCCAGCAGGTCTATGCCCGCGGTGGCGATTTGATTGTGCTGGCCGTGGTGAGTTTTGGCGCTGAGGTCATCGCCGACGGCAATATCCATGTTTATGCCCCCTTGCGTGGCCGTGCGCTGGCCGGTGCCCGGGGCAACACCGAAGCCCGAATTTTTGCGGCGTGCATGGAGCCGCAACTGGTGTCCATCGGGGGCGTGTGGCGTACTTTTGAAGCAGGCTTACCGGCCGATGTGGCGGGCAAGCCCGCGCAGGTCAAGCTCGATGGCGAAAAGATTTTGTTTGAGCCGCTGAAATTTTAGGCGGCTCGGTGGATAGGGAGGCCCCGCAGCGGGCCATGCGTTTCAAGAAAGAAAGGACAGTGTTCCGATGAGCAAAATTGTCGTGGTGACCTCTGGCAAAGGCGGGGTCGGCAAGACCACCACCAGCGCGAGCTTTGCCTCTGGCTTGGCCCTGCGTGGCCACAAAACGGCGGTGATCGACTTTGATGTGGGCTTGCGCAACCTAGACCTCATCATGGGCTGCGAGCGCCGTGTGGTCTATGACCTGATCAACGTGATTCACGGTGAGGCCAACCTCAACCAAGCACTGATCAAAGACAAAACCTGCGACAACCTGTTTGTCTTGGCAGCTTCTCAAACCCGCGACAAAGACGCGCTGACCCAAGACGGCGTCGAGAAGGTGCTGAACGACCTCAAGGGCATGGGCTTTGAGTACATCATCTGCGACTCGCCCGCAGGCATTGAGACCGGCGCCCTGATGGCCATGCACTTTGCCGATGAAGCGCTGGTGGTCACCAACCCCGAGGTCTCCTCGGTGCGCGACTCGGACCGCATCTTGGGCATCTTGTCGTCCAAGACCAAGCGGGCCATTGAAGGCAGCACGCCCATCAAAGAGCACCTGCTGATCACCCGCTACAACCCCAGCCGGGTCGATACCGGCCAGATGCTGTCGCTGTCGGACATTCAAGAGATCTTGCGCATCGATCTGATCGGCGTGATCCCCGAGTCTGAAAGCGTGCTGGACGCCTCCAACCAAGGCTTGCCCGCCATTCACCTCAAGGAGACCGAAGTCTCCGAGGCCTATCAAGACGTGGTGGCCCGCTTCTGCGGCGAAGAGCGCCCGATGCGCTTTACCGAAGCGGTGAAGCCTGGCTTCTTCAAACGACTGTTTGGTGGGAGGTGAGCGCCATGTCGTTTCTGTCCTTCCTGCTGGGCGAAAAGAAGCAGACGGCTTCGGTCGCCAAAGAGCGCCTGCAGATCATCCTGGCGCACGAGCGCAGCGGCCGCAGCGCGGCCACGCCCGACTATCTGCCCGCCTTGCAGCGCGAGCTGGTGGCGGTGATCTCCAAGTACGTCAAGATCAACGCCGACGACATCAAGGTTCAACTGGAACGCCAGGACAACCTTGAAGTGTTGGAGGTGAAGATCGAGCTGCCGGAGTTGGCGCGACCTTCAAGCTGAGAGCCGAGCCGCCTTGTGGCGGCTGCCCGCTCCATGCAAAGGCCCTTGTGGGCGCCCTTGGCGGGGTGTCAACAGGGGCCTTGTTCTTGCTGACCACTCTCGCAGCCCGAAGGCTGCGGTCACGGTGACAGCCCGCGTTTCTTTGACCACGGCAAGGGGTGCGATCACCATCATCAAAGCGGCCAGCGACGTCACAATAATACTCATGGCCTTGAATGGGCCTCAATACTCAGCATGTACCTGTCAAGCCCCGGGAGATCATTCACACGTTTTGTGAAGAGCTTGGGGTGTGAGGCGTGCCATTTTTTCAGGGCCTCGATGGGGGTCTGGTGGTTGAGGGCGCGTTGAGGAATTCGATGGTTGT
>NZ_JBIKNQ010000045.1:0-43292 GCF_044358605.1 Ideonella sp.
GTTACCTTGGAAGCTGGTTTGAGAGCCTCGCACCAGATAACCCCCCTTCTGAACACCGTTCTGTACCCGGCGGAAGATCAAGGAGGCATGCGGGCTATTTGCGGCAATGCTGATCATCTGATTGAGTTGGGTCGTCTGCGAGGCGCTGATGGCGCCCGACAGGTGAAGCTGTGTGCCGACGCCAGCGTGTGTGTCTAGGCGCTTCTCTCCACCGAGCAGCCCACTGGTCGGGCCTTCCAATGAGAGGAGTTCAGCCAAAGCGGCTTGCTGGAACGTGGTGCCCGTATTGGCGGTGACAGCCAAGTCCATGTGCTCGGCGCCATCATGTTGAAAGCCGAAACCCGTGGTAGAGGTGTGATTCGGGTCGTTGGGCCAGAAGCCAACGCGCTTATAGAACGGTGCGAAGGCGGGCGGGACGAACGATTGACCTTGCAGGCGTGCCGTACCGTCATTGCGAGGCGCCTTGCCTTGCTGCATGTGGCACTGTAGGCAGTTGACCCGACCACCGGTTCCTTGGCCACGCAGCTCCAGCAGTTGGGTGCTGCTGATGGCAGTGAAGCTTCGCGTGTCTGGCAGCGAGACCGTGGTCTTGCGGGTGTCATCCATATTGCGGAAGGGGTTCGGAGGCAGGTGAACCGTGGACAAGAAGTTACCGAAGTCAGTCATCTGAGTCGCTGTGGGTGCGGCATCTGCGCCCATCAGCAGCACATAGACATCCGCAAACTCGTTCAGCGTTTGCTTGTCGCCTCGCCAGTGCAGGGATCTGAAGCTCATGATGTCTTGAAAGGTTTGCGTGAGCATGGGGCCTTTCATGGGATGAACGGAGACCGGTGTGCCGGTGGGCAGTCCCGCATTGATGTCGATGTCCTTGACCGAGATGAACTTGCCTGTGGGGTCGCCGAGATCCCAGGCGAGACGATCGGTCTTGGCATCGACGTGGCAGCTGGCACAAGAGGTATGGCCGGTGCCTGAAAACTTGGTGCTGTAGAGCAGCGGCCGACCTTTCTTGATGACCTCTGGCGTGGGGTCATAGAAAGAAATGCGCATTTGCTCCACACGGCTTTGGAGATCAATGACCGAGATCGAGGCAGAGAAGCGGTTTAGCACGTAGGCCCGGCTACGCGTTTCGTCCAGGGCTAAGCCTGTGGGACCTTCCCCGACCGAGATCTGTCCGAGGCGACCGCCGTTGGCGTCGACAATGACGACATTGTCTGAGCCCATGCCTGTGACCCAGGCACTTTGCCCGTCGGCGCGCCACTTGATGCCCCTGGGGTCACCCAAGGAGAGGGCGCGCTGTGCGGCGGGGATCGTCGCCGATTGGTAGGTCAGGTGCGGATTCAAGTCCGTCAGGCTGGCTGCGCCCGCGGGCAAAAACCGAGCCATCTTCATTTGAACGAACTTGCCATTCAGATTCGGCTCGTAGCGCACCTGATTGATGGCGTCGGTGCCCACCACAGCCACTTGGCCCGTCACAGGGTTCACATCAAGGGCCATATTGATGTTCATCAAGCGACTCTTGTATCCAATCAAAGAGTCGTTGCCTGTGCTGATGATGGCGACATCATTGTCAGGAAGCTTCCAGCCCACAATTCGGCTGGATAGGCGAGCCAAGTCGCCGGAGACTAAACGCGTCCAATCGCCGTTGTTGTCATCTTTCCAGCGCCCTGCATCATCTTGCCTGACGATCAGGCCCACCGGATACGGTTTGAGGCCAGGGGGCAGGGCGGGCTTGAACCCGTTGCCGGAGTTGGGGGGCGGATTCACGCCCTTCCAAGGGCCCTCAGGGCGATTGACGACGTTGCGCGGCAGTGGCGATTGAACGCCCGTCGCACTGACGGTGGCTCGACCATCCAAAGCCGTGGTGCCGTTGCCGCTTTCAAAGATCGCGACATAGACTTCTGAACCACTGGCGTTGACCGCCAATGCCCGGGGCTCTTCGCCAACCACGAAAATCTTGCGCGGGCTCAGCGCCAAGTTTGACAGCGTGAAGATCATGACCGTGTTGGTGTCTGAGCAAGACACATAGGCCTTGCCAGCAGCGAACACAACGTCTGCGGGCTCATTGTCTGTCTTGAGCGTCGCTGTCACTCTGCCCGTTTGGAGATCAACGATGCTGATGGAGTCGGAGACTTGGTTGACCACCCAGGCTTCGTTGTTGGAGCGCGCGCGCACACTGACGGGGTCCAAACCGACGGGGATCGTTGTTCTCTGGCCCGTGTTGACATCAAATACTTCGAGCGCATTGGCGGCCGTGTTGACCACCAGCAAAGTGTTGCGGTCTGGGGTCAGATCGACCGGATGGACTTGAGCCGTTTCATAGTTCACCAAGCCCGCCTTCGGGCGTGAGTCTGCAAAGCTAGAGGTGCTCAGCAGCAAACCAGCACTCAAGAGTGTGGCGCTGAGAAGGGCAGGGGCAATGCCGTGGTACTTCATGTTGTCAACCTTCGCGGGATCAAATCAGACGAGTAGAGGAGGACTGTGAGGCTGGTTCAAGAGCGATTGATTTCGCCAATCCAGGTGCCGTATTCGGCGGTATCCATGCCGGTGAGAGCGCTCAAGATGGCCAAGCCGTCTTGCTGAATGCGTTGAGCGTCGGGCACGATGTGTTTGTCGAAGAACAGCATCTTTGCCTCGATACCTCCGTGAAGATAAAAACGATCAAAAGACATTGCAAAGCCTTGTTGTCGTCCCCAGCGCATCAATTCATCGGCCGTTCGAGGGTCCGTCACTTGAACCACATGCCGAGAACGCATGGGCGCACCCAAGTTGGCGCCATTGTTCTGTAAAGCAGACAACGAGGCGTGCAGCAGTTGCAATTCCAAAGTGGCAGGCAAGGGCCCTGGATACGCTGAAGCAGCCCCTTTGTCGGTCGCCAACCACGGGGAGGAACCTGCCGTTGCAAGGGCTGCAGGGGTGGATTGGGGTGATGTTTGCGCATCGATCGGCGTGGCGGCGTTGTGGCCAGTGAGCTCGGTCTCGCTCTTGAAGACGCCGGTACTGCTGGATTGAGTCCACCAAACGACAAGCAGGCCGACCAAAACAATGGCGGCTATGGATCCAATGGCGCGCTGGCGAGGGGAAAAGCCCATGGCGAAACGGAGGTGAGAGTTTGGGCCAGGCGAGCTTCAAACTCTCATGGCCCTTGATGTGTCTAGACGTTCAGTCAGTGTGGACACCCGAGTGAGCGGATGCAACAAAGGTATCCAAACTGACGGCGGGCTAATCACGAATTTGTCACGTATTGGCTGGCTGCTTGAAGGCGCCCATTTCTGATGAGCCCAAACTGCTCACCCTGTTCGCTCTTATTCAAGAGAGTCAGGGTGCTTTGATTCGAGAGCGTTGGTGATCAATATCACGCTCTCACTGGGGGCTGATCCTTGGGGCATAGGGAAGCCTGCAGATAATCTCGCCATGACCAAGAAGTTGCTTTTAAGTGCCATGGCGGGGGCTGTCGCTGCCTTGCTGGTGATGGGGGGGGTGCAAGCCGCACGCTCTGTCGCAAGGTTGGGCGAGGCCTCGTCTGAGGCGGTTCAAAAGGTGATGACGCCCTTTGCCGTTGATCCCACTTGGGTGAAGTCCGGCACCCCCAATTTTCGCGCGACAGAGACTGCTCGGTCTCCAGATGGCAAGACGATCGTGGGTCAATGGGCTTGCGATGGACCGACGACCTTTGAGTGGACCTTCGGCCTGGATGAGACCGTGCACTTGCTCGACGGTGAGGTGCATGTTGAGTATCTGGGGCGAAAGTTCACGCTCAAGCCTGGCGATACTGCGACCTTTCACCATGGCACCAAGGCGACCTGGACAGTGCCCCAGAAGGCGCACAAGGTGTATGTGTTGCATCACCCCGGCTTCTGGGCGCAAATGCGCCAGAAGTACTTCGGCACCTCGCTCTGAGGTGGGCTTGCAGCGGCTTGGCCGTTCAGCTTTGCACAAGGGCTGCTGAAGCCCTTGTCACGTCACCAGGGCGAGCGGCCAATGCCCATGACATGCCGATACCACTCGTGGAAGTGCTTCATGCCGTCTTCCATCGGGCTCTGATAAGGCCCGGCTTCGTCGTCACCACGCTCGTGCAAGGCTTTGCGGCCTTGATCCATGCGCTCAGCGATCTCATCGTCTTCGATGCAGGTCTCCATATAGGCCGCCCGCTGCGCTTCCACGAACTCGCGCTCAAAGGCGGCGATGTCCTCGGGGTAGTAGAACTCCACCACGTTCAGCGTCTTTTGCGGCCCTTGCGGGTACAAGGTCGACACCGTCAGCACATGCGGATACCACTCGATCATGATGTTCGGGTAGTAGGTCAGCCAGATGGCACCGTGGGCAGGTGGAACGCCTTCGCGGTACTTCATCAGTGCGTCATGCCAGCGCTGATACACCGGTGAGCCCGGCCGCTTGAGCGCATTTTGTACACCCACGGTTTGCACCGAGTGATGCTTGCCGAACTCCCACTTCAGGTCGGCGCAGGTCACGAATTGACCGAGGCCAGGGTGGAAGGGGCCGACGTGATAGTCCTCCAGATAGACCTCGATGAAGGTCTTCCAGTTGTACTGGCACTCATGCATCTCGACGTGATCGAGCACATAGCCTGAAAAATCGAGGCTGGCCCGGGGGCCAAGATGCGCCAAATCCGCCGCGATGTCCCGCCCGTTGTCCTCAAAGACCATGCCATTCCAGGTCTTCACCCGATAGTTGTTCAGGTGCAGACACGGGTCATGGTCGAAGTGCGGCGCGCCGATCAACTGACCTTGCAAGTCATAGGTCCAGCGGTGCAGCGGGCAGACGATGCTGCTCTTGGTGTTGCCCCGGCCACGCAGCATCACCGCTTGGCGGTGTCGGCAGACGTTGGAGACCAACTCGATGCCTTTGGGCGTGCGCACGAGCATACGCCCTTCGCCCTCTTGGGGAAGGGCGTAGTAGTCGCCGAGTTCGGGGACGGACAATTCGTGCGCCAGATAGCGCGGTCCGTGCTGAAAGATGAGTTCTTGCTCCCTACGAAGCAGGTCCTCATCAAAATAAGTAGAAACCGAGAGTTGAGAGCGCTTGCGCTCCAGAGCTTCCAGCGTGATGCTCAGGTTCGACATGATCCCCAGGATCTCCAAAAAACATGTCTAAAAACCCCCCACCCGGTGGCCCCGCGGATGGGTTTGTGACGAAAAAGCCCTCCCAAAGGGAAGGCTAAAGATCGAATTCTAGCCCCAAGCTGTTGCATTGCGGCCAATGCAGGGCTTTGGGTGTTGCGAATTCGGAGCGCAAAGGGCGCCTTTACTCCCTTTGGGGGAGGTACCCCATATCACCATTGACTACAATCCCATTTTGATTTTCACCTGTCGAAATGCGCAAGGCATCCTCCGCTTCCAACCCCGCTGCTGCAGAGCCCGCTAGCTATGAAGAGGCTTTGGCCGAGCTCGATGGCTTGGTCCAGCGTATGGAGGCGGGCCAGATGCCACTCGACCAACTCTTGGTGAGTTACCAGCGCAGCGCGGAGTTGCTCGAGTTTTGTAAGGTGCGCTTGGCAGCGGTGGAACAACAAGTCAAGGTCCTGGAGGAAGGGCAGCTCAAGCCCTGGACAAGCCCATGAATGATGTCAATTTCGAGGCGTGGTCCAACGCCGAACTGCTGGCCGTTGAACAAGCGCTGGAAGCTTGGGTCCCTGCAGACACCCCTGCGGCATTGGGCGTGGCCATGCGCTATGCCGTGCTGGATGGCGGTAAACGCCTACGCCCACTCTTGGTGCTGGCGGCTGCCAAGGCCGTCGAGGGACAGCGTGAGGCCGCCATGCGGGCCGCCGTGGCCGTGGAGTTGATTCACGCCTATTCCTTGGTGCATGACGACATGCCCTGTATGGACGACGACGCCCTGCGTCGGGGCAAGCCTACGGTGCATGTGGAGTTTGGTGAGGCTCGTGCCATGTTGGCGGGCGACGCCATGCAGGCCTTGGCCTTTGAAGTGCTGACACCCGATGACGGCGTTGAGCCCGCTTTGCAAGCCCGCCTGGTCAGTCTGCTGGCCCGCGCCGCAGGCCACCAAGGCATGGCGGGTGGGCAAGCGATTGACCTAGCCAGTGTGGGCCGCATGCTGGATGAAGCCTCGCTGCGTGACATGCATCGCCGCAAGACTGGCGCCTTGCTGCAAGCCAGCGTGTTAATGGGCGCGGCCTGTGGTCCGGTCGATGCGCAAACCTGGGATGCTTTGGCGCAATACGGCGCAGCGCTGGGCCTAGCCTTCCAAGTGGTGGATGACATTCTTGATGTCACACAACCCTCTGACATGCTGGGCAAGACCGCCGGCAAAGACGCTGACAATAATAAGCCGACCTATGTCTCGGTGTTGGGCTTAGAGGCCGCTCAGCGTTATGCCTTGGCCCTTCGCGATGAGGCCCACGCGGCTTTGGCGCGCTGCCACTTAAGCTCTACTGATCACCTGGCCTGTTTGGCCGACAAGGTGGTGGATCGACAAAGCTAAAACCATGTCTTTGTTTGACTTCACCCCTCTTAACCGGATGCCACTGCCATGACCCATCCGCTGCTGCAAACCATCAATGCGCCCAGTGAGTTGCGCTCGCTGAGCCGAGCACAGCTCAAGACGCTGGCCAATGAGTTGCGCGACTTCCTGTTGCACACGGTCAGCCGCACCGGCGGGCATTTGTCGTCCAACCTGGGCACGGTGGAGTTGACGATTGCTTTGCATCATGTGTTCAACACGCCGCGCGATCGCATCGTGTGGGATGTGGGTCATCAGTCCTATCCGCACAAGATCTTGACGGGGCGGCGCGAAGCCATGGCCACGCTCAAGCAAATGCACGGCATCAGTGGCTTTCCGAGGCGCGCCGAGAGCGAGTACGACACCTTCGGCACCGGCCACTCCTCTACCTCGATCTCCGCCGCGCTGGGCATGGCCCACGCCGCCAAGCTCAAGGGCGAAGATCGCCGCTGCGTGGCGGTCATTGGAGATGGCGCCCTGACCGGCGGCATGGCCTTTGAAGCCCTCAACCACGGCGGCTATGCGGGCGGTGCCGGTTTACCGGACATGTTGGTCATCTTGAATGACAACGACATGTCCATCTCGCCACCCGTCGGTGCGCTGAACCGCTATCTGGCGCGCCTGATGAGCGGCAAGTTCTATGCGGCAGCGCGTGAGGGCGCCAAGAGCGTGTTGCGCAACACGCCGCTCTACGAGTTTGCCAAGCGCTTTGAGGAGCACACCAAGGGCATGGTCGTGCCCGGCACCATTTTTGAAGAATTCGGCTTCAACTATGTCGGCCCGATTGACGGCCACGACCTCGACTCCCTCGTGCCCACGCTCGAAAATCTGCGCACGGCGAAGGGCCCGCAGTTCCTGCATGTGGTCACCAAAAAAGGCTACGGCTACCAGTTGGCCGAAGATGACCCGATCAACTATCACGGCCCCGGCAAGTTTGACCCGGCCGTGGGACTGCAAAAGGCAACAGCACCCGCCAAGCCTACCTTCACGCAGGTCTTTGGCAACTGGCTGTGCGACATGGCTGCGGCCGATGAGCGCCTGGTGGGCATCACCCCGGCCATGCGCGAAGGCTCGGGCATGGTCGAGTTTGAGAAGCGCTTCCCCAAGCGCTATCACGATGTCGGCATTGCCGAGCAACACGCGGTGACTTTCGCCGCTGGCTTGGCCTGCGAAGGCCTGAAGCCCGTGCTCGCCATCTACTCCACCTTCTTGCAGCGCGGCTACGACCAGCTCATCCATGATGTGGCATTGCAGAGCCTGCCGGTGGTGTTTGCGCTGGACCGCGCTGGCTTGGTGGGCGCTGACGGCGCCACCCACGCCGGGGCCTATGACATTGCCTACATCCGCTGCATTCCGAACATGAGCCTGCTGACGCCGGCAGATGAGCGCGAATGCCGCCAGGCCTTGAGCACAGCCTTCCACCAAGACCATCCCGTCGCCGTGCGCTACCCGCGTGGCGCCGGTGCCGGTGTGGCCGTCGAGGCTGAACTCACCACGCTGCCTTGGGGCAAGGGCGAAGTGCGCCGCCAAGGCAAGCGCGTGGCCATCTTGGCTTTTGGCACTTTGCTTTACCCGGCCCTGCAGGCCGCTGAACGCCTGGACGCCACGGTCGTCAACATGCGGTTTGCCAAGCCCTTGGATCAAGACTTGGTGCTGCAGATGGCCCGCAGCCATGAAGCCCTGGTGACCCTTGAAGAGGGTTGCATCACGGGTGGCGCGGGCAGCGGTGTCATGGAGGTTCTGGCGGCGGCCGGTCTGAACGTGCCTGTGCTGCAGATGGGCTTGCCGGATGAATTCATCGAACACGGCGACCCGGCCAAACTGCTGGCCCTGTGTGGCCTGAACGCCGAAGGCATTGAACAAGCCGTCAGCAAGCGATTTGGCATCGTGCCCCTCTCGCTGGTGAAGCCTGCCGCCGCCTGAGGGCCTCGTTTTAGAGTCCCCTCTTGGGCGCGGCATAAGCCTTACGTGCGATCCTTGCGGCTCTCTGCCCGCCGCAGCGCCTTTTTATTGCAGTCATGAATCCTCAAGCGAATAGCCTTCACATCCCCGACACCCAGAGCGAGCACGACGTGCGCCACTTGGTCATTCAGCGCGTGGGCGTGAAGGATGTGCGCTACCCGCTGACGCTAAAAGTGGCAGGAGCGGCGCAATCGACGGCGGCCTTGTGGTCTCTGGACGTGGCCTTGCCTGCCGAGCAAAAGGGCACCCACATGTCGCGCTTCGTGGCTTGGCTGGACGCCCAGCACGAGCCCATGGATGCCGGCCGATTGAGTGCCGAATTGGCGGTCATGTTGGAAAATCTGCATGCCGATGAAGGCCGCATCGAGGCCCGCTTCTCGTTCTTCTTGCGCAAGCGTGCGCCGGTCACTGGCCGGGAGAGTCTGTTGGACTACCAGGGCGCCTGGATCGCTGAGCGGCGCCAGGGCCAGACCGTGATCTGGGCCGAGGTGGGCGTGCCGGTCAAAAGCCTGTGCCCGTGCTCCAAGGAGATATCGGATTACGGTGCGCACAATCAACGCTCTTTGGTAACCATCCGCGTGGCCTTCAAGGACCCGGTTGCAGGCGCCCTGGAATGGCAAGAGTTGGTGCGCTTTGCCGAAGAGTCGGCTTCCAGTGAGATCTGGTCCATGCTCAAGCGGCCCGACGAAAAGTGGGTGACCGAGCGCGCCTACGAAAACCCCAAATTCGTTGAAGACTTGGTACGCGACGTGGCGCTGCGCTTGAACGCAGAGCCGCGCATTGGCCGCTACCGCGTGGATGTCGAGAACTTCGAATCCATCCACAACCACTCAGCTTGGGCGCGGATCGAGCGGGATTGAGCTGACGGCCCTTCATGGCTTTTCAGGGTTAGCGCGTGCCGAGCGTGCAGGCCGAGTCCCTCCGCTCATGTCCCCCGATCCGGGCTGCGCCCGTCTCTCCTCCTTTACTTCGCTGCGCGACTCGGCCTGCCCACTCGTCGTCCGTCGTCCAGCTCTTCAACGGCAGCGCGATCACAGGCACCAGCTCATTCGTGGGCCAGACTCTCGACTGTTACCGCGTGGCAAGCACTCAGCGGTGATTCGCGAGGTGGTGGCGTGAAGGGCGCAGCGAAGTAAAGAAGGAGGCCGCAGGCCGGGTGACATGAGCGGAGGCCTTCACGCCACCGCCTTGCGACGCCACTACCGTGCGACGTTCAGCCCTCAACAAGCATCAGCAGTTCGAGCAACGATCACCCCACCAGCCGCAAACGCTCCCTCAAGAACTGCCCCGCCACAAAGATATCGCGCTCGACGGCCCGCCGCACACCCGCGCTGTCGCCCTTGGCCAAGGCTCTGAGCAGTGCCTCATGAGCTTCGTTAAGAACCTCAGTCGCGTCTGGGCTGTCGAACAACTGGTTGGAGATGGGGCCGGCCTTGAGCCACAAGGTGTCGATCAGGCTGAACAAAGTGGGGGAGCCTGCGGCTTGGTAGAGCAGCACATGGAAGTCTTCATTGGGGCCGAGATAGCCGGTGACATCTCCGCGCTGCAGAGCAGCTGCCATGTCCGCACACAAAGCTTGCAGCCGTTCGCGCTCGGCCGCTGAGAGCCGCAGCGCGCCGCGCTCGGCGGCTTCGCCCTCCAGCAGCATGCGCATCTGCAGCAGGTCATCAAACTCGGCCACGGACAGCCGCGGCACCGTGACCCCGGCGTTGGGGACGTTGACCAAAGCGCCTTCCGCCGCCAGGCGTTGCAGGGCCGCCCGCACGGGCATGTGGCCCACGCCCAGGTCTGCCGCCACATTGCGGATCTTCAGGCGCTCCCCTGGCAAGAAGCGGCCCACGGTGATCCACTGGCGCAGCCGCGTGTAGACCTCGTCTTGCTGTGTGGTGCTGGGCAGGTCTTGCTCTGGCGTTGGGCTCATGCCGCAGGGGCCTTCAACAGCGACAGCACCTCGTCCATGGCCTGCAGCAAACAAGCGACATCGGCGTCGGTGGTGTCGGGGCAGACCAGCATCATGTTGTGAAAGGGGGTGATCAACACGCCCCGGTTCAGCAACGCCAAGTGCAGGGCGTGCTCGAGTTCAGCATCCATGGCGGCACCGGCCTCGCTGCCGTTGCGGGGCGCGGTGGCACAGAACTGAAACTCCGCTCGCGCGCCGACATGCGTCACGCACCACGGCAGGCCGTGGCGGCTGATCACCTGCTTGAGCCCTTCGGCCAAAGTAGCGGCCCGCTTGAGCATGGGCGCATAAACCTCGGGCGTCATCAGGTGGGTCAGGGTGGCGCGCATGGCGGCCATGGCCAGCAGGTTGGCGGTCAAGGTGGTGCCGATGCCGGAATGCCCCGGCGGCGCCTGGCGTTTGGCGGCTTCGGCCTGTGCGGCCAAAGTGGCGCTGAAGCCATAGGCCGCACACGGCATGCCGCCGCCCAAGGGCTTGCCCACCACCACGGCGTCAGGCTGCAGGCCATGGGCGCGGGCATAGCCGCCGGGGCCGGAGCTGATGGTGTGGGTTTCGTCCATCACCAAGAGGCTGCCGTGGCGGCGGATCAGCGCTTGGGCGGCCTCCCAAAAGCCGGGCTCGGGCAGCACCATGCCGATATTGGTCATCACCGGCTCGGCCAGAACGCAGGCCACATCGCCGGGGGCTAGTGCGGCTTGCAGGCCGGCCAAGTCATTGAACTCGACCACGCGGGTGGTGGTGGTCAGGTCTTGCACCTGGCCCAGCAGGCTGTCGCGTTGTTGGGGCTGGCCATTCACCAGGTCGACAAACACATCGTCCACGGTGCCGTGGTAGCAGCCATTGAAGACCAGCAAGACCTTGCGGCCTGTGGCGGCGCGGCACCAGCGCAGCACAAAGCGGTTGGCGTCGGTGGCCGTCATGGCGAACTGCCAGGTAGGCAGGCCAAAGCGCTGGGCCAGCAAGGCGCCCACGGCGGCGGCGTCTTCACCGGGCAGCATGGCGGTCAGGCCTCGGGAGGCGCGCTGGCTCAGGGCTTGGGCCACCACCGGGGGCGAGTGGCCGAACATGGCGCCGGTGTCGCCCAGGCAAAAGTCCACCAGGCTATGGCCATCTACGTCGTGCAGGCGCGCGCCTTGGGCATGGTCCACATGCAGTGCAAAGGGCGTGCCCCAGTCGCTCATCCAGTGCAGGGGTACACCAAACATCAGGTGCTGGCTGGCCGCTGCGGCCAAGGCTTGCGAGCGCGGGTTGCGCTGGGCATAAGTGGCCCGCTCCTGCGCCAGCAGGGCTTGGATGCGGGCGGGGGCGATGCCATGAAAACTCAACTCGGACATGGTGACTCCTTCTCCCTCGCACTCACACCAACAGCAGCAAATGCTCGCGCTCCCACGACGAGATCACGCGGTTGTAGGTGGCGTACTCCAGCTCCTTGACGGCACAGAAGGCATCCACGAAAGAGCCGCCCAGCACCTCTTTCATGGGCTCGCAGGCGCGCATGGCTTCGATGGCGTCTTCCAGGTGGCGCGGCAGCTCATGGCTCACATTCCAGGCGCTGTCGAGTGTGGGCTCGCTGGGCTGCAGCTTGTCGCGCAGGCCCAGCCAGCCGCAGGCCAAGGTGGCGGCCATGGCCAGGTATGGGTTGGCGTCTACGCCGGGCACGCGGTTCTCCACGCGTCGCGCCTCGGGGCCGGATTTGGGAATGCGAATGCCGCAGGTGCGGTTGTCATAACCCCAGCGCACGTTGATGGGCGCTGACATATAGGGTGCCAAGCGCCGGTAGGAATTGACGTAGGGCGCGAACATGGGCATCACCTGCGGGATGTAGGTCTGCAGCCCCGCGATGAAGTGGTGGAACAGATCGCTGGCCTGGCCGTCTTCGCGGCTGAAGACATTGCTGCCGCTGCGGCTGTCCACAATGCTTTGGTGGATGTGCATGGCGCTGCCGGGCTCACCCTCCATGGGCTTGGCCATGAAGGTGGCAAACACGCCGTGGCGCAGCGCGGTTTCGCGCACGGCACGCTTGAAGAGGAAGACCCGGTCAGCCAGTTCCAGCGGGTCACCGTGGCTGAAGTTGATCTCCATTTGGCCCGGGCCGGCTTCATGGATCAGCGTCTCCACGCCCAACTGGTGCACCTCGCAAAAATTGGACAGCTCCATGAAGAAGGGGTCGAAGTCGTTGACGGCGTCGATGGAGTAACTCTGCCGCCCCACCTCGGGCTTGCCAGTGCGGCCCAGCGGCGGCTGCAGCGGCTCGTGCGGGTTTTGCTGGCGGGCCACCAAATAGAACTCCATCTCGGGGGCCACCACCGGCTGCCAGCCGCGTTGCTCATACAAGGCCAGCACCCGGCGCAGCACGGCGCGGGGGCTGAGCTGCACCGGGCGGCCGTCCCACTCCACACAGTCGTGGATCACCACCGCCACCGGCTCGGCAGCCCAGGGCACGACGCGGATGGTGGCGGCATCGGGCTTGCACACCATGTCCGGGTCGGTGTCGCCCACAAAGGGCCCGTTGTCGGGTTGCTGGCCGTTGACGGTGTTGAGCAGCACGCTTTTGGGGATGCGCATCTCGCCGCTGGCCAAGAAGAGGTCACGCGGCAGGATCTTGCCGCGGGCAATGCCGGTCATGTCGGGGATCACGCATTCCACTTCGTGGATGCGGTGGTCGGCCAAAAAGCGCTCTAAGGAGGTGGTCATGGGCATCTGGCGGGCTATGGAATGCCCGAATGATAAGCCCATCATTCAATTTGTGATCACAAAATATAAACCGCAGGCGAGGTGTACGGTTATGTACAAATAAAAATCGCGAAGTAGCTCGCGATCAGAGGTGACTACTGATCACAAATTGGGTGGCGTTGTGCAGTGCAGCGGCGCAGCCAGCGCGCTGCCTGGGGCGCGGCACAATCCTCACCTCTTTCTCCACAAAGTCCGCCGCATCATGAAAGTCCTGCTTCTCAACGGCCCCAACCTCAACCTCCTGGGTACGCGGGAGCCGCACATCTACGGCGCCGACACCTTGGCCGACGTGGAACAGCGCTTCAAGGCTGAGGCCGAGAGTCTGGGTGTGGAGGCCGATGCTTTTCAAAGCAACCACGAAGGGGCTTTGATTGACCGCATCCATGCGGCGCGGGGCGACGGCACCACCGCCATCGTCATCAACCCCGGCGGACTGACCCACACCAGCGTGGCCTTGCGTGATGCGCTGTCAGGCGTGGCCATTCCGCTGGTGGAAGTGCACATCAGCAATGTGCATCGGCGCGAGGAGTTTCGCCACCACTCCTACATCTCGGGCATTGCGGATGGCGTGATCGCGGGCCTGGGCGTGCAGGGCTACGGGGCGGCCCTGCGCTTTTTGGTGGGCCGTTACAAGGGCTGAAGCTGAAGGCCTTGCGGCCCAAAGGCGTAGAGATCCATGCCTAGGTGGCCCCAGGTCACACTCTCGTGCAAGCGCTGCCCGACCGGATTTGAACCTGCGGCACCGGCCGCCACAAAGAAAGGCAGCAGGTGTTCATCCGTCGGGTGCATGTACGCCGCATGGGGGGCTTGGCGGCGATAGTCCAGCAAGGCTGGCCAGTCCGCCGCAGCGCTGCGCTCGACCATCCAGGTCCGAAAAGCGGCACTCTCTGGGAACTCCGGCGCATCCACGTCGCCATGCCCACCCGCCCATAAGCGTAGGTTATGGGTGATGGCGCCGCTGCCGATGATCAGCACGCCCTCGTCGACCAAGGGCGCCAGGGCCTGACCCAGTGCAAAAAGCTGACTCGGGCTCCAATGCGGTGGCCAGCCCAGGGGCAGCACCGGCACATCGCCCAGCGGGAAGAGAGTGCGCAGCGGCGTCCAAATGCCATGGTCCATCCCGCCTTCTGCCAGTGTGTGGACGGGCAGCCCGGCGCTCTGGATCAGGCCGGCGACGCGCTGCGCCAAAGCGGGCGCGCCCGGCGCGGGGTAGCGCAAGGCGTACAACTCTTCGGGGAAGCCGGAGAAGTCATGCACCGCTTCGTGGTGGTCGGCGGCCAGCAGCACGGGCTCACGCTTCAGCGTGTGGGCCGAGATGACCAGTACGGCAGTGGGCTTGGCCGCGCTGTTTGCCAAGCGCTGGGCCAAATGCTCCCAAGCCGTCTTGGCGGCCGAGGCCTCTAGCGACGTCATGGGCGAACCATGAGAGATATAGAGCGGGGGAAATGTTGTGTGAGCCATGCAGCGGATTGTTGACCCAAGGCTTGGGCGCATCGTTCAAAACGCTTGCATGGAATCGAGCACCGTGATGATGGCAATAGACCTCTGTGCCACAGACGCTTGCGCCTTCAGCTATCGTCCAGTTTCCTGCACCCACTGACCACCCATGTCCGCTGCTTCGTCAACCTCTCCCTCGCGCCGTCCACCTCACCCTTGGCAGTTGGCCTGGCGGCAAACCGTGCTGGACTTTCGGGCGGGCGAGTTGCGCTTGGTTTTGGTGGCGGTGATGTTGGCGGTGGCTGCGCTGACGGCGGTGGGCTTTTTTGCCGACCGCCTGCAACTGGGCCTGCAGCGGGATGCGGCGCAGCTCCTGGGCGGCGACTTGGTGATCAGCAGCGACCAGCCCTTACCCGAAGGCTTTGTGCAGCGCGCTCAAGCCGCGGGTTTAGCCTTGACCCAGCATGCCAGCTTCCCCAGCATGGCGCGGGCCGGCGACGAGCAGGGTGGTGCCACCCGGCTGGTGGCGCTCAAGGCGGTGGACGGGGCTTACCCACTGCGCGGTGCCCTCAAGGTGCAGGCTGCAGGGCAGGCCGAGCCCACGCTCACTCGCCATGGCCCGGCGGTCGGGGCGGTGTGGGTGGAAGCTGCTGTGCTGCCAAGCCTAGGCCTGCAGGTGGGCGATGGCTTGTGGTTGGGCGATGCACGTCTGCGCATTGCCGGGGTGCTGAGCCAAGAGCCCGACCGTGGCTCGGGCTTTATGAGCTTTGCACCTCGGGTGATGATGCACCGCCAAGACTTGGCGGCCACCGGTTTGGTGCAACCGGCCAGTCGCGTGACCTACCGTTTGGCGGTGGTGGCTTCAGGCTCCAAGGCGTCCGTGGAGCGCTATGAACAATGGGTCAAGGCCGAAGTCCAGAACAAGAACCTCAAGGGCGTGCGGGTGGAAAACCTGGAGAACGGCCGGCCTGAGATGCGCCAGACCTTGGAGCGCGCTGAGAAATTCTTGAACCTTGTCGCCTTGCTCTCGGCCTTGCTGGCGGCGGTGGCGGTGGCGGTGGCGGCGCGCGACTTTGCGATCAAGCGCTTGGACGACTGCGCCATGCTGCGGGTGCTGGGCCTGAGCCAGCGCAGCATGGCCTGGGCCTTTGTGCTGGAGTTTGCGCTGCTGGCGCTGGTGGCCAGTGGCTTGGGCGTGTTGGCGGGTGCTGCCGTGCATTTCGCCTTCATCGGCTTGCTAGGCACCCTGGTGCCCACCGATCTGCCCTGGCCCAGCGGCCGTGCGGCTTACCTGGGCTTGGGTGTGGGCGTGGCCTTGCTGATGGGCTTTGGCCTGCCCACTGTCTTGCAGTTGGCCAAGGTGCCAGCCTTGCGGGTGATGCGCCGCGATGTGGGCCAAATCCGCCCCGCGTCGCTGGCCGCCATCTCTGCCGGTGCGGTGGCGCTAGGGGCTTTGCTGATGACCGTGGCCCGCGACCCCAAGATGGGCGCGCTGACGGTGGGCGGCTTCGCGCTGGCGCTGGGCGTATTTGCGCTGGTGGCTTGGGGTGCCGTGTTGGTGCTGCGCAAGCTGGTGTCTGAAACCACGGCGCCGCGCTGGCTGCTGCTGGCCACCCGCCAAGTGGC
Source organism: Ideonella sp. (assembly GCF_044358605.1). Taxonomy (GTDB): domain Bacteria; phylum Pseudomonadota; class Gammaproteobacteria; order Burkholderiales; family Burkholderiaceae_C; genus Ideonella. The sequence continues at coordinate 16,199 of NZ_JBIKNQ010000045.1, forward strand.
GGCGCGGCCGGGCCTGGCAGTGTTGCAAGTGGCCTCGCTGGCGGTGGGCTTGATGGCCTTGGCGCTGCTGGTGCTGCTGCGCACCGACTTGGTGGACTCATGGCGCAAGGCCACGCCGCCCGATGCACCCAATCGCTTTGTCATCAATATCCAGCCCGACCAGGCCGAGGCCTTCCAGGCCTTGCTCAAGGGGGCTGGGGTGACGGGCCATGATTGGTACCCCATGATCCGAGGCCGCCTCGTGGCCGTCAACGGTGCGCCCACCGGCCCCAAGTACGCCTCTAACCCAGAAGCTCGTCGCACCATTGACCGCGAGCTCAACCTCAGCCATGCCGCCCAGATGCCGGCCCATAACGTGTTGGTCAAGGGCCAGTGGGCTGCGCCCGATGCCTCTGGCCTGAGCATTGAAGAGGGCTTGGCCGAGCGCCTGGGTGTGGGCCTGGGCGATGTGCTCAGCTTTGATGTGGGCGGGCAAACCCAAGAAGGCCGCATCAACAGCATTCGCAAGGTCGATTGGGGCTCCATGCGCGCCAACTTCTTTGTGATGTTCCCGCAGGCCGAAATGCCCGGTGTCCCGACCACGTACATGACGGCCTTTAGGGCGCCAAGCAGCGCGGGTTTTGACAGCCAGATCGGGCGGCAGTTTCCCAACGTCACGGTGGTCGATGTGTCGGCTTCGGTGGCCCAGGTGCAGAACGTGCTCAACCAAGTCATCCGGGCGGTGGAGGTTTTGTTTGCCTTCACCGTGGCCACGGGCTTGATGGTGCTGTTGGCCACCATCAGTGCTACGCGCGACGCGCGCATTCGCGAAGCCGCCATCATGCGGGCCTGCGGGGCGTCGTCTCAACTGTTGGGCCAGGTGCAGAGGGCCGAGTTAATGGGGCTGGGCGCACTGGCCGGTGGCTTGGCCAGTGCGGCGGCCATGGGTGTGGGTGCGGGCTTGGCGCGCTGGGTGTTTGAGTTCACCTGGACGGCCTCGCCCTGGGTGCCGCTGGCGGGCATGTTGGCCGGTGCGGTGCTGGCCGGCTTGGCGGGCTGGTGGAGCCTGCGCGAGGTGCTGCGCCGGCCGGTGATGCAGACCCTGCGGCAGGCCTCTACAGTGTGAAGTAGAAGCGGGCGCCCTGGCCGACCTCGGACTCGGCCCAGATGTCGCCCCCGTGGCGACGGATGATGCGCCGCACCGAGGCCAAGCCCACGCCCGTGCCTTGGAAGTCTTTGGCGCTGTGCAGGCGCTGGAAGACGCCGAACAGGCGGTCGGCGAAACGCATGTCAAAACCGGCGCCGTTGTCGGCCACCACCAAGGTGTTGTGGCCCTCGGTGAGCTCGCGCTTGAACTCAATGCGGGTCTGCGAGCACTTGCTGCTGTACTTCCAGGCATTGCCCAGCAGGTTCTCCAGCGCCACGCGCAGCAAGGTCGGGTCGCCTTGCACGATGATGCCCGGCTCGATCAGCACCTCGGCGGCGCGTTCGGGTTGGTCGCGGCGCAGGTCTTCCAGAATGTAGGTGGCCAGTTGCGACAGGTCCACCGGCTTGCGGGCCAAGGGCTGGGACTGCAGGCGCGACAGCGCCAAGAGCGCGTCGATCATGCTGTTCATGCGCGCGGCGGCCGCCAGCACCCGGTCGAGGTGGTCGTTGCCGATGCGGTCCAAGAAGCGACCGTAGTCTTCTTTGAGAATGCGCGAGAAGCCCTCGACCACGCGAATGGGCGCTCGAAGGTCGTGCGAGATGGAATACACAAAAGACTCTTGGTCCTCTTGCGCTTGAGGCTTTGCTTCGGTGCTCAGGCACAACAATCGCGAGGCCGGCAAATCGGGGCCGGCGTCAACATCCACCAAGCGGGCTTGCCAGCCGGCCACGGTCACCACGGCCCCCGGCTCCAGACGCTCAACAGCCTGTGCCATGTCCGGAGGCAGGCCTTTGCGGACCGTTTCCCAGGCCTGCCCCAGCAGCGCGCCGGGCTCGCCGCCCACCAGTTGTTGGGCGGCGGGGCTGAGCTGACGGACCGTCCAGCCCTGAGCTTCGGCCTGCAACAAGAAGGTCGGCTGCGCCATCACGCCCCACAGACGAGAGAGCAGCACCTTGTCTTGCCGGGCTTGCAAGGCCGGGGCCAAAGGTTGGGCGGTGCCCAGATAGCCCAAGACGCGCCCATGCGCATCCAGCCTGGCCTGCGCGCGCAACAGCCAGCGCGAGCCATCCGCCTTGAGCATTGCGCGCAAAGGGCCGAGCGCGCCGCCGGCCGCCATGCGAAGGGCCAACGCGTCCTCCGGGCTGTCTTCCAGCACAAACAGGTTGGGCAGCGACTGGCCTTGCTGGTTGGACAACTGCCACGTCGGCCCGATGGCCTCCGAGCTCGGGCGCCACATCAGCAGGTGGTGTTGGGCATCGGTGCGCCAAATGGCGTGTTCGCTCAAAGCCATGAGCGACTCGACATCGCCCTGCGCTTGCTGGTGCTGTGGGCGTGTGCGGTGCTGCGCCCACAAGGCGCCTGCTACCGCGCAGGCGACGCCAAAGCCCAGCCACATCAACAGGCCCCAGGCGCTTGTCTCGGCAGGAGCCGCCAAAGCCTGTGCTGACGCCGGCGTCGCCCACAGCCCTGCAATCGCAGACAGTGAGCCCACGACCTGGCCCTTGGGCGAGTCGGTCCCTGCTGCACGATCACGGGTGGGCAGACGCATGAGCTTCATTGTAAGGATGCCAGCCTCCCTGGCTGTGGTTCTTGAGAAACGGCAAAGAGCAGTGATGCCGGGTCGCAACCCTGCTTATCGGGCTTGACGCCGATGGACGTTAGCCCGATGCTCTCACCTTGTGTCGATGTATATTGCGCCGTCAGAGTGCATCACATGGGCGCTGAGGGAAGGGGATGCTGCATCGTCTTCATCAGTGCCTGCGTGTTTGCGTTGCGGCCTGACCCTGCTTCTCAGACCATGCTTGACCTCTTCAACGTCACCCCTGTCTCCGACGCGCCTACCGAAGAATCGGTGCTCGACGCCGCGAGCTTGAACCAGTTGCGTTCGCTCGACCCGACAGGCGGCGACCTGTTCTTGCGCAAAGTCTTGGAGACCTATCTGCGCTCGCTGGACAAGCAAGTGGAGTCGGCCTCGACTGCTTTTGCTGCAGAGCAGCATGATGATCTTTCCCGTGCGGCCCACAGCCTGAAGTCTGCCTCTGCCAGTGTGGGGGCACTCAAGTTCTCGCGCCTGTGCGAGCGCATCGAGCATGCCGTGCGGCGCCAAGAGCTCGGCGGCATTCCCGCTGACATGGTTGAGTTCAAGCAAGAGGCGGCCCGTGTTCGAGCCGCAGCTGCGAGACTGTTAGGTCCCACCTCGGCATGACGCATCCCTACAGCACCAACGCGAACGGAGTGCCCGAGCACCCGAAGGTGCTGCTTGTTGATGACGATGACGTCAACCTCTTGTTGGTGTCTGCAGCGCTGAGCCAGCATGGCTTTGAAGTGACCGAAGCAACGGGCGGTGAGAGTGCGCTGCGTATGCTGCGCCACTGGACGCCTGATCTGGTGGTCTTGGACGCCCGCATGCCAGGCCTAGATGGCTTTGAGACCTGCCGCCAACTGCGCGAGATGTACGGGTTCGAAAACGTTCCCGTGCTGATGCTCACAGGCTTGGACGACGAAACTTCTGTCAACCGGGCCTATCAGGCCGGTGCCACCGACTTTTTCGTCAAATCCAACCAATGGAGTCTGTTGGCCGGGCGCCTGCGCTACATGCTGCGTGCTGCACGCACCCACCAAGAGCTGGTGCGCAGCAAAGCCAAGTTAGCTCGCGCCCAAGACTTGGCCCGCATGGGCAGCTTTGATTGGTGGTACGACCCGGCCTTGGGTGTGGGCCATGGGCTGGACCTGTCAGAAGAAGGCCTGCGGGTTTTTGGTTGCGCCCCCGACGAGCGATTGGGGCTGCGTGCCTTGCTGCACATGGTGCCGCCGGTAGACCGTCGGGGCCTGTTGCGCCAAACCCGCATGCTGCTGCGCCAGGTCACGGTGATCAACACCGATGTTCCCATGAACCTGCCAGACGGGCGCTTCCGCATCATCCATGTGGAAGCGGAAGCTGAGTTTGGCGAGTACGGTCAATGCACGGGCTACACCGGCATCGTTCAAGACGTGACGGATAGGCGCCAAGCCGAAGACAGCATCCGGCGCCTGGCCAATAACGATTCGCTCACCGCCTTGCCGAACCGGCGTCAACTGATGTGGCGTACCGAGCGGGCTTTGGAACAAGCCCGCCGCATGAGCCACCAAGTGGCGCTGTTGATGATCGACCTGGATCGGTTCAAAAACATCAACGACACCTTGGGCCATGCCGCCGGAGACGAGCTTTTGATTGAAGTGGCCTTGCGCCTGCGCAGCTGCGTGCGCCACTCCGACCAGATTTTTGACGGCCTGGTGGAATCCGTCGGTACCCGCAGCCACCGTGCCTTGGAGGCCGTAGGGCGCCTGGGCGGTGATGAGTTTGTGGCGTTGCTGCCCGAGGTCAACGACGAGCGCGATGCCGAGCGCGTGGCCCAGCGCGTCTTGGAGGCCCTGCGCGTGCCCATCTACGTGGCAGGCCAAGAGTGCTTTGCCACAGCGTCGGTAGGCATCGCGCTCTATCCGCGCGACGGCACCAATGTGCACGACCTGATGCGCAATGCCGACGTGGCCATGTATGCGGCCAAGTCCAGCGGCCGCAACGGCATGATGCTCTACACGCCGCAACTGGCCGGCCGTGGTCGCGAGAAGCTGGAGCTTGAAACCGCGCTGCACAAGGCCATTGAGCGCAATGAGTTGGTGCTCTACTACCAGCCCAAAGTCGATGTAGCCACCGCCAAGATGGTGGGTGTTGAAGCCCTGATGCGCTGGAAGCGTGGCGAGCAGTTGGTGCCGCCGGGCGACTTCATCCCCTTGGCCGAAGAAACCGGCCTGATCGTGCCGCTGTCTGAATGGGCGCTGCGTGAGGCGGCCCGTCAAGCGCGGGTCTGGAAAGATGATTTCGGCTTCAACGAGTCGATTGCCGTCAACATGCCCAACCGCATGTTCTTGCGCAATGATTTGGTTGAGTTGGTGCGCGCTGCGGTGGAGCCGCATGACATCCCGCACCGCATGATCCTGCTGGAGATCACCGAAGATTCCCTGATGAAGGATTTGCAAAGCATCTTGCCCACGCTGCAGCGGCTCAATGAGATTGGCGTGCAGATCTCGGTGGACGACTTTGGCACCGGCTATTCCTCGCTGTCACGGCTCACCACCTTGCCCATCACCGAGGTCAAGATTGACCGCTCCTTTGTGAATGACTTGGTGGTCACCCGCAAGGGCACGGCCGTCATTCGCACCATCGTGGCTTTGGCGCGTGCGCTAGGCCTGAGGGTGATCGCTGAAGGCGTGGGGTCGCTCAGCCAGCAAGAAGTGTTGCACCGGCAGGGCTGCAGCATCATGCAAGGCTTTATGTTCAGCCGCCCTATCCCGGGCGATCAAATCGGCGACTGGGTGCGCCGCATGTCCATGGCGCCCAAAGGTCCTTGGATTGCCAGCGTCGAAGTCGGTATGGACGAGGCCGACGAGCGTGCACAAATCACCAGCGCTGGCGCCTGACACCGTCTGTCCACATCAGGCCGGTTCAGTTTGAGCCCCGACTGCCGATATCGAGCGACACCCATGTCCCGGCTCGACCATGACCGCCTCCTCTGAACTCACCCCGGCGCAAATTGCCAAAGCCGCGTTGCGCCGATTGGCCCTCGCCCGCCAAGAGCCCACGCCCGAAAACTATGCCCAAGCCTGGGCTGAAGAGTCTGGACACGGCCGTGCCCAAGCCAGCCTGCCTGCCCAAGCTAAGCCGCTGATGGAGCGCATGGCCGCGCGGCTGGTGGAGGCCGCCGAGGCGCGTGATGAACTGCTCAAGCACTTGCTACAAGGCGATTGGAATGAGGCTTCGCGGGTCTTGGAGCGTGCCGGAGAGACCTCAGCCCACCAAGCCCAAGCCTTGGCCCAAGTCATTGACCGCATGGCCAAAGGCCTGGAGCGCGGTGGCAAGCAATGGACTTTGGCGCGCAAGAAAGACAGCCTGCAACGCGTATTGGATGCCAACCGCAGCGACGTGCAACGTCTGACCCATAGGCTGCGGCAACTGGTTCATTCCTGGGACGATGGCGACATGCCCGTGGAGCCGGTGGCTGACTCGGCGGAGCATGCCCCAATTGCACAGATGCCCGAGGCGGCGCCATCCACGGCAGCCGCCGTGCCGACGTCTTGGCCGCAAGTGCTGCACCCGTTGCAGCACACCGTGCGCTTGGCCCTGCCTTCTGACCAACCACGTGCGGTGGCCTTGGCCGACGAATTGGCCGCATTGGCTGACCAAATTGCTCAGCACGGTGCCACTGCGCCGCTGGCCCGCGCCGTGGCCGAGGTGTGTGACAAGGCCGGCCGATTGCTTTCACACCGCCATCACTTGCTGGATCAAGTGCATCTGCTCAGCCAAGAGCTGGCCGGTAGCTTGGCGGAGCTGGCCGAAGACGACAGCTGGGTGCAAGGCCAACTCAACAGCCTGCGCCAGCGCCTGGACGAGCGGCCCAATGCCCGGGCCGTCCAGTCCGCCAGCAGCTTGCTGGCCGAGGCGCGCTTGCGGCAACGCGATGTGCGCCAGGAGCGCAACAGTGCCCGCCTGGCCCTGAAAGAGTTGATTCGGCGCATGCTGCATGAGCTGGGTGAGCTGGACCAACACACGGGCCGTCTGAGCGACGGCATGCAGCGATACATGAGCACCATTGAACAAGCCGACTCCTTGGAGAGCTTGGCCGGGGTGGTGCGTGAGATGCTCGACGAAGGCCGCGAAGTGCACGGCCTGGTCAGCAGCACCCGCGAACGCTTGAACGGCGAGCATGCTCGCGCCGTCGAGCTGGAAGAGCGGGTGCGTGAGCTCGAAACCGAGCTGCGCCGCCTGTCTGACGAGGTGGCCACTGACGCCCTGACCCAAATCGCCAACCGGCGCGGCATGATGCAAGCCTTTGAGGTCGAGCAGGCACGCATGCGCCGCGAAGGCGGTGAGTTGTCAGTGGGCCTGCTCGACATCGATAACTTCAAAAAGCTCAACGACAGCCTGGGCCATGCCGCAGGCGACCAGGCCTTGATTGCACTGGCCCAGTATGTGCGCGATGCGCTGCGGCCCATCGACATCGTGGCCCGCTTTGGGGGCGAAGAGTTCGTGGTGCTCTTGCCCTCGACCCCCGTTGAAGAAGCCCAGAAGACCTTGACGCGGCTGCAGCGTCAGATGAGCGCCAGCCTGTTCATGCACGAAGGCAAGGACGTGTTGGTCACGTTCTCCGCAGGGGTGACGGCCTACCGCTTCAGCGAGGCGCTGGGTGATGCGCTGGAGCGGGCCGACGAGGCGCTTTACGAGGCCAAGCGCACGGGCAAGAACCGCACCTGCATGGCCTGAGGCCCTGCACGGCCAGCCTCAGAAGAATTCCACCATCCCGGTGTTCGCGGGTTCGGCCAGGGGCTGCTCAAGTTCCAGCCTGTCGAAGTCCACGCTGCAATTGCGCCCATCACGTTTGGCTTGGTAGACGGCCTGATCGGCGCGCTCAAAGGCGGCGCTTGGCGTGTCTGCGCTGCGCAGTTCGGTGTAGCCAATGCTGACGGTCAATGAGCCGACGCGTGGGAAAGCATAGTTCTCAACGGTGGTGCGCAGCCGCTCCAGAGCCTGGCGCGCGTCGGCAGGTCGGTCACCGCTGAGCAGCACCAAGAACTCCTCTCCACCAAAGCGATACAAGTGCTCCTCATGGCGGAAGCAGTGGCGCATGATTTGGCCCAAGAGCAGCAAGACCTCATCGCCCATCAGGTGACCAAACTCGTCGTTGATGCGCTTGAAGTTGTCGATATCCACGACGCCCAACCAATAGCGGGTGTTGCGCAGCGCGCGCCGCCGCTCGTCGGCCTTGAACTGCGGCGCGGGCACATCGTGGCCCAGTTGCATGGCCGCTCGGACAAAGGTCTCGTCAAAAGATTTGCGATTCAACAAGCCGGTCAGCGCATCGCGTTCGTTCTCGTCCAGCAAGCCCCGAAGGTGACGGTAGTAGCGCCGGATGGCGCCCAGAATGCGCGACTCTTCTTGTGTCGGGGCATTGACCTGCCAGACCTCCAGCACCCCCACAATCTCGCCATCAGTCTGCAAAGGGTAGAGCCAATGGGCTGGAGCCTCCGACATGCGAACGATCTCGCCCGACTGTAAGCAAGCCAGGTGATAGGGCAGGCTTTCTAGCGGCACGGTGGGCCCAGCGTCTCGGGAGGCGTCATAGGATCGGTGTGGCTCGCCGTGATGGCGCTTGAACACATGCGTCAGCCAGCGCGGGGCTTCCAGGCTGCCCACCGTGCGGTGGATGGCCAGGTACTGAGGGCAGATCAGCTCGTCGATCAAGCCCAGCACGGCTTCATCCAGGGCGTCGCGGTCGCGGTGGCCCGCCAAGTCGGCCAAATGATCTAGAAGTCGTGACATGTAGGCCCAAACAGAAAAGAGGTGCGCAGCGCGCGCGGTGCCGATCCATCACAGTCGGCAGGGGTTCTGTCTGGGATATCGGCCCACGCCCGTCAGGGTTGAGCCTTTCGCGGTGGGGTGGGGCCGGGAAAATCAGGAGCGCGGGGAAGAGGGCCGACACGCTGAGGAGGTTGGGCTCAGTTGAGCTTGCTGGAGACGTGCCAGCAAGCCTGGCAGCAATGCCCTCGCGCTGACTTCGCCGGCCACTTGCGCTTGCTTGAAGTAGCGCTCACTGGGCGCGGCTGCGTAGTCCATATCAGGGTGAATCAGAAAGTCTGCCTGTTGGGTTTCTGGGTCAATGCGAGCGCGGCGCTTGGCATCTCTGGCAAGTTGGGCTGCAGGAGTGTCTGCCGGCGCTTTGCCCGCCCGTGCCGACACATCGACGGCGATGACAAATTGGGCACCCGCTTGGCGAGCGGCCAACACGGCCACGGGCAGAGATTCGTCCGCGTCCTCGTACTCCTCACCCTGAATGCCAACGGGCGACAACACGCCTGGCACTGCGCTCGACGCGCGCACAGCAACGCCTGCATTGCCTTGGCTGAAGAAAACGGGCTGCTTGTCCGCTCGGCGCGTTGCCACCACAATCAAGCGACGCGGCAATTGCTCCAGGCTGGCATCGCCGAGTCGCTGGTTTACAAAGTCTTGCAGGCGTTGGCCGTGAATCCAGCCTCGGTCCGCAAAGGGAGACACATCAAACAGCGTCAAGGGGCCGCCGCTGCGAGCAATGGCCTCCAAGGCTGGGGCGTCGTGGCCCCAAGCCCAAAAGGCGCCGATGAGCGAGCCCACGCTGGAGCCCACCATCAGGTCAATGTCCAGGCAGGCCTCCTCCAAGACCTTAAGCACGCCGATGTGGGCATAGCCTCTTGGACCTCCACTACCGAGCACCAAGGCGACTTTGGGCCGAGGCGTGAGCGCCGGAACCGAAGGCTGCGCCAGGGGGCTGTCCGCTTCGGTGTAGTTGAAGGCTGAACAGGCGCCCAAAGTGAGGCTGATCAGCAGGGCGCCCAGCAAGCGCAGGCCATGCGTGCTCATTCACCTGTGCTTCGGCTGTTGTATCCCAAGCCCAAGGCCATGCGCGCCATCAGGTCGGCACGCAGACCGACTTCTACCCCGGGCGCAAGTTGCAGGTGTTGCATGACATGGGCCTGGCTGATGCTGGCCATGCCGTGCAGGGCCGACCAAATGAACATGGCTTGATGGTCCGCATGGCCAGAGGGCTGATGCTGGGCGCCGGGCAGGGCGCGGAGGGTGTCGCGCAGCAGGTTAAAGGCGCGAACCGCGTGCTCAACCAGCTCAGGGTGCTGGGCGGGCTCGGGCCAGGGCGTGCCGAACATCAATCGATATTCCAATGGCTTGTGCTGGGCGTAATCCAAGTAAGCATGGCCCATGGCCTCCAGCTTGGCATCACCTTCTTGCCCGGAGGTCTGCACGCCAAGGTATGCCGCAAAGTCGGCGAAACACCGGCGCATGACTTCGGCCAGCAGGTGATCACGGCTTTCAAAGTGGCGATAAGGGGCTTGGTGGGAGATGCCCAAGGTTCGGGCCACATCGCGCATGCTCAGGCCTTCGACCCCGCTTTCTGCGATCACCTCGCGTGCGGCGAGTACGCAGGCCTCCCTGAGCGAGGTGGTGGGCGACGATGTCTTGCTCATGGAGAGGTGGCCGCAGCGCAGAAAGCTGTTGCCACAACGAAGTTGACAGTGTCTACAACTTTAGTGCATCCTAGTTGACACTGTCAACATTGGAAGCGCGACGTGCCTCATCTGTCCCCTCTCGCCAGTGACTTGCCCTTGGCCGTGCGCAGGCTTTACCAAGACCTGTTGATCAATCAGCCGCTGCTGACTCGATATGCGCTCTTCATGCTGCTGCTGGCCTTGCCCACCACCGTGTTGCTATGGGCGGATGAGCGCATCTACCGCGAGGTGGCGATCTGGGCCAAGCCCTTGAAGTTCATGCTCTCCACAGCCCTTTTTGCGGCCACGACGGCATGGTGCGTGGGTCTGTTGCCGAGCGCCGTTCGTACTTCGTCATCTGTGCGGGCTGTGGCTTGGGCGCTTGTGCTGACGTCCGCTTTCGAGGTGGCCTACATCAGCCTACAGGCCGCATGGGGCCAAGGGTCTCACCACAACGTGGCGACGCCTTTCCATGCCCTGATGTTCGGCTTGATGGCGTTGGCCGCCGTGGGGCTGACGGCCACCCAAGCCGTGCTGGCTTGGATGCTGCTGCGCCACTGTGGCCTGGGCAGCGGTACCCTGGTGCAGGCTGCCGTGCTGGGCTTGGCGCTGACCTTTGTGCTGGCCACCGCGAGCGGCTTCATCTTGGGCGCGCAACAACCACCGGCTGGCATGGGTTGGCCCCTGGTGGGCTGGCATTGGGGGCAGGCCGATGCGCGGCCGGCGCACTTCCTGGGGGTGCATGCCCAGCAGCTTTTCCCTTGGCTGGGCTGGATGTTGGTGCGACGCAGCGCGCCTCATCCCGGTGGCTTGCTCATGGCTGCCGCTGGCGCTTATGTGGTGGTGTGGGGGCTGCTGATCTACAGCGCCGCGCCCTGAAGCGTGTCAAAACGGGCAGGGTTTGGCGGAAGCGGTGAGATTCGAACTCACGGTAAGGTTTCCCCTACGCTAGTTTTCAAGACTAGAGCCTTAAACCACTCGGCCACGCTTCCTTGGGGTCTCGTCGCAGCCCTGGCGGGCTGGAGAGAAGGGCCGCATTATGGCTCATCCTGGGGCTTGTTCTTGGGCGCATTGCACTTGGGTCACTTCGCGCCGTCCGCCATCCACCCGAACGGCGGTCAACTGGCCCCCCCAAACGCAGCCGGTGTCCAGGGCCAGCAGGTCGGGGCGGTTCATTAGGCCCAAGGTGGACCAATGGCCGAAGGCGATGGGCTGGCCCGCCGTGGCGCGCTGAGCATGCTCGAACCAAGGCTTGTAGCCCTCGGGCGCTTGGTCGGCGCCCTCTTTGGTGTCGAACTCCATGCGGCCCTCGGCGTTGCAAAAACGCATGCGCGTCAGCGTGTTGACGATGAAGCGCCAGCGCGGCACGCCGGTCAGGCTGGGCTTCCAGAGTGGCGGCTCGTTACCGAACATCTGCGCCAAAAAGTCGGCCCGACCAGGGCCGCGCAACACGGCTTCGACCTCGGCGGCCAGGGCCAAGGTTTGCTCAGTCGTCCAAGCCGGGTTGACGCCCGCGTGTACGGTGAGCCAGCCTTGGGTCCAGTCGGCCAAACGGCCTCTCTGCACCAACCAGTCTAGCCAGGCCTCGCGCTGAGGGTGGTTCAGGATGTCATCCAGCGTGTCCTTGCGGCCGGGCTTTCGCACACCCGCGGCCACGGCCAGCAGGCTCAGGTCGTGGTTGCCTAAAAGCCAGGTGGCACTGGCGCCCAAGCGCTGCAGCTTTTGCAGCACTTGCAGGGAGGCTGGGCCGCGGTTGACCAGATCGCCCAAGACATGAACGTGGTCGCGAGAGGGAGAAAAATCCAAGGTCGCCAGCAGCTGTTCAAACGCATCACAACAGCCCTGGAGATCGCCAACAAAGTAGTGCATCGTGCGATTCTGCTACGCTCGCACCCCGTTTCGACACATTTGCGGCGCTGGTAACAGGCGCTGCTGCGCATGGACATACTGCTTTTAGTCTTCCTGATTCTGCTCAATGGCGTGTTTGCCATGTCTGAAATGGCCCTGTCGGCCAGCCGCAAAGCGCGGCTTCAGGTGATGTTGGAGTCCGGAGAGCACGGTGCCCGTGCGGCCATCGAGTTGCATGACAACCCGACCAAGTTTCTCTCCACGGTGCAGATTGGCATCACCACCATCACGATGCTGAACGGCATCGTCGGTGAGGCGGCGTTTAAGGACACTGTCTCTGAGTGGTTGCAGGCCACTTTGCAGGCAACCGTTCATGTGGCAGATCTATCTGCCACCGCCTTGGTGGTGATGGTCATTACCGTGCTCAGCATCATCTTTGGTGAACTGGTGCCCAAGCGCCTGGGCCAAATGCACCCCGAGACGGTGGCGCGCTTGGTGGCGCCGCCCATGCAATGGTTGTCTGCCCTGACCCGCCCCTTGGTGTTTGTGCTGGCCGCTTGCACCGAAGGCATGTTGCGCTTGCTGGGCATCAAGGCGGGTGGCAATCGCAGCGTGACTGAAGAAGAGATCGCCGCCAGCCTGGAAGAAGGCCTGGACGCCGGGGTCATTGAAGCCCAAGAGCATCAGATGGTGCGCAACGTGTTCCGTCTGGACGACCGCCAGATCGGCTCCATGATGATTCCCCGCGCGGAGATCGCTTGGTTGGATGCCGAGGCGACTGTGGAAGAGATGCTGACCGTCGTGGCCGAGGACGAGCACTCACGCTACCCGGTGTGTCGCGGTGGTCTGGACGATGTCATCGGGGTGGTGGCCGCGCACAGCCTGTTGCGGCCCATGGCCAGTGGCCAGACGGTCAAGCTGGCGGACCACCTGCAAGCCCCGGTCTTTGTGCCCGAGACCCTGTCGGGCATGGAACTATTGGAGCACTTCCGCACCTCGGGCGCAGAGTTGGTGTTTGTAGTGGATGAATATGGTGCCGTGCAGGGCGTGATCACGGTGCGCGATGTGCTGGAAGCCATCACCGGCGAATTTGGCACCGACACCGACGAAGACGCCTGGGCGGTGCAGCGCGCCGACGGCAGTTGGCTGGTCGATGGCATGATTCCGGTCCCCGAGCTGAAGGATCGGCTCAATATCAAAGAGTTGCCCGAAGAAGACCGAGGGCGATACAACACTTTGGCCGGCATGATCATGCTGCTGCTGGGCCGCTTGCCCCAAACCACCGACGCGGTGGAGTGGGGCGTGTGGCGCTTCGAGGTCGTGGACCTCGACGGCAAACGCGTGGACAAGGTCTTGGCCACCAGAACCACCCCTGAGGACGACGACGAATGATCAATCCAGAACTGCATACACAACCCATCGCACTGGACCGCGTGGGCCACCGCACGCTCAAGCTCAGCGAGCGCGCCAACAGCCTGACCCGCGTCAAGCAGCTAAACTCGATGTTTGTGACGCTGGCCGAGTTTGGTGATGCAGCCAAAGAATTCCCCATCTTCTTCCTGCGCGCGGGCAAGGATGAAAAGGGCAATGAGTTGGTGGCGCCTGTGGCGGTGTTCGGCTTGAAGCAGGGCCAAAACCTGTTCTTGGCAGGCGAGGGCGCCGATACGCGCTGGACAGCCCGCTACACCCCAGCGCTGATGCGTGCTTACCCCTTCACCATGGCGCGGGTCAGTGAAGACCAAATGGCCGTGTGCATTGATCAGAGCTTTGATGGCTGGTCCCAGACCGAAGGCCGCGCTTTGTTCGACGAGCAGGGCGAGCCTACCGAACTGCTGAACAACGCGCGCGATTTTGTCGAGCGCGTGGAGGCTGAGGTCGAGCGCACCCGCTTTGCCGGCCAGCGCTTGATGGAGCTCAAGCTGCTGCAAGAGAAGCGCTTTGACGCCACCTTGCCGGACGGCTCCCCCCTGCGGGTGGATGGCTTCTTGGCGCTGGACGAAGAGCGTTTCAACAAACTGAGCGACGCTGAAGCGCTGGAGTTGCACCGCTCAGGCCTGGCCGGCGTGCTGCATGCACACCTGATCTCCATGGCCAATATGACGGCCCTGATCGAGCGCCAACTCACCCAAACCCAGGGCGGCGCGACGGCCTGAGGCCTAAGCGGGGCTGATGGCCCCGCTGACCCTGTGACGGGATGTCATCGGGTGGCCCCCTGATTCGAGAGGTTTTTCAAGAAACAAAGAAAGCTCGCCGATATCCCGGTGAGCCTTCAGCACAGAAGGGGTGGCACGCCTATCGTCTGGTGTGTCGCTCAGCCCACCGTCAATGGGTTGAGTGCCAGGGCTCTTGTTTAAGAGGGAGCCTAAAACATGGAAAACCGCTCGCGCATTCTGCTGGTGGACGACGATGAGCTGACTTTGCACATGCTCACCGCGACACTGGAGCAGGACTACGAGATCCTTCACGCCACCGATGGTGAGCGTGCCTTGGCGCTGACCACCACCCAAGCGGTGGACTTGGTGCTTTTGGATGTCGAGATGCCTGGCATCGACGGCTATGAGGTGTGCCGTCGCCTGAAGGAGACGGCCGATGTGCCGGTGATCTTTCACTCGGCGCGTACCAGCATCGACGAGCGCCTTCAGGGCTATCGCGTGGGGGGCGATGACTATCTCGCCAAACCCTTTGACCCGGCCGAGCTGAGCGCCAAGATCGTACGGGTGCTACAGCAGCATGCCACGCGCCGCGAGCTGAGCGGGCAGCTGGATGAGGCCATGAATGCGGTGCTCTCCACCGCCGACATGATGGGCGAAGCAGGCGTCGTGCTGGAGTTTCAGCGCGATGCCAATCAATGCAAGAGCCACGCGGCTCTGGCTCAGGCGATCTTGGCGGCGCTGGCGCGCTGGGCCTGGGATGGCTGCGTGCGGGTACGTGGCCGCCAGCGGGTTGTCAACCTGAATGCGAGGGGCGAGTGCACCGCGCTGGAGGCCACATTGCTGGACCACCTGCAAACCCAAAGCCGCGGCATTCATGCACTCGGTCCGCACACAGGCTTTGTCTACGGTGAAGTGTTGGTGTTCGTCCGCAATTTGGCCATGAACCGCCCTGAAGGCAGCATGGACCGCGCAGAATCTGAACGCATGGGCCGCGCCATCGATAACATTGCGTTATTGGTGGAGGGCGCCTTGTCGCTGGTCACGGCGCTGGATGCCGGGGCCACTGCACGGGATCTGGACGAAATCCGCAAACTCGTTACCATGACCCGAGATGCCCTGACCGACATCCAAGCACGCAGCCATGCACAGCGCATGGAAGTGCAGCAACTGGCGCAACGCCTGAATGAGCAGGTTGAGGCCAGTTTTCTGCACTTGGGGTTAACGGCCTCGCAAGAAGACCAAGTCAGCGGCATCATCCGAGAGCACGGCGAAGACGTGCTCAAGGCACTAGATCAGGGGCGAGAGTTGCAAGATTATCTGCAACGCATTGTTCAGAAGTTGGGGCAGTACGTGTGAGCATCAGCGATCAGGAGTCGACCACCTCCCGCGTAGAGGACGCTGCAGCGTCCGGGGTCGATGGCCTCCAGGCGCTGAAATCGCGCCTGGATCGGTCGATCATGCGCATTGCAGGGCTGGTGCTGGGCTTGCCAGTGCTGGCCGCCGTCGTTCAATTGCTGTTCATCTTCACCCACCCTAGCGCCAGCCCGGACGACCGCAGCAGCCGTTTGGTGGCCTGCCTCGCAGTGGTGGGCATCGCAGCGGTTTCCGCTGGCTTGGCACGCTACCGGTCTGCGGCAGCCGGGGCGCTCTTCTTGTGCTGGTCAGCCATGGCGGTTCTGATGGTCTACGCCTGGACCATGGACTGGGGCATGGCCTCCACCAGCCTCACGGCGTTTTCGGCCTTGATTGCCATTGGTGGCTTCTTGGTCGGGCCTCACATGGCCCGTTGGTTGACCCTGGCTGCGGTGAGCTATTTGCTGGCCCTGTGGGTGGCCAGCATCCTGGGGCATACCGGAGGCATGGCCCAACTGGACCCCCAGCGCATGGCCGGTTACGGGGCCGTCCACATCACCGCCTGCCTTTGTGTGGGCTGGATGGTGTCGCGTTATGGCAGCCAGTTCATGCAGATGATCGGCTCTCTGGACAACTCCAAACGCCTGCTGGAAGCCACTCTTCATGCCGAGCAATCCGCGTCACGGCAGTTGGCACTGAGTGAGGCGCGCATGCGGGCGCTGCTCGATAACTCGCTCAATGCGGTGTTGATCTTGGATAGGGACAGCGGGAACATCCGCTATGCCAACGCCCAGGTCTTAGAGCGTCACGGCTGCAAGAGTTTGGACGATTTTGATGTCCGACTGATGTACCCGGAGCCTCCTTACACGCCAGAGGAGTCCATGCGCTTGGTCAATTTGACGCGGGACGAAGGCCCACGGCAGTTCACCTGGAAGACCCACGACGTGCAGGGCATGGACATCTGGTGGGACATGAAGCTGGACAACATGCTGCTGGGCGAAGTGCCCAGCGTGGTGTGTTTCGGCCACGACATTACCGCGCGGGTCAACGCTGAAGCGGCTTTGCGCAATCAACAGCAGCAGCTTGAGGCGCTGGTGCAAGACCGAACCCAGCAACTGCTGCGCGAACAAAAACGCATGGAAGACGTGATTGAGGCCTTGCCCATCACGCTGTCGATACGCGACCGAGAAGGACGCTACACCTTGGTCAACAAGCGCTTTGAGACGGCCATCGGCTTGGCCCGTGAGCGCGTGCTGGGGCGTCCTGCAGGTGACTTCCTGCCACCGGCCATGATGGCCGATATGCGCCATTGGGACGGCAAGGTGCTGGGCGGCGAGGGCGAGCAGACCTTTGAGCGGGTGATCCCCGACCCTTCCGGGCGGCCCCTGGATTACCTGATCACCTCGGTGCCCTTGCTGGGCGCTGATCGCCAACCCTTTGCGGTGCTGAACCTGGGCACGGATGTGACCTCGCTCAAGACCTTGCAGCGCGAGCTGGCACTGGCCAAAGAGGAGGCAGAGCGCCTGGCTCAAGCCAAGAGCGAGTTCTTGGCCAATATGAGCCATGAGATTCGCACGCCCCTGAATGCAGTGCTCGGCATTGCCCAGCTCGGGGTGCGGCGCACTGCAGTAGAGACGCCTGAGCACGCAGATTACGAACGCATTCTGCGTTCGGGGCGCTTGCTGCTCGGGGTCATCAATGACATCTTGGATTACTCCAAGCTCGACAGCGGCAAGTTGGAGGTGTGCGACGAGCCCTGCGAGTTGGCCGTGCTGCTGGAAGATGCGGCCGATATGGTGGCTGAGCGGGCGCGCGCCAAAGGTTTGGCCCTGAGCATAGACATCGACGCGCAAGTGCCTGCGTGGCTGCGCTTGGACGGCTTGCGCGTCAGCCAAGTCTTGGTCAACCTCTTGTCCAATGCGGTGAAGTTCACGCCGCAAGGGCGCGTGTCTTTGGAGGCGCGCGCCCAGGACCAAACGCTTTGCCTCTCAGTCAGCGACACGGGCGTCGGCATTGCGCCCGAGCATTTGGCACGCATCTTCGACCCCTTTGAGCAGGCGGACAGCTCCACGACCCGTCTCTATGGCGGCACGGGCTTGGGGCTATCGATCAGCCGCCGTTTGGCCGAGTTAATGGACGGCGACATCGTGGTGCAAAGTGAGAGCCAGTCCGGCTCTTGCTTCACGCTGCGGGTACCTCTGCGGCCGCTGGTGGCGCCAACACCGCCCAAAGTTGTGGCGGCGGCGGCCACCGCGGGTGCGCTGGAAGGCCTGCGCCTATTGGTGGTCGACGATGTAGAGATCAATCGCACCATCATCTTGGCCATGTTGCGTGAATGCGGTGCCAGCGCCACAGGCGCCCCCAGTGGTGAGGCGGCGGTGGCCCGTTTGCGAGCCCAGCCTGATGCCTTTGACGCGGTGCTGATGGACCTGCAGATGCCGGGCATGGATGGCTTTGAAGCTACCCGCCTGCTGCACGATGGCCTGCCAGATATGCCCGTCATCGCCCTGACTGCCCACGCCCTGGAAGACCAGCGCCGCAAGTGCTTGGAGGCGGGCATGGTGGCCCACATCACCAAGCCTGTGGACTTGGGCGAATTGGCCCAAGTGCTGGGCGAGCACCTGCCGCGCCGTCATCGCTCGGGCCAAGACGCATTGTTGCCTCCCGTGGCACGCAACACACCCACACCGTCGCCGGTGCAGCGGTTCACTCCGCCTACACAGCCGCCTGCACCCACACCGACTGTGCCCCCCACCAACTGGCCCGATCTTCCGGCCTTTGACCGCACGGGCGCACTGGCCCGTTGTGGCGGCCAAGAGGCCGTGCTGCGCAAAGTCTTGGTGATGTTCGCAGCCCAGGTGCAACGCTGGCCCAGCGACCTGCGCCAAGCCGCCGAGGCTGGGGTTCCGGAGCTCAAAGCTGCTGCCCATCGCCTGAAAGGCGTGAGTGGCAATCTGGGGCTGACTGAGTTGGAGCACCATGTCTCGAACTTGGAACAGGCGCTTGCCGCGCCACTGAGCGCCGAGGCCCTAGCCCAACTGCTAGACCCTGTGCTGACGGCCTTAGGCGCGGTCGATCAGGCCTTGGTCGCCTGGTCGGCGCGGTAGCCCAGGCGCTGCGACAAGCTGGCGGCCTGCGCCCGCAACAAACCCACCAGGGGCCTGTCTAACCCCAAGTCCACCTTGGCACTCGGCCCAATGGCCGTGAGCGCCAACACCACCTGGCCGCTGCCGTCGCGCACGGGCACGGCGATGGCGCTGACACCGGGCACGGCAGTGCCATCGACCCGGGCCAGCCCTTCGGCCCGCACGGCCGCCAAGATGGGCACCAAGTCCTTGGCAGACACCGGCTCAGCCTCCAAGGCCAGCAAGGGTTGCCACTGCGCCTGCGGCAGCCAGGCGGCAAACAAGCGCCCGGAGGCCGTGTCGCGCAGGCTCATCACCGTACCGTGGCGCATGCTCACATGCACGGGGCTGGGGGCTTCGGCAATGCGCACCAGCGTTGGCCCACGGTTGCCCCACACCGCAATGGCCACGGTCAGGCCTGTCTCAAAGGCCAGCTCTTCAATCAGGGGTGTGGCCAGCCGCACCGGGTCGTACTGTTGCAGGCCGATCAGGCCCATCTGCAGCGCCAGTGGCCCTAAGCCATAGCGGCCACCCTCGGCCTCTTGCTCCACCAGCCCAATCTTCTGAAAGCTCACCAAATAAGGGTGGGCTTTGGCTGGGCTCATGCCGGCCTCGCGGGCCAAGTCTTTGAGCGGCAGCGGGCGGCCGTGGTGGGCCAGGGCCAGCAACAACTGCCCGCCGACTTCAATGCTCTGGATGCCACGTGGGCCGCGCTCTGCGCTGTCATCGTGCGGGTGGTCCTGGGCGGAAGAGGAGGGCATAGGTATTTTTACTAAACGTAATTGATTAGACATTATCGAACAAGCTGATTAAGATCAAGCCCGTTCGCTCCTGCTGAATTGATTTGCTTTAGATGAATTCAGCGCGCTGCTTCTCACTCACCCCGCTGCCGCCATGACCACCACCAAGACCTTTGCCTCTCACGCCGACCTGGAAGAAAAGAAAGTCAGCTTTGTGCAGCTCTCCGAGCACGCCTGGGCTTACACCGCCGAGGGCGACCCCAACACCGGCATCATCATTGGCGACGATGCGGTCATGGTCATCGACACCCAGGCCACCCCCGCCATGGCCCAAGACGTGGTGCGCCGCATCCGCGAGGTCACCGACAAGCCCATCAAGTACGTGCTGATGTCCCACTACCACGCCGTGCGCGTGCTGGGGGCTGAGGGCTACCGCGCCGAAGGCCTGGAGCACATCATCGCCAGCCAAGACACGCGCGACCTGATCGTCGAGCGCGGCGAGCAAGACAAAGCCAGCGAGATCGGCCGCTTCCCGCGCTTGTTCCAAAACGTGGAGTCCGTGCCCCCGGGCATGACCTGGCCCACCATCACCTTCAGCGGCAAGATGACGCTGTGGCTGGGCCAACTCGAAGTGCAACTGCTGCAACTGGGCCGCGGCCACACCAAGGGCGACACCGTGGCCTGGCTGCCCCAAGAAAAAGTGCTGTTCTCGGGCGACCTGGTGGAGTTTGACGCCACGCCTTATGCCGGTGATGCCTACTTCCAAGACTGGCCTCAAACCTTGGCCAACATCGCAGCGCTGAAGCCTGAAAAGCTGGTGCCCGGCCGGGGCGCTGCGCTGAGCGGCGAGGCCCAGGTCCGGGCCGGTTTAGAGGGCACTCAAGCCTTTGTCAGTGAGCTGTTCGCCAGCGTCAAAGCCGGTGCGGCCGAAGGCAAGCCCCTGCGCGCCGTCTATGAAGAAACCTTTGCGCGCCTGAAGCCCCGCTATGGCCACTGGGTCATCTTTAACCACTGCATGCCTTTTGACGTGACCCGTGCCTATGACGAGGCCAGCGGCATTGCCGACCCGCGCATCTGGACGGCCCAGCGCGACATTGAGATGTGGCAGGCCCTGGAAGGGTGAGGCTCTGAATACCGCCACAGAGGCACAGAGACACAGAGGAATTCAGACGAGTCAGAACGCCTTCACGAGAGGCATTTTTGGAGAACCCCATGAGCATTCAACGCATCCACCACGTGGCCTACCGCTGCAAAGATGCCAAGGCCACCGTCGAGTGGTATGTCAAACACCTGGGCATGGACTTTGTGCTGGCCATTGCGGAGAACCAAGTGCCGTCCACCAAGGCGCCAGACCCGTACATGCACGTCTTCTTGGATGCCGGTGCGGGCAATGTGCTGGCGTTTTTTGAACTGCCCACTCAAGCCCCGATGGGCCGCGACGACAACACCCCGGCTTGGGTGCAGCACATTGCGTTCAAGGTCGAGAGCGTGCAAAAGCTCGAAGAGATCAAGGCGCGGCTGGAGGCCTCGGGCATTGAGGTGATCGGCCTGACCGACCACACCATCTTCAAGAGCATCTACTTCTTCGACCCCAACGGCCACCGCCTGGAGTTGGCGGCCGATGTGGGCACGCCCGAGATGTACGCCAAG
Organism: Ideonella sp.; assembly: GCF_044358605.1. Taxonomy (GTDB): domain Bacteria; phylum Pseudomonadota; class Gammaproteobacteria; order Burkholderiales; family Burkholderiaceae_C; genus Ideonella. The sequence continues at coordinate 37,263 of NZ_JBIKNQ010000045.1, forward strand.
CTCGACGCCTGCAAATGGGACATGCTCAACGAATGGGCCCAAACCAAGCAAGCCCCCAAGCACGCCGCCTGGATGCACGACAAAGAGTTCAACCACAGCACCGCAGCCTGACCCACGGACAAGCCCATGCTGAAGACCTATTCCTACGCCGAGTTTCTTTACCGCCAAAGTGAGGCCCAGCGCCTGGGCCAGACGCCACGCTTTGGGGTGGTGGTGATCGGTGGTGGGCCGGTGGGCTTGAGCTTGGCGTTGGACGCCGCCCGGCGTGGCTTGGCCGTGCAACTGCTGGACGACAACAACACCGTCAGCATCGGCTCGCGCGCCGTTTGCTATGCCAAGCGCCCGCTGGAGATCTGGCGCCGCTTAGGCGTTGATGGCCCGCTGCTGCAACGCGGTGTGCGCTGGCAGATCGGCAAGGTCTTCTACGGCGACACCCTGGCCTATCAGTTCGACCTCTTGCCTGAGCAACACCACCACATGCCGGCCATGGTCAACCTGCAACAGTACTACCTGGAAGAGACCTTGGTGGCGGCTTGTGAGGCCGACGAGCATGTCACCTTGAACTGGAAGCACAAGGTGGTGGGCCTGGAGCAAGTGGGCGGAGACGATCCGCATGCGCGCCTGACCGTGGAAACCCCCGACGGCCGCTTTGACATGCTGGCCGACTGGGTCGTGGCCTGCGACGGTGCCAACAGCGACACCCGCCGCATGCTGGGCGCCGACTTCAGCGGCCAAGTCTTCAACGACCGCTTCTTGATTGCGGATGTGGTGATGGATCCCAGCACCCAGCCCGTCAATGAGGCCTCGGGAGCCCAACGTTTGAGCACGGAGCCCGAGCGCTGGTTCTGGTTCGACCCGCCTTTTCACCGGGGCCAGTCGGTGCTGCTGCACAAGCAGGCCGATAAGGTCTGGCGCATCGACTTCCAACTCGGGCGCGACGCCGACCCTGTGGAAGAGAAAAAGCCCGAGAACGTGCTGCCCCGCATCAAAGCCATGCTGGGTGAGAACGTGGACTTTGAGCTGGAGTGGGTGTCCGTTTACCAGTTCGCTTGCCGCCGCATGGACCAATTCCGCCATGGCCGCGTGCTGTTTGCGGGCGACGCTGCGCACCAGGTCTCGCCCTTCGGCGCACGCGGTGCCAACTCCGGCGTGCAAGACAGCGACAACCTGGCCTGGAAACTACAGTTGGTGGTGAGTGGCCAAGCGCCCAAGTCACTCTTGGACAGCTATCACCATGAGCGCTCGCTGGCGGCCGACGACAACATCGCCAACTCCACCCGCTCGACCGACTTCATCACGCCCAAGAGCCGCGCCTCGCTGCGCCTGCGCAACGCCGTGTTGGAGCTGGCCCGCACCGAGCCCTTTGCGCGGCCCATGGTCAACAGCGGTCGCCTCTCTCTGCCCACGCCTTATCTGGACAGCCCCCTCAACACGCCAGATACCGACACCTTTGCGGGCCTGATGCAGCCCGGTACCGTCTGTGCCGATGCACCGCTGATGCGCCACGGCCAAGCCGCTTGGCTGCTGGATGTGCTGGGGGAGGGCGACTCACCCTTTGCCGTGCTGGTGTTTGGCGATTTGCCCGAGCCGCTGAACTTTCGCATCCCTGTGCGCGTGTTGCGCGTAGGCACCGACGTGCAAGACCCGCAGGGTGTTCTCGCAGCCCGCTACGACGCCCAGCCCGGCACGGTCTACCTCATCCGCCCTGACCAACACGTGGCTGCCCGCTGGCGGCAGTTTGATGCGGCGGCCGTGCAAGCCGCCCTGCAGCGCGCTGTCGGCGGCGCAAAAGGAGCCCACTGATGACCGCCACCCTGAACCGCCAACCCAACATCCCGCAGGTCGATGGCTTCTATGAAAGCCTCATCCATGCCCAGCGTGGCATGAGCGATGATCAGGCCGACCTCTTTCTCGCCAAGCTGGTGCTGATCCTGGCCAATCAGGTCGGGGACCGTGCCGTGCTGGACCAAGCCGTTCACCTGGCTCGCAGCAACACCCTCGCTGTTTGAGCCCCAACCCATCCCACAAGGAGTTTTCGATGACTGTTGTTTCCCGCCGCACCACCTTGGGCGCCGCGCTGCTGGCGCTGTGCACCACCGCCGCCTGGGCCTACCCCGACAAGCCCGTCGAGTGGGTCGTGCCTTACCCCGCCGGTGGTGGCTCTGACGTGGTGGCCCGCACCGTGGGCGAGCAGATGGCCAAGAGCTTGGGCCAGACCGTCATCATCAACAACAAGCCGGGTGCGGGCACCAATATCGGTGCGGACTATGTGGCCAAGTCCAAGGCCGACGGGCATGTGATGCTGACGGCTGACACCGGCACCCTGGCCGCCAACCCCTGGCTCTTCAGCAAGCTCAGCTACAACGCCGAGAAAGACTTGGCGCCGGTGGGCCTGATCGCCCGCTTCCCGCTCTTGCTGGTGGTCAACCCACAGAACGTGCCCGCCAAGAACTGGAAAGAGTTTCGCCTCTGGGCCGCCAACCAGCCCACGCTGAACTACGCCTCGCCCGGCACCGGCAGCCCGCACCACCTGGCCATGGCCCTGCTGCGCGAGAAGACCGGCATTGCCGCAGGCCATGTGCCTTACCGGGGCGCGGCGCCTGCCGTGCAAGACGTGATCGGCGGCCAAGTGCCCTTCATGTTCTTGGACACCGCTGCGGCCTACCCGCACATCCTGTCCGGCAAGCTGCGCGCCGTGGGCGTGGCCAGCCCCGCCCGCATCAAAACCTTTGCCGACATCCCCACGCTGGACGAGCAAGGTCTCAAGGGTTTCGAGGCCTATGCCTGGCAAGGCCTGGTGGTGCCCACCGGCACACCCGCGCCAGTGGTGGCCCAACTCAACAAGGCTTTGCAAGAGGCTCTGGCACACACCACAGTGAAGGCCCGCTTCCAAGTGCTGGGTTTGGAGAGCCTGGGCGGCACGCCAGAGCAGATGAAAGCCTACTGGCAGCGCGAGCAGGCCAAGTGGGGCGAAGTCATCAAGGCCGCCAACATCAAGCTGGATTGAACGCAGACTCTCTCATGATCGACCACACCCACGACACCGCCGCCACCGCTTGGGTGGCCTCTGCCAACACCGGCACCACCGACTTTCCGCTGCAAAACTTGCCCTACGGGCGCTTTAGGCGTGCGGGCAGCCAACAAGACTGGCGCATTGGCATCGCCATTGGCGACCAGATCCTCGACCTCAAAGCCGCCGCTCAACTCGGCCGCTGGCCCACCGACATCCAGACCCTGTTGCACCCCTTGGCCCAGGGCGACCTGAACCGCTTCATGGCCCAAGGCCCGGTGGCCCGCAAGGCCCTGCGAGCCGCTTTGTTTGACGCTCTGCGTGACCCCACGCAAACCGGGTCGGCCAACGCCCGAGCCCTGCAGGCCGCTGCGGCCCAGGTGCTGCTGGCGCAAGACCAAGCCGAGATGACGCTGCCCTGCCAGATCGGCGACTACACCGACTTCTACACCGGCATTCACCACGCCACCACGGTGGGCAAGCTCTTCCGCCCGGACAACCCCTTGCTGCCCAACTACAAGTGGGTGCCCATCGGCTATCACGGCCGGGTGTCCTCCATTGGCGTCAGCGGCCAAACATTCCGCCGCCCCTTGGGCCAAACCAAAGCCCCGGATGCCGAGCTGCCCAGCTTCGGCCCCTGCAAGCGCTTGGACTACGAGCTGGAAGTGGGCGTGTTTGTCGGCGCCGGTAACGCCCTGGGTGAGCCCATGAGCATGGCGCAGGCCGAAGGCGACTGGTTTGGCATGGTGCTGCTCAACGACTGGTCGGCCCGCGATGTGCAAGCCTGGGAATATCAGCCCTTGGGCCCCTTCTTGGCCAAGAACTTCGCATCCACCATCTCGCCGTGGATCGTCACGCAAGAAGCCCTTGCTCCCTTCCGCGCCGCTTTTGAGCACCCGGCGACTGACCCGCAGCCGCTGCCCTACTTGGACAGCCCCGCCAACCGCGCCCAAGGCGGTCTGCAAATCGAGCTGGAAGTTCACCTGCAAACAGCGGCAATGCGAAAAGCGAGCCAAGCGCCGCACCGCCTGATGCAAAGCAACTTCGCCGACGCCTACTGGACGGTGGCGCAGATGCTGACCCACCACAGCAGCAACGGCTGCAACCTGCAGCCCGGCGACCTGCTGGGCTCGGGCACCCAAAGCGGCCCCAAGCCTGAACAAGGCGGCTCCCTGCTGGAGCTGACCCAAGGCGGCAAGCAGGCTCTCAGCCTGCCCAACGGCGAAACCCGTGTCTTCTTGCAAGACGGCGACAGCATCACGCTGCGCGGCCGCTGCCAGCGCGAGGGCGCGGTGGCCATCGGCTTTGGGCCGTGTGTGGGGACAGTGACCAACTGACACGCCCTCGCAGCCTCCTCAAGACATGGGATGCGCGCCGCCCGCACGCCGGGCAGAGTGCGGTCATTCCAAGATACTTGAGGAGACTGCTGTGAGCTACCCCACCACCATCGTCAAGGCCGCTTTGCTGCACTTGCGCCAGCAGGCGGGCACCGCCCATGAAAGCCTGGGTCTGCTGAATCAGGGCCAGACGCTGGAGGTGCTGGAGTTGGATGACTCTGGCACCTGGGCGAAGGTGAAGGCCGACGACGGCCGGGCGGGCTGGTGCAGCCTTAAGTACCTGATGCCCACAGGCGCGGCGCCCCATTCGTTGTGGTTGGAGGTGGCCATGAGGGAGATTGGGGTGCGCGAGATGCCTGGCCCGGCAGAAAACCACCCGCGCATCCAAGAGTATCTGGCCAGCGTGGACGACCTGAAGGGGATTGCGTCCTCACGCGATGAAACTGCTTGGTGCTCTTGCTTCATGAACTGGTGCGTGGAACAGGTGGGCCTGGACGGCACCAACACGGCTTGGGCGCGCTCGTGGACGCAATGGCGCAATACCGTGGCATATAAGGACGCCAAGCCCGGGCACATTGCCGTGTTCCGGCGCACCGGCCTGGGGGTGGATGGTGGCCATGTGGGCATCTTTATGGGCTTTGCTCAGGGGGGCGAGCAGGTGAACGTGCTGGGCGGCAACCAAGGCAATGCGGTGCGTATCAGCCGATTTCCGGTTGAAGGGATGATGGGCGGCATGTTGTACAAACTGCAGAGCCTGCGTGCGGCTTGAACGTACAACGCACTTGCCCTGTTACGTCGCGCCAACGAGAGCCAATCGCTGCGGCGTTGAGTCTTTGGGCTGAATGATCGAACGATCAATAAGGGCAAGGTTGCAAAACTCTCTTCGCCAAGAGATAAAACAAAAATCAACCAAATTCGCACGTCAATAAGAGTATTGGAGTGATCTGGTCTATTTGTCAAATAGTGCCGCATCCGGTCTTGCGCCGTTAACCGCTCACGACAGCCCCTTGGAATAATTCAAATATTGCACTTGGGTGTGCGGGTTTGATCTGAGGTTGTACATGGCGCAGTCAAGAAAAAAGATAATCAACGTACTGCGTTGGCTGGGGGGGCGTGGCCACCTTTGGCCTCATCGCTTGGGCGGTGGCACAGAGCCAGGTGACCTCGAAGTTGGGTAGCTACTTGGAGCTCGGCGGGCAGGTGATCGCCCCCAGCACGTCCAGTGCCATCAACAGCACCTACGACCTCGAGCCCTTCGATGTGGTCCGCTGGACCACCTACTTCAACACCCGCATCAACAGCCCTTTTGAGACCGAAGGTGTGTTGACCCTGCCACCGGGTCATACCTGGGTGGCGGGCTCGGTGCGCAAGCCCGCCAACACCTCCATACAGTGGCAGGTGAACGGCGCCTGGACGGATAAAGAACCAGCCACGGGTGCGGCGGTCACGGCTGTGAAATGGTTTTTGAGTTTTAAATTCCAGGCCGCCACCAGTATTATTGATAAATCGGTGAATTTCAGCGGTACCGGGGACGGGTATCGCATTATTCCCTTTGGTGACGGTTTGTTTGTGGTTAACTGTCAAGCCCCGGGAGATCATTCACACGTTTTGTGAAGAGCTTGGGGTGTGAGGCGTGCCATTTTTTCAGGGCCTCGATGGGGGTCTGGTGGTTGAGGGCGCGTT
>NZ_JBIKNQ010000046.1:0-43160 GCF_044358605.1 Ideonella sp.
ACGAGGTACGGCTTCGTCTACGTCGATCAAGAGAGCTTTGAGCAACACAAGCCCACGAGCTTCGCAGGCCTGGTGAGCGCTTTTCGGGAGTATCAAACATGATCACCCACTTCAAAATCACCAATTTCAAGCGCCTCGGTTCCGTCGAGTTGGAGCTGGGCAATGCTGCCGTGTTCATTGGGCCCAACAACTCTGGCAAGACCACCGCTTTGCAAGCCTTGGCATTGTGGGACGTGGGTTGGCGTCGATGGGCTGAGAAGCGGGACAAGAGCTCACCCGCTGAGCGCAAAGGCGTCACCATCAACCGCCGCGACTTGTACGCCATTCCCGTCCCTAACGCCAAGTTGCTCTGGAACGGACTGCGCACCCACGCCCAAGACAAAGTCGCTGACAAAACAGGCAAGGTGTACATCACGCTGGAAGCGCAAGGGCTGGATGGAGACAAGCCGTGGTCCTGCGCACTTGAGTTCTATTTTGCGAACGAGGAGTCGTTTTACTGCCGTTTGAAAGACAGCGACGACGGGAAAATCCCCGAAGGGGCCCGCAAGCATTCGGTGGTGTTTTTGCCTCCCATGTCGGGTTTGGCCGCCAGAGAGCACCGCAAAGAGCCAGGTGAGATCAATGTCTTGATTGGTGAAGGCCAGACGGCGCAAGTGTTGCGCAACCTCTGCTGGCAACTGTTCACCCGCGAGGATCGAACCGGCTGGAAGACCCTGGTCAATCACATGACCAGCTTGTTCCACATCCAGCTCCAAGAACCGACCTACGTCAAAGAGCGTGCGGAGTTGACCTTGACTTACAAGGACCAACAACGCGACAGTGTCGAGCTGGATCTCTCATCCTCTGGACGAGGGTGCCAACAGGTGTTGATGCTCTTGGCTTTCATGTTGGCCAACCCTGGCTCCGTGCTCTTGCTGGATGAGCCAGACGCCCATCTGGAGATTCTGCGCCAGCGTGATGTGTACAACCTGCTGACGGATATTGCCGCGCAGAGTGATTCTCAGCTCGTGCTGGCAAGCCATTCGGAAGTGGTTTTGCAAGAAGCGGCCGAACGCGATGTGGTGATTGCTTTTGTCGGCAAACCCCACCGCATCGACACCCGAGGTAGAAGCCAAGTCAAGAAGTCGCTGGAAAGCATTCGAATCGCCGACTATTACCTGGCAGAACAAAAAGGGTGGATGCTTTATCTGGAAGGGTCTACGGACTTAGCCATCCTTCGCCGATTGGCTGTGCGCCTGAACCATCCTGCCCAGACAATTCTGGAAGGCTCGGTTCCGGTCAATTACCTCAGCAGCAATCAGCCCCAAGACGCGCGCAACCATTTTCAGGGGCTGCGTGAAGCAAAGCCCGACCTCCTGGGTATTGCATTGTTTGACCGCCTGGATAAAGAGTTGCACCCGGGCGGCCTAGGGCTGGCCTTGCACATGTGGTCACGTCGCGAGATAGAGAACTACCTGGTGACGCCTGAAAGTTTGCTGGGGTTCGTTAACCTGGGCTTGTCCGATGACGACTTGCTAGAGCAAGCGGAGCGCCATAACCGCAGCGAGATCATGCAAATCTGCATCGCCGAGATGGTGGCCGCCTTGAAGGTGGCGCGCCGCCCCGACCCCTGGGGCCCAGACATCAAGGTGACGGACGAGTTCCTGGACCCCCTGTTTGAAAACTATTACCAGCGTTTGGGCACCCCTCAACAGACCTACAAACGCGACTACCACGCCCTGGCCGACGCCATGCCGCTTGCGCAAATCGACCTGGAAGTCATTCAGATGCTCGACGCCATTGCCGAGGTGGCCCACAACGCGAAGCCGCAAACATGAGCAAATTCAAAAAGACCTACGACCTCAGCGAGGCCGAGCAACGCGACCTGTTCAACCTGATCCAGCAAGGCAAGGCCCTGCCCGAGAAATACCGCTTCATCCTGTTCGAGGACAAGCGTGAAGTGGAGCTGGTGTGGAACGGCAAGACCCGGGATGTGTGTACCACCGTGCTGCCTTTCCAGACGCTGGAGCACATCGACGAGCCCCGCCAAGAGACCAAGACTCAGGGCGACCTCTTCGACAGCCGGGGGCGGCAGATGAAGGGCTGGTCCAACAAGTTGATTTGGGGCGACAACAAGCTGATCTTGTCGTCATTGAAAGCGGGCCCACTGCGCCAGCAGATCGAGGACGCGGGCGGCTTGAAGCTGATCTACATCGACCCGCCATTTGATGTGGGGGCTGATTTCTCGATGGACATTGAGATCGGGGGCGAGACGTTCCACAAGGAGGCGAACCTGCTCGAACAGATCGCCTATCGAGACACCTGGGGGCGTGGGACCGACAGCTTCATCGCCATGATGTACGAGCGGCTGGTTCTGATGCGCGACCTGCTTGCCCCAGACGGCAGCATCTTCCTGCATTGCGACTATCGAGTCAGTGCATTGGTGCGGCTTGCCATGGACGAGATTTTCGGTCGAGAGCGTTTCAACAACGAGATCATCTGGAAGTACTCGGGCGGCCGTCTCGGAAAGCGCTTCTTTGGTCGGAAGCACGACAACATTTTTTGGTACGCGAGAGGCGACTCGTGGACCTTCCACCCAGACCGCGTGCGAGACGAGTACGCGGCGGCAACAGTCGAGCGGTTCAGCAGCACGATCCGAAACGTCAGAAACGGGGAGGACTTCGGCGAGCAAAGTCTGAACCCTGACGGCAAGTTTCCAGAGGATGTTTTCACGATCTCGATTGAGGCACCGTCCGCCCATATTCGGACAGGCTATCCGACCCAAAAGCCTGAGGCCCTGCTGGAAAAAATCATGCTCGCTTGCAGCGACGAGGGCGACCTGGTGGCCGACTTCTTCATTGGCTCAGGCACTACCGCTGCGGTTGCAGAGCGTCTTGGACGTCGATGGATCGCCACTGACCTCGGCAAGTTCGGTATCCACACCACCCGCAAGCGTCTCATCGGTGTGCAGCGTGAGTTGAAAGCCGCCGAGAAGGACTTCCGAGCCTTCGAGGTCTTGAACTTGGGCCGCTATGAGCGGCAGGCCTACCTCAACCTCGGTGGCCGCCTGACTGCTGAACAGAGGTCAGCAGCCTTGAATCAGAAAGAATGCGAGTTCCGCGACCTGATCTTGCGCGCTTACAAGGCGAGCCCGCTAGGCGCGGAAGGTGCCGCTCAGGACGGTTTCTTCCACGGTGCCCGCAATGGCCGCCTGGTGGTCATCGGGCCGATCAACCTGCCCGTGGGCCGTTTGTTTGTGGAGGAGGTCATCACCGAGTGCCGCAAGCGGGGAGCCTCGCGGGTGGACATCCTGGCCTTTGAGTTCGAGATGGGCCTGTTCCCGGCGGTGCTGGAGGAGGCCCGCAGCAAGGGCATCGATCTCAGCCCCAAGTACATCCCGGCAGAGGTTTTTGACAAGCGGGCGGTGGACAAGGGCCAGGTGGTCTTCCACGACATCAGCTTTGTCGAGGCCACGCCCCGCTATGACAAAAAGAACAAGCTGGCCTTGACGATTGAGTTGAGCGACTTCTCGGTGTACTACACCCAAGGGGCTGCGGATGCCGCCATTGCAGCACTGAAGGAGGGCAAAAGTGATGTGATTTGCGAGCAGGGCCAGCTCTACAAAATCAGCAAGAGCAAAGAGGGCGTGGTGACTCGGGAGCGGCTGACCAAGCACTGGACCGACTGGGTGGACTACTGGGCCGTCGACTTCGACTACCTGCAGCGCAAAGAGATCATCAAAGTGCCGGTGGGCACGGGTCTTGGCGGTGTGGCCAGCCTAGAAGGCTTTGAGCACCCGCAAGGTGTGCTGGCCTTGCCGGAGTTTGAAGAGCGATGGACGGGAGGCTATATCTTCGAGAACGAATGGCAGAGCTTCCGCACCCGCCAAAGCCGTGAGCTGGAATTGGCCACCGCCGTACACACCTACGACCGCGCTGGCCGATACACCGTGGCGGTCAAGGTCATTGATATCTTCGGTAACGATACGATGACCCTGATTCCAGTGAATGTGGGCTGAACAAGCTGAGGGGATGGTGAGCATGAACCCGTTGACCGATGAAGACCTTCTCGCACTGCTGGGCGACCTTGAAAGCGACCGGGTCGAGCGCAAGCAGGCGTGGAGCGGCAGTGTGGCGGACAAGGCGCGGGAGGCGATTTGTGCTTTTGCCAACGATTTGCCGGGCCATGGCCTGCCGGGCGTGTTGTTCTTGGGTGCGAGTGATGACGGGCAAGCGCTGTCTCAGCCGCTGGACATCAGTGATGAACTTCTGCGCACCCTGGCCGACATCAAAAGTGACGGGCGCATCGTGCCGCAGCCCACCATGACGGTGGAGCGCCGTGTGTTGCAAGGGCAGGCGGTGGCCGTGGTGTGCGTGTGGCCGGCAGACGCCCCACCCGTGCGCTACAACGGGCGCATTTGGGTGCGCACGGGGCCGCGTCGGGACTTGGCAAGTGCGCAGGATGAGCGCATCTTGAACGAGCGAAGACGTCATAGAGATCAACCTTTTGACCTGCGGCCCGTGCCCGGCGCCAGCATGGCTGACCTGAGCCTGAGCCTTTTTGCAGAGGACTATTTGCCGCAGGCCTTTGCCCCCGATGTGCTGGCGGCCAACGAGCGCAGCATGGAGCAGCGCCTGTCGGCTTGCCGCATGGTGGACTCGGCCGACACCTTGTGCCCTACCGTCTTGGGGGCGCTTTGTTTGGGGCGCCAGCCGACCCGGCTGTTGCCCGGTGCGTACGTGCAGTTCTTGCGGATTCAGGGGCGTGAATGGGGCGACGCTGTGGAGGATGAGGCCCTGTTGGACGGGCCACTGCCTCAACTGGCTGCAAGGCTGGATGACAAGCTGGCTTCGCACAACCGGGTCAAGGTGGAGTTCACCTCCCAAACGGTGGAGCAACGGCATTACCTGTACCCTCCAGCCGCCTTGCAGCAGGTGACCCGCAATGCTTTGATGCATCGGACTTATGAGGCCACCCATGCACCGGTGCGGGTGTACTGGTTTGATGACCGCATCGAGGTCATGAGCCCGGGCGGCCCGTTTGGCTTGGTGACGGTGAGCAATTTTGGGCAAGCCGGGGTCACCGACTACCGCAACCCTCACTTGGCCGAGGCGATGAAGGTGTTCGGCTTGGTGCAGCGCTTTGGTGTGGGCTTAAGCCTTGCGCAAAAGGCGCTGCGCGAGAACGGCAACCCGCCCTTGCGCTTTGAGGTGTCTGCCCAAATGGTGCGGGTGACGCTCTTTGCCGCGCTGGCACAAGGCTGATTGAGCGCTGCGGCCGCGCCTTCTTCGTCGGTTTGCGTCTGCAAGGTGGGCATCAAGCCGCCCGCACCGGCTGGCCCAACGAGCGCAAGATGTCGCGCATGAAATCGGCCCGAGCGCGGGGCTCGGCGATCTCGCGCTCGATGCGCAGCTTGTCATTGCCCGCCAGTTTGACGTGGCGGTTCTTTTGCACCAGCTCGATGATGCGCATCGCATCAATGGGCGGGTTGGGCTTGAAGGTGATGCTCATCAGGCGCGGCCCGGCGTCGATCTTCATCACGCCATAGGGCTTGGCCTGGATGCGCAGGCGGTGGGTGTCGAAAAGGGTTTGGCCTTGGGTGGGCAGTTTGCCAAAGCGGTCGGTAATCTCTTCGAGCAGCAGCTCCAAGTGCTCTGGCCGCTCGGCGCTGGCCAGCTTTTTATAGAGCGAGAGGCGGGTGTGCACGTCGCCGCAGTAGGCGTCGGGCAGCAGGGCGGGGCTGTGCAGATTGATCTCGGTGGTGGCGCCAAACACGGCGCTGTGAGGGCTGAGCAGGTCGGGCTCTTCGCCCTTTTTCAGTGCCCGCACGGCTTCGCTCAACATTTCGTTATAGAGCTGGAAGCCCACTTCCATCATATTGCCGCTCTGGTGGTCTCCCAGCACCTCACCGGCACCGCGAATCTCCAGGTCGTGCATGGCGAGGTAGAAGCCCGAGCCCAGCTCTTCCATCTCTTGAATGGCCGTCAGGCGCTGGCTGGCCTGCTTGGTCAGGCCTTCCACATCGGGCACCAGCAAGTAGGCATAGGCCTGGTGGTGGCTGCGGCCCACGCGGCCCCGCAACTGGTGCAACTGGGCCAGGCCAAACTTGTCAGCCCGCGCAATGATGATGGTGTTGGCGCTGGGCACGTCAATGCCGGTCTCGATGATGGTGGAGCACAGCAGCACGTTATGGCGTTGGCCGGTGAACTCGCGCATCACCCGCTCCAGCTCGCGCTCGGGCATTTGGCCGTGGGCCACGGCAATGCGGGCCTCGGGCACCAGCTCTTGCAGCTTCTGGCGCCGGTTTTCGATGGTCTCGACCTCGTTGTGCAGGAAGTACACCTGCCCACCGCGCTTCAGCTCCCGCAGCACGGCCTCGCGGATGGTGCCGCTGCTCTCGCTGCGCACAAAGGTTTTGATGGCCAGGCGGCGCTGCGGCGCCGTGGCGATCACACTCAGATCGCGCAGGCCCTCCAGCGCCATGCCCAAGGTGCGGGGGATGGGTGTGGCGGTCAGGGTCAACACATCGACCTCGGCACGCATGGCTTTGATGGCCTCTTTGTGACGCACGCCAAAGCGGTGTTCCTCGTCGATCACCAAGAGGCCCAGGCGCTTGAACTTCACATCCTTTGACAGCAGCTTGTGCGTGCCCACCACGATGTCGATGGTGCCGGCCTCCATGCCTTCCAGCGCGGCCTTGACCTCTTTGGGCGTGCGAAAGCGGCTCAGCTCGGCCACCTTGACGGGCCACTTGCCAAAGCGATCGACGATGGTTTGGTAGTGCTGTTCAGCCAGCAGCGTGGTGGGCGCCAAGATCGCCACCTGCTTGCCCCCATGCACCGCCACAAAGGCGGCACGCAGCGCCACCTCGGTCTTGCCAAAGCCCACATCGCCGCAGACCAGCCGGTCCATGGGCTTGGGCGAGATCATGTCTTGGATGACGGCGTGGATGGCCGCGCGCTGGTCCGCCGTTTCTTCAAAACCAAAGCTGGCGGCAAAGGCTTCGTAGTCGTGCGGCGAGAAGCGGTGGCTCATGCCCTCGCGCGCAGCGCGCAGGGCATAAAGGTTGAGCAGCTCGGCGGCAGTGTCGCGCACTTGCTCGGCCGCCTTGCGGCGCGCCTTCTCCCACTGGCCAGAGCCCAGGCGGTGCAAGGGGGCCTCGTCCGCGCTCACGCCCGTGTAGCGGCTGATGAGGTGTAGTTGGCTGACGGGCACATACAGCGTGGCGTCGTCGGCGTACTTGAGGTGTAAGAACTCGCTGGCGCCGTCGGTGCCACCGCTCAAGTCAATGTGCACCAAGCCCTGGTAGCGGCCAATGCCATGGGCCGAGTGCACCACCGGGTCGCCCACCTTCAGCTCGGAGAGGTCTTTGATCAGCGCATCGACATTGCTGGTCTGCTCTTGCTTGCGGCGGCGGCGGGCGGTGGGCGCTGTGGCAAACAGCTCGGTCTCGGTGATGAACTGCAGCGAGCGGGCGGGATTGGCCGCAGGCTCGTGCCAATGAAAACCGGCCGCCAGCGGTGCGGCGGCGATGGCCACCTTCTCATCGCCCGCGTCAAACTCCGCCAGCGTGTCCACACTGGGGATGCTGATGCCGTGGTCGCGCAGCATCTCCAGCAGGCTTTCGCGGCGGCCGTCGCTTTCGGCCAGCAGCAGCACGCGGTGCGGCGTCTCGCGCAGGTGCTTCTCCAGCGTGGCCAGCGGCTCGGTGGCGCCACGGTCGGTGGAGATGTCCGGCAGGGGCCGGGCCCAATCCACGGCCTCGTTGCCGCGCAGGGCCAGGGCAGCGTGCTCGTTGCAGCGGGCAAAGAACTCTTCCACCCGCAGGTAGATGGACTCGGGCGGCAAGATGGGCCGCTCGGGGTCGTGCTGCAAAAAGCGGTGGCGCTCGCGGGTGTCTACCCAAAAGCGCTGCAGGGCTTCGTCCACCTCGCCGTGCAGCACCAGATGCGTTTGTTGGTGGCTGCCGATGTACTCAAAAATACTGGCGGGCTCGTCAAAGAACAGCGGCAGGTAGTACTCAATGCCGGCCGTGGCGATGCCTTGGGCGATGTCCTTGTAGATGCGCGAGCGGGTGGGGTCGCCTTCCATCTGCTCGCGCCAGCGCTGCCTGAAGCGGGTGCGCGCCGCGTCGTCCATGGGGAACTCGCGCCCCGGCAACAACTGCACGGAAGGCACGGGGTAGAGGCTGCGCTGGGTGTCGGGGTCAAAGGTGCGGATGGAGTCGATCTCGTTGTCGAACAAGTCCACCCGGTAGGGCACGTTGGAGCCCATGGGAAACAGGTCAATCAGCCCGCCGCGCACGGCATATTCACCGGGCGAGACGACCTGGCTCACATGGCTGTAGCCCGCCAGCGTCAACTGGCTTTTCAGCGCGGCTTCATCGAGCTTGGCCTTTTGCTTGAACTGAAAGGTGGTGCCGGCCAAAAAGCTGGGGGGGGCCAAGCGCGTTAGCGCTGTGGTGGCGGGCAGCACTACCACATCCACTTCACGCTGGTGGATGCGCCACAGCGTGGCCAGCCGCTCCGAGATCAGGTCTTGGTGCGGGCTGAAGGTGTCGTAGGGCAGGGTTTCCCAGTCCGGGAAGATGGCCACCCGCAGGCCCGGCGCAAAAAACGGCAGTTCTTCGGCCAGGCGCTGGGCGTCGGCGGGCTCGGCCGTCATCACCACCAGGGTGCGCTGCTCGGCCACCCGCGCCTGGGCCATCTGGGCCAGCAGCAGCGCGTCGCCCGAGCCGATGGGGCGGGGCAGGGTGAAACGTTTGCCAGGGGCGATGACGGGCAGTTGCATGAAAAGCGTGGGGCAGAAATGACAACACGCCCCTAGCCTCAGAGCAGGGGGCGCATCAAAGCAGGGGATTCTAGAATCTCCCACCTATGACCACCTATTCTGTGGGGGCCGAGCCCCGTTGTTTTGCGCTGGTGCCCTGTGCGGGCACTGGCAGCCGCGCTGGCACCTTAGGGCCTAAGCAGTATCAGCCCGTAGGCGGCCAGCCGCTGGTGGCCCACACCCTGCAAGCCCTGGCCAAAGTGCCGCGCATTGCCGCCACCCTGGTGGTGCTGGCACCCGACGACATTCAGTTTGAAGAAGACTTAGGTGAGGGCGAGACTGAGCACCTGTGGCTGGCCAAGGTGGGCGGTGCCACCCGGGCCGAGACCGTGGCCAATGGCCTGAATGAGCTGCGTGCCCGTGGCGCCCAGCCGCAAGACTGGGTGCTGGTGCACGACGCGGCCCGCTGCCTGCTGCGCCCCGAATGGGTGGACCGCCTGATCGACGCCTGTTGGGACGATGAAGTCGGCGGCCTGCTGGCCTTGCCCCTGGCCGACACGCTGAAGGCGGAGGAGCCCGGCACCGAGCGCATCACCAGCACCCTGGACCGCACCGGCAAATGGGCCGCCCAAACCCCGCAGATGTTCCGCCTGGGCCTGCTGGCCCCGGCCCTGGCCTTTGCCGGTGAGCAAGTGACCGACGAAGCCAGTGCGGTTGAGCGTCTGGGCCACAGCCCAAAGCTCGTGCGCGGCGACTATGAAAACTTCAAAGTCACCTGGCCGGGCGACTTTGCCTTGGCCGAGCGGCTGTTGGCCAGCCAACAGCGCGGCCCCGAAGTGCGCGCCTTTGTGCCAGCCAAAGACTTTGCCCAGTCTCAGCGCTTTTACGCTGACCTGGGCTTCAGCCAAGAGTTTGCTCATGGCGATATCGCGGGCTTCCGTTGGGGCCAAACGGCCTTCTTGCTGCAAGACTTTTTTGAACCCCAACACGCCCACAACTTCATGATGCACCTGATGGTGGACGACCTCCACGCCTTCCATGCCCAGCTGCTGCGCAAAGGCATCGCCGCGCAATACGGCGTGAAGATCAGCGAGCCCGAACAGCGCCCTTGGGGCCTGCTGGACATGACCCTGCACGACCCCAGCGGGGTGCTGTGGCGGGTGGCGCAGCGGATGGTGGGGTGAGGCTGCTGAGCCAGAAAGGCCCAGCAACGCTCAAGGCCTGAGGCGGGTGAATTGCGATTTTGGCAATAGCTGTTTGAAGTCGCCGTCGAAACTCACCAAGTGTTCACCCTGGTGCAACACGGCGGCAGCCAGCCAGGCATCGGGCACCGCATTGGCGCTGAGTTTTTGGGTGCTGCACAGGGCACCCAAGGTGGGCCACTCAGGCCCCAGGTTCGCCAGGCTGACGCCTGGAGATTGCAACAAGGCCTCGACAAATTGCACAGCGTGTTCCGGCGGTGTCGGGTTTGGAAACAAGCGGCTGTTGGTAGCCAACCGAATGAAGCTGGCCACCACCATGGGTTGCAAGCTGAAGCGGGTGCCCTGACTGGCGGCGATCAGAGCGGTGTTGAGCCAAGCCAGCGCAGCAGTGTGGTGAGGATGGTCGCTGCGCGAGGCCGCGAGCAGCACATTGACATCGGGCGTCATGGTGGGCCCTCAGTCAGTCAGCGTCCGCAGCGTCCAATAAAGCTTTGTTACTGACGGGGTTGATGCCCGGTTTGATGCCGCCACGCCCGGCGTAAATGGGCAGCTTGACTGCCTTTGGCTTGACATGTGCCTTGCCCAGGCGCAGTTGCAGCCCCTCTTCAACCAAACGAGTCAGCGTCGTCTTTTGCTCAACCGCCAAAGACTTGGCTTGCTGCACCAGCGCATCGTTCAGAACCAACGTGGTTTTCATTCGAGAGCCTCTTTCGTACAGATTTCTGTATTTTAGGCTTGCGCACTGTAAGCATCAATCGGTTTGCCGCTACGCATTCCTCGGCGGCCAGCCGTGGAACGCCTTTGCGTCGGTGGCAGCAAGGAGCGCTATGCTAGCCGTGCAAAAAGGAGACTTGGCATGCTCACCATCCGCCTGACCCCGGAGCTAGAGCTGCGGCTCAATCGCCTAGCCAAAGAAGCGGGATGGACCATGACTGCTTTGGCCAGACAGGCCACCTCGCAGCCCCTCGACGATTTGGAAGCGGATTACTTGGCTGACGCTCGAGCTCGCAAGGGGCGTAAGGCAAATGTCTTATGTGCTCAATCCAGATCACCCCGTGAATTGAGGCCTGAATGTCTGAATTGAAGTCGCTGCTGTTGCGGTTTGATAGTGCCCTGGAGCGGTTCTCACCAGGCTTGCTGGCAAGTCTGCCTGGCCCGGTCTCAGGCATCGATCTGCAAGCGCTGGAGGCTGGGCTGGACTTCCCTCTACCCGATGAGATTAGGACTCTGCTTGATCACCATGATGGCAGCGGCCAGCACTGTGTCTTTGCTGCGGGATTTCCTTATCGCATGCTGTCGGCCCGCGAGATGCTCGACACTCACAGTGTGGAAGTCAGGCTGTTTGAGGAGCGGTATCAAGAGCGACTGCGTGAAAGATGCCTACCGAATCCTGAGTGGGTGAGCTCCCATCCGTTTGTGGACTGGAAGTTCCACCCAAGCCGCCTGACGATCGGCATCACGATCATGGGAGATTCCTTTGTCTGGGATGGTCTGCCCGGCGGGATAGGGTCAGTTGGCCAACTGCTGGAGGTCGCCAAATATGGAGCGGTCGGACTGGCAGCAGGTAGCCTGACGGAGTACCTGACGGCACTGCTGGACCAAGTCGATCAAGGCCTGGTGATCTGGTCTAGCACGGACCAGGAGCCTTTGGGCTGGCGATCTAGCGTTGACCTAGAAACCACCGATGTTTGGGATCTGCTTCCGCAGTATCGAAAGTATGGAAATGTCCTTGGATGAGATGCGTGCCTTTTGGGCAAAGTTTGATCGTGTGGTCGCTGTTCATGCACCTGATCTTTTTGAGCAGATGGCTCCCCCGGCAGGGAAAGACGACATTGTGGCCACGGAGCGGGCGCTTGGCTTCGCGCTGCCCCCCCATCCTTAGAAACAGTTACGCACACCACAATGGATCAGGCGATGCCTGGTTCTTCCCGGGCGCATACGGTACTTGGCGCCCGATTGCAGAATTGCCGACTTTGTATGCCAGTATCCCAACTACATCGGTTCGAGTTAAGCGTCACCGGGGTACTGGCGCTCGGATAGATGATGAATGGATCCAGAACAATCTACTGCAACCCTGGCCATATCACCCAAAGAGAATGCCGTTCATTCGCACCATGAGCAAAGAGGTGATGGCCGTTGATCTGTTTCCCGGCGGGACGGGATGCATTGAGCAGATCGTACACGTCGGAAAGTCGCCACCTTCCATAGCGCTATTTGCCAAGAGTTGGATCGACCTTTTGAATCCTCTGGTGGATGGCTTGGCCGACGGCTCCATCTACTGGGGTGTTGAGAATGAAACCGTGAACGTGGTGTCCTGGCACTTCACCAAGACGCGGCGGCCTGTCGAAGTATTCGACTTCTACCCTCAGGGATGTTGGCTCGGTTACCTGCACAACTGAGTGCAGATTGCTTGCGGGTGCCCGGCGGTTCATTCAGTGCGAATTTTCTAGCTCTATGACGCAGCTTGACACACCCAGCTTGGCCTCGCTAGATTGCTGAAATCTTCAACAACACAGGCTCCGCCATGAGGATCATGACCTTCAGCGTGCCCGAAGAGGTGAAGAAGGCCTTTGACCAGACTTTTGCCGGGCATAACAAGAGCGCGGTAATGACCGAGCTTTTGAAGGACGCTGTGGCCCAGCAAGCCCAGCACCAAGCCCGCCAAGCGGCGGCCCAGCGGCTATTAGGCCGTTTGGCACAAGCGCCAGTCACCAGCGCGGAAGACCTAGCCCGGGCGCGGCGTCTGGTCCGGGCTTGAGCGTGGGGAGCCCCACCTCGCCCCCGCAGTGGGTGCTGGATGCCGGCCCGCAAAGCGTCGGAGACTATGCTGCAAGATTGGGCGGACTTGATGGCCTCGCACCTGTCTGTAGAGGGCGACGCCGCTTTGCTCGCTGAAGCCATGGCGCTGGCCCAGCACTTGGACCCCCACCTATTGGACACCATCTATCATGCCCTGGCCTTGGCCGCCCCTGTTGCAGTGCCGCTGACAGCCGATGGCAGCATGGTGGCGCATCTGGGCAGCCTGGAACGCCTGCAACACTACTCTTTGACTGGATCGTGATGACCCTTGCCCACTCTTCTTTGTTGAACATCCGCATCGGCGAAGGCTGGGATACCCATGCGCTCGTCGTCGGTCGACCCTTGGTGCTGGGCGGCATCACCATCCCCCACAGCCATGGGCTCTTGGGCCACTCTGACGCTGACGCGCTGCTGCATGCCATCACCGACGCGGTGCTGGGCGGCGCTGGCTTGGGCGATATTGGGCGGCACTTTCCGGACACTGCTGTTGAGTTCAAAGGCGCAGATTCAGCCGTGTTGCTGGCCGAGGCCATGCGGCGCGTGCGCGCTGCGGGCTGGCAGGTGGGCAATGTGGACTGCACTATCGTGGCCCAGGCGCCCAAGATGGCACCGCACATTGCGGCCATGCAGGCACGCATTGCCGAGGTGTTGGGGGTGGCGGTGAGCCAAGTGAACGTCAAAGCCAAGACGGCCGAGAAAATGGGGCCGGTGGGCGAGGGCAGGGCGATTGAGACGCGGGCGGTGTGCTTGCTGGTGGGCATTGAGGGTGCTTGAGGGGGTTTGAAGACCGCCACAGAGGCACAGAGGCACAGAGGCACAGAGGCACAGAGGCACAGAGGCACAGAGGCACAGAGACACGGAGGGATACAGGCGGTGCCGGGGGGGCTGATGGGCGTGGTGCCCTTTGGGCTTAGTCGGCGCGCTTCAGCCGAATGTGAGCCACCAGGCCCGTGTCTCGCGCATTGGCCAAGGCCAAGTCACCACCGATGCGCTGCAGGGCCTTCTTGACGATGGCCAGGCCCAGCCCGGCACCCGTGGCGGCGGTGCGGGCGGCGTCACCCCGGAAGAAGGGGGTGGTGAGCTGGTCCAGCTTTTCGGGGGCCACGCCTTGGCCGTAGTCGCGCACGGTGATGATGACGGTGTCGCCGGCCTGCACATGGCTCACCTTGACGCGGGCAATGCCGGTCTCGGGCGTGCGGCCATATCGGCGGGCGTTTTCAAACAGGTTGGAGAAGATGCGGGCGAGTTCGGTCTCGTCACCTTGCACCATCAGCGCGGGGGGCAGCTTCAGAGTGATGCGAATTTGCGTGGTGTCGCGGAAGGCCGAGGCTTCGCGCTCGATGACGGGCACCAGGTCGACCTTGAAGATGCGGGTTTCGTCGGGCCGCGCGTAGTCCATGAACTTGTCGATGATGGCGTCGAGCTGGTCGATGTCTTGCGCCATGTTGCGGCGGGCTTCTTCGTCATAGACGCTGATTTCGGCCTCCAGGCGCAGGCGGGCCAGCGGGGTGCGCAGGTCGTGGCTGATGCCGGCCAGCATCACCGCGCGCTCTTGCTCCACCTTGGCCAGCTCTCGGGCCATGCGGTTGAAACCCATGTTGACGGTGCGAATCTCGCTGGTCAGCGTGGTCTCGTCCAAATGAGACTCAAACTCACCTTCCCGGATGCGGCTGGCCGCAAAAGAGAGTTCTTGCAGCGGGCGGTTGATCAGCCGCGCAATCGCCACCGAGCCCAGGATGGTGGCGGTAAAGGCAATGCCCACCCAGATCAGCCAGGTGTCGACTTGCATTTGCTGGTGCAGGCGCGAGACATCGGCTTGCAGCCAGTAGGGTGCGCGCTCGATCTCAAAGCCAATCCACAGGCCGGGTTTGCCGTTCACACTGCTGGCGATCACCACCTCTTTGCTGAGGCGGGTGCGCAGGTCAGCGGCCACCAAACGGGTGAAGCGGTCGGTCTCGAAGGGCTCCCACTGGTCAGTAGGGCCACGCGGGCGCAGGCTGACGCCTTCTTGCTCGCTCATGGTCTTGACGGCTGCTACCCTGTTGATCGGGTCGGCATAACGCAGCGCGGCGCTCGACAAGTTCACCAAGCTGGCAATTTGCTGCGCCGCTTGCACGGCGCGCGGCTCAAACTCCAGCTGCCTCAGGGTTTGCACCCACGCAGCAATGCCGCCGCCCAGCAAAATGGCCAGCAAGAAAAAGGTGCGCCAGAAGAGGTTGAGTGCAAATGGCGTCCGGGTGGACGCCTTGCTGCGAGAAGGGCTCTTCTTAGGCTTGACGAGGGGGCGCGAGGGGGGCGGCGAGCCCGTGCTGAGACTCATTCCAATTCCACGTCAGGGATGGAGGGGGTCAAGCGTTGTCACCGGGCACAAAGACATAGCCCACGCCCCACACGGTTTGGATGTAGCGGGGGTTGGAGGGGTCGGGCTCCAGCATCTTGCGCAGGCGCGAGATCTGCACGTCGAGCGAGCGGTCAAAGGGCTCAAACTCGCGGCCACGGGCCAGTTGCGCCAGTTTGTCGCGCGACAGGGGCTGGCGCGGGTGGCGCACCAGGGCCTTGAGCATGGAGAACTCGCCGGTGGTCAGCGTGATCTGCTCGCCATTGCGGGTGAGGCGGCGCAGCGAGAGGTCAAACTCAAACGGGCCGAAGGTGACGATCTGCGGGTCTTTGGCGGGCGCGCCGGGGGCTTCAGGGGCCGGGCGACGGCGCAGCACGGCATGGATACGGGCCAGCAGCTCACGCGGGTTGAAGGGCTTGGGCATGTAGTCATCGGCACCCACCTCCAGGCCGACGATGCGGTCCACATCTTCGACCTTGGCGGTCAGCATGATGATGGGCGTGGTGTCGGCGGCGGCGCGCAGGCGGCGGCAGATGGAGAGGCCATCTTCACCCGGCAGCATCAGGTCCAAGACGATGAGGTCGATGGTCTCGCGCGTCAGCAGGCGGTTCAGCGCCTTGGCGTCCTCGGCCAGCAGAACTTCGAAACCTTCCTGGGTGAGGTAGCGGCGCAGCAGGTCGCGGATACGGGCGTCGTCGTCAACGACGACGATACGGTCTTGGCGTGCATTGCTGTTGGCGTTCATCCCAACTCCTGAATTTGTAACAGCCTCGATTCTGGCCCTTTGCGCCCGGGTTTTTGAGGTGAATGCGGTCTGTTACATTTCATTTTTCCGAGGTGAAACCCTAGTTTGAAGGGGATCAGCCGTCATCCTGCCATTGATCTTGGGCGTTGTGCCGCCATGACTATCACTTCCTCCTCCCTTCGTGCCCGCCGCGCAGCCAGCCTGCTGGGCGGTGCTTTGTCGGTCTTGTTGGCCTCGGGGGCCAGCGCGCAGGCGGTGGCTCCGCAGCCGCAAGGCGTTTTAAACCTTTCCGCCACGGCCACGGTCGATGTGCCCAAAGATTGGATGATGCTGGTGCTGTCGGTTGCCAAAGAAGGTAGCGACGCCAATGCTGTGCAAAACCAGCTCAAAGTCGCTGTAGACAGCGCCTTGGTGGAAGCTCGCAAGCAAATGAAGCCTGGCCAGCTCGAAGTACAAACCGGCGCGTTTTCTATTTTTCCGCGCTACAACAATAAGGGGGTGATCAACGGCTGGCAGGGCAGCACCGAGGTGCAAATCCAAGGCCGTGACATGGCCACCATTGGCCAGCTCACCGGCAAGATCGCCAGCATGACGATTGCCAACGTCAGCTACAGCGTCTCGCGCGAAACCCGCGAAAAGATGGAAGCCGAAGTCACAGCCATGGCGATTGCGCGCTTCAAGGCGCAAGCCGAACTTCAGGCCAAGGCCTTTGGCTATGCGGGCTATAGCTTGCGCGAAGTCTCCGTGGCCTATGAAGCGCCAGAGAGTGGCCACCCGATGCCGATGCGGGCCATGAAGATGGCGATGGCCGATGCCGCCCCCGAGATGCCGGTTGAGGCCGGCAAGGGCAGCATCAGTGCCACCGTCTCCGGCAGCGTACAGCTCAAGTGATTCCGTCTCTCATCATCCGTGTCCTTGTTGCTTCGCCTCGCGCGTGCTACAGCACTGCCTTCGGCTTCGCGCCTAGACACGAATGATTTGGAAACGGAATTTGGGCTTTACTGAGCGACCCAGCCGCCATCCATATTGATGGCGGTGCCGCGCAGGTTGTTGGCGGCGGGTGAGCACATGAAGATGGCCATGGCGGCCAGCTCTTCGGGTGTGGTGAACTGCTGCGAGGGCTCTTTCTCAGCCAGCAAGCGGAGCTTGGCTTCGTCGTTGCTCACGCCGTCGTCCAGCGCGCGGGCATCGACTTGCTTTTGCACCAGCGGGGTCAGCACCCAGCCAGGGCAGATGGCGTTGACCGTCACCGGGGTGGTGGCGGTCTCCAGGGCCACGGCCTTGGTGAAACCGATGATGCCGTGCTTGGAGGCCACGTACGCCGACTTGTTGGCGGAGGCCACCAAGCCATGCACCGAGGCCACATTGATGATGCGGCCCCAGCCACGGGCCTTCATGCCCGGCAGTGCCAAGCGCGTGGTGTGAAAGGCCGAGCTCAAGTTGATGGCGATGATGGCGTCCCACTTCTCAGCGGGGAAGTCATCGACCGGCGCCACATGCTGGATGCCCGCGTTATTGACCAAGATATCCACAGCGCCAAACTCGGCCTCGCAAGCGCGCACCATGGCTTCGATCTCGGCGGGCTTGGTCATGTCTGCCCCGTGGTAGCTGACACGCACGCCGTGGGCCTGGCCGGCTTGGCTGACCTCGGCCTTGGCGGCGTCAATATCGCCAAAACCATTGAGCATTACGTGGGCGCCTTGTTCGGCCAGCGCACGGGCCATGCCGAGGCCAATGCCACTGGTGGAACCAGTGACCAGCGCGGTTTTTCCTTTGAGCATGCAGAAATCTCCTGAAGGGGTTGCTACAGTGATTATCCGCACAGCTTGCTTTAAGGACGCTTGCAGGCGCCCCAAACCCTATGAACACCACTTCCCAGCCCCGCCAACGCTTCGTGCAATGCCTCAATGCGCGGGGTCTGCACCGCATGGCCTACACCGAGTGGGGCGACCCCGCTAACGACAAAGTGTTGGTCTGCGTCCACGGTCTCACGCGCCAGGGGCGGGACTTTGACGTGCTGGCCCAAGCCATGAGTGCCGAATACCGGGTCGTCTGCCCCGATGTGGTGGGGCGTGGTCACTCCGATTGGCTGCCCGACCCCATGGGTTATGCCATTCCCGCCTATGTGGCCGACATGGTCACGCTCCTGGCGCGGCTGGAAGCCCAAACGGTGCACTGGGTCGGCACCTCTATGGGTGGACTGATCGGCTTGGGCGTGGCTGCGCTGCCCAACTCGCCCCTTCAAAAATTGGTGCTCAATGATGTGGGGCCACGCATTGAGGCGCAGGCCTTGATCCGCATTGGCCAGTATCTGGGCTTGCCGGTGCGCTGGAAGACGGAAGATGAAGCCGCAGATCAGCTCTGGGCCATCTCACAAGGCTTTGGCCCGCACAGCCGCGAGCAATGGCTGGCCCTGACCCGGCCGCAGTTGCGGCCTGAAGGCGACGGCTTCAAGCCGCATTACGACCCCGCCATTGCCCTGCCTTTCAAAGCCATCACCCCTGAGCTGGCCGCCCAGGGCGAAGCCATGCTGTGGTACAGCTATGAGCAACTGCGCGGCCCGACCCTGCTGATTCGCGGCGGCCAGTCCGACTTGCTGACTGCTGAGACGGCCCAAGCCATGACGCAGCGCGGCCCCAAGGCCGAGCTGATCGTGTTTGAAGAAGCGGGCCACGCGCCCACGCTGGTGCAGCCGCATCAGGTGGCGGCGGTGCGGGAGTTTTTGTTGAGGCCATGAAGAGCGACGGACATTCCAGCAGCCCGGCAGCGCCCATCGTGGCGCTGGCCGGGGACATGCTGCGCGCGGATGGCCGTCCGGCCCATGTCAGCAATGCTGCGGCCGCAGATGCAGCCGCGCGCGCAGCACTGGAAGAGGGCCAAGCGGCGCTGCTGCGCGCCCGGCAGTTTGCTGAGCCACTGCTGACGGGCCAGCAGCTCGATACGGGTGAAGATGCCTTTGCCCACGCCAGCGCGGTGGCCGACATCTTGCGCGCCATTGGCGGTGCGCCCAGCCTGCAGGCCGCCGCTTTTTTGGTGTATGCGGGCGACTTCTTGCAGCGCCCGGAAGACGTGATCGAGAAGGCCTTCGGGCCGTCCTATGCCAGCCTTGTGACGCTGACGCGAAAGCTGGTGCAGATTCAGCGTGCAGCGCGGGAGGCGCAGGTCGATGACGAGCTGCAGGCCCAGCAAACCGAGCGGGTGCGCAAGATGTTGCTGGCGTTTTCGCGCGACTTGCGCGTGGTGCTGCTACGCCTAGCCTCGCGCCTGCAAACGCTGCGTTGGTATGCGGCGGCACGCCTGCCATGCCCCCACACCCTGGCCGACGAAACCAGCCGCGTGTTTGCGCCGCTGGCCAATCGCTTAGGCATTTGGCAAATCAAGTGGGAGATGGAAGACCTGGCCTTCCGCTTCCAACATCCCGACGAATACAAGCGCATTGCCAAACTGCTGGCTGAGAAACGCGTAGAGCGCGAAGCCAGCGTCGAGGCTGTGCGCAAGCAGTTGGCGGCAGACCTGCAAGCCCACGGTGTGCCCGCCGTGGTGCATGGGCGGCCCAAGCACCTCTACAGCATCTGGAAAAAGATGCAGGGCAAGCGCCTGGATTTTGAGCGGGTGATGGACGTGCGCGCGCTGCGCGTGGTGGTGGCCGATGTGCCCGCCTGCTATGCCGCGCTGGCGCGTGTGCATGAGCGCTACAGGGCTGTGGAAGGCGAGTTCGACGACTACATCGCGCGCCCCAAGGCCAATGGCTACCGATCCCTACACACGGTTGTGCGGGGAGAAGATGGCCGCGCCATTGAGGTGCAGATCCGCACCTACGAGATGCACGAGCACGCTGAGTACGGCGTAGCGGCCCACTGGGCCTATAAAGAGGCCGGTGCCAAGGGCTATGCCGGGGTGAGTGCTGCCGGCGATTATGAAGGGCGCTTGAGCGAAGCCCGCAAGGCCGTGTTGCGGCAGTTGCTGGCCTGGGAGCGCGACTTTTCAGGGCAGGCCGTGTCAGCGGAAGGGGCGGCGCTGGACGATCGCATCTATGTCTTCACGCCGCAAGCCACGGTGATCGAGTTGCCAGCAGGGGCAACGCCCATCGACTTCGCCTATGCGCTGCACACCGACCTGGGCCACCGCTGCCGTGGCGGCAAGGTGGATGGCGCGATGGTGCCGCTCTCAACGCCCCTGGCGAACGGCCAGACGGTGGAGGTGGTGACCATCAAAGAAGGCGGTCCGTCTCTGGATTGGCTGAACCCTGAACTGGGCTTTTTGAAGAGCCCCAGGGCTCGGGCCAAAGTCCGAGCTTGGTTCAACAGCCAAGCTCAAGCCAGCACCATCGCCAAAGGCCGGGAGTCGGTGGAAAAGCTCTTGCAGCGCGAGGGCCGCACAGCGCTGAAGTTGGACGATTTGGCCAGCCAGTTGGGCTTCAAGGATGCGCAAGCCTTGTTCGAGGTGGTGGGCAAGGATGAGTATTCGCTGCGCAACATCGAGCAACTGCTACGGCCGCCTGAGCCCGTGGCGCCCGAGGATGAAGTGCCGCTGTTCCGCCGCAAGCCCGGCGCGCCCAGCCGAGCACCGGGCGGCGTGCTGGTGGTGGGGGTTGAAAGCCTGCTCACCACCTTGGCCAAGTGCTGCAAGCCCGCACCGCCGGACGCCATTGGGG
Source organism: Ideonella sp. (assembly GCF_044358605.1). Classification (GTDB taxonomy): domain Bacteria; phylum Pseudomonadota; class Gammaproteobacteria; order Burkholderiales; family Burkholderiaceae_C; genus Ideonella. The sequence goes on from NZ_JBIKNQ010000046.1 coordinate 20,487, forward strand.
GCTTTGTGACGCGAGGGCAGGGCGTGGCCGTGCACCGCGCGGATTGCACCAACTTCAGGCATATGGCGCAGCGCCTGCCGGAGCGTGTGCTGCCCGTGGCCTGGGGCCGTGACCTTGCCCAGAGCGAGGCCATGTACCCTGTGGATGTGGCTGTCGAGGCCGCCGACCGACAGGGCTTGCTGCGCGACATCACCGAGGTCTTTGCCAAAGACAAGACCAATGTGGTGGGCGTCCACACCCAAACCGTGCGTGATGCCAATGGGCAGACTGCTTGGATGACTTTTACGGTTGAAGTGGCCGATGTGGCGAGGCTGGCGCAAGTCTTGGCGCAGGTGCGTCGTGTCGCGGGTGTGCAACAAGTGAAACGGAAGTAGTTCACGTCAGCACACCTTGAACCGAAAGTTAACAAGTTGTATCTTTAGTCGTGGTTTAATTTGCTGACCTTATTGTTCTGATCTTGGCCGTTAACCGCAAAGATCTGCACGTTTTGTAGTTGGGGAACACCGTGAACGCTCGTCATTACCTCGCCCTTGCTTTGGCTGCCAGTGCTGCTTGCGCCCAGGCGCAATCCACCGAAGAGCCCACCAATTTGCTTGTAGACGGCAGTTTTGAGTTGGCCAACCAGGCTGCAGGCACCTGGGGCTTTTATAAGGGCAGCCCGGCTACCGGTTGGTACGCTGTCGGCGATAACTCCTTGATCGAGTTGCGGAACAACCTCGTGGGTACTGCTCAGAGCGGCAGCAGCTTCGCTGAGTTGGACTCTCAAAGTGCCAACTCCACGATGGCCCAGGACTTTGCCACGGTGGCAGGGCAGACCTACTACCTGTCTTTTTACTACTCCAGCCGGCCGGCCTCTGATGTCTACAACGGCCCGTGCTGCTCTGTTGTTCCGGCGGAATCCAATGGCTTGAGCTTCAATGTGGGCGCGGGTTGGACGGCTGCGCCAGCCTTGGGGGCGAATCAGAGCTATGACAACGTCTGGAACTACTTCACCACCAGTTTTGTGGCCGCCAGCACCAGCACCACGCTCAGCTTCATGGCCACTGGCCTGAGTGACACGTTTGGCACCTCTCTGGACAATGTGAAGGTGTGGACGGACACGCCACCCGTGCCTGAGCCAACCACCCTGGCCCTGATGGTGGCGGGCCTGGTGGCTGTGGGTGCGCGGGTCCGCCGCCAACAAAAATCTCGCTGATTTGCGATAAAGCCTAAAAAGTGGCTATACTGAGAGGCTCAGCAGGCGCGTAGCTCAGTTGGTTAGAGCACCACCTTGACATGGTGGGGGTCGTTGGTTCGAATCCAATCGCGCCTACCAAAATTCTGCTGTTGCCAAACCCCTGGTTTCTGTGATGAAACCAGGGGTTTTTTGCTTTGGGCCGCCGCCGTCAGTCTGTGTTCAATTTCCGCGCGTAGCATGCGCGCGTTTTGAATTCATGGCGGTAGAGCATGAGCGCTACTGAGAGACTGTGCTGGAACGTCTGCTGTACCGTAGCCAAGCCACCCACAAGCTGGGGTCGCTGCACTTGTTCACTTTGTTGGCCCGTGCCCGCGAGCGCAATCTGCGCTTGGGCATCACCGGCCATTTGCTCTACTTGGACGAACGGTTCGTGCAGTGCATTGAGGGGCCACCGTCGTCCATAGAAACGCTGTGGCAGCGCTTGCAACGGGATGACCGGCACTTCAACTTAGAGATTTTGGCGCGCGGCCCTTTGGATGTGCGGCGCTTTCCGGACTGGACCATGGCGTTTTCAAGCTACGCGTCATTTCGGCGCTTTTCCTTGCCTGGCTTCTTCCCCATTGATGAGCAGGGGATGAACGAGTTCACTGAGCGCTGCGTCCGCACTTAGGCTTCGCTGGGCCAAGTGGCCAATAACAGGCCAAGCAAGGCCAAGCACAGGGCCAGACCTTGCGCCATGCCCAAAGGCTCGGACAGGAAAAGAACACCGACCGCACAGGCCGAGATGGGCAGCAGCACGCTGAAGACACCCGCGCGTTGAGCGGGTACCCGCTGCAGGCCAATCATCCATAGCCACACGGTGACAACGCTTGCGGCCAAGGCGTAGAACAAGAGCAGGCCCCATGAGGGCAGCGCCACACTGCTGAAGTCAAACTGGCTAGCCTGCCAGAGCCCGAGTGGCGTGACCAAAGCCAAGCCCCAGAGGTTGATGAGCGCACTGATGCGCTTGGGGGACACCTGGGCGGTCAAGCGTTTGCCAATCACCACATAGCAGGCTTCGCAAAACACCGCGCCCAGCAGCAGCACGTGGCCCCAAAGCGGGCCGATGCTGGATGTTGAAGTGTGTTGCGGTGCACCACTGGGGCGAGCCAGCGCCAGCATGCCCATACCGCAGACGGCCAAGCCGATGCCCGCCAAGACCAAGGGACGAATCCGTTCGCCCAAGAAGAACCAGGAGAGCAGGGCCACCATGGCAGGAATGCCTGCCATCATCACCCCAGCGGAGACGGCCGAGGTGGCGGCAACCCCATACAACATGCAGATCGAAAACAGGAAGTTGCCCAGAAAGCTCTCTAAAAACAAAAGACGCTTTTCTTTGGGCCCCAAGGCCGGCTCATCTGCACCACGGCGTAACCAGCCCGCCATCGCCAAAGCTGCGATGCCAAACCGCAGCCAGGCCAACAGGAAGATGGGGAAGATGGCGACCAGCACTTTTGACAAGCCGACATAGCTGCCCACCAGCGCCATGCTGAGTGACAGGGCGCCGTAGGACAACCAAGGAACCGCACCGGAGGAGCGAAAGCTAGACGGGCTCAATGTCGTACGCGCCCTGATTGGTCGTAAACCGTGAGGCTGACATGTTGTGCCATCTGGCGCCGGGCGGAGTCCCACTTCAGCGTAAAGCCACCCATATCCCAGTTGCCCAGTGACTCCAAGGCCGACAAGAACTGATCCCGCGTGCCATTGCGCGGCATTCGTCGCAAGGCCTCCAACAGCGTCTGAGCCACCATCCAACCTTCTAGAGAGGCATGTTCCGGTTTAGAACCAGCGGCCCTTAAGCGCTGCAGATAGGCCGCAACCACGGGCTTGGCAGCGTCTGTGGGCGAGGGCACAACCTGCGTCAATGACAGCCCAGCGGCATCACTGCCCAATTGGGTGGCCAACGCGGCCGAGCCGCTCAGGCTGGTGCCGTAGCAGCCGCCTCTAAAGCCCGCTTTGCGCAAGGCCCGCCACACGGCGCCCGTGCTGCCATAGGCAGCCAAACTCACGACGACTTGCGGCTTGGCCTCCAGCAGTTGCTTGGCGGCGGGCGCAATGTCGTTTTGCCCCAGCGCAGACTCGCCGGTCGAGTTACGCGCCACCTTGGCCACGGTGACCGGTGCGGGCAGCTTGGCGGCTTGCAAGACTTGCTGCAAGGCGAGCAGGCCGGCCTCGCCGTCTGCATCGGTTTGTTGCAGCACGGCCAGGCGGTCCCACCCCATGGTGCTGAGGGTGCGCACGATCAAGGCCAATTCGGCCGATTGTTCTGCCCGCCAAGTGATCAAGCCTCGCGGAGGCGCCTGGCGCAAGAACTCCGCACCACTCAGCGGCGCAATCATCGGCACACCGGCTTTGAGCGCCAGTGGCAGGCTGCGCCGGACGGACTCCGCGCCGACATAGCCCACCAAGGCAAACACAGCTTCCGCGCCAATCAGGTCTTGGGTGTTGGCGGCGGCCATGTCGGCCTCATAGGCGTCGTCCAAGCTAATCAGCTCGATGCTGCGGCCTTGCACACCGCCGGCGGCATTGACCTGATCAAAGGCCATCTGCAAGCCGCGCTGGTACTCAATGCCCAGGTGTTGCGCGGCCCCGGAGATAGGTACCGATTGGCCCAATCGAATGACATCCTTCGGCGGCGCTGCCCAGCTCAGCCCCTTCGCCGAGGCTGCCGTCAGGCCAACCAAGCCTTGCAAGATTCGGCGTCGATCAGAACGTAGCCGCATAGCGCTGCAACTCCCAGGCGCTGATGTGTCGGGCATAGCTCAGCCATTCGGCGCGCTTGAGGCGGGGCAACTCTTGGCTCAGGGTGTCCCCTAGGGCGGCGAGGATGACTGGGTCGGCTTCCAAGGCGCTGATGGATTCGTCCAGAGACTGAGGCAACACCTCAATGGCTCGCAGGGCGATCTCAGACAGGCTCAGGTTGAACAGGTCATCGGTGCAGGCTGGGCCAGGGTCAAGTTGTCGGTTTATGCCGTCCAAACCCGCGGCGATCAGCGCTGCAGTGGCCAAGTAGGGGTTGGCTGATGCATCAGGCAAGCGCCATTCAAAGCGGCCGGGCAAGGTGCGCACCACCGCTGTGCGGTTGTTAGGCCCGTGGGCCACATAGGCGGGCGCCCAGGTCGTGCCCGACAAGGACTCTCCCACCACCAAGCGCTTATAGCTGTTGACCGTGGGCGCTGCCAGCGCGCACAAGGCGGCTGAATGGGCCATCACGCCAGCAATGAACTGTCGACCCAGCGTAGAGAGATGATGGCCCTTTTCCGCCTGGGGCTCTGTGGGCGCGAAAAGGCCTTGGCCTTGCGCATCCCACAGCGAGACATGAAAGTGCAATCCGCTGCCCGGTTGGTTCGCAAAGGGCTTGGGCATCATCGAGAACACGGCCCCGTGGCGCTCTGCCACCGCGTGGGCGGCCTGCTTGAAGCACATCAGCTTGTCGGCGCTGGCCAAGCATTCGTCATAGGTGAAGTTCACCTCGTACTGGCCGTGGGCATCCTCATGGTCGAGCTGAAACACATCCAGCCCCATCGCGCTCAAGGCCTGATGCAAGTCATGCAGCAGCGGAGCTTGGCGCGGCAGAGACTTCAGGTCATAAGAGGGCTTGTCGAGCCGATCTGCGTCATCAAAGGGCAGCCACTGGCCGTCCTTTTGCTTGAGCAAGAAAAACTCGGGCTCAATGCCTGTCTTGAGGGTCCAGCCCCGCTCGGCCAAACGGGCCGTGGCTCGGCGCAAGACTTGGCGCGGGCAAGCCTCAAAGGGTTGACCATCCACATAGCCGTTGCCCGTGGCCAGGGCATAGCCCGGCTGCCAGGGCATGGGCCGAATCGCGTCCAAGCTGATGGGCCGAGCGTAGTACTCCGCACGCGCGCCAATGCGCGGTAAGGCCGTGCCCCAAATGGAGGGCCCGGCAAAACCGGCACCGGTGCGCACCAACTCCCCCAGATAGCTCAAGGGCACATACTTGCCTTTGGCCACGCCATGCACGTCGGTGAACTGCACCAGCAGGGTGTGCACGCCCTGCTGTTCGAGCCGAACCTGGGTGCTGGCGATCTCGGCGGCGCTGGGGCTGAAGTCGGTGGGCTCAGTCAAGGCGGATCCAAGTGGTCTTGAGTTCGGTGTACTTGTCAAAGGCATGCAGCGACTTATCTCGCCCGTTACCGCTTTGCTTGTAGCCACCAAACGGCACGGTGATGTCGTCTTCATCGTATTGATTGACGTGTACCGTGCCGGCGCGCAGCGCGCGTGCCACGCGATGGGCGCGGTTGAGCCCGTCGCTCCAAACGCTGGCTTGCAGGCCGTAGCTGGAGTTGTTGGCCAGAGCAATGGCCTCTTCTTCCGTCTTGAAGGTCAGGATGCTCATGACCGGGCCGAAAATCTCCTCGCGGGCGATCTTCATGCCGTTGCTGACCCCGGCAAACACGGTGGGCTCCACATAGAAGCCACCGGTTTGAGCCAGAGCTTGCTGGCCGCCGGCGACACAACGCGCTCCTTCTGCATTCCCTGCATCGATATAGCCCAAGACCGTGCGCATCTGAGTCTCGTCCACCAAGGCGCCCAGCACCGTGCCAGTGTCCAGCGGATTGCCTGGGGCGTAGCCTGGGGCTTCGGCCGCCACCAGGGCGGTAAAGGCCTCAGCCACACGCTCATGCACCAAGACGCGGGAAGGCGCGTTGCAGCTCTCGCCTTGGTTGAAGAACATGCTGCCGGCCACGGTCTTGGCGGTGCGTTCCAGGTCCTTGAAGTCGTCGAAGACCAAGAAGGCAGACTTGCCGCCCAACTCGTTGTAGACGCGTTTCAGGTTCGAGCGGCCCGAGTAGTCCAACATGCGCCGCCCGACGCGGGTGGAGCCGGTAAAGCCAATGGCATCGACATCCATGTGCAGGGCCAAGGCCTCGCCCGCCTCATGGCCGAAGCCGGGCACCACATTGAAGACACCGGGCGGAATGCCCGCTTCAACCGCCAGCTCTGCCAAGCGGCAGGCCGTGTATGGGCTTTTTTCGCTGGGCTTGAGCACCACCGAGTTGCCGGCGGCCAGGGCAGGCCCCAACTTCCAGGCAGCCATGATCATGGGGTAGTTCCAGGGCACGATGGCACCAATCACGCCCATGGCTTCGCGGGTGATCAGGGCCAAGGCCGAGTCTGGGGTGGGCGCGATTTCATCGTAGATTTTGTCCACCGCTTCGGCATACCAGGCGATGCAGCGGGCGGTGGAGGGCACATCCACCGACAGCGAATACTGGATGGGCTTGCCCATGTCCAGGGTTTCCAGCAGTGCCAGCTCTTCTTTGGCGCCGAGGATCTTGTCGGCAAAGCGCTGCAAGATCTTTTTGCGCACGGCGGGCGCCTTACCGGCCCAGCGCCGGTCGTCAAAGGCAGCGCGTGCGGCACGCACCGCAGCATCCACATCCGCCGCTTGGCCGCGGGCCACGGCGCCGAGGAGACGGTTGTCGATGGGAGAGCGCTTCTCAAAGGTTTGGCCATCCACGGCCGAAACGCGCTGGCCGTCGATCACCGCACGGCCATCCGGACGCAGGTCGGCGGCACGCGCCGCCCAGGAGTTGCTCTGGGGCATAGACACCTCTTCATGAAGACAAAAAAATGGCCGCGACGGAACTGCGCGGCCATCGGTGGAGGCGGCAGCCCTCAGGCTGCCGAACCATCAGAACGCGACAACGACGGAGGCACCCAGCAGGTGATTGGTCTTGCTGTAGCTGCCGTCTTTGACGTTCTCAAACACGGCTTGGTTGGCGCGGTCCAAGCGGTACTCCAGCTTCAGCGTGGTGCTGGCGTCGAACAGATAGGACAGGCCCATGCTCAATGCCATGCGATTGGCGCCTTTGCTGCTGTCTGCCTGAACCCAGTTGCCGTCTTCATCGCGAGACCAACCAGGGCCGATACCGTTGCGCCCGTCAGACGAGGTAAAGCCCAGCAAGCCGCCGCCGTTCTTGGCGTTGTTCAGGTAATCAAGCCGTGCAATGCCCTCAAAGCGAGGGGTGAACTTGTAGGCGGCCAGGCCAGACAGACCCCACCATTGCGAGTCTTGCAGGCCGCCGTCAGCATTAGTTGAAATGGCGGCTTTCTTCTGGCGGCCAAAGCTGGCTTGGCCTTGAACCGTCCAGTCGCCACGGATGAAGTAGCCGTCGATCTCGAACAGGTCAACGCGGCTTTCGCCTTGCGGCACGACGGCGTCATCGGCATCCAAGACGTTCTCTGTGAAATTGGCCGCGTTGCCATGGACGCCAGCGAAACCAAAGCCGTTGAACTCACCCTTGGAGTAGTCCACACGGTAGGCCAACATGGGCTGGCGTGTGCCGGCATCCTTCTTGGTCTTGTTCATATTGCCAAGCATGAACTTGGTGATCCACTTGCCACGGGTCACATCCATGCCGACACCGGTGTAGGCCGTGGGCAAGGTGAAGTCGAACAACAGGTTGTGAGTGATCAGTTTGTTCTGCGTGGCGGGCAGAAACTCGTAGCCAGACCAATCCGGCAACTGGCCTGCAATCAGACGGGTCTGCAGGTCGGTGAGGGGAATGGAGACACTGGCCTCTTGCACGATGGAGTCGCCATCAAACACAGAGCCGACACCACGGTTGGGCGACAAGGTCAGGCGCCACTTCACACCAGAATCGGTTTCCTTTTGGAAATCGATGACAGCGGACCCGAAGTACGAGTTGTCGTAGTTATAGCCGTCGTCTCCCACCTTGTTCAGGAACTGAGCGCCAAAGCGGTTCTGGGCCTTGTTGTAGATGAAGGCCGGGTCCATGTAACCGCTGACCTTCAGGTTCTTGAAGCCCAGCATTTCGCGCGAGTCTTCAAGGGCCTCGGTCTTGTTGGCAATGCGGTTGAACTCTGCCGCTTGCTCAGGCGTCATGCCCCATTGCGGCTTGGGCGCTTCAGCAGGCGCTGCTTGCAGCTTCTTCTCCAGGTCATTGACGCGCGCCTTGAGCGCCTGCAGCTCCTTGAGCAAAGCCTCGTTGGACTGCGCTACGGCGGGGAAAGCGGCTGCCAGGGCCACGGTCAAGAGGGTGGGACTCAATAGCTTCATTGTCATGTCCTTCAGTGGCTAGAAAAAGTGAATATAAGGAGTGTCGGTCAGTTGCGGTAGGCCGCAGCCATCTCTTGCTGGCGTCGTCGCTCGGCCCGGGCGATCATGTAGCTCGCGACGATCACGCCAATGGAGACCGTCAGCACAATCAGCGTCGCCACCGCGTTCACGCTGGGGTTCAGCCCTAGGCGCGCTCGGGAGAAGATCACCAAGGGCATGGTGGTGGAACCGGGGCCAGACAGGAATGCCGAGAGCACCACGTCATCCAGCGACAAGGTGAAGGTCAGCAGCCAAGCCGACATCATGGCCTGAGCAATCATGGGCAAGGTCACCAGCATGAACACCTGGTGCGGCTTGGCGCCTAAGTCCATGGCGGCCTCTTCAAGCTGAGGGTTCAGCTCTTGCAGCCGGGCTTGCACCACCACGGTGGCATAGGCCATGCCCAGCAAGAGGTGACCCATCCAGATTGTCAACACGCCACGTTCGGGGAAGCCCAGGGCGCGCTGGATGGACACCAGCATCAGGAGCAGCGACAAGCCGACCACGACTTCAGGCATCACCAGGGGCGCGCTCACCATGCCCGAAAAAGCGGTACGGCCGGTGAAACGCTTGTACTTGACCAGCACAAACGCGGCGAAGGTGCCCAACACCACCGACCCGCAGGCGGTGAAGAAGGCAATCTTCAGGGACAGCCAAAGCCCATTTTGCATTTCAGTGTCATGCAAGAGCGCGGCATACCACTTCAGAGTGAAGCCTCGCCACTCATTGGGCAGGGGAGAATCGTTGAAGGAGTAGACGATCAGCGCAATGATGGGCAGGTACAAAAAGGCATAGCCTGCTGCCAGCCAGCCCTTGCCGAAATTGCGATTGAAAGCAGGAGAGAGGCGCAACATCAGCGGGACTCCTGGGCTTCCGCCTGGTATTTGTTGAACAGGGCCAGCGGCACAATGATGAGGAGCACCATCACCACCGCAAGACTGGAGGCCATAGGCCAGTCATTGTTGGAGAAGAATTCATCCCACACCACGCGGCCGATCATCAAGGTCTCTGGGCCACCCAAGAGTTCAGGAATCACGAATTCGCCGACGCAGGGAATGAACACCAACATGGAGCCCGCGATGATGCCGGCCTTGGACAGCGGTACGGTGATCTTCCAGAAGGCCGTCCAAGGTGTGGCGCCTAAGTCAGCAGCGGCCTCCAGCAAGCGCAAGTCCATCTTGGCCAAGTTGGAGTACAGCGGCAGGATCATGAAGGGCAGGTAGGTATAGGTCATGCCCAGCACCAACGAGAAGGGCGTGTGCATCAGCTTGCCCGGCGCAGGAATGGCGCCCATGGCATAGAGCAATTGATCCAATCCCAATGTGGTGATGAACTCAGCCGCCCACCCGCCTTCGGACAGTAAGCCTTTCCACGCGTAGACACGCAGCAAGAAAGAGGTCCAAAAGGGCAGCATGACGAGCATCAGCAGCGCAGGCTGTACAGATGGCTTGGCTCGGGCCATGAAGTAGGAAAAGGGGTAGCCAATCGCCAGGCACAGCACAGTCGTTGCCGCAGCGTACTTGAGACTGGCTATGTAGGTCTTGATGTAGAGATCATCTTGAGTGATGAAGACATAGTTGCCCAGCTTCAAGGTCAGTGCCAGCAGGCCATCTTTGTAGGTGATCAGGTCCTTGAAGACCACCGTCTCCATTTCAGAAACGCTGATCTTGGCCAGGATCAAAAACGGCAACAAGAAGAACAGCAGCAGCCACCCGTAGGGCACAGCAATCACGGCTGTGCGACCAGGGTTGCGCAGCAGGCGCTGCAAGAACTGGGGCATGAGGTGCATGGGGTCTCCGCCTTAGCTGGTCAACACCACATGGGCGGCATCGGACCAATGGGCCCAGACTTGATCCCCCCAAGTCAGGGCATCGGACTGGTGGCGCTCTGTATTGGCCATGCTGACCTTCAGCATCTGGCCGCTGGCGAGCTTGACGTGGAAGACCGTGAAGCTGCCGAAATAGGACATTTCTTCAATCGTGCCGGGCGCCGCGTTGTACTCGCTCTCTGGCTTGTCACGCGTCACGGCAATCTTTTCAGGGCGCAGAGCGACTGTGACCGGCATGCCTTGCGTGCCGGTAATGCCGTGCCCCACATAGTGCTTGCAGTCCGCGCAGTCAATGATGACGTGGTCGGGCTCGTCCACCGAGACGCTGCCATCCATCAAATTGACGTTACCGATGAAGTCCGCCACAAAGCGGGTTTGTGGGGTTTCGTAGATGTCGGAGGGCGAGCCCACTTGCAAGAAGCGGCCTTCGCTCATGATGGCGATGCGAGAAGCCATGGTCATGGCTTCTTCTTGGTCGTGCGTCACCATCACGCAGGTCACGCCGACTTGCTCAATGATGTTAACCAGCTCGATCTGCGTCTGTTCACGCAGTTTCTTATCCAGCGCCCCCAGTGGCTCGTCCAGCAGCAGCATCTGCGGCTGCTTGGCCAAGCTGCGGGCCAGGGCGACCCGCTGTTGCTGCCCGCCAGAGAGTTGATGGGGCTTGCGCTTGGCAAACTTACCCAGTTGCACCAGCTTGAGCATGGCTTCCACCCGCAAAGCCACTTCGTCGCGGCCCAGGCCGTCGCGCTGCAAGCCAAAGGCAATGTTCTCCCACACCGTCAGGTGCGGGAACAGCGCGTAGGACTGGAACATCATGTTCAAGGGCCGCTCGTAGGGCGGCAGGCCCGCCAAGTCTTGACCGTTGAGGATGATGCGGCCGGAGGTCGGCGTCTCGAAGCCCGCCAGCATGCGCAACAGCGTGGTCTTGCCGCAACCGGACGAGCCCAGGAGCGCGAAGATCTCGCCCTTGGCAATGTCCAGGTTGACGTTGTTGACGGCTTTGTAGCCGCCGAAGTCCTTCACCACATCGACGATGCGGAGAAAAGCGCTGTCAGCAGTGCTGGCGGTGGGGCTCATAAGTGGTTTCTCACAGACCTGTCTTGAACGAGGTATAGGTGCGCGTCATCAGGCGGCGCAGGTCGTTGTTCAACGAGTCTGGCGGCACCATCTTTTTCATGTCTGCGTCGCTCAAGAACACGGTGGGGTTGTTGGCCACTTCAGGCTTGATGAACTTCTTGGAATCCTTCACCGGGTTGGCGTAGAAAACCTTGTTGGTCAGGGCCGCGTGGTTCTCAGGCTTCAGGATGAAGTTGATGAACTTGTGGGCATTGCCAGGGCGTGGAGCATCCGCAGGGATGACCATCACGTCAAAGAACAGCAGCCCCCCGCTCTTGGGGATCAGGGCTTCGATCTTCTGGCCCGTCTTGCCGTCAATGGCACGCTGACGCGCGATGTTGATGTCGCCGGACCAGCCCAAGGCCAGGCAGATGGAGCCGTTGGCCATGTCATTGATATAGCCTGACGAGCTGAACAGGGTCACGCTGGGGCGCACCGATTTGAGAAGTGCTGAAGCGGCGTTGTAGTCGGCAGCATTCTTGCTGAAGGACGGCTTGCCCAAGTAGTGCAGGGCGGCCGGAATGACCTCGGTCGCAGAATCCAAGAAGGACACCCCACAGGACTTCATCTTCGAGATGTACTCGGGCTTGAACACCAAGTCCCAGGCGTTGTCCGGCATGGGCAAATTGCCCAAAGCGGCTTTGACCTTATCCACGTTAATGCCCACGGTGGTGAAACCCCAAAGCCAGTTGACCATGTAGTCATTGGTGGGGTCCAAGCGAGCCAGTTGAGCTTGAATGGCTGGGTCTAAGTTCTTTAGATTCGGGATCTGCGACTTGTCGAGCTTGCGAAGCAAGCCGCCGTCCATCTGCAGCTTGGCCCAGTTGGAGGACGGCAGCACGATGTCATAGCCGGTTTTGCCGGCCACCAACTTGGCGTGAACGATCTCGTTGTTGTCGAAGTTGTCGTAGCGAACCTTGATGCCGGTTTCTTTCTCGAAGTTCTTCAGGGTGTCTTCGGCGATGTAGTCCGACCAGTTGTAGATGTTGAGGACTTTTTCTTCCTCTTGGGCCTGGGCGGCGGCGCCCACAAAGCCCAATGCCGCTACGGCCAAGGACAGGATGGAACGCATAGGACTTGCTTTCATGCTCATGAAACCTCCAGAAAACACGGATGGAGAAAAGGGGTTGGAAGAGAAATCACTCAACGCCAGAGTCTAGGGGGTGGACGACGTCATCTGCATCGGGAGAAGCCATCACAGTATGCAAACCTTGTGCCCGCTCCCCTGCCAAAGCGCTCACAGCCAGCCGTTTTTGTGGGCGTCGGCCAAGGTGAGGTCGAGGCAGCGACGGATCAGGACCATCATCTCGTCGATCTGCGCACGGGTGATCACCAGCGGCGGCGCAATGATCATGCGGTCGCCCACGGCCCGCATGATCAAGCCGTTGCCAAAGCAATGGCCGCGGCAGACCATGCCCAACTCCAAATTGGATGGAAAGGCTTGGTGCTTGGCCTTGTCTTTGACCAGGAGCACAGCGCCCATCAAGCCGCAGGTTTGGGTCTCGCCCACCAAGGGGTGGTCATTGAGGCTGGCAAACTGCTCTGCCAAATACGGGCCAACGTCCTCACGCACATGCTCAACCAGCTTTTGCTGTTGGATCAAACGGATGTTGGCCAAGGCCACGGCGCAGGCGACAGGATGACCGGAGTAGGTGAAGCCATGGTTGAAATCGCCACCTTGCTCAATGAGCACCTTGGCCATACGCTCGCCGACCATCACCCCGCCCAGGGGGATGTAGCCTGAGGTCACACCCTTGGCAATGGTCATCAAGTCGGGCTTGGTGCCCATGGTCTCGCAGCCAAACCAATTGCCAGTGCGGCCAAAGCCGCAGATGACTTCGTCAGACACCAGCAAGATGCCGTACTTGTCGCAGATGCGTTGGATCTCAGGCCAGTATGTCTCTGGCGGCACGATGACGCCGCCAGCGCCCTGGACCGGCTCGCCAATGAAGGCGGCTACCTTCTCGGGGCCGACGGACAAGATGCGCTCTTCGAGCCAAGACGCCGCCACCTTGCCGAACTCGTCGCGGCTCATGCCGGCGCCGTTTTCCCACCAATAGGGTTGGTCGATGTGGGTGATGTTGGGAATGGGCAGGCCGCCTTGCGCATGCATGCCGCTCATGCCCCCCAGCGAGGCGCCCGCCATGGTCGAGCCGTGATAGCCGTTGTTGCGGCTGATGATGACTTGACGATCGGGCTGGCCCAAGATGTCCCAGTAGCGGCGCACCATGCGCACTACGGTGTCATTGCCCTCTGAGCCAGAGCCTGTGAAGAACACATGCTTGAACTGGGGCGGTGTGACTTTGGAGAGCAACTCCGCCAGTTCAATGGCTGGCGGTGTCGACGTCTGGAAGAAGGCGTTGTAGAAGGGCAGCTCCTTCATTTGGCGCGTCGCGGCATCCACCAAGCTGGTCTGGCCATAGCCGACGTTGACGCACCACAGGCCGCTCATGGCGTCCAAGATCTTGTGGCCGTCGCTGTCCCACAAATAGATGTTGTCGGCTTTGGTGATGATGCGCGACCCCTTCTTGGCCAATCCCGCAAAATCGGTGAAGGGGTGCAAGAAGTGGTCGGCGTCGGCTTGCTGCCATTCACGCGTTGTGCGCTGGCTGGCCACGGCCGGTGCTTGGAGAACGATGTTGTTGTGCATGGTGTATCTGTCCTGTACTTGGTCCTGAAGGCTCGCCGTCTTTCTCAGACGTGCAGCAAAAGGTGTTCGCGCTCCCAGGGCGAAATCACCTTCATGAACTCGGCGTATTCGATTTCCTTGACTTCGGTGTAGACGGTGACGAAGTCTTCGCCGAGCACGGCGGCCAAGTCCTTTTCATCGCGCAGCAACTGCAGCGCTTCTCCCAGGCTGCGGGGCAGTTGATACTCGCCCAGGTAGGCGTCGCCCTTGCACTCGGGTGAGGGTTGAATCTTGTTCTTGATGCCCAGATAGCCGCAGGCCAGCGTGGCGGCCAAGGCCACATAGGGGTTGGCATCAGCGCCGATCACACGGTTCTCAATGCGACGCGCTGCAGGCGAAGCCACCGGTGAGCGAATGCCCACGGTGCGGTTGTCGGTGCCCCACTGAATGTTGATCGGGGCGGCCGTGTGGCGCGAGAGGCGGCGGTAGCTGTTCACATAGGGCGCGAACAGGGCCATCGCAGCCGGGATGTATTTTTGCAAACCGCCGATGTACCAATAAAACTCATCGCTGGCGGTTCCGTCCGGCTTGCTGAAGATGTTCTTGCCCGTCAGCTTGCTGACCACGCTTTGGTGGATGTGCATGGCGCTGCCGGGCTCACCGGCGATGGGCTTGGCCATGAACGTGGCGTACATGTCATGGCGCAAGGCGGCCTCGCGCACCGTGCGCTTGAAGAAGAAGACTTCATCGGCCAGGCCCAATGGGTGGGCATGGAAGAAGTTGATCTCCATCTGGCCTGCCCCGATTTCATGAATCAGGGTGTCGACGTTCAACTCCATCTTGTTGCAGTAGTCGTAGACATCTTCGAACAGCGGGTCGAACTCATTGACCGCGTCGATCGAATAGGCCTGACGCGAAGTTTCAGCCCGGCCGCTGCGGCCAATCGGCGGCTTGAGCGGCATGTCAGGGTCTGTGTTGCGGGCCACCAGATAAAACTCCAGCTCAGGCGCCACCACAGGGTCCCAGCCTTCGGCCTCGTAGAGATCGCAGACGCGGCGCAGCACCGAACGTGGTGCAAAGCTCACCAGCTTGCCATTGCGGTCGTAGCAGTCGTGAATGACCTGTGCGGTCGGGTCCGTGGCCCAGGGCACGAGGCGCACCGAAGCCGGGTCAGGCACCAGATGCATGTCGTGGTCGGTCGGGCTGATGACGTCGTAGTACGGGCCTTCTTCAGGGAACTCTCCCGTCACACCCATGGCCACCACGGCTTCGGGCAAACGCATGCCGCGGTCTTCGGTGAATTTTTCGCGCGGCAAAATTTTGCCGCGAGCCACGCCCGTCAAGTCGGGGACAAGGCACTCAATCTCTGTGACGCGATGTTGGTCGAGCCACTGCTCTAGTTCGGGAAACGTGAAATCTGCTTTGCTGGCCATAGTGGCACCTGTTTGCTGTTCAGTGCGCGTGGATTGCCGCTGCGTGTGCAGCGCCGGGCCACGCGAGCCCCGGGGGAGGTGAGGGCCTCGGTGAAGAGGCGAGGGGACATCTCACCTACGGATATGCGCCACGGTGTCCTTCGCGCCAGCGGCGGCAAGCCTGGCCAAAGGCCGTCAACATGGCTACGGACTGGGGGTTCTGGGCGGCCTGCCACTCGGGGTGCCACTGCAGGCACAGCGTGAAGCCCGCGCTGCCCTCGACAGAAAACGCTTCGATGACACCATCTGGCGCCCGCGCTTCAACGCGCAAGCCGGGTGCCAATTGCTTAACGGCCTGGCCGTGAACGGAATTGACGGTGAAGGGCGCGTCGCCCACGATCTGCGCCAAGACGCCGCCGGGCTCTACGGCCACGCTGTGCGAAGGCCCGTACTGCACGGCCGCCGGCGCACCGTCTGGGGCGCGGTGGTCGGCATGCCCTTCATGCTCATGGACCGCTTGGTAGAGCGAGCCGCCGAGGGCGACGTTGGTCTCTTGCGTCCCGCGGCAGATGGTCAACAAGGGCAGGCCACGCGCCACCGCTTCGCGAATCAGCGGCAGGGTCCAGGCGTCGCGCTGCGGGTCCAAGGGCAGGGTGGTGTCGTGGACGTCTTCGCCAAAGTGGCTGGGGTGGACGTTGGAGGGCGAGCCGGTCAAAAACACGCCATCGGCCATCTGGAGCCACTGCTCCAACTCGTGCTCTTCGGCCCACGGGACGACCACGGGCAAAGCGCCTGCTAGGCGCACCGCGTCGAGGTACTTCTTGCCCACGATTTGGAAAGGGTGCTCGCCCAGCTGCCGACTGCAGGCGGGGACCAAGACGATAGGTTTTGAGGGTGTGCTCATGGTGAAAAGGCCTTAACCCAAGATGTCCCGCAGGCGGTACCAAGCCATGCCCAGCACCAGGGCCGGCGTGCGCAGCCAACGGCCCCCCGGGAAGGGATGATGTTTGAGGCGGGCAAAGATGTCGAAGCGACTGGCATCGCCATGCATGGCCTCGGCCACCAGACGACCAGCCAGCCCAGTCAGGGCCAAGCCATGTCCGGAGAAGCCCTGCAGGTAGTACACGTTGTCGGCCAAGCGCCCGAAATCCGGCGCGCGGTTCATGGTGATGTCGACGAAACCACCCCACGCAAACTCAGCCTTCACCCCTTGCAATTGCGGAAAGGTGTGGGCCATGCGCTGACGCATGTTCTCCGACAGATTGGGCGGTGTGACCGTGCTGTAGCTGACCCGCCCGCCATAGAGCATGCGGTGATCGTTGGTGGTGCGGAAGTAGTCCAGCACAAAGTTGGTGTCGCAGACCGCCGAGCGGCTGGGGATCAAGCTGTTGGCCAGCGCCTCTGGCAAGGGCTCTGAGCACACGATATAGGTGCCCACCGGCATGATGCGTGCCTCGAGGTGGCTGGAGATGCCCTGCAAGTAGACATTGCCCGCCAAGAGCACCTGTTTGGCGCGCACCTCGCCCTTCGCCGTGCTGACCCTTGCCATAGGCCCCATCTGCAGGCTGGTCACGGCGGAATGCTCAAAGATGCGCAAGCCAGCCTGGGCCGCAGCGCGCGCCAAGCCTAAAGCGTACTTCAGCGGATGCAGGTGGCCGGAGTGTGGGTCATGCAGGCCGCTGTGATAGCGCGGGCTGGCGATCCAAGACGACAGCTCTTGCGGGCCGATGCGGGTGAACTCTGCACCGTAGACCTCGGCCATGCGGTCAGCCCAGCGGGCGAGATCCGCCCCTTTGCGCGCCGTGGTGGCCAAGCCAAGGTAGCCGTCGCGCCAGTCGCAGTCAATGTGGTGCTCGGACATTCGCTCGCGCAGCAAGGCCAGGGCCTCCAGCGTCATCTGCCAGACTTTGCGGGCATCGTCCAAGCCCAGTTGCGACTCGATCTCGGACTGGTCGCAAGCCAGGCCATGAATGGCCTGCCCGCCGTTGCGCCCGCTCGCACCCCAACCGACTTCACGCGCTTCCAAGAGCACCACCGAGTGGCCTTTGCGGGCCAGATCGAGTGCCGCAGACAGGCCTGCCAGACCACCGCCCACCACTGCGACATCGCATTCCTGTGCCCCTGCAAGAGGGCTGTAGGCCGCATCGCGCAAGGCGGTGGCGGCATAGTAGGAATGACGAGCAAGATCCTGATCGATGCTGAGGAAGCTCATACGGTAAGCGCTAGGCAGGCCCTTTGTCGTTGCGAATGCGGTTCAGAGGAAGAGCAAGGATCAGGCCACACGCTGCAAAGCTTGGCGCAGCGTGGCCACGATCTGGTCGATGTGCTCAGTTTGGATGATCAAGGGCGGGGACAGCGCAATCGTGTCGCCCGTGGTGCGGATCAGCAAGCCTTCCTTGAAGCAATCCAAGAATACGTCGTAGGCCCGCAGCGCCGGTGCGCCTGGGCGCGAGGCCATCTCGATGCCGCCCACCAAGCCGATGTTGCGGATGTCGATGACATGCGGGCAGTCGCGCAGCGTGTGCAGCTTTTCAGCGAAATAGGCTTCCAGGCTCGCCGCACGTGTCAGCAGCCCATCGTCTGCATAGGTTTCGAGCGTGGCCAAGCCGGCAGCGCAGGCCAGCGGGTGAGCCGAGTAGGTGTAGCCATGGGCGAACTCAATGAGGTGCTCAGGCCCGGCCATGAAGGTGTCGTAAATGCTTTGCTTGGCAATCACGGCTCCCATGGGTACAGCGCCGTTGGTCAAACCCTTGGCACAGGTGATGAGATCCGGCGTCACGCCGAAACGCTCGGCGCCAAAGGCCGTGCCGGTGCGGCCAAAACCAGTGATGACTTCGTCAAAAATCAGCAAGATGCCGTGGCGGTCACAGATCTCGCGCAGGCGCTGCAGATAGCCTTGAGGCGGAATCAGCACCCCCGTCGACCCCGCCACAGGCTCGACGATGACGGCCGCGATGGTGGAGGCGTCGTGCAAGCCGCACAGGCGCTCCAGGTCATCCGCCAACTCGGCACCGTGCGCGGGCTGGCCCTTGCTGAAGGCATTGCGCGCAGGGTCATGGGTGTGGCGAATGTGGTCCACGCCGCCCAGCATGGTGCCGAACATCTTGCGGTTGCCCACCATGCCGCCCACCGACATGCCACCAAAATTGACGCCGTGGTAGCCGCGTTCACGCCCAATCAAGCGGGTGCGGTGGCCTTCGCCACGGGCGCGGTGGTAGGCCAGCGCGATCTTCAAGGCGGTGTCTACCGACTCCGAACCTGAGTTGGTGAAAAAGACCTTGTTCAAGCCTTCAGGTGCCAGCTTGGCAACTGCCTCGGCCAACTCGAAGGCTTTGGGGTGCGCCATCTGGAAGGGGGGCGCAAAGTCCATCTCTGCCGCTTGTTCGGCGATGGCTTGCACAATCTTGGGGCGGGCATGCCCCGCATTCACGCACCACAAGCCGGCTACGCCGTCTAAGACTTGGCGACCCTCTGGCGTCCAGTAGTGCATGCCCTCGGCCTTGGCCAACATGCGCGGCTGCTTTTTGAACTGGCGGTTGGCCGTGAAGGGCATCCAGTAAGCGTCAAGCGAAGCGGTCATCGGGCGTTCTCATCCGTCTTTATGGCGCGTCCTTGAGAGCAAGGCTCGCGGCCTGTGTGAATGGGTGTTAGTCTAGCCAAGGCCTCGCGCAATGTGCTTGCGCGATAGCCAGGGGTCAACCCGCGAAAACACAATAATATGCGAAGCATCATGAGACAATCGCAACATTATGCGCAGTAGCTCAAATTCCACGCAATTGGATGCGACCGATCGACTGATTTTGGGCGAGCTTCAATTGGACGGCAAGCTCTCCAATGTGGAGCTAGCCACCAGAGTACATCTATCGCCGTCCGCGTGTTTGCGGCGGGTTAAGCGGCTGGAAGAGGAGGGCGTCATTGCCCACTATGCGGCGCTCCTCAACCCAAAGGCGGTAGGCCAGCATGGCACCAGCTTCACCATCATTAATTTGGAGACCATGAGCACGGCGCTCTTGGAGGCCTTTGAGCAGGCCGTTCGCGATCAGCCGCAAATCTTGGACTGCTATTACGTGGCGGGCGCCAACGACTATCTCATCCGCTTCAGCTACCGAGATGCCGAAGACTTGGAGCGCTTTCACACCGAGGTGCTGATGCGGCTGCCCGGCGTTGAGCGCAGCAATTCCATGCTGGTGCTGCGCACCGTCAAGAAGACCACGGCCTTACCGCTGTGAGCGGCAGGCCGAGGCCTCAGCCGCGTGGGTGCAGCGCTTCGCGCTTGACCTGTCCGCAAAGATAAGTCCACACCAGTTGGGCTGCCACCGAGCTGGTGAGCTCGGCATGGTCGTAAGGCGGGGCCACCTCCACGCAATCCATGCCCACAAACTTCAAGTCAGCCAGCTCTTCCAGGATGCTGAAGACTTGGTTGCTGCTCATCCCTGCGGGCTCTGGCGTGCCGGTTCCCGGCGCAAACGCCGGGTCCAGACAATCGATGTCCAGACTGAGGTAGAGCGGCGGATGGCCAAACTCCGCCAGGCGATGACGGACGCGCTGCAGCAGGGGGGCGAGTTGGGTTGGGCTTTCTAGGCCACGCAGGTCACGGGCTGTGAAGATCTGCCCGCCTTGGTCTTTGACGTACTCGCGGGCTTCACGCTCCCCGGCAGAGCGAATGCCAAACTGCGTGAAGCACTCCTTAACGACCAGGCCTTCTTGAATAGCCTCGTAGACCCAGGTGCCGTGGCCACTGGGCTCTCCAAAATGGTCTTCCCAGGTGTCGCAATGCGCGTCGAAGTGGATGACCGCCAAAGGTTGGCCGAGGTGCGCCTTATAGGCGCGAAGCAGGGGCAAGGTGATGGAGTGGTCCCCGCCCAGCCAGGCCATGTGATGCTGCGCGATCAGCGTTTGGACCTGCGGCATCATCGCCGCGCGCATGGCTTCCAGGCTGGTGTTGGGGAGCGCCAAATCTCCGGCGTCACACAGGTGCCCGTCGAGCACCACATCAAAGTGCGGGTGGGTACCGTCGCACAACATGTGGCTGGCTTCGCGGATAGCGCGAGGGCCCATGCGTGCGCCGGGCCGGTTGGTCACGCAGCCGTCCCAGGCCACACCCGCCACTGCAAAGGCGTGCTGAGTATCTGCATGAGGGCTGCGCAGAAAAGTGCTTTGAGACAGAAAGGCAAAGTTGGACATGGGCTGAGCACTGAGGACGAAGGTTTACATCCTAGACTATCAGCGTGCAGGATGGATCTGCTTAACTTTCGGAGCTTCCGTGGCCAAAGACTTTTCTTCGATGGAAGACAGCAACCGGTCTTCTAACCCCAGTATTCATGAGATCAGCGAGCCTTCTCGGCGGATTGTTTTGCAAGGCAGCATGATGGTTGCGCTTGCGCCTGTCTTGGGAGCTTTGTCGGCCTGCGCAAGCACGAAGAGCCCACTGACAGCAGGACCTAGGCCGGGCTTCAGGAGCGTCGCGGCGAGCACGGCCGATGGGCTGTCCGTGGCGGAGGGATATAGCGCGGTGCCATCCTTCATGTGGGGTGAGCCAGTGGGCCTGTATGGCGACATGCCCGCCTTCAAGCCCGATGGCTCAAACACTGCCGCTGAGCAAGCCGCACAGATCGGCATGCACCATGACGGCATGCATTACTTTCCGCTCAGTGGCAGTCAGCGTGGCCTTCTGGTCATGAATCATGAGTACACCGATGATGGTCAGCTACACGCCGACGGCATGGCCACTTGGTCAGCTGAAAAGGTCAGGAAGAGCATGGCCGCACATGGCGTGAGCGTGCTCGAGATTGAAGATCGAGACGGTCGTTGGCAACTGGTGCGGCCCTCGCGCTTTGCGCGTCGAATCAGCGCGTCTACGCCCATGGCTCTTAGCGGCCCCGCTGCGGGCCATGCACTACTGCGAACGGCAGCCGATCCCCTAGGCAAGCGGGTGCTGGGCACACTGAACAATTGCGCCCACGGGCACACCCCATGGGGAACGTATTTGACTTGCGAAGAGAACTTCATTTACTACTTCAATGGCCCGGAGCAGCCCGATGCCCATGAGAATCGATGGGGCCTACGCCCGCGTGAACGGGGCATTCGGTGGCATGAGCACGAAGAGCGCTTTGACGCCGTAAGGCATCCCCATGAGCCGAACCGCTTCGGTTGGGTGGTGGAGATTGATCCTATGGACCCCACCATGACGCCGATCAAGCGCACGGCGCTGGGTCGTGCAGCGCACGAAGGCGCCTGGGTGACCCAAACCGCTGATGGTCGGGCGGTGGTCTACATGGGCGAAGACGCTCAGTTTGAATACCTCTATAAGTTCGTCAGCCGTGATCGCATCCAGCCGGGGGGCTTCAGCGCCAATCGCGATCTGCTTGATCATGGCGCGCTCTTCGTGGCCAGGTTCGATGCCGACGGTTCTGGTGAGTGGATCGAGCTACGCCATGGTTCCCAGGGGCTGAGCCAGGCCAATGGATTCGCGGATCAAGGCGAGGTGCTGATCAAATCTCGTCAAGCCAGCGACCTGCTGGGTGCGACCAAGATGGACCGGCCGGAGTGGGTCGCCATTCATCCGACCAATGGAGAGGTCTACTGCACGCTCACGAACAACACCAGGCGTGGCACAGCGGGCCATCCCGGGCCTGACGCAGCCAATCCGCGTGCCAACAACAACATGGGGCACATCATTCGCTGGAAAGAGGCGGGGGACTTCGATGCGAGGCGGTTCACTTGGAACCACTTCGTGCTGGCCGGTGACGACAGCGTGGCACGTGCCGAGGCCAAGGGCAACATCAAGGGCGATCTCTACGGAAGCCCAGACGGCCTGTGGTTTGACGCCAGAGGGCTGCTGTGGATACAGACCGATGCGTCTGCCTCCACCATGAACAAAGGTGAGTACACCAGGATGGGCAACAACATGATGCTGGCGGCGGACCCGGCCACCGGTGAGACGCGGCGCTTTTTGGTGGGGCCAGTGAACTGCGAGATCACCGGAGCGGTGTGCACACCGGACATGAAGACCATGTTTGTCAACATTCAGCATCCTGGTGAGAGTCCGGGCGAACGCAGCGATCCCGCAGACCCCAGCAGATTTTCCACTTGGCCCAGTGGCGTCAAAGGCGCACGGCCGCGCAGCGCGACGGTGGTGATCCGCAAGAAAGACGGCGGGATCATTGGCACCTGAGGTCCGGCATGGATCGCCAGGCACGAGGAAGACCTTCTAGGGCCTGGTGATCTTTGTCGGGTGCCTCGGGTGCCAAAGCAATTGCCGCAACAGTCACTCATCGATTTGACATAATATACATTGTCGCTAGTAGCCATAAAGGAGGCCATCAAGCGCAACCTATGAAGATCGACCTACGAACCATCGTCATAGCCCCGGCCGGGTTGCCAATC
>NZ_JBIKNQ010000047.1:0-43055 GCF_044358605.1 Ideonella sp.
CTACAACCATCGAATTCCTCAACGCGCCCTCAACCACCAGACCCCCATCGAGGCCCTGAAAAAATGGCACGCCTCACACCCCAAGCTCTTCACAAAACGTGTGAATGATCTCCCGGGGCTTGACACCAAAGCCTGAAAGGCCCTACTGGTGATTATTGGAGTCGCAAGTAGAGTGGATTTGATGAGTCCGATGCTTGCTTGGTTTCTCATCAGGAAGGCGGAAGCAAAGGCCTCGATCTTCAAAGTGCGTTGACGCAGTTTGATGCGGTGGCTTCAATTGCAGCCGTGAAGGCCCAGATCGAGCGCAAAGCCTTCCGGGGCTCCGAGTTTCTCTACACCTTGCGCTTGGCCAGCGGCGAGCAAGTGCTGGCCCATGTGCCCTCCCACCACGACCACCAAGTCGGCGAGAGGATCGGCATCCGGCCGCAGGTGGACCATGTGGTGACCTTCGCGCGGCAGTAGGGGCCTTGGGGCGCTGTGTGCGCCTCAGCCTGTGGCCTGGGGCGCCGCGTGCTAAGCCCGGCCCGCGAGCCGCCAGAGCGAGGTGACCTCCACGGAGCGCGCCGCATGCAGGGGGTCCGTGCTGTCTGTGGCCTTGCCATGCACGGGCGGTGTGTCCAGGCGCCCAATCACCTCCAGCCCGGCATCGGCAATGGCCGACAGCAGTTGTGGGCGGGTGCGCAGGCCCAGGTGCTCGGCCAGGTCGGAGAGGATGAGCCAGCCCTCACCCTGAGGGTTCAGGTGCGCGGGCAAGCCTTTCAAAAAGCCCAGCAGCATGGCGCTGCCTTCGTCGTACACCGCGTGCTCAATGGGGGAACTCGGGCGAGCCGGCAGCCAAGGCGGGTTGCAGACGATGAGGTCGGCACGCCCTTCTGGGAACAGGCTGACCTGCGCCAAACGCACACGGTCCGCCACGCCGAGTTGCTGTAGATTTGCCGCCGCGCAGGCCAGGGCGCGGGGGTCTGTATCGGTGGCCGTCACTTGGTGGACGCCACGGCGGGCCAGCACGGCACTGATCACGCCCGTGCCCACGCCGATGTCAAAGGCCGTCAGCGCCGCCGCTGGGCCGGGCAGAGGCGCCGCAGCGACCAAGCCCACGTACTCGCCACGCACAGGCGAAAACACGCCGTAGTGCGGGTAGATTCGGTTGTGCGGCGCAGCGCCCAGTGCGCTGATTTCCACACCATTTTTGCGCCATTCGTAAGCGCTGATGAGGCCCAGGAGTTCGCGCAGCGAGGCCACGCTTTCACCGTCGCCCGGCTGCGGCTCGCCCCACACTTGAGCGCAGGCGGCCCGCGCGTCGGGGCTGCGGCGCAGGGCCAGGCCATAGTCTTCACTGAACGAGAGCAGCACCATGCTGAGTACGCGAGCGCGTTGGGCTTGGGCCTGACGGTGCAGGTGAAAGCCTTTGAGTGCGGCTGCAGCCGCAGCTTCGGCATCTTGCTCACCCACAGCTGTCGTGGGTGCGGCAGCCGGTGCTTGCTTGCGCCCGCGCTTGCCAGAGCGGCCGCTTTGGTCGATGCGGCGGCCCAGGGCTTGTAGCAACTGGCGGGCGTTTTGAAAGTCCCCGCGCCACAGCAGCGCGGTGCCCTCACACGCCAATCGATAGGCGACATCTGCGCTCAGCGTGTCATCCGCCAGCACCACCTTCTTGGGCGCCGCCGCGCCGCGCTCAGAGCGCCAGCGGGCCTGGCAGTCTTGGCCGCCCTCTTGCCAGCGGATGATGGGGTGGCCATGGGGCGCGTTAGAGGGGGCGGCAGGGGCGGCGGGAGAGGGTGTCATGCAAAGCGGCTGGCTGCCGCACGGTTCGGGTATCGGGTAGAGGCGTAGGTGTGGGGTAGATGCGGCTTTGTCGCATCGCTCAGTTCAAGGGCGAACCGACACCAAGCCCAGACGAGGTTATGCCACAGGCTCGGGCACAGAGCCGCCACACCGTCAGTGAGTGGCGCGTAATTCGGCCCCAGGTGGACCCTGTAGTGACGTTCTCGCGGCAGTCGCAAGGTCGTAAAGATCCGCAAAGCGCACCCGCAGTAAGTGGCCGCTCGCGGCAAAAGCCCGTGTTTCGGGGCTTGCTTTGGGTTTGGCGGGATGGTGAGGGCCTCGGCGCGGTCCTATACTCGCGTGGCGGGCAGGACTGCCCGCGTTCACATGGCGAGAAGGCAGGAAAATCATGGGTGCCAAACTGAAAGTTGCGGGCTTGCTGACCCTAGGGGCAGTGGCCGGTGCGTTGACCACCATCCAGTTTCAAGCCATTGCAAGAGGTTCCCAGACGGCGCTGCCGCTGGAAGAAATGCAGCAGTTGGCGGCGGTGTTCGGCATGGTCAAGAACGACTATGTCGAGCCGGTGGATGAGAAAAAGCTCATCACGGACGCCATCAGCGGCATGGTCTCGGGGCTGGACCCGCACTCACAGTTCTTCGACAAGAAGAGTTTTAAAGAATTCCGCGAAGGCACCTCGGGCAAGTTCGTGGGCGTGGGCATTGAGATCGGCATGGAAGACGGCCTGGTCAAGGTGGTGTCCCCCATCGAAGGCTCACCGGCCTTCCGCGCCGGGCTCAAGAGCGGTGACTTGATCACCAAGATCGACGACACGGCCGTCAAGGGCTTGAGCATGGACCAGGCCGTCAAGCGCATGCGCGGCGACCCGGCCACCAAGGTGGTGCTGACGGTGTTCCGCAAGTCGGAGAGCCGCAGCTTCCCTGTCACCATCGTGCGTGAAGAGATCAAGGTCCAGAGCGTGCGGGCCAAGGTGGTGGAGCCGGGCTATGCCTGGCTGCGCGTGAGCCAGTTCCAAGATCAAACCGTCAACGACTTTGTCCGCAAGCTCGACGAGATCTATAAGCAAGAGCCCAACCTCAAGGGCTTGGTGCTTGATTTGCGCAATGACCCGGGTGGTTTGCTCGAAGGCGCGGTGGCGCTGTCGGCGGCCTTCTTGCCAGCGGGGGTCGAGGTGGTCAGCACCAACGGCCAGTTGGCAGACTCTAAAGCCAGCTACAAGGCGCGTCCTGAAGACTATATGCGCCGGGGCGGCCAAGACCCGCTGCGCAAGCTGCCTTCTGCACTGAAGAGCGTGCCGCTGGTGGTGCTGGTCAACGAAGGCTCGGCCTCGGCCAGCGAGATCGTGGCCGGTGCCTTGCAAGACCACAAGCGGGCCGTCATCATGGGTGCGCAAACTTTTGGCAAGGGCTCGGTGCAGACCGTGCGCCCGCTCTCGCCAGAGACGGCACTCAAGATCACCACCGCGCGCTACTACACGCCCAGCGGCCGCTCTATCCAGGCCAAGGGCATCGTGCCGGACATTTGGTTGGACGAGACTGCCGAGGGCAATGTCTTTGCCGCCCTGCGCACCCGCGAGGCTGACCTCGAAAAGCACCTGGGTAACGGTGCTGAAGAGAAGAAGGACGAAGCCCGCGAAAAGGCCCGCGAAGAAGCCCGCAAAAAGCTGGAAGAGCAACTGGCCAAGTCCAGAGACTCGATCAAGCCGTTGCCTGAGTTTGGCAGTGCGGAAGACTTCCAATTGGCGCAAGCGCTGAACAAGCTGCGCGGCCAGCCGGTGATGGTCAGCAAGTCTGTCACTGAGCGCAAGGCCGAGGCCAAGACCGAGTAAGTGACGCCAGTGCACGCGCTGTGACCGACGACGAACTGCTGCGCTATTCGCGCCACATCCTGCTCGACGAGATTGGCGTTGAAGGCCAGCAGCGCCTGCTGGATTCGCACGCGTTGGTCATTGGCGCTGGGGGCTTGGGCTCGCCCGTGGCCTTGTACCTGGCCACGGCGGGCGTGGGCCATATCACCCTGGTGGACCACGACACGGTGGACCTCACCAACCTGCAGCGCCAGATCGCCCACACCCAAGCCCGCGTGGGCCAGCCCAAGGCTGATTCGGCCCGCGAGAGCATGTTGGCCATCAACCCAGGCGCGAAGGTAGAGGTGGTGCGCCAGCGCGCAGACGCAGCCTTCTTGGACCATGCGGTGGCCCAAGCCGATGTGGTGCTGGACTGCAGCGACAACTTCCAAACCCGACATGCGGTGAATGCGGCCTGCGTGAAGCACCGCAAGCCCTTGGTGTCAGGCGCGGCGATTGGCTTTGACGGGCAGATTTCGGTCTACGACACCCGCACGCCAGGCCAGCCCTGCTATGCCTGCGTTTTCCCGCCCGAGAGCACCTTTGAAGAGGTGCGTTGCGCCACCCTGGGCGTGTTCGCGCCATTGGTCGGCATCATCGGCACCATGCAGGCGGCCGAGGCCCTGAAGCTGCTGATCGGCCTGGGCAGCTCGCTGGCTGGGCGGCTGCAAATGCTGGATGGCCGCCACATGCGCTGGGATGAAATTCGCCTGCCTGCGCAGGCGCGGTGCCCGGTGTGCGGTGGCGCTCACTGAGCCGACATCACCCTTTGATACCGCGCAGATTGGCGGTCAACGCTATAAAGACGCATGAGCAAAAAATCTTCTCTCACCGCGCCCAATTTCACTCCCGCTGGCGAAGAGGCTGCAGCCCTCAAGACCCCGCCGCGCTATGACGGCCCGGAAAGCAGCTACCAACTGGCCTTTACCGACAATGAGTTTTTGTTGCGCCCCGAGCTGCGGCCGGTGCGCATGCAGCTAGAGCTGTTGAAGCCCGAGCTGGTGCAGCAAGAGCAAGGCATTGAGCACACCATCGTGATCTTCGGCAGTGCCCGCATTCCGGCCCCTGAAGACGCGCGTGAACACTTGGCCCAGGCCAAAGCGGCCGGCCACGCGCAAGCGGTGGCACAGGCCGAGCAGCGCTTGGCCATGAGCCGCTATTACGACGAAGCCCGGCGCTTTGCCGCCATCGTCACCGAGCGCTCGCGGGCGCTGGCCACGCCCATTGTGGTGTGCACTGGTGGCGGCCCCGGCATCATGGAGGCGGGCAATCGCGGTGCGTTTGAGCAAGGCGGCAAAAGCCTGGGGCTCAACATCGTGCTGCCGCACGAGCAAGCGCCCAACCCCTACATCACGCCCGAGCTGTGCTTTCAGTTCCACTACTTTGCGCTGCGCAAGATGCACTTCTTGATGCGCTCGGTGGCGCTGGTGTGCTTCCCTGGAGGGTTCGGCACCCTCGATGAGCTGTTCGAGACCATGACGCTCATGCAAACCGGCAAGTGCCGCCGCCGGCCCATCTTGCTCTTCGGGCGCGAGTTCTGGACCAAGCTGATCAACTTCGACTGGCTGGTCGAGACCGGGATGATCAGCCCTGAAGACGTGCACCTGTTCCGCTTTGTCGAAAGTGCTGAAGAGGCTTGGCAGATCCTGGCGACGGACTATGGGCTGGAAGCGGAAACCGCCGAAGGCCAGCACGCCGAGGACATGTGAATAAGGGGGCTAGTGTTTTGCCCCTGACCAAAGCGCTGGGGCAGGCCGCACAATGCCACCCCATGCTGAAAACCGTTTCACTCATTGGCGCACCCACCGACATCGGTGCCGGTGCGCGGGGAGCCAGCATGGGGCCAGAAGCCCTGCGCGTGGCCAATATCGCCGCCATCCTGGAGAGCCACGGCCTGACCGTGCTGGACAGAGGCAATCTTTCCGGCCCGGCCAACCCCTGGCAACCCCCGGTGGAGGGCTACCGTCATCTGCCCGAGGTGGTGGCCTGGAACCGCTTGGTGCACGACGCCGTGTATGCCGAGCTGGGCCAAGGCCATTTGCCCATTTTGCTGGGCGGTGACCACTGCCTGGGGCTGGGCTCCATCAGCGCCGTGGCGCGCCATTGCCGCGATGTGGGCAAGAAGCTGCGCGTGCTGTGGCTGGACGCCCATGCCGACTTCAACACCAGCGCCTTGACGCCCAGCGGCAATGTGCACGGCATGCCGGTGGCTTGCCTGTGCGGGCATGGGCCGCAAGAGCTGATCGAGATCGGTGGCAAGGTTCCGGCCATCAGCCCCAAGTGGGTGCGGCAGATCGGCATTCGCAGTGTGGACCCGGGCGAAAAGCGCTTTGTGCATGAGCAAGGCCTGGAGGTCTTTGACATGCGCTACATCGACGAGATGGGCATGCGCCAAGCCATGGAGCTGGCGCTGGCCACCCTGGACGCCAACACCCACCTGCACGTCAGCTTTGATGTGGACTTCCTGGACCCCGACATCGCGCCGGGCGTGGGCACCACCGTGCCGGGCGGCCCCACCTACCGTGAGGCCCAGCTCTGCATGGAGATGATTGCCGACACCGGCCGCATGGCCAGCTTGGACGTGGTGGAGCTGAACCCCGCGCTGGACCTGCGCAACAAGACGGCCATGGTGGCGGTGGATTTGATCGAGAGCCTGTTCGGCAAGAGCACGTTGATGCGGCGTTGAGGCGCCAGCTGACAGGGCTTTATTGCTCAGTGTTGCTGTGTGTGGGGCAGGCGTAAAACACGCAGCCTTGTGCGCTGAATGCGGGCACACTCGCGCAGGGCAATTTGGCAAGGAAGATCACATGAAGTTCACTCACTCGGCCATCGTGGCGTCTGCCTTGGCGGCGCTCACGGCCTGCGGCGGCGGCGGTGGCGCAGAAAGCCCCACCCCACCGCCTACCGGCTTGCCGAGCACCGGCTTGTATGCCAGCACGCAATACAGCGTGGCCCAACTCAAAGAGTACAAAGACGTCAAGTACTCCACGCGGCCCAATGGCGGCGGGCAATTCACCTCGGATCGCACCCGCAGAGAGGAAAAAACCTCACCGACGCTCACCATGCTGATGGACATTTGGGTACCCCCCAATGCCACCGCCAACAAGCTGCAGCCTGCGGTCATCCTCATTCATGGCGGCGCCTTTGTGGCAGGTTCTAAAGAGGATCACCAAGCCAAGGCGCTCAGCTATGCCCAAGCGGGCTATGTGGCGGCCAGCATCAACTATCGCCTGACGCCAGATAACGAGACGGACGCGGCCACCAGGCTGCGTGCTATCACGCATGCGGCTGAAGACATGGCCAATGCAGTGCGTTATCTCAAGGCCAATGCGGCCACCTACCGCATTGACACCACGCGACTGGCCACCATTGGCAGCTCGGCCGGTGGTGCGCTGTCGCTGACGAACGCTATCACGGGTGATGAATTGGCCGGTACGGTCTCCGATTACCCAGGCGTGTCGGCCAAGGTGGCTGCCGCCGTCTCTACGGGGGCGACATTGATCGACAGCCTGGTAGACACCACACCCCTGCTGCGCTTTGATGCCACTGACAGTCCGGTTCAACTGTTCCACGCCAATCCCACCGATCCCGTGACCGGTGCCACCTGGAGCGGCAACGTGCTGCTGACTCAGCAGCGCATCAATGGCAGTGGCAACAGCTGTGTCGTGGTCGATCAAGGCACGGGGCATACCGTGGACCTCGAACTGGGCGGCACCTGGTGGCCCTCGGTGCAAAGCTTTTTGTGGCCCAAGCTGCGCTTGGACGCCTTGCGCTGATCAACGGCGGTCTGCGCGGCTTTCGTCGTCACAGGGCCCATGGCGGCGCCTGAAGTCGCGCGGGTGCAGGGCGCGGGCGTCGGCATGAACGCCCTTCTTGTCTTGGCGGGCCTGCCGCTCTTGCGCGGCATAAGGCCCTAAGTCTTCGCGGAAGCGGTAGCTCCAGGCTTGGCCCTCACGCACCAAGGCTTCACCCACGTCGGTCGGCCCGCTGTGTAGACGGGCCAGCACGCGGCCGTGTTGGTCGCGGCCTGTGACTGTCATGCTCAAGGGAGCGGCTTGCGTCCAGCGTTGCAGCGCTGCCTGGGCAGTGGGGCCGCCTGCTTGGCACAACTCCGGCGCGTCTATGCCTTGAATGCGGACTTTGGTCCGGCGGCCTTTGTCGGCCAAAGGTTTCACCCATAAGGTGTCGCCGTCGCTGATGCGCAGCACTTGCACCCGCACAGCAGGTTCTGCCGTTGCTTTGTAGGGCGTCGCCCAAGCACCCCAACAGGCGGCCGCCAAAGCGCCACCCAGGGCTAGCGCCCGCAGCGTGTTCATGCGCCCTCCGCCAGCGTGCCCACCAGCCACCAGACAAACAGGCCCAGCAGAGCCAGCCACAGGGCGACGATCAGCACGGCGCCCCACCATAAGCGTGGCAAAGTGAGTGCCTGCTCTTTGGCGGCACGCATGCAGTCTTGCCACAAGGCATCAGGCACCCAGCGAACGATCAGGGTGATGCCCAGCGGAATCAACACCAAGTCATCCAGCTGCCCCAACACTGGGATGAAGTCTGGGATCAGATCGATGGGGCTGAGCGCATAGGCCAGCACAAACACCGTCAGGGCGCGCGCGGCCCAGGGCGTTCGGGGGTCTTTGGCCAAGCGCCACAGTGCAATCAAGTACGTGGTCAGGCGGGCACTACTGGCTAAGCGAAGGATGCGTTTGGTGCGGCTCACGGGTGCAAGTGTCGCAGTGCGGAGCACCCGGTGTGCCGGAGCGCTCGGGTTAACCCAAGCAAAAGGCAGGGGCTGTGCTCGATTTGGAACTATTTCGGGGCAGGCACAGGCTTTGCGTAAGCGGGTCCACTTGATTCACTCACCTCGTTCTGGAGCCCTCATGACCTCGACCCTGCGCACCCTGTCTGCCCTTTCGCTGTTGGCTTTGGCCAGCGTCTCTGCCCAAGCCACGCCGGATGGCCTGAAGGTCTACAACCAGAACTGCGCCATGTGCCACACCCCCGGCTTGGCCAATTCCCCCAAGCTGGGCGACAAAGCGGCCTGGGCGCCTCGGGTGGCCACGGGCCGTGCTGCGTTGCTGGAGTCCACGATCAAGGGCAAAGGTGCCATGCCCCCACGGTCCGGCAACCCCAAGCTGACCGACGAAGAACTGGCGGCCGGGCTGGATTACATGCTGGCCTCGGTGAAGTAAGCCTGCGCGGCAGTCAGGCCGCCAAGATCCACCCTTCCAGCGGGTCCACACCTTCGGGCCAGCCCCAGCGCGGCTGGGTGCAGGCCCAGGCAGCTTGCAGCAGGCAGAGCACGGCGTCGAGCTTGTCGGCCTGCGGGTCGTCCACCAGGGCTTCGCGCTGGGCATGGCTGAGCTTGAGCCGCAGGCCCAGCCGGGTGCGGCCTTGTTCCAGCGCGTCGACCAAGTCTTTGCGGGCAATCAGGCGTTCGGGCGTCTGGCGGGCCGCGTCGTCGGCCTTGTAGGAGCGCTGGCCCAGCACTTCACGGGCCAAGAGGCCGGGGTAGGCTTCCAGCGCCACGTGCTGCGGGTCCCCGGTGGCCAAGCCGGGCAGGCTCACCCCCGCCGCGCGCAGCAGCGGCACCCCGGCATGCAGCATATAGGCCACCGGCGGGTTGACCCATTTCATCGACGGCGACGATCCAGCGGGCTTATCGCAGGCGCGGTGGGCAAATTTCTGCCCGACGGGCCGGGCGGCACAAAAGGCCGCAAACGTGTCACGAATCTGCGCCCGGCTGAGCTGGGCGTAATGGTCCATCAGCCCTGTCCAGTCGGTGGGCCAACCCAGGTGTTCCACCAACTCACGCGGCAGGCCGAAGGGCAGGTCAAACCCGCCCACCCAGGGCTCCGGGCGCTTCAGCCAAGTGCCAAAGTCGCTCAAAGAGGGCAGGGCCAACAGGCCGCCCAGCCGCACCACTGAGCCGATGCGCTCGCCCTGCGCCACGACGATGGGCTTGCGCGCCGTGGGGCTGCTGGAGAAATCCACCCCGATCAGAGGGGGCCAAGGGGCAGCCAGCGGGGGCAGAGGATGGGAGAAGGCAGGGGCCATGAGGAGGGGCATTCTGCCCAGGGTTTGGGGCCTAGTGTGGTGTTCGGCGCTGTCTGGCCCCATAAGCCGTGCCTTTTGCGCCAGGGCGGTGTTGCAAATCCTCGCGATACCAAGGGGTATCGCTGTGGTTTGCGCCTAGCCCTGACCCAAAAACCATCGGCTTGATGGGTGCCATCCAGCGCCGACCACCACACTTGCCGCCAACAAGGGACAATCAGGCCTTGCGATGCGCGGGTGCCTCCCCCGCTGCCGCCCCCGAACGCTGGTGTTTTTTGCTCATGTCTTCCCCCACTCTTGCTGCGGCCCGTCCTGCTGCGACCCTGCCCGAAAAGCCCAAAGCCCTGACGGCCTATCGGCCCTTCTGGGCCAAACGCTTTGGCACGGCGCCGTTTTTGCCCATGAGCCGCAAGGAGATGGACCAGCTTGGCTGGGACAGTTGCGACATCATCATCGTCAGCGGCGACGCCTATGTGGACCACCCCAGCTTCGGCATGGCCGTGATTGGCCGGGTGCTGGAGGCGCAAGGCTTTCGCGTGGGCATCATTGCCCAGCCCGACTGGAGCAGCGCGGACGCCTTCAAGGCCTTGGGCGCGCCCAACCTGTTCTTTGGCGTGGCCGCCGGGAACATGGACTCCATGATCAACCACTATACGGCCGACCGGAAAATCCGCTCGGACGATGCCTACACGCCCGGTGGCGTGGCGGGCAAGCGGCCCGACCGTGCGACCTTGGTCTACACCCAACGCTGCCGCGAAGCCTTCAAAGACGTGCCCGTCATCATTGGCGGCATCGAGGCCTCGCTGCGTCGCATTGCGCATTACGACTACTGGCAAGACAAGGTGCGTCGCTCGGTGCTGGTGGACAGCAAGGCCGACCTGCTGCTCTATGGCAATGCCGAGCGCGCCATCATTGAAGTGGCCCACCGCCTGGCCCGCAAAGAGCCGATTGAGGCCATCACCAATGTGCGCGGCACGGCCTTCATGCGCCGCTCAGACGACCCGAACCTGGCCGGCTGGTTTGAGGTGGACTCCACCGAGGTGGACACCCCGGGCCACATCGACGCGCTGCTGAGCCCCTACCAAACCACCGAAGAAACTGCGGCCGAGCAAGGCGTGGATTGCGCCAGCACCAAGGCTGAGGCCACGCCCCCCGCCCTGGACGCCCAGGGCGGTTCGGGCTTCAGCGAGCCCAGCGTCAAGCCCGTGATGCTGGTGCGCAGCCCCTTGCAAAAGAGCGACAGCCGCGCCCTGGTGACGCCGCGCGACCGCACGGTGATCCGCCTGCCTGCCTATGAGCAGGTCAAGAGCGACCCGGTGCTCTATGCCCATGCCAGCCGTGTGCTGCACCTGGAGACCAACCCCGGCAATGCCCGCGCCCTGGTGCAAAGCCATGGCGAAGGCCATGCCCAGCGCGATTTGTGGGTCAACCCGCCGCCGCTGCCGCTGAGCATGGCCGAGATGGACCATGTGTTTGACCTGCCCTATGCGCGCTCGCCGCACCCGGCCTATGCCGATGCCTCGGGCCGCCATGACGCCGAGACCAAGATCCCCGCGTGGGAGATGATCCGCTTCAGCGTCAACATCATGCGCGGCTGCTTTGGCGGCTGTACCTTCTGCTCCATCACCGAGCATGAGGGTCGCATCATCCAGAGCCGCAGTGAAGACTCGGTGATCCGCGAGGTTGAAGAGATCCGCGACAAGGTCAAGGGCTTCACCGGCGTGGTGAGTGACCTGGGCGGCCCCACCGCCAATATGTACCGCCTGGGCTGTAAAACCCCAGAGATCGAGGCAGCCTGCCGCAAACCCTCTTGTGTGTACCCGGGCATCTGCCCCAACCTCAAGACCGACCATGCGCCGCTGATCAAGATGTACCGCCGCGCACGCGCCTTGCCCGGCATCAAGAAGATTTTGATCGGCTCAGGTTTGCGTTATGACCTGGCGGTTGAATCGCCCGAGTATGTGAAAGAGCTGGTCACCCACCATGTGGGCGGCTATCTCAAGATCGCGCCCGAGCACACCGAGGGCGGGCCACTCACGAAGATGATGAAGCCGGGCATTGGCACCTATGACCGCTTCAAGGCCTTGTTCGAGCAGTTCAGCGCCGAGGCCGGCAAGAAGCAATTCCTGATTCCCTACTTCATCGCCGCCCACCCCGGCACCAGCGATGAAGACATGATGAACTTGGCCGTCTGGTTGAAGCACAACAGCTTCCGCGCAGACCAGGTGCAGACCTTCTACCCCAGCCCCATGGCCACGGCCACGGCCATGTACCACTCGGGGCTGAACCCACTCAAGGGCATCAGCCGCGATGCGCGCAAAGGCGAGAAGGTGGACATCGTCAAGGGCGACAAACGCCGCCGCCTGCACAAGGCCTTTTTGCGCTACCACGACCCCAACAACTGGCCGCTGCTGCGCGAGGCCTTGCAGACCATGGGCCGCGCCGACCTGATCGGCAATGGCAAGCATCACCTCATTCCCAACTGGCAGCCGGCCACTGAGGGGGCCTACGTCAGCCCACGCCGGGCCAACTCCACCCCAGCACCAGCGCCTACAGCGCGCAAGGCGGGCGGGCAGCCGGTCAAAGGCCAGGTGTTGACGCAACACACGGGCTTACCCCCGCGCCAAACGGGCGCAAGGCCCAGCGTGGGCAAGCCGCAGCGCGCTGCGGCGGCGCCGTCGGCTCGGCCCTCCGGCTCAGCCCGCAAAAAGACAGGCCGCTGAGCACCCCCGGAAGTTAGGGGCTCCCCCTTGAGTGAAGCGTGACAGCGTTGCTGCGCTGTTGCTCAATCGAGGTGTCCTGCATTGACGCAGTGCAGGGTCATTTCGATTCACTCACGTTGGAGATAGCTATGTTTCTTTCGGCACACTGGAAGTCCATTGGGCTCGCGATGGTCAGCACCTGCCTCGTTAGCTCAGCCTTGGCGGAAAGCGTAACCCCCATGCGTGCCAAGGTGGCTGCGCACCAGAAGGAGAGGGCCAAGCAGTTGGGCGTGAACTTGAAGCCCAATGGCGATGTTGCGCCCTTGGTCGTCGGTGGCACACCTGCAGAACCTGGCAGTTGGCCTTTCTTTGTGGCGCTGATGGACAGCAACGTAGCGACGAACTCTAAAGCGCAGTTCTGCGGCGGCTCGCTGATCAGCCCGCGCCATGTGCTCACCGCAGCACACTGCGTGGAAGGCAGCAGTCCCAGCGAGGTTCAGATCTTGGTCGGCACGCTCAGCCTTCTTGAAGGCGGGCGGCGTGTCAACACATCGGCCATCACCATTCACCCCAAGTACACCAGCCAAGATTTTGATGTCGCGGTGATTGAGCTGGCCGAGGCCGTCAATGACATCACCCCGGCCAAGTTTGTGGATTCACCACGGATCGAGCGGCAAGTGGCCCCTGCAGGCACGCCAACCATGGCCATGGGCTATGGCACGACCAAGTTCCTGGGCAAGTCGTCTAACGTGGTGTTGGAAGTGGAGATGCCGATTGTGGACCGTGCCACCTGCAATGGCCCGGGCTCGTACGACGGAGACATCGGCAAGCAAGAGATTTGCGCCGGCCTGATGGGCGTGGGCGGCAAGGACACCTGCCAAGGCGACTCTGGTGGCCCACTGTTCGCCAAGGGCAGCACCGGCGCCTTCGACACTCAAGTTGGGGTGGTGAGTTGGGGTAACGGCTGCGGCAAGGCCAACTATCCCGGTGTCTACGCGCGGCTGGGGACCCTAGGCGCCTGGGTGCGCGCGCAGATCAGCGCTCCTTGAGGAATCCACAAAACAGGCCGCCCATGAGGGCGGCCCTTTGCTGCTCAACCGAGATACTGAGCAGCATGCGACCTTTGCCAACCTCATCGGGCGCGCCCAGCGTATAAGAGCAACTGTCAGGGGTTGACGCAGCACGCGCGCTGCCACCGCGCGCCGTGAATGCTCGCCAAGCTGGGGTCAAGCTGCAACGTGGCAGTGCTGCGCCGTCGTCAAGGCGCACAGCGCCAAAGCGCAAAAAGACCACTCGCTCATCACCGTCAGAATTAGGGGCTCCCCCCAGAGTGATGCGTGACAGCGTGGCTTGGCTCCCGCCTAATTCCCACACCTTGCGATGAACCTCGCCGGGCATATGCACAAACAGATTTTTGGAGATCAAGATGTTTAAAGGTTTGAAGATTGAGCAGATCAGTCTGGCCGTTCTCAGTGTTGGCCTGATGGGCTCCGCCATGGCCGAAGGCGTCACTCCGTTCAGGGCCAAGGTGGCAGCACATCAACTGGAGCGGGCCAAGCAATTGGGGGTCGAGCTTGACCAAGCGGGTGACATCAACACCATGGTGGTGGGCGGAACCCCTGCGGCTGCTGGCACCTGGCCCTTCTTTGTGGCATTGGTGGACTCCAGGATCTCGAACAATCTGAACGCCCAGTTTTGTGGCGGCACTTTGGTGGGTCCGAGCCATGTGTTAACCGCTGCGCACTGCGTCTCCGGCACCAAGCCCAAGCAATTGCAGCTTTTGGTCGGAACCCTGAGCTTGCGCGAAGGAGGGCGGCGCATCAATACCAAGACCATCACCATTCATCCGAACTACAAAGGCGGCGATCATGATGTGGCGGTGATTGCACTGGCCACGCCTGTCAATGACATCACCCCGGTAAAGTTTGTGGACTCAGCCGCCACCGAAAAGGCCGTGGCACCCTCTGGCGCGCCGACCATGGGTGCCGGCTATGGTGCAACCAGTGAAGGCGGCCCGGGGTCAGATGTGGTGTTGGAAGTTGAGGTCCCCATCGTGGCCCGCAAAACTTGCAATGGTCCCCAGGCCTACGATGGTCGGGTCAGCAAGCAAGAGATTTGTGCTGGTGTGATGGCCACAGGCGGTAAGGACACCTGCCAAGGGGATTCTGGTGGGCCCTTGGTGGGCAAGGGATCGACGGGAGCCTGGGACACGCAAGTGGGCGTGACGAGCTGGGGTGATGGTTGTGCCCGCGCCAACAAGCCGGGCATCTACTCTCGCCTCGGTACTCTGGGCGCATGGGTGCGTTCGCAGATCACCGCACCTTGAGCCTGCACTGAAAAGGCCGCCCGAAGGGGCGGCCTTTTGCATTGAAGAAACAGCAGCCTAGTTCGGCAGCTTCCAAGTGCCGCCTTGGAT
The DNA here is from genome assembly GCF_044358605.1 of Ideonella sp. Taxonomy (GTDB): domain Bacteria; phylum Pseudomonadota; class Gammaproteobacteria; order Burkholderiales; family Burkholderiaceae_C; genus Ideonella. The sequence continues at coordinate 14,792 of NZ_JBIKNQ010000047.1, forward strand.
CGGGACCAAAACGCGTGCGCGTTGGTCCAGGCCCAGGCGGGCGCGAGGCCAAAGGGCAGGAAATGCCTTGAATGTTCTTGCCGCCAACGCACAGGTCTTGGGTTCACCAGGCCGTTGTGCGCAGCAAGTCAAGCGTGGGTTCGTTGAACTCCCCGATGTTGGGGAAGATGGTGGGCAGGTCGCTGGCGGGCACGCCCATCCAGGTGGCCAAGGTGGCCCCAAGTTGGTCAACCGAGATACTGGGCAGCATGCGCCCTTGGCCTACCTCATCGGGCGCACCCAGCGTATAGGAGCAACTGTCCCCCACCCATTGCTGGGGTGCCACGGATTGCCCCATCACCAGATGATGTCCGCCCCATCCGTGATCCGTACCACTGCCATTGGTGGTCAAGGAGCGACCAAAGTCAGAAGCGGTGAAGGTGAGTACCTGGCGACCCAAGCCATGATGGTTCATCAAGTCCTGAAAGTAAGACATGGACTCTGCCACTTGCGCAAGCAGGTCTCCATGCAGCAGGTTGGCGTCGCTGTGAAGATCAAAGCCGCCTAAAGACACGAAAAAGGTCTGCCGTTTCAAGCCCAGGGTGCCGCGCGCCGCAATCAATCGAGCCACCATATTGAGCTGGTCCCCCAAGGCAGTGATGGGAAAGTCGAAACGACTGGGAATGCTGCTCAAGGCGCTTTCTAACTGGTCCGCGCCCGCCTGTGCTGTTTGCGTCCGGGTGGCAAGCTCTTGCATCATCAGGTGTGAGCTTGGGCGCGTCAACGAGGCCACAATGGCGGACTGCGCGCCCGAAGCACCAGGGATGGGCTCTACACGGATAGGCCCGGCCGATGTGACCACAAACTCTTGGGTCAGCTGGCCTACTGAATACACCGCACCTGAATCGACGGATATCGCGCTGAAGAGTGACTGCTGCTGACCAGAGCTCGCTTCCAACATGTCGGCAATGCGGCCGCCCCATCCGCTACTTGCCCCTTCAGTCACGAGGGACTGCCAGAGGCAGAACTGGTCGTTATGCGACATCAGTTTGGGCGGGAGGTTGCGTTGCGCAAAGTAGTCTTCGCGCGTGACTGGGCGACGCAAGGTGCCGACCCGCAAGGCCAACGCGAGCTCGCCGCGCTGATGTACCGCCTGCAAATTGTGCAGCCTAGGGTTGAGCGACAAGGATTGCCCATTGGGCAAAGGGCGGGCCAGGGACAGACGGTAGGGCAACAAGGCCTCAAGCGGCAAAGCCAAGGAGCCGCGCGTGAGGCTATAGGCACGGTGGTGGAGGGCGTCTGAGGGCACCAGTGTGTTGTAGCTGTCATTGCCGCCATACAAGAAGATGCACACCAGGGCCCGATAGTCGTTGGGCAGCGTGGCTGCCGAGGCCGCTGTCATGGCGGCCAAGTTCAGTCCCAAGGGGGCCGCCGCACCCAATGCAGCGAATCGAGCTGCGTGGCCTAGAAAGGCTCGCCGTGATACCGGGCTATTCATGGGTTTCCTTAGGCGCTTTGAATCAGGCAGGCTGAGCTTGATGCCACGAGCTGCAAGGCCACCTGGACCCGAAGCTCGCGGCGCTTAGAGGGCACCTGTTGGACAACACTCAGATAGGTGCTGGCATCCGCAGCCGACAAGGTCGCCCCCGTCAACAAGAGGCTGACTCTTTGCAGGAGCTTGCTGGGCTGGGCGGCCAGGTCGGTGAGATGACGAAGGTCGGTCAACAAGAAGTTGCCGCCCGTGCGCACAAACTCATTGATCTTGTTCACCGAGGCACCAATGACGGGGCCAACAAGGAGTTGAAACTCTGGGCCAACCAGGCCCAAGCGCGCCAAGTCTGATTGGGGAGGCACGTAGCCGGGGCGAAAGAAATTGAACACCGACGGCGCTCTGAGCGGCGACTGTCCAATGCCCGTCGATGCATTGCTGAGGTTGGCGACCGGAAACACCACCGTGCCAGGGTCACCGACCTCCATGGCGCGCGCCACAGCCACCAGGCGCAGCATGGGCTCACGTGGTTTGCCGAAAGTGCTTGAGCTGCCCACGGTGGGCGGTGTACGTGCTTCTGGATCCATGAAGATGGCACGAATCAGGGCCTTCATGTCGCCCCGAACACCCAAGCCGTTGTTGTTGAACGCTGCACTGACTCGCCCGATATAGGCGCTGCTCGGGTTGCTGGTCACCAGCCGCTGAATCAGTTGGCGCCCAATGAACGGTGCCACATTGGGGTGCAAGAAGATCGCATCGAGCGCTTGGGTAAGACTGGCCTGGGCTGGAGTCCCGGCGGGAATCGTGGTGCCTAAGAACTGCTTGACTTCGGGCGAATGCCGTTCGGGCCGGATCTGCATCGGCCTCGCCCAATGAGCCAGAGGGTGCTGACCAGCGATGGGCGTGGCAACGACCCATCCGGTGAACACGCGTGCGAGGTTGAAGACATCACTCTGGCTGTAGGTCTCTTCAGCTTGGCCGTCGCGGAGCTTCAAACTGCCGTCAGCTTGGAGCTGATACAGGCCGATGGAGAACAACTGCATCAGCTCACGCGCAAAGTTCTCGTCGGGAACACGCACTTCTTGGCCGGTGGCGTCGTACTCTGCTTTGGCGTTGTCTCGGTGCGAGAGAAAAACACCCATCGCCGCGCTGGTGGCCACGCCCTCTAACAAGGCGCGAAAGTTTCCGAACGCATGCTCGCCCAGCATGTCAACATAGCCTGCAGCAGTGACTTGATGAGGCCCAATACCGATCGTGCCCACCTTGGTGGTGATCACAAAGATCTCCAACAAGGCCGCAATGATCCGTTGCCTCAGCTGATCAGGGCCGGTCATCATCACCCGCCAAGCTTCATTGAGCATCAGCTCAGAGTTAGACGGGCCGAAAACGGGAATCGTGTACGTCCAGCTACCCAAAGCCAGGTTCTGCGCTAACACTCGGTCTGTATGGGGCTCTGTACGGGGGGCCGAAAACTGAGCTTCGAGCCATTGAGAGAAGCCCATGGTACGCACTGCGGCCAAGGAGGCCACGGTGGGTCCAAAGCTCGCTTGCGCCAAGAACCTGGCAGCGGCTTCAGCATCCGCCAGCCCTGTGCCTTTGGGTGCAAAGGCAGCGCTAAGTTGTTCGGGCGTGTAGGCCAGGTAGCGGGCCTGAGCGCCGGGCTCCGACCCATCGGCCTGTGCGGCAAGGCGTCTGGTGGGACTGGGTTCCTCAATGTCTTCTGTACAGCCGGACACTGACGCTGCTAGCAGCCCCGCTGCCACCAAAGTCTGAGTGCTGGGGCGTGCGGCTAGAGGGCCTGTGGAATCTATTTGGGGCATCACGAAGGTTGATGAAAGCTATAAGCTAACTTGATAATGAGATGGAAGTATCGTGAATAGTGTGTCGATTTCATCCCTCATCTTGGTATGTAAAGGTAAAACTTGGCGAAGGTGTGGCGCGAGCGTATCCACCGATGCCAGGGAGCAACGACTCAGGTGGACCGCTGCATGCCCCCAGACCAGCAGCGGAAGAGGCTTGCTCCTAAGGCCACCAAAAGAGCGGCAGGCCATTGGCCGATGTGCCTGACGCGGCGGCAAAAAAAGAGGCACCTTGCGGTGCCTCTGTGCGGGGAGCCGGAAGGCTGCGTCGCTTTAGTTCTGCAGCTTCCAGGTGCCGCCTTCAATCTTGACCATCACGCGAGCGCGCTGGTCCAAGCCCAGGTGGTCGCCGGGGCTCATGTTGAAGATGCCGTGGGCACCGGGCATCTCTTTGATTTGCTCCAGTGCGTCACGCAGTGCTGCGCGGAAGGCGGGCGTGCCGGGTTGGGCCTTCTTCAAGGCCGCAGGGACGGCAGTGGCCATCAGTTGGCCCGCGTCCCAAGCGTGAGCGCCAAAGGTAGAGATGATGCCTTTGCCATAGACCGCTTCATACTTGGTCACATACTCCGTGGCGCTCTTCTTGACTGGGTGGTTGGCAGGCAGTTGCGCAGCCACCAGCACCGGGCCGGAGGGCAGGAAGGTGCCTTCGACGTTCTTGCCGCCCACGCGCAGGAAGTCGTTATTGGCCACGCCGTGGGTCTGGTAGACCTTGCCCTTGTAGCCGCGCTCGACCAAGGCCACTTGGGGCAGGGCGGCGGGGGTGCCCGAGCCTGCGATCAGGATGGCGTCGGGGTTGGCGGCGACCAACTTCAAGATCTGCGCCGTCACCGAGGCGTCGGTACGGTTGTAGCGCTCGGAGCCCACCACTTGCAGGCCCTTCAGGCCAGCAGCCTTGCCGAACTCTTGGAACCAGCCTTCACCATAGGCATCCGCAAAGCCGATGAAGCCCACGGTCTTGACCTTATGGTCGGCCATGTGCGAGGCGATGGCGAGCGACATCATGATGTCGTTCTGTGGGGTCTTGAAAACCCAGCGGCGCTTGGCGTCCACCGGCTCGACGATGCGGGCCGAGGCCGCCATCGAGATCATCGGCACTTGGGCTTCAGCGACCACGTCGATCATGGCCAGCGAGTTGGGCGTGGTGGTGCTGCCCAGCACGATGTCGACCTTGTCATCAGTGATCAGGCGGCGGGTATTGGCCACGGCCTTGGTGGTGTCTGATGCATCGTCCAGCACGATGTAGGTGACCTTCTTGCCCGCGATGGTGGTGGGCAGCAGCGAGATGGTGTTCTTCTCGGGGATGCCCAGCGAGGCAGCAGGTCCGGTGGAGGAGACGGTGACTCCCACCTTAATCTCTGCGAATGTGGCGCCAGCGGCCATCAGGGTGGCCGTGGCCACCAGCGTCTTGATCATCTTCTTCACTGCGTTGTCTCCTTGACGTGAGGGGAAGGGGAAAAGGACTCGGGCTGCAGGGCCTGCAGCCCTCCCATGAACAGATCGGCCACCAGCGGCGCCATCTGTTCATGCGAAAGCGGCCCATCAGGGCGGAACCAGGTGAACATCCAATTGATCATGCCGAACAGCAACATGGTCAGCGGCTTGTGCAAGTCGGCCCCTTGCAGGGCCGGCCTGTAGCGTGCAACGGCTGAGGAGAAAGCGGCGACGACACGCCGCTGCACCCCCAGCACGCGGGCGCGCTCTTCTTCGGCCAATAAAGCGACGTCTTCAGTCAGCACGCGATGTTCGTTTTGCGCGTTGGCATATTCGTGCACAAAGGCCGAGATCAGGGCGCGCAGGTGATTGGCGGGTGGCAGTTGCTGCGCGGCGATCTCGTCGACCACCGCCTCTAGGCGCAAGACATGGGCCTCGGCCACATCGACCAGCAGTTCATTCTTGTCGCGCACATAGTGGTAGAGCGCGGCCTTAGAGACCCCACAGGCCGCAGCCACCTGGTTCATGGAGGTGGCTGCATAGCCCTGGGCGGCGAACAAAGCAGCGGCTTGCCGCAGGATGTGTTCGCGTTGGTCGTCGTAACCGGCAGAGCGAGGTCGAGCCATGGGGGCAGAGTGAGTCAGTGAGCGCGGAGTATCACCCGGCTCACTTAGGCCGCTGGTCGATCACGCGCCGGGCCTTGCCCACCAGCGTGCGTTCCACCGACTCCGGGTCGCCGATCTTGATGCGGGTGGACACGCCCACCAGCGTCTTGATGCGGTGCTGCAACTCTTTGGCCATGGCGTTGCGGTCAGCCTGGGCGTGGGTCGGCAGCACCTCGCAGCGCACCTCGACTTCGTCCAGCAGGCCTTGGCGGCTGACGACGATCTGATACTGGCCAGACAGGCCCTCGGTCTGCAGCACCAGCTCTTCAACCTGGGTCGGGAACATGTTCACGCCCCGGATGATCAGCATGTCGTCCGAGCGGCCCACGATCTTGCCGATGCGGCGCATGCTGCGCGAGGTGGGCGGCAGCAGCCGGGTCAGGTCGCGCGTGCGGTAGCGAATGACCGGGAAGGCCTCTTTGGTGAGGGTGGTGAAGACCAGCTCACCTTCTTCGCCGTCGGCCACGGGCTCGCCGGTCTCGGGGTTGATGATCTCGGGGTAGAAGTGGTCTTCCCAAATCACCGGGCCGTCTTTGCTCTCCACGCATTCGCTGGCCACACCCGGGCCCATCACTTCAGACAAACCGTAGATGTCCACGGCGTCGATGTCGGCATCGGCCTGGATCTGGCGGCGCATTTCGTCCGTCCAGGGCTCGGCCCCAAAGATGCCGACCTTGATGGACATCTCGCGCGGGTCGCGCCCTTGGCGGCGGAACTCCTCAATGATCACCTGCATATAGCTGGGCGTGACCATGATGATGTCGGGCTGGAAGTCGGTGATCAATTGCACCTGCTTCTCGGTTTGGCCACCCGACATGGGGATGACCGTGCAGCCCAATTTCTCGGCGCCGTAATGGGCACCCAAGCCGCCGGTGAAGAGGCCGTAGCCATAGGCGATGTGGATGATGTCGCCCGCTCGGCCACCAGCGGCGCGGATGGAGCGGGCCACCAAGCCTGCCCACATGTCGATGTCGTTTTGTGTGTAGCCGACCACCGTGGGCTTGCCGGTGGTGCCCGACGACGCATGCACCCGCACCACGCGCTCGCGCGGCACGGCAAACATGCCAAAGGGGTAGTTGGCGCGCAGGTCGTGCTTGGTGGTGAAGGGGAACTTGGCGATGTCAGCCAAAGTCTTCAAATCATCTGGGTGTACGCCTTTGGCGTCAAACGCTTGGCGGTAATGCGGCACATTGGCATACACATGCTGCAGCGTGGCCTTCAGGCGCTTGAGTTGCAGGGCTTGGATCTCGTCGCGGCTGGCGCGCTCGATGGGGTCCAAATCGCCAGGGGCAGGGTGCTTGACCGTCATGGGGCTAGTCTCTGATTCAGTAGTTAAGCAGTGGGCAGCAGCGGCTTGCCCTTGAGTGTGTAGGAGCGGCCACGAAAGATGGCCACGCGCACCCCAGCCTGGTTGGTCACGGTGATGTCGTACACCCCCGTGCGACCGGACTTGCTTTGCTCCACGGCGGTGGCCGTCAGCACATCGCCCTGGCGGGCGGGGGCCATGATGTTCACATCGAAGCCAGAGGCCACGGTGATCTCGTTATAGGCATTGCAGGCAAAGGCAAAGGCCGAATCCGCCAAGGTGGTGATCAGCCCGCCGTGGCAGGTGTCGTGTCCGTTGAGCATGTCCTCGCGCACCGTCATGCTCAGCACCGCGCCACCGGGGCTGATGGCCTGGATCTGCATGCCCAGGGCTTTGGAGGCGCGGTCATTGGCCCACATGGCATCACGGCAGGCTTCGGCCACGCGCTGGGCGTTCAGGGCATCACTCATCTCAGCGGTCCTTGAACTGCGGCGCCCGCTTTTGCTGGAAGGCCTGGACGCCCTCGCGGAAGTCATGGGCATGGCCTAACTCGCGCTGCCAATGCGCCTCCAGGCTCAGGGCCTGCTCCAGGGTCATTTGTGCGGCTTCATCCAAGGTGCGGCGCGTGGCGGCCAGGGCCTGAGAGGGCATGGCGGCCAAGCGGCTGGCCAGCGCTTGCACCGTGGCGCTGAGCTGATCGTCGTCCACGCATTGCCAGATCATGCCCATACGCTCGGCGGCCTCGGCGCTGAGCTTGTCGCCCGTCATCGCCAAGCCCAGCGCGCGGGCGCGGCCCACCACGCGGGGCAGCAGCCAGGTGCCGCCGCAGTCAGGGATCAGGCCGATCTTGGAGAAGGCCTGGATGAAGCTGGCCGAGCGTGCCGCAATAGCGATGTCGCAGCCCAGGGCCAAATTGGCGCCCGCACCGGCGGCCACGCCATTGACCATGGCAATCACCGGCACCGGCATGGCTTGGATGCGCAGGGCCAGCGGGCGGTAGTTGGCCTCGATGACGGCGCCAATGTCGACTTGGCCTTGGGCATCGGGCACCATGGCTGGGTCGTTCAAATCTTGTCCGGCGCAAAAGCCGCGGCCCGCACCCGTCAACACCACGGCGCGCACGCTCTCGGTGGCTGCGGCTTCGTCCAACGCCAGGCGCAATTGGGCATGCATCTCGGCCGTGAAGCTGTTCAGGGCTTGCGGGCGGTTCAGCGTCAGCGTGCGCACTGCGCCGCTGTCGTTCACCAACACCAAGGCGTCAGACATGGGGTCTCCTTCATTAATATACCGACCGGTCGGTTAATCATAGGGAGCCCCCCAGTTTGACGCAAGACAAAAGCGCCCCAGATTCACCTGGGGGTTTCCACTAGAGGCGGGCTGCGACAGCGTCTTAAAGCGCGAGGCCTGTGCAGGATTTGGCTGCGACGCCAGTGCGCTTCCAGGCTTTGCACAGAGGAAGCTAGACTGTCGGATTCGCCGGGCGTGGGCCTGGCGCTTCATTGCATTGATTCAGGGAGCTTTTGCATGAGCAAAGTGGGTTTGTGGGTCGCTGGCGGCGCCGTCGCCGTGGTGGCTGCGGGTGCGGCGGGCACGGTGATGTCCGGCAACAAGATCGAAGCCAAGATGACGACTGAGACCCGGCAGGTGCTGGACAAGCTCTCGCCCTTGGTGACGGTGCAGGAGTTGAAGTACGACAAAACCTTCACGGGCGCTACCCGCACACTCACGCTTAAGCTGGGCTGTGGCGACACCTCCTTCCCCCTGACTTGGCGCGACCGCATCCAGCACGGCCCCCTGCCGGGCTTTAACAGCGTGGGTGGCGCCGTCATCGACTCTGAGTTTGTGCTCGCCGACGACGTGAAGGCCAAGCTCAAAGAAGCCATCGGTCTAGATGCTGCACCGTTGACGATGCACAGCGTCGTCAGCTTGGGCGGCGACATCACCAGCGATTTGGCCATGCCCAGCGTCAAGGCCAAGCTGCCCGATGGCACGCAACTGACCTGGCAAGGCCTGACGGCACGCAGCGTGCAAAAGGGTGCCACCACGCACTACGACATGGCCATGCCCAGCCTGGAGATGGTGGACGCCGACAGCGGTGCGGTGGTGAAGATGGTGGGCTTCAAGTCCACCGGCGAGGCCAGCACCGGCAAGTACTGGTGGGCCTCTCCGGGCACCGCCACGGGCGAGATCGCCAGCATTGAAGTGGCCGGCAAGCCCGAGGACGGCGAAGCTGTGAAGCTGTTGATGAAGGGCGCGAAGTTCAGCTCCAAGGTCAGCGTTGACGGCGACTTGCTGAGCACCGCTGCCGAAGGCAGCACATCGCTGGAAATCAACGGTCACAAGGTCGACAAAGTGCTGTGGCAAGAGTCGGCCAAGCGCATTCACTTGCCCACCATCGAAGAGATCGCGCTGTCCTTCCTCAACAAGGAGAACATGGGCCTGATCTGCCAGGGCGAGGCCGGCAAGGCCGCCTTGGAGCAAAAGATGCAGCAAGCCGGGGCAGAGCTGCCCATGAAGCTGATGGCCCTGCTGCCGCACAACCCCGAGTACAGCGTCGACAAAGTGGCCGCGACCTACCAAGGCAAGGAAGGCGAAGTGGGCTACTCCCTGGGCACCCAAGGCGTGACCGCCGAAGAAGTCAAGCCCGGTGCGATGAACCCCATGGTGCTCCTCAAGAAGGTGGTGGCTTCTGCACAAGTGAAGGTGCCCACTGCGTGGCTGCGCGCCATTGCCGATGCCTCCAAGGGCGATGGTGAGGCCCCCACCGACGAAGCCATTAACGCCATGATTGAGCCGGCCATTGCCCAAGGCTTTGTGGTACGTGAAGGTGACTTCTTGGTGGCCAAGGCCAGCTTCAAGAACGGCGCCGCCACCTTGAACGGCAAGCCCATGCCCATCCCAGGTTTGCCACCGGTGGCGCCGCAATAAGCCCACTCAGCCCCGCTTAACGCAAGCCCCCCGCTCACTCCGGGGGGCTTTTTCTTGCGCGGTCAATGGCTAAACAGCCGGTGCATCTGGGCGTAGCGCAACAGCTCCACGTTGTTGTTCACGCCCAGCTTGCGGCGCAGCAGCGTTTGCAAATTGGCCACGGTCTTGGGGGAGTTGCACAGGCGCTGGGCGATGTCGTCCAGGCTCATGCCTTCCACCAAGAGCCGCATCACATCGAACTCGCGGCCGCTGAGTTGCGTGTGTGCGGGGGCGTCTTGAGGGGCCGTCGGCTCGGCGTCTGAGACCACGAAACGCCCGCTCATTACTTGGCGAACAGCCTCAATCAACTCATCCGGCGAGCGGCTCTTGGCCACAAAGCCATGCGCGCCTGCGGCCAGGGTTTGCTGGATCATGGCGGCGCTGTCGTGCATGGTGAACATCAGCACCCGCAGCGAGGGCCAGCGCAGGGCCACACGCCGCAGCAGGTCTAGGCCACTGCGGCCGGGCATGGACAAATCCAGCACCATCACCTCGGCCGCCGCGCCGGCTTGCGGGGCTTGGGCCTGCAGCCAGTCCAGCGCCGAGTCCGCGTCGCCAAATTCGCCCACCACGCGCAGGTCGGGCTCCAGCTCCATCAGGCGGCGGCAGCCGGTGCGCACCACCGCATGGTCGTCCACCAGCAGCACACGCAACACAGAGGGGAGAGTCGGCGCAGTCATGCCGCAAGCGTAGCAGGCAGGCTGCTCATCCTGGTGCGGGGCTGCAAGTCAGGAAGAATTCCCGACCGATCAGGACCAGAGATTGCTTTGACAGTGGCGTAACTCCCGTTGTACCCCTTCCAAGGCACGAGACAAGCCATGATCAAAACGACCACTCACTCACTGATTGCACGCACTACCCCCGCCCTCAAGCCTGTGGCCCTGGCCAGCCTGTTGCTATGTCAAGGCTGGGCGATGGCGCAGACGGCCGCCACGCCCACTGCGCCCACTGAAACGGTGGAAGTCATCGGCACCTCGCCCCTGCCCGGCCAAGGCGTGCCGCGTGAGGCCTTGCCCTACACCACCCATGTGATCAAGCGCAAAGCGCTGGAGGAAGGGCAGGCCGACAACCTCAGCGACCACCTGGCCCGCCGCGTGCCCGGTGTGCTGGTCAATGACATCCAAGGCAGCCCCTTCCAAGGTGACCTGAGCTTCCGGGGCTATCGCGCCTCGGGTCTGCTGGGCGCGCCTCAGGGTTTGTCCGTGTACCTGGATGGCGTGCGTGTCAACGAACCTTTTGGCGATGTGGTGAATTGGGACTTGATCCCTGAGTTCTCGGTAGATGCCCTGAGTTTGGTGCCTGGCGCCAACCCAGCGTTTGGCCTCAATAGCCTGGGCGGTGCCATCGCCATGACCACCGCCACCGGCCGCACGGCGCCGGGATTGCGGGCCGATCTGTCGCTGGGCAGTTTTGGCCGCAAGCGCTTGGATGCCTCGCATGGCGCGATGCACGAAGGCGGCTGGAACCACTATGTGGCCGTGGGCGGCTTTGACGAGGCGGGTTGGCGCGACTATTCCAAGGGTGACTTGGCGCATGTGAACGCCAAGCTGGGCCACAGCGGCGCCTTGGGCCAGTTCAGCCTGGGCCTCTTGCACGGCCAAAGCACCTTGATCGGCAACGGCCTGGTGCCCTGGGTGACCTTGGATGAAGACGGCCAGGGCACGGCGGACTTGGGCGCCTTGCGCCGCAGTGCTGTCTACACCCACCCTGACCTGACCCGCAATCGCCTCAGCCAGTTGACGGGTTCTTGGAGCCGCAGCCTGGACGGCGGCATGAACCTGGAGACCCTGGTGTGGTGGCGCGATTCCCGCCGCGAGACGGTGAACGGTGACGAGGCTGAAGAGGTGGTCGAAGGCTCGGACGTGAATGCCTCGCTGAACGGTACCTTGACGACGCAGCGCGGCGGCGGCCTCTCGTTGGCACTTTCGGGCCGCAGCGGTGCCCACCAGTGGCAGTTTGGCGGCACGTTGGAGTCTGCTCGCGTGCGCTATGAGCAAACCGAGCAAGAGGGCGAGTTTGACGACAGCCGTGGCGTGGTGCCCGAGGATGAACCGGCCGAGTTGAGCGCCAAGGTCGTGGGCAGCACGCGCACACTGGGGCTCTATGCCACGGACACCTTCAAGCTCGGCACACACACCCACATCACCGGCACATTGCGCTTCAACCAGACCCGCGTCAGCAACCAACTCGACACGGTCGACGACGACTCGGGCGAGTTGGAAGTGAAGCCCACCGAGACCTTCACCTACCGTACCTGGAACCCCGCCTTAGGCCTGGCACACCGCTTGGACGCGGGGCCAACCCTGTTTGCCAATGTGGCCCGCAACACCCGGGTGCCCACGGTGATCGAGTTGGGCTGTGCCGACCCCGAAGAGCCCTGCCGTCTGCCCGCAGGCCTGCAAGCCGACCCCTACCTCAAGCCGGTGGTGTCCACCTCGCTGGAGGTGGGCGCGCGGTTTGGCGGCCTGCAGGCCAAGCCCGGCCAGGCCCGGGGCAGCCTCACGCTCTATCGCACCGACAACCGTGACGACATCCTCTTTTCCAGCGTCAGCGTCACCGGCCAGTTGGGCTACTTCCGCAACTTTGACCGCACCCGTCACCAGGGCCTGGATGCCGAACTTCAACAGCGCTGGGGCGCGTGGACGGTGGGCTTGGGCTACAGCTACCTGGAAGCCACCTACCAGGCCGACGGTGTGCTGCGCCAGGGCGAGCGCAATGTCACCATCACACCGGGCACGCGTTTGGCCGGTCTGCCCAAGCATCAGTTCAAGCTGGCCCTAGACGGCGAGCTGAGCCCAGGCTGGACGGTGGGGCTCGATGCGCAACTGCTCTCCAGCCGCGGGGTGGCCGGCAATGAAGACGGCTTGCTCGAAGACGGCGATGACGACCAAGTTCGGCTCAAGCTGCCGGGCTATGGCCTGTTGAACCTGCGCACCAGCTGGAAGCCTGCTGGCCTCAAGGGCGTGGAGCTGTTTGCCAATGTGCGCAACGTCTTCAACCGCCAAAGCCAGAGCTTTGGCGCCCTGGCCGAGACCCAGTTTGACGCCCAAGGCCGCTACACCGGTGCGGGCACCGAAGCCCTGTTCGTGGCCCCGGGTGCGCCACGGGCCATTCAGGTGGGGGTGCGCGTGCGCCTCTGACAAAAGGGGGGGTATTTGACGGCACAAAGCCCGGCTTTTCGATGCTTTGTGCTGAGCCCGCGATGGGGACACTGTCACTCAACTCTGCAACATTGGGCGCAGGGTTGGGACCTATAACCATCGTTGGATTCATCATGCAATACACCCCTCTGGTCGCCGTTCAGCATCGCATCGTCTTGGGCCAAGCACTGCCCTTTAATGTGCTGGATACCTCTCATGCCCTGATGCTGGCCAAGGGCCAGGTGGTGCAAACAGCGCATCAATTGGAACTGCTGTTCGAGCGCGGGGCCTTGGTGGACCTCAACGAGCTGCTGACCCCTGCTGAGCGCATTCGCAATTCACCGCGTGAGGCCCTGCCGGGCTTGTGGCGCTATTGCATGGACGATCTCAACAAAGCCTTGGGGCATTGCGCCGACGAACACTTCCCCGAAGCCTTGGAGCAGGCCAGTCAGCCGGTCTTGGCCCTGGTCGAGCGCGACCCCGACCTGGCTATCTTCCAGGTGCTGCGCCAAGAGGCCAACCCCTTGATGCAGTACGGCATGGACCACGCGCTGCACGCTGGCATCACCTGCGCCTTGGTGGCTCGCCGCCTGGGCTGGAGCGACACCGAGCAAGAGCGCGCCATGAAGGTGGCGCTGACCATGAACATCTCGATGTTTGAGCTGCAAGGCCAGCTGGCGGCGCAAACCACCCCCATCACAGCTGAGCAGCGTGCTGCTGTGCAAGCGCACCCCGAGTTCAGCGCCCGCATGCTGATGCTGGCCGGAGTGACCGACACCGATTGGATCAAGGCCGTGCTGTGGCACCACGAGGTGCAGGACGGCAGCGGCTACCCTCGTGGCCTGCGTGACACCAGCGACTTGGCCAACCTGGTGCGCCAAGCCGACATCTACACCACCAAGCTCAGTCGCCGTGCGAACCGGCAAGCAGTGGCGCCGGACGAGGCCGCCCGCATGGTCTTCATGCAGGATCCCAAGAACAACATGATCAACGCCATCGTCAAAGAGTTTGGCCTCTACCCACCCGGTGCCTTCGTGCGCCTGATGAGTGGCGAGACCGGCGTGGTGGTGCAGCGCGGCGTTAGCGTCAAATTCCCCATCGTGGCCTTGCTCACCGATGAGCGTGGCCAGCCGCTGCCCAGCCCGGTGCGCTGTGACACCTCAGAGCCGGGCTACGGTGTGTCAGCCATCTTGGGGGAAGACCCGGGTGTGGGCCGCGTCAGCTTGGCGCAACTGCTGGCGGTGTGATCTGCTGCTGAGCGCCCCTAGGCCTTCTTCAGCGCAAAGCTGATGCGGGTGCCGGCGCCTTGGCTGGAGCGCACCTGAGGCTGGCTGCCATGCAGCGCCAAGATGCGCTGAACAATGGCTAAGCCTAGGCCTGTTCGGGCACGACTGCGCCGCTCTTGGCCCTTGTGCGGCAAGGCGGTGGGCATGCCCCGCGTCCAAAACAGGTTGAAGATGCAGGGCAGGTCCTCGGCGGCAATGCCTTCGCCGCTGTCGGCCACTTCCACGGTCACTTGGTCGGTCTCGGCCGCAATGCGCAAGGCCACCCGCCCGCCCGGTGGGGTGTGGCCGATGGCGTTATCAATCAGGTTTTGCAGCACCCGCTCGATCATGCCGATGTCGGCATGCACCTGCAGTTCACGCCCGCGTTCATCCGCAGGGGGTGGTGCCATCTCCAGCGTGACACCACGGCTTTGGGCCAGCAATTGCAAGCTCTGCACCACATCACTGGCCAACTCCGCCACCCCAAAGGGCTCAGGCTGGGCTTGCGTGTAGCCCGACTCCAGCTTGGAGAGTTCAAACAAGTCATTCACGCGCCGCTCCAGGCGGTGGCAGTTCTGCATCAGCGTGTGCAGGTGCTGGCTGCGCTGCTCGGGGGTCAGCGTGGCCTGCTGCAGCATCAAGGTTTCGGCATAGCCTTGGATGCTGGCCAGGGGCGTGTGCAGGTCGTGGGAGATGCTGGCAATCAGCTCGCGGCGCTGGCGCTCGTTGTCCTCAATCTGGTTGAGCTGTCGCTGCACGCGGGCGCGCAAGGCCTGGGCCGCCAGGGTGGCTTCTTCGATCTCGTCGCGGGGCGCGCGGCTGGGCTGGCCCGCCTCCTGGCCGTCGGCCCGGAACTCACTGAGCAAGGCCGTCAAGCGGCTCAGCGGCCGGGTGATGCGCAACTGCGCCAGCAGCATCAGCACGGCAGCGGCCAGCAGTACTGCCGGCACAAAGCGCCAAGCCGCAGCCCGCAGTGGGTCGGCCACGGCGTCCATGGTCAGGAGGCTGGCGCGGGTGCCGCGCAGCACCACGTAGACATAGCCTCGCGTTTGTCCTTCCACCTCCAGCCGTGCGGCAGAAATCAAGTTGGGGGTGTGGGGGGCGACAGGGTCGGTGCCATAGACGGGCAGCTCAGGCAGCGGCGTGCGGGCTAGCGCATGCACGGGGCCCAAGTCCACTTGTTGAAGTTGCGGCCGTGGGTCATTCGGGCCGTCTTGGGTGTGGTCCAGGATCACGCCTTGCGGGTCCAGCAGATAGACCTCGAGCGCGGGGTTGATCAGGCGCGCATACATGGCCAGGCTGCGCACCAGCTCCGAGCGGACTCTGCCCTGCTCGTCGATCAGTGGTTTGGGTTGCTGGCTGTTGATGTATTGCGCCAAGGCCAGGCCTTGCCACTGCCAGAGTGCGTCTTGTTGGCGGCGCAGGTTCATGTCCAGCCAAAAGGCCAGGCTGCCGCCCAGGGCCAGCAACACCAGCAACATGCTGACCGACAGCCGCATGTGCAGGCGCCGCCACCAGGGCACCCTTTGGGTCATGCGACGACCTCAAAGCGATAGCCCACGCCCCACACGGTGTTGATCCAGGAGTCTTCGCCC
Organism: Ideonella sp.; assembly: GCF_044358605.1. Taxonomy (GTDB): domain Bacteria; phylum Pseudomonadota; class Gammaproteobacteria; order Burkholderiales; family Burkholderiaceae_C; genus Ideonella. Next base: position 30,488 of record NZ_JBIKNQ010000047.1, read on the forward strand.
AGCTTGTTGCGCAGGCGGTTGATGTGGGTGTTGACGGTGTGGTCATAGCCGTCATGGCCATAGCCCCAGACGGCGGACAGCAATTCGGCCCGGCTGAAGGCCCGGCCGGGTTGCTGGGCAAAGAACCACAGCAAATCAAACTCGCGGGGGGTCAGCGTCAACTCGCCCTCTTTGAGCCACACGCGACGCTGTAAACGGTTCATGCGCAGCGTGTTCAAGACCAGTTCAGTGTCTTCAGCCACGTCCGGGCTGGCTGCGGCCTGGGCCAGGCGGGCCGTGTTGGCGCTGCGCCGCCACAAGGCCCGAATGCGGGCTTGCAGCTCCAGCACCCCGAAGGGCTTGGTCAGGTAGTCGTCGGCACCCAGCTCCAGGCCGAGCACTCGGTCCAACTCGGTGGCGCGGGCGGTCAGCATCAGGATGGGCACGTTGTCACCCGCTTGGCGCAGTTCTCGGCAGACATCCAAGCCGCCCAAGCCGGGCAGGCGCAGGTCCAGCACGATGGCGTCCCAGTCGCCTTGCTGGGCGGCTTCCAAACCGCTCAGGCCATTGTCGGCGGTGGTGACTTCCGCCAACTCACCCAGGTGCAGCTTGAGCAGGGCGGCAATGTCAGGTTCATCTTCAACCACCAAGATGCGGCGGTTGGCCAGCGCAGTCTCGCTGCTGGCTGGGGCGGTCAGGGTGCTCATGGGGCGGCTCAAAGCGGCGGAAGCAGCCATTGGGCGGGAGGGAGGGCGTCGAATCATCACGAAATCTTCAGCAATTGCTCACAAAGGGGTAGTCGCTGTGAGTTCCCATTCCTGACAACTTTCGGTGCTCGAATCGCCATCAATTGCTGAGAAGACCGTGACGTATTTGTGATCTTTGCTTCCTAAAGTGGCCAGCTATGTGTCCCGCCTTTGTGGAGAACCCATGGCACCCACCGAGATGCGGGCGCCATTGATTGGGCGTCGCCACGCCCGTCCCGTCGATCTCATCGACATTTTCAACAGGAAGCCTCATGAAAAAGACCTTGATCCTGGCCACTCTGCTGGCTGCTGCGGCCCACACCCAAGCCGGTGTGTTGCCCAGCGAAACCGTGGTGGTGGCCAACCGGGGCGGTGCCAGCCTGAGCGTCATCAACGCCAAGAACGACCGAATCAAGCGCACCGTCAGCATTGCGGGCTCCGAGCCCATGTACGTGGTGTACGTACCCAAGACGGACCGCTTGTATGTGGGCGACCGCAAGCAAAACAAGGTGCATGTGCTGCACCCGGCCACCTTCAAGGTCCAGCGCTCCATCGCTGTGGGCAATGGCGTGTTCCACATGTGGGCTGACGGCAAGGGCAAGCACCTGTGGGTGGGCAATGATGTGGACAACACCGTTTCGGTGATCAGCTTGGCCGACAACTCGGTGCGCACGATTGCGGTGGGTGCCAAGCCCCACGATGTCGTCCTCACCAAAGACGGCAAGACCGCCTATGTGTCAGTGTTGATCGATGGCGCACCTGACAAGGTCTATGCCTACGACACCGCCACCCTCAGCAAGACGGGCGAAGCCGTGGTGGGTGAAGACCCGCACCTGTTCTTCATCGAGCAAGCGCAGCAGCTCTATGTGCCGTGCCAAACGGGTGGCATCTATGTGCTCAACCGCAACCTGAGTGCGGCCGGCAACACCATCACTTTGGCAGGCACGCATGGCATCTTTGGCAGCCGTGATGGCCGCTTTGCCTATGTCACCAATCTGCCTGGAAACCAACTTTACAGCGTGGATGCCTCCAGCGCTTCTTTGGTGGGCAGTGCGCTGAACACCACGGTAGTAACACCACATAACGTGGTGATCAACAAGCAAGACAATAAGCTGTTCGTCACCCACTCTGGCCCGGTGGCCGACAAGGTCACGGTCTACAGCGTTTCGCCCGAAGGCGCATTGGCACAGACCAAGGTTTTGACGGCCGGTGTGAACCCCTTCGGAATCGCTTACTACAAGCGTTAACTTGCCATGACCAGACCTCACACTCGACCGTGGTCAACGCCCTTCAGAAGAGCATGGGCGGTGGCCTGGGTGAGCGTGGGGCTGGTGGCCAGCGCCCAAGCCTGGGAGCTGGCCGGCACCAAAACCATCACCGCCCACACCAATGACCAACAGCGCTTGGTGCTGGGCACGGTCAACTTCCAAGCCCAGGCCGATGGCAGCACCCGCTTTGTGGTGGACATCGCCCATCAAGGCTTCAGGGATCACTTCCTCTCCATGAAGGAGTTCAAGTGCCTGGAAGGCCCGACTGAGTTGGCCTGCCACGTGCCCTACCCCTATGCCCAGCCCGGCACGGTGCAGGGCAACGACTTTGCCTGGCTAGAGCACCAACTGCTGTTCCTCTACAAGCTGCCCAAGGAATTTGGCGCCAAGCTCTGGAACGGCCTGTACTTCAAGCTAGAACGCGGCGAGCGTGGCCTGGTAGGCAAGCCCCAGGCCATCGACCTGAACCTGATCAGCGCCCCGCCACAGCGCCTGGATATGCCGCCTTACCGTCCCGCATTGCGTGATGACATCACCCCCGGAGCCCGCTGGATCAGCGGAATGACCATCGAATGATGAACGACCTTCAAGCCCTGGATGCCCTGTTTGCCGACCGGCAAGACACGTGGTGGGACGGCTTCTACACCCAACGAGCCAAGCCAGTGCCCTTCTTCGTCGATGCGCCCGATGAGAGCTTGGTCGAGTGGGTCCAAGCCAGCGATGTGGCGCCCGGCCTGGCCTTAGATCTGGGCTGTGGCAATGGCCGCAACGCGGTGTTCTTGGCGCGGGCGGGGTTCGCCGTCCAGGCGCTGGATTTCTCCGCCACGGCCATCGCCTGGGCGCAGCAAAACGTGGCCAAGGCTGGGGTGGCGGTACAACTGCACCAGGCTTCGGTGTTTGAGTGGCCGGGGCCAGCGCAGCCGGTCGATTGGGTGTGTGATTCGGGTTTGTTCCACCACCTGCCGCCGCACCGCCGCGCTGGCTATGTGGAGCGCGTGGCAGCTTGGCTCAAGCCCGGGGGCTACTTGGCGCTGACCTGCTTCACCCCCGAGGGCGGCAGCGGCCTGAGCGACGACGAAGTCTATGCCCGCCAGACCCTGGGCGGTGGCCTGGGCTATACCGAGGCCCAACTGCGCACCATCTGGGGCACGGCCTTTGAGGTGCTGACCCTGCGGCCCATGCAAGCCCATCCCAAAGGGGCGAAGGTGTTTGGGCTGCCGTTTCTGTGGGTGATGTTGGCGCGCAAGCCTGTTACTGCGCCTTGACGGTCGTTTCCTCCAAGGACGCTGGGGCGGAAGGCTCGACGCGCGGCGCCTGCACCACCGGATACAACCACTGCTCCAACCAGCCCGCGCCGGTGTGTGCGTGGGTCTCAGGCAGGCCGTAGGCGCTGGGGTAGCGCCGGGTGAAATAGGCGCTACCCAGCAAGACGTCCCAAATGAAGAGCAGGTTGCCGTAGTTGCCCGTGTGTCGGCCAATGCCATCGTCCTCGCCCAAGGCGTGGTGGGCGGCATGGGTGGCGGGCGTGGAGATCAGGCGCTCCAGCACCCAGGCCAGCGGATGCAGGGCAGGGCGACTGAACAGATATTCATCCCAGCGCACGGCCGAGTGCGCAGCCATGATGACGGTGAGCTTGAGGGTGGTGTAGCCCACGTAGACCCAGCCCATGCCCGCATACACCAAGACGCCCGACAGCCACAGCCCCGGCAGGGTCAGGTAGTAAAAGGCGTTGTTGCGAAAGGCGATCCTCACATTCACGTAGGGCGCCGAGTGGTGGGGCCGATGCAAGGGCCATAAAAAAGAGGTGTGGCAGAGGCGGTGCCAGAGGTACTGCACCAAGTCGTCGGCCAAAAAGAAACACAGCAGCATCAACCAAACCGGCCAGTCGGCCAAGGCATCGCGCCCTTCTGGCCAAACGGCATGGGCCAGGGCTTTGGACAGGGCCAAGACGGTCAAGGAGCCCACCAGCAGCGCCGCCCCACCGGCGATGTCCAGCTTGGCGTCATCGCGGTTGCCACGGGGGTCGGCAAAGCGCCCCAGTCGCATCTCCGCCAGCGCAAAGACAATGAACACGCTGGCCAAAGCCAGCACCTGCATGGTTTGCGGCGCCATCTGGACTCCTTCCTCACCTGTTGTGGATGAGACCCGAGTACTGCAAGGTCTGTCGTGGCCGAAACTCTAGCGGCATCACCGCCAAGCCTGGGGATTACCCGCATCGTAAGATGCTGCGATTGACAACTGCCCCAATGCTTGTATGCCCTCTCTGGCTGCCCCTTTCTGTTGTTCTTCTTCATGGGGCACTTCGTTCGCAGTCCGCGCGCCATGGCCTGCATCTAAAGCCCAGGCCAAGGTCTCCTCATGATGCAGCGCCTGGTGCTCTGGGCCATTGAGGTCTATCAACGCCACCTCTCCCCGCGCAAGGGCTTCTCGTGCGCCTATCGCTGCCACACGGGGCATGCCAGTTGCTCGCAATTGGGTTGGCGGGCGGTGCGGCGCTGGGGCGCTGTGGGCGGCCTGCAGGTGCTGCGTCAGCGCCTGTTCATGTGCGGCGTGGCCTATCGGCGCTATGGGCCACTACAACCCGCGCGGCGTGGTGTCTACCGAGGGCCACGGGCGGCCCAGCAGGGCGAGTGCGACATCGGCTGCGATGCCCCTTGTGACAGCCCAGGTGGTAAGGACTGTGGAGGCGGCGGCGGACGTAGTGGATGCGGTTTTGGCGACGCCCTCCGGTGTGCGGATTGCTTCTCGTGCGACCTGTGGGAGCGCCGCAAAGATCGTCCTTCATCACGCCGCAAGGGCAAGGGTTGGGGAGATGAAAAGTACGTCTACATTCCGCCCGCGTCGGGAAGGCGGAAGGACGAGAAGCGCTGAGTTGGGGGGGCGGGGCTGGCTGCTGCTGCTGGCGCTGCGGCTGGTGCAGTGTCTGGCGGCGTTGTCTCGGCGCCGCGTGATGGTGTGGGGCGCAACGGTGTTCCGAGGCGTGCTGAGGTCGGTACGTGCGCTGCCACAGGCCGTGGCCCGGGGCTCATGTCCCGGTGGTCGGCTGGCGCCGACTTCCCTGCGGTGCTCGCGTTGCGGCGTGCGCCGTCAAACTCCCTCCGCTCGCCTGCGGCTCGCTGTGGTCAAACAGTGACGGCGAGCATGTTCTTGAAGCGCGTGAGTACACGCGCCACGCCCCAACCCTGCGCGCCTCGGCACCTCAAAATCGCCCCAGGCCACGGCCTGCGCCAGCGCATTTCGGTGTTGGGGGCCTTTCTAGAGGGAGCGAGAATGGCAGTGGCGCATATAGCTCTGACTTCGTGTAATCGCGCCTTGCATACGGCCACCGCCAGCCGCCAGAATCCGAACCGAGGAGGGGGCTGCTTTCAGCAGCCTAGAGTTCCACATGCAACCTCAACCAACTCACCGCAAGTCCTTGGCGCTTCGAGGATATTGGAGTCAACCCTGCTTGGAATCGCCCAGCCAGACATTGGTGGCCAGCGGCAGTCTTGGCGCTCCAAAACACGGTTGCTCTCTACGACACCACACTAAATTGGGAGTGTTTGGAGAGCAGCAATGCGATACACAGAGGTAAAGCAGCTACTCCAGGAGCATGCGCTCCGCTCACCCACCACTGGCACGCATGATCTGCGTGGCAAGTACGAAGTCATCCACACGCTTCGCGTGGACGGCGAGGTCTCGCTCAGGTTGCTGCTTGCTGCCGAACATGACCCAAAGCGTGGTCGGGTGTGGCTGAAATGGGATTCATTCTTGTATTCGCCGAGGCTGGTGACCCACCCAAACGACAAAGCCTTCTCGGCCTCAGTTGCCTCAATGCCGAACCATGTTCAAGTTGAGGTCCTGGCACTTCGCGACCGGCTTGACGGCAACATCTCCATAAGCGATCTGACCCCCTGGATTGGCCTATCCGATCGATATCCACCAGTTGTCAGCGTCGAAGACTGGGGCGATGCAGAGTTCTTTGATTGGCTCGTCGCTGTGCTGTCTTTCGCTCAGGGCGTCGCCTCTTCGAGGTTACCTGTGCGAACTGCGGAGCGTCTGCTCGTGTGGGCTAAGTCGCCCCGGCCTAGTGAATTGCCGTTCGAACGGGAGTTTCGCCTCGGCCTTTGTTCAGCTTGGAGAGTCAGACGAACTAAGGTTGTTTCTCGGCCGTGACGTTCGGCTGGGTGTCTGTGCTCAGATTTCGGGTGTATCGAGCCACCTTGTTGGTTGAGAGAGCTTGGATCGCTCAGTTCGTGGGTCTGGCCTTAAGCAAACAAGCACTTCGAAGGTAGTCCGTTCATGCTGCACCACATCGAGATCTACGTCAGTGATCTGGAACGCTCCATTGAATTCTGGACGCCGTTCATGGCCCTGCTCGGCTACAAGCCGGATCGGTGGGCGCAAGGCATGAACTACGTCAAAGACAGGGAGTCTTACTTTTGTTTTTTGCAAGCAGCGCCGGAGCACCTGTCCGCCGGCTACCACCGCAAGCGCGTCGGACTCAATCACCTGGCCTTCAAGGGCCAATCCCGAGGGCAGGTTGATGCGATCGCGGCTTGGGTTCGTTCATCTGGATACGCGATGCTGTACGACGACAGATACCCCTTTGCTGGTGGCCCAGGCTATTACGCGCTTTTCTGCGAAGACCCAGATCGAATCAAGGTTGAGGTCGCTGCCCCGAGTGAGGCCTAAGGCAAATGAGGCCGAACTGGAAGACCCCCACCTCAGCCCGTGCCACCCCACCAACCGCCCGGGCGCGGGGCAGGCCCTGGGGCGATTTGAGAGGTGCTGAGAAGCGCAGTGATGGGCTGGGGCGCGCGCAGCGCGCATCAATGTCTAGCTTGCCCCGCTTGTTTGAGTGCAGTGAGCGCGAGCGAACGCAGCGAGTTGTGCGGCACCCGGCCCAGCACGAGCATCGCAAGGGAGTCGGCGCAGCCGACCGCCTCTCCATGAGCCCTGGGGCCTGCCCCGCGCCAGGGCCGGCAGGCCGCAACATTCTTTTCGGCCACTTCTATCCCCACCTCACCACCTCATGCTCCCCCATCAACAGTGGCCGCATCAAGATGCGGTAGCTGTCCATGTCAAAGGCGGGTGAGGGCAAGGCCTTGGGGGCGCGTCGCTTGGGCGGGCCTTCGACGGTGCCCAGGTAACACCATTGGTCCAGCACATGGGTTTGCACCCAATCGCCGTCGCGCTCTACCAGGCCCACGGCGCCGTCAAAGGGCCAGTGGCGCACTTCCCATTCGAGCAGGGCGGTCAGCAGGCGTTGGTGGTGGGCTTCGGGGCTTTCTTGGCCGATGCAGGCACCTTGGCAGCGGCCCAGTTGCCGGGCAAAGCAGCCACGCCCCAGGTCTTGTTCCAGCCCCAGGCGCACTTGGCACAGGCCCAGCTCCTCAGCCCGGCTGCGCAAGGCCTGTTTGGCGGCGTGGGCAGAGGCAAACAAGCCAAACAAGCCAGGTGTCGCGGCAAAGTTGAACTGCCGGGAATTGACGAGGGCCGGGGCTTGCCGTGGGCTGGGCAGGTGCCAGGCGCAGAGCTGCTTGCTGCGGCGCAGGCGGATGTTGAATAGCGGCTGCTGGGTCTTGATGAGCTGAGATTCCAACAGCAGCGCGCCCACCTCACCGGCAGTGCGCTGCCAGCTCACGCGGCGGGTTTGGGCCATCATGTGGGCCTCTTCAGGCGCACGCAGGTGCTGCTGCACACGGGCGCGCAGGTTGATGCTCTTGCCGATGTACAGCGGCAAGCGCCCTTCGCCATGGAAAAAATACACGCCGGGTGCGGTGGGGATAGGGCTCAAGTCCTCCAGCGGGGTGGAGGGCAGGGCAGGCGCGGCAGGTGAAGAAACAGTGGCTTGGGGCATGGCCATGGCTGCCATTGTGCAGCGGCCCACCTGGGCCTCTACACTGGCTGCCATGAGCATTGAAGAACACGACGACCACACCCCGGACACCGCCGCCACCATTTTTGAGCCCGGCCTCTGGCGCGACAGAGGCTGGACAGCCAAAGTGCTGAAGAACGAAGACGGCGATGGCTGGGCCGTGGCCATGACCTTGGATGGCGAGGCCGAGCCCGCCCTGGTCGGCCCCTGGACCATGGGCCGCAACAAAAAAGATCCCAAGCCCCTGGATGTCAACGCCTTCAACACCTTGGTCAAGACAGCGTCTGAGGTGATCCGCCGCCACGAGCAGCAACTGCAAGCGCAGTTGCACAAGCAGATCACGGTGACGTGCACCCAAGGGCGCGTCACGGTGAGCCTGGACATCGAGCCCGATGAAGAGCAGCCCTGCGCCCGCTTGAGTGCGCACGACGAGGGCGGCGACCTGCTGGCCGACTGCGCCGCGCCGCTGAGCTTCAAGCTCGACCGCGCCAGTGCCACGGCCTGGGCGGATGGCGGTTTTCAGCGGCCAGAGGGTGTGGAGCGCTGAAGCTGCGCACAGCCAGCGCTTAGGAAACGGCGCGCTCAGCCGAAGACCCTCTGAGGTCTGGGTTCCTTGGGGCGCGCGTGGCAGCGCCAAAACGGGCGAAGACCGCTAGTTTCTGGGCACTAAGTCACTATGCAAACCGCTCCACAGCGCCGTTTCTCTCTGCACCTTTATCTCACCACGCTGTTTGTGGCCCTGCTGGCTTTGGTGGGTGGCACGCTGGCCTGGCTGGCGACCAGCCGCAGTGCCAGCATCATCGAAGCGGCAGCCCAGGATGTGAGCGTGCGCGTGGTGCGCGAGGCCCGCAGCGAATGGCAGCAGTTGCTGACGCCGGCTGAGTCCGCCGTGGCCATGATGGCCGAGCAGCCCTTGGTGCGCGCGGGCTCGCTGGAAGACCGCCTGCAACACCTGCGCTTGGCGGTGCAGACCTTGGCGTCGGCGCCGGCAGCGGCTTCGCTCTATGTGGCCTATGCCAATGGCGACTTCTTGCTGGTGCGCAATGTGCGCTCGGCCGAAGAAGCGGCCGTCCTCAAGGCCCCTGCGGGCACCCGCTATGCCGTGCAAAGCATCGAGCGTGATGCCGAGCGTGATGTGGGCACCTTTGTGTTCTTGGACGCCCAACAGCAAGAGATCCAACGCGAGATTCGCCCCGACTACACCCGCTACGACGCCCGCGAGCGCGACTGGTACACCCGCGCCGTGGCACAGGCGGGCGTGGTGCGCACCGAGCCCTATGTGTTCTTCACCAACCGCAAGCAGGGCCTGACCCTGGCCCAGCGCACCGCCGTGCAGGGCGTGGTGGTGGGCATAGACATCGAGTTGGACACGCTGTCTGAGGTGCTGCGCCGCCAAAAGCTCACGCCCAATACGCAGATGGTGCTGATGGACAGCCAGCGCCGGGTACTGGCCAGTGCCAGTTCAAGCACACTGCCGCTGCCTGTGGACGCCCAGGGCAAGCCGCGCTTGGCTACCTTGGCAGATCTGCCCTTGCCCGCACTCTCCAGCCTGGCGGCGGCGCCCCTGCCAAGCGTCAGCCAGCCGCAGTCGGTGCAGACGGACACCGGCCGCTGGCAAGTCGTGGTGATGCCGCTGCAAGAGCAGGCGGCCCAGGCGGTGATGCTGGCCTTGGCCGTGCCCGAAGACGAATTGCTGGCCGGCGCCCGCGCCCTGCGCAATGAGCTGCTGCTGGCCATCCTCGCCACCTTGGCCGTCGCTTTGCCCGCAGGCTGGTGGATGGCGCGCCAAATCTCGCGCCCGGTGCACCAACTGGCTCGCCATGCCCGCGCGGTGGAGCGCTTTGACGTGAGCACGCCAGTGGACGTGCATTCCATGGTCAAGGAAGTGGACGACTTGGCTCGCGCCATGCAGGGCATGAAGCGCACCATCCGCCGTTTCTTGGACATCAGCGCGGCCGTGGCCTCGGAAGAAAATTTTGACCGGCTGATGCCCCGCCTTCTCAACGAGATGATTGACGCGGGCGAGGCCGCTGGCGGCCTGCTTTTCTTGGCTGATGGCCAAGGTCGCACGCTAGAGCTGGTGGTGGCCGCCCACCTGGCCGAGACCCAAACCGTGGCCGAGCCCAGAGCCCTGGCGCCCGAGGCTTGGCCGCAAGTGCTGCGTCTGGCGGTGGCCAGCCCTGAAGCCGGCGCCCTGGCCGGGCGGGTGACGGCCGACGAGCTGCAGCGCGTGCTGGGCACTTTGCTGCCCCAGCGGCGCGGCGAGGCCGACCACGACGCCGTGGCCGTGCCGCTGTTCAACCGCCAGCACCAGTTGGTGGGCGCTTTGCTGCTGCTGGATGTGCGCCGCAGCGACCAAGCCATGCTGAGCTTTGTGAGCGCGCTGTCAGGCACGGCGGCGGTGTCACTGGAAACGCGAGAACTGATCCGGGCGCAAAAGGAGTTGTTCGAGTCCTTCATCCGCATGATCGCCTCGGCCATCGACGCCAAGAGCCCCTACACCGGCGGCCACTGCGCCCGCGTGCCCGAGCTGACCAAGATGCTGGCCCGTGCCGCCTGCGAGGCCCAAGATGGCGCCTTTGCCGACTTCCAGCTCAAGCCCCAAGACTGGGAGGCCGTGCATGTAGGCGCCTGGCTGCACGACTGCGGCAAGATGACCACGCCCGAGTTTGTGGTGGACAAAGCCACCAAGCTCGAAACCCTGTACGACCGCATCCATGAGATTCGCATGCGCTTTGAAGTGCTCAAGCGCGATGCCGAGATCCGCATGTGGAAGTCGGTGGTGGCCGGAGAGGTCAGCAGCACGGCCCATGCGCGCCTGATGCACGAGCTGGCCGAGCTGGATCATGAATTCCGTTATGTGGCCATGTGCAATGAAGGCGACGAGTTCGTCTCGCCTGAGCGCGCCGCCCGCCTGCGCGAGATCGGCAGCCGCACATGGATGCGCACGCTGGACGACCGCCTCGGCATCTCCCGTGAAGAACGCCAGCGCAAGGCCACGGCCCAGCCCGCACCCACCTTGCCCGTGGCCGAGCCCCTGCTGGCCGATAAGCCCGAGCATTTGATCCCGCATGACACGCCGCCCGTCACAGCCCCTGGCAACCGCTGGGGCTTCAACATGACCGCGCCCGAGTGGCAATACAACCGAGGTGAGCTGGCCAACCTCAGCGTGCCGCGCGGCACGCTCACGCCGGAAGAGCGCTTCAAAATCAACGACCACATCGCGCAGACCATCGTGATGCTCTCGCAACTGCCCTTCCCCAAGCACTTGCAACAAGTGCCCGAGATGGCCGGCAGCCACCACGAGAAGATGGACGGCAAGGGCTACCCGCGCGGCCTGAAAGGCCCCGAGATGAGCCCCGTGGCCCGGATGATGGCGCTGGCCGATGTCTTCGAAGCCCTGACCGCCGTGGACCGCCCTTACAAAGAGGGCAAAAAGTTGTCCGAGGCCATCCGCATCCTCTCCTTCATGAAGCGCGACGGCCACATCGACCCCGACGTCTTCGAGCTCTTCCTGCGCTCTGGCGTCTACCGCCTCTACGCCGCCCAGTTCATGAAGCCTGAGCTGATTGACGCAGTGGATGTGGACAGCTACTTGGTGAAGAGCAACACGGACTTTGCCGAGATGAGCTGAGGGTGACGGGCCGTCATTGAGACTGGCAAGCCAAGCCGCGTCACGTGTGCTTGGAAGTGTCCTTGACCCGAAGTTTGAACCCATCGGCACCAGCGATGCCTATGGATGCGCTACCCTTGGTGCCTTGCCCTGCGCGTCATCGCCGAAGCCCCCTATATGCACATCCGACCAGCCGACCCTGGCGACTGCCAAGGCCTTCTTGATCTGCGCAACCACTACATCGCGTCTTCGTTCGCTGTTTTCGACGAGGAGCCGCTTGCGGCGCAGGACATAGCTCGGTGGATGTCAACGTTTTCGCTGGCTGGACCGCATCTTCTGTTCGTCGCGCTCGACGGAGAGCATCTGATGGGGTTTGCAAGCAGTCAGCGCTACCGGGATCACCGGGCCTTCCGCAAGACTGTTGAAACCAGCATCTACATCGCTCCAGGGTATGCAAGCAAAGGTGTGGGTACTGCGCTTTACGCCAGGCTGTTTTCAGCACTCGCCGATGAGGACTTGCACCGCGCTGTGGTTGGTATTGCCCTCCCGAACGAAGCTTCAGTCAGGCTGCATCTCAGGTTTGGGTTCACAGAGGTTGGCGTATTCAACGAATGTGCAGTGAAGGCCGGTCAGTACATCAGTTCTGTATGGCTACAGCGGCAACTTGGGAGTGATCGCTGTTGAGATGATCTGAGCGCATGAAGATCACTTCAACAGCCTGTCCGCCTTGGGGTTTACAGACTTTTATCTCATGCCGATAATTATCATCTGCAGATAAAATTGGAGAAGCAGATGACGTCTGACGCTGTTTTTCACCGCCACCAGTACGCAGCGGACATGGCGCATCAGTTGCTCAAGCCCAGTGCGCTGCAAGTTCAGGTGCGCTCTGGCGTGTTTCTGTCGGGCATCCGTCGCCTCGGCAAAACCACCTTTTTACGGCAAGACCTGATTCCGGCGCTGGAGTCCATGGGCGCTTTGGTGATTTATGTGGACCTCTGGGCGGATCGCAGCAAGAGCCCGGCCTCGCTGGTGCATGAAGCGGTCAGGAGCACGCTGTCGGATCTATCGGCGCCCGGTACCCGGCTGCTGGAGCGTTTCAAGG
>NZ_JBIKNQ010000048.1:0-42844 GCF_044358605.1 Ideonella sp.
GGGGCGCCCACCCCGATCACTGCAGACCATCTTCCGCCATGACCGCACGCACCCTTTACGACAAGCTGTGGGACGAGCACGTCGTCCACACCGAAGAAGACGGCACCGCCACGCTCTACATCGACCGCCATCTGGTGCATGAGGTCACCAGCCCACAGGCTTTTGAGGGCCTGGAGATGGCGGGGCGCAAGATCTGGCGCCTCTCGGCCAACTTGGCCGTCAGCGACCACAACGTGCCCACCACCGACCGCAGCCAAGGCATTGCTGACCCGATCTCCAAGCTGCAGGTGGACACCCTGGACGCCAACTGCGACCGCCACGGCGTGACCCAGTTCAAGATGACGGATGTGCGCCAAGGCATTGTTCACGTCATTGGCCCCGAGCAAGGCGCCACGCTGCCTGGCATGACGGTGGTCTGCGGAGATAGCCACACCTCGACGCACGGTGCGTTTGGTGCGCTGGCTCACGGCATCGGCACCTCGGAGGTCGAGCATGTTTTGGCCACCCAAACCCTGCTGGCCAAGAAGGCCAAGAACATGCTCGTCCGGGTCGAAGGGCAAGTCGCCAAAGGCGTAGGCGCCAAAGACATCGTGCTGGCCATCATCGGCAAGATCGGCACGGCGGGTGGCACGGGCTACACCATTGAATTTGCCGGTTCCGCCATCCGCGCCTTGAGCATGGAAGGCCGCATGACTGTGTGCAATATGGCCATCGAAGCCGGTGCACGCGCTGGCCTGGTGGCGGTGGACGAGACCACGCTACGCTATGTGCAGGGCCGCCCCTTCAGCCCGACCGGGGTGGAGTCGGAGCAAGCCTTGGCCTACTGGCGCACGCTGCACTCCGACGAAGGCGCCTTCTTCGACAAGGTGGTCGAATTGGATGCGGCGCAGATCAAGCCGCAAGTCACCTGGGGCACCAGCCCGGAGATGGTGCTGTCGATTGAAGACCGCGTGCCAGACCCTGACAAAGAGAAGGACGCCGTCAAGCGCGGTGCCATCGAGCGCGCGCTGCAGTACATGGCCTTGGAGCCCAACAAGGCGCTGGCCGATGTGCGTATCGACAAGGTCTTCATCGGCTCGTGCACCAACAGCCGCATTGAGGACATGCGCGAGGCCGCCGAGGTGGTCAAGCGCGTCGGCGGGCGCATTGCCGCCAACGTCAAGCTGGCGCTGGTGGTGCCGGGCTCAGGCTTGGTCAAGGCGCAGGCTGAAGCCGAAGGCTTGGACAAAGTCTTCAAGGCCGCAGGGTTTGAATGGCGTGAGCCGGGCTGCAGCATGTGCTTGGCCATGAACGCCGACCGCCTGGAGCCAGGCGAGCGCTGCGCCTCCACCAGCAACCGCAACTTTGAAGGCCGCCAAGGCGCGGGTGGTCGCACTCATCTGGTGAGCCCGGCCATGGCGGCCGCAGCGGCGATGGCCGGCCACTTTGTAGACGTTCGTCGCGTAGCCTGAACCAGGCCTCTTTCACGTTGATCAAGGAGTCTTTTCATGAGTAAGTTCACTGCATTGATCTTGACCGTGGTGCTGGCGGCTCTGGCCGGCTGCAACACCATGGAAGGCCTGGGCAAAGACATTCAAAAAGCTGGTGAGTCGCTGGAAGGCGCCGCCAAGAAGAAGTAAGACCATGCAAGCATTCACCCTGCACAAGGGCCTGGTGGCCCCGATGGACCGTGAGAACGTCGACACCGACGCCATCATCCCCAAGCAATTCTTGAAGTCGATCAAGCGCACGGGCTTTGGCCCCAACCTGTTTGACGAATGGCGCTATCTGGACGCGGGCGAGCCCGGCCAGGACCCCGCCACCCGCAAGCCCAACCCCGATTTCGTGCTGAACCAGCCGCGCTACCAAGGTGCCAGCGTGCTCTTGGCGCGCAACAACTTTGGCTGTGGCTCCAGCCGCGAGCACGCGCCCTGGGCGCTGGAGCAATATGGCTTTCGCGCCATCATTGCGCCCAGCTTCGCCGACATCTTCTTCAACAACTGCTTCAAGAACGGCGTGCTGCCCATCGCCTTGTCCGAGACGCAGGTGGCAGGGTTGTTCGATGAGGTGCATGCCTTCCCGGGCTACCAATTGACGATTGATCTGACGCGCCAAGTGGTCATCAAGGCCGACGGCAGCGAGTTGCCCTTTGAGGTGCAGGCCTTCCGCAAGTACTGCATGGTCAACGGTTTTGACGACATTGGCCTGACGCTGCGCCATGCCGACAAGATCAAGGCCTATGAGGCTGAGCGCTTGGCCAAGATGCCTTGGCTCGCCACGCGTCTGGTTGGTTAAACACTTTTCAAGAGATTCAAGTCATGGCGATGAAGATTGCAGTGCTGCCGGGTGACGGCATCGGGACCGAGATCGTGGCCGAGGCCGTGCGCGTGTTGAACGTGCTGGACCTGCCTTTTGAGATGGAAGAAGCCAAGGTTGGCGGTGCCGCTTACGAGGCATATGGCCACCCCCTGCCCGAGAGCACGCTGGCGCTGGCCAAAGCCGCAGACGCCATCCTCTTTGGCGCGGTGGGCGATTGGAAGTACGACACGCTGGAGCGCCGCCTGCGCCCCGAGCAGGCCATCCTGGGCCTGCGCAAGGAGCTGGGCCTGTTTGCCAACTTCCGCCCAGCGCTGTGCTACGAGCAGCTCACGCATGCGTCCAGCCTCAAGCCCGAGTTGGTCGCAGGTCTGGACATCCTGATCATCCGCGAGTTGACGGGCGACATCTACTTTGGCCAGCCGCGTGGCCGCCGCATCGCCACCGACGGGCACTTCCCCGGCGCCGAAGAGGCGTTTGACACCATGCGCTACAGCCGCCCGGAGATCGAGCGGATTGCCCACGTGGCCTTCCAAGCGGCTCGCAAGCGCAGCAAGAAGGTCACCAGCGTGGACAAGGCCAATGTGCTGGAGACCTTCCAGTTCTGGAAGGACGTGGTCACAGAGGTCCACAAAGAGTACCCCGACGTCGAGTTGGAGCACATGTACGTGGACAACGCCGCCATGCAGCTGGTGCGCGCTCCCAAGAAGTTCGACGTGGTCTTCACCGGCAATATGTTCGGCGACATCTTGTCGGACGAAGCGGCCATGCTGACAGGCTCTATCGGCATGCTGCCGTCGGCCTCACTGAACGCCCAAAACAAGGGCTTGTATGAGCCCAGCCACGGCAGCGCGCCCGACATCGCTGGTAAGGGTATTGCAAACCCACTGGCTACAATACTGTCTGCTGCCATGATGCTCCGTTTCTCACTCCAACAGCCTGAGGCTGCCGACCGTATCGAGTCGTCGGTTCGTGCTGTGCTGTCTGCGGGCTTGCGCACCGCTGATATTTGGAGCGACGGCACCCAGAAGGTGAGCACGCGCGAGATGGGTGATGCCGTGGTTGCGGCCATCACCGCTAAAACCATTACCAAGAGCTGATCGCTCGGTTTCGTCTCGTCCCAACCCCTGGACCCGGCGATACGAGCCGGGGATCAAGGGTCTGGGAATTTTCAAGGAATCTGAAAATGGCACTCGTAGGTTTGGTCGGCTGGCGCGGCATGGTCGGCTCTGTGTTGATGGACCGCATGGTCGCTGAGGGCGACTTCGATCTCATCGAACCCCTGTTCTTCTCTACGTCCAATTCGGGCGGCAAAGCG
Organism: Ideonella sp.; assembly: GCF_044358605.1. GTDB lineage: Bacteria > Pseudomonadota > Gammaproteobacteria > Burkholderiales > Burkholderiaceae_C > Ideonella. Next base: position 3,614 of record NZ_JBIKNQ010000048.1, read on the forward strand.
CCCGCCATGGCGAAGAACGAAACCACGCTGCAAGACGCGTATGACATCGCCGCCTTGAAGCGCTGCGACATCATCATCACCGCGCAAGGTGGCGACTACACCACCGCTGTCTTCCCCAAGCTGCGTGCTGAGGGCTGGAATGGCCACTGGATCGACGCCGCGTCGACCCTGCGCATGGAGAAGGATGCCGTCATCATTCTCGACCCAGTCAACATGCCGGTCATCAAGAATGCTTTGAGCGCTGGCGGCAAGAACTGGGTCGGCGGCAACTGCACCGTCAGCTGCATGCTGATGGGCGTGGGCGCGCTGTACAAGGCGGGCTTGGTCGAGTGGATGTCCACCCAAACCTACCAGGCGGCCTCTGGCGGCGGTGCCCAGCACATGCGGGAGTTGCTGACGCAGTACGGCACCCTGAATGCGTCGGTGCGGGCCTTGCTGGACGACCCCAAGAGCGCCATTTTGGAAATCGACCGCCAGGTCATCGCCAAGCAGCGCAGCTTGTCGGCCGAAGAGACGGCCAACTTTGGCGTGCCGCTGGGCGGCTCGCTCATCCCTTGGATCGACAAAGACCTGGGCAACGGCCAGTCCAAGGAAGAGTGGAAGGGCATGGCCGAGACCAACAAGATTCTGGGCCTGGGTGAAGGCTTTGGCTCGTCGCCCATCCCGGTCGATGGTTTCTGCGTGCGCGTGGGCGCCATGCGCTGCCACAGCCAAGCGCTGACCTTCAAGCTCAAGAAGGACGTGCCGGTGGCGGACATTGAAGCCATGATCGCCGCCGACAACCCCTGGGCCAAGGTCGTCCCCAACACCCGCGAGGCCACGATCAAAGATCTGACCCCCGTGGCGGTGACGGGCACCATGACCATTCCGGTCGGACGCATCCGCAAACTGGCCATGGGCCCAGAGTACATGGGTGCATTTACCATTGGTGACCAATTGCTCTGGGGTGCCGCTGAGCCTCTGCGCCGCATGCTGCGCATCCTGCTCAATGCCTGAAACTCCAATCCTGGCAAGCACTAGCGCCCGTTGTCCAAGGACAACAGGGCGCTGGTGAGCACTGCACAGAGTGACCGCTCCTCACGGGATCATGTGAAGCATGAGCTTGGCAGGCTATATGCTTGATGCTATGGTGTTTTCTTTGCATGCCGCCCCGAGGGTAGAGGCTGGTGTGCGTGGAAGACCGTTGTTGGCGAGTCTGAATCTCCATGTCGGATGATCAGCCTCGCCGGTCGCGTTTGGGAGACGCCTTGAAACACCCCTTGTTCCTGGCCAATAGGCCTACGCTTTCGGCAGTAGCCGCTGTGGCATTGCTGCTTGTTCATACGGGGGCCTCGGCACTGAGCCTCGGTAGGCTTTCAGTGCAATCGTCGCTGGGTGAACCCCTGCGCGCTGAAGTGGACATCACCAGCATTTCGCCGGATGAAGCCGCTTCACTGCGGGCCACCTTAGCCTCTCCTGATGCCTTCAAGGCTGCGGGCGTTGACTTCAACGCTGCCTTGGTAGGCGCTAAGGTCGCATTGGGCAAGCGAGCAGATGGGCGATCCGTGATCCGTATCAGGGGGGATCGCTCGATGTCCGAACCCTTTGTGGACATGGTGTTGGACTTCGCTTGGAACGGGGGGCGGCTGCAACGTTCCTACACCTTGTTGATCGACCCGCCCAGCCGTGTCAATGAAGCCCCTTCACCGGTCTTGACTTCGCCTGCGCTGTCTGCGGCGCCGGTGGCGGCTACGCCGCTGCCGCCGGTGGCCTCTTCACCCAGCCGTGTGCCAGCGCCTGCTGCGCTTGCGCCAGAGCCCGTGGATCCCCCTGCACCCAAGGCGCCAGCGAAAGCCAAGGCTAAGCCCGAGCCCAAGCCCACCCCGGTGCCCAAGGAAGTGGACGCTGCTGCGCCAGCCTCGGTCACGGCGGACAGCTATAAGGTCAAGCAGGGCGACACCTTGTCAGCCATTGCGGCTCGCCATGCCCAATCCGGCGTGTCTCTGGACCAAATGCTGGTGTCGCTGTATCGAGGCAACCCGCAAGCCTTTATGGGCAGCAACATGAACCGGCTGAAGTCTGGTGTGGTGTTGAACGTGCCCGATGCTGCGGCAGCGAACGAGGTGAGCCAGCCCGAAGCGCGCAAGGTCATCCAAGCGCACAGCGCTGATTTCGCGGCTTTCCGTCAGCAATTGGCTCAGTCGGTGCCCTCTGTGCCCGTCAAAGAGTCGCCCCGTCAAGCCAAGGGCAAGGTTGAGGCCGCGGTCGAAGACCGCAAGGTCACGGCGGCCCCAGCCACGCCTGACAAGCTGACTTTGTCGAGGGGCAATGTCGCCGCCTCTGCGGCTGAAGCCCAGCTGTCCAAAGAAGCCGAACGCAAGGCGGCCGCTGCTCGCATGGCTGAACTGGCCCGCAACGTCGATGAGCTCAAGAAGCTCTCCGAGAAGCCTGCGACACCCGTGGCGTCCAACACCGCCAAACCACCGGCCACACCCCCGGTGGCAGCACCTACTGCGCCCGTGCTGCCGCCAGTGGCGACGGTCACCCCAGGCATGACGGTGCCGAGTTCAAAGCCGACGGCTCCTGTGATGCCGCCTGTTGCTGCACCGGCTACAGTACCTACACCACCCAAGCCTGCGGTCGGCGCATCGGCGCCGGCATCCGCGCCTGTGGCCAGCAAGCCTGAGCCAGCGGCTTCTGCGCCCGCCGTAGCTGCCTCAGCGGCTTCAGTGCCCAGCGCGCCCGTGCCACCCGTGCCAGTTGTGGCGTCTGCGCCTGCGATGCCTGCTTCTGCCGCCGCATCCTCGGCTGTGGCAGCAGCGCCTGCCGCGCCTTCAGGCCTGTCTGAGCCCACCTTCTTGGAGTCTCTCACCAACAATGACTACGTGCTGCCTGGCGCGGTAGGCGTGGTGGCCTTGTTGGCTGGTTTGGGTCTGATGCGCCTGCGTCGGCGCTCGCAAGAAGGCAGCGAGACCTCCTTCTTGGAAAGCAAGCTCCAGCCTGACTCCTTCTTTGGTGTTTCTGGCGGGCAACGCGTTGATACGCGCGATGGCGCCAATAGCGCTGCATCCTCCTCGCTGAGCTATTCACTCAGCCAGTTGGATGCCATTGGCGATGTGGACCCGGTGGCCGAAGCCGATGTGTATTTGGCCTATGGCCGCGACCTGCAGGCCGAGGAGATCCTGAAGGAAGCGCTGCGTACCGACCCGAACCGCTCGGCCATTCGCCTCAAGCTTTTGGAGGTGTATGCCAAGCGTGCCGATGTGGCGGGCTTCGAGTCGCAAGCGCTCTTGCTGCGTGATGCGATTGGCGAGTCGGGCGACGACTGGCCCAAGGCCCAGGAGATGGGCCGCAGCATCGACCCAGGCAATCCGTTGTATGGTCATGAGGGCAGCGGTGCGGTCGATTTGGACACGTCCATGCGGGCCCCTGCGGACTTGCGCGACCCTGCACCAACCCAACCCGCGACCGATTTCATGCCTGTCGAGGAGCCGGCGGCACGCCTGTCCGATGACATGGATATCGATCTGGACATCGATCTGGATACGCCGCCTGAGAACACGGGCTTGGAGGCCACTCGTCCGGCTGACCCCGACATGATGTTGGGCCTCGACACCTCGGCCAGCAAGCCTGCCCCTGCCCCTGTCGTAGACACCAAGCCCGGCGACTTGCCCGATCTGGACTTGACGCTTGACTTGCCGGACGCGCCGGCCTCGGTGTCGCCGGCCCCAGATAGCGGTTTCGACTTTGGCGATATTTCGCTGGACCTCGATCCGGTCAAGGACGACGCTGCTGCGACGCCGTCGCAGTTGCCCGACGCCCCGCAAGCGCCTGAGGTCAGTGATAGCGAAGACGCCGACGACCCTCTGGCCCGCAAGCTTGAGTTGGCCGACGAATTCCGCCGCATCGGCGACATCGAGGGCGCCAGGGACTTGCTGGACGAGGTCATTGCCCAAGCCAGCGGCCCGATGAAGGCCCGGGCACAAACCATGTTGGGCGAGCTTGGCTGACGCCTCTGTGATGCCGCCGGGCGCTGACCCGGCGGTTGCTTCTCTCCCATCGCAGCCGGGCCAAGCCCCGGCTGCTGTCTTTTCTGCATCCGCTGCAGCGCCCACCATGCGCCTGGCCTTAGGCGTGGCCTATCGTGGCGAGGCCTATCACGGCTGGCAAAGCCAGCCCAGCGGCCGCACGGTGCAAGACCATTTGGAGAAGGCGCTCAGCGCCTTTGCGGCCATGCCGGTCAGCACCCTGTGTGCGGGCCGCACCGACACTGGTGTGCACGGCCTGAACCAGGTGGTGCACCTGGACACACCCTTGCAGCGCGAGCTGTTTTCGTGGGTGCGGGGCACGAACCGCTACCTGCCGTCAGACATTGCCGTGCAGTGGGCGCAGGTGGTGCCGCCAGATTTCCATGCCCGCAATTGGGCGCGTCGCCGCCGCTATGCCTACTTGCTGCTGGAATCGCCCGTCCGCCCGGCGCTGGAGCGCAACGCCTGCGGCTGGGTGTTCAAGCCCTTAGACGGCGAGGCTATGAGGGCCGCCGCCGCGTATTTGATCGGCGAGCACGACTTCTCATCATTCCGCTCCATCGACTGCCAGGCCTTGTCGCCCATCAAACGCCTGGATGCCATCACCATCACGCAGCGCGGTGCGTACTGGCGCTTTGATGTGGCGGGGGTCGCCTTTCTGCACCACATGGTGCGCAACATCATGGGCTGCTTGGTGGCCGTGGGCACGGGCAGCCGCCCGCCTGAGTGGATGGCCGAGGTGTTGGCTGCACGTTCACGTGACGCCGCCGCGCCCACCTTCGCAGCCGATGGCCTCTACTTCATGGGCCCAGGCTACGACGCTCACCTTCAACTGCCGGAACACACCCCGGCCATGGATTGGTTGCCATGACTCGAATCAAGATTTGCGGCCTGACCCGCGAGGCCGACATCGACGCTGCGGTGGCGGCGGGTGCAGATGCGCTGGGCTTTGTGCTCTACGCCAAGAGCGCTCGGGCCGTCACTGCGGATCGTGCCGCTGCCTTGGCTCGCCGCTTGCCACCCTTTGTAACGCCGGTGCTGCTCTTCGTCAACGCTACGCCCAGCGAGGTGGCGCAGGGCCTGCAGGCAGTGCCCAATGCCTTGCTGCAGTTTCATGGCGATGAGTCACCCGAAGACTGCGCGGCCGCAGGCCGACCCTACCTGCGGGCCGCACGCATGGCGCCGGGCTTTGATTTGCTAGACTTCGCCACTCGCTACCCCCAGGCCCAAGGCCTGCTGTTGGATGCCCATGTCGAGGGCTATGGTGGCGCTGGAAAGGTGTTCGATTGGTCGCTCATTCCCGCAAACGTGGGCTCTCCCCTCGTTTTATCTGGTGGGTTGAATCCTGCAAACGTGATCGATGGGATCACGCACGTCCGGCCCTGGGCCGTTGACGTGAGCTCTGGCGTGGAGCAGGCCAAAGGCATCAAGGATGCCGGCCAGATGCGCGAGTTCTGTGCTGCTGTGCGTGAGGCCGATGAACGGCTGGCGCGCGAGCCCAAACCCCATTGACAGGATAGACCTATGTTTGCTTATGACCAGCCCGATGCCTCGGGCCACTTTGGCCGCTACGGCGGCAGCTTTGTCTCTGAAACCCTGGTGCATGCGCTGGACGAGCTGAAGGCCGCCTACGCCCACTATCGCAAAGACCCGGCCTTTGTGGCCGAGTTCAAAAAGGAGCTGGCGCACTTCGTGGGGCGGCCCAGCCCGATCTATCACGCCGAGCGCATGAGCCGCGAGATTGGCGGCGCGCAGATCTTCTTGAAGCGCGAAGACTTAAACCACACCGGCGCGCACAAGGTCAACAACACCATCGGCCAAGCCCTGCTGGCCAAGCGCATGGGCAAGCCCCGCGTCATCGCCGAGACCGGTGCGGGCCAGCATGGCGTGGCCACGGCCACCATCTGTGCCCGTTATGGCTTGGAATGCATCGTTTACATGGGTGCCGAGGACGTGAAGCGCCAAAGCCCCAATGTCTATCGCATGCACCTGCTGGGCGCCACCGTGGTGCCGGTGGAGAGCGGCAGCAAGACCCTGAAAGACGCGCTTAACGAGGCTCTGCGTGACTGGGTCACCAACGTCGAGAACACCTTCTACATCATCGGCACGGTCGCGGGCCCAGCCCCCTATCCCGCCATGGTGCGCGACTTCCAGCGCGTGATCGGCGACGAGTGCCTGCTGCAAATGCCCGAGATGACGGGTAAGCAGCCCGACGCAGTGATCGCCTGCGTGGGCGGTGGCAGCAATGCCATGGGCATTTTCTACCCCTACATTCCGCACGAGGGGGTCCGCCTCATCGGCGTGGAAGCGGCGGGCTTGGGGCTGGAAAGCGGCAAGCACGCGGCCAGCATCTCGGCGGGCTCGCCCGGCGTGCTGCATGGCAATCGCACCTATTTACTCCAGGACGCCAACGGCCAAATCATCGAGACACACTCAGTCTCGGCGGGTCTGGACTACCCTGGCGTGGGCCCTGAGCATGCTTACTTGCACGACATCGGCCGTGCCGAATATGTGGGCATCACCGACGACGAAGCCCTGGCTGCGTTCCACCGGCTCTGCCGCACCGAAGGCATCATCCCCGCGCTGGAGTCCAGCCATGCCGTGGCCTATGCCATGAAGCTGGCCGCCACCATGCGCCCGGATCAGCAGTTGCTGGTCAACCTCTCGGGCCGTGGCGACAAAGACATCGGCACGGTGGCCGACCTCTCCCAGGCAGAGTTCTTCTGCCGCCCGTCCTGCAAAGGCCAGTCGGTCAAGGGCGGGGCCGAGCATGCCGTGAGCCTTCAAGCCTTGAAGGGGCAAACAGCATGAGCCGGATTCAAGCCACCTTCGCCGCATTGGCGGCGCAGCAGCGCAAGGCGCTGATCCCTTACGTCTGCGCGGGTGACCCGTTTGGCGATGCGACCGTCGAGATCATGCATGCCCTGGCCGCCGGTGGGGCCGATGTGATTGAGCTGGGCGTGCCCTTCTCTGACCCCATGGCCGATGGCCCAGTGATCCAAAAGGCCGCTGAACGCGCGCTGGCGCGCGGCGTGGGCATGGCGCAAGTGCTGTCCATGGTCAGCGAGTTCCGCCAGACCAACGCCAACACGCCCGTGGTGCTGATGGGCTATGCCAATCCGGTCGAGCGCTATGACGGCCAGCACGGTGCCGGTGCGTTCGTGCGCGACGCCGCTGCGGCCGGTGTGGATGGCGTCTTGATCGTCGACTATCCACCCGAAGAGTGCGTGGAGTTCGCGGCCCAGTTGCAGGCGCATCAGATGGACCTGATCTTCCTCTTGGCGCCGACCTCCACCGAGGCCCGCATGCGCCAAGTGGGCCAGATCGCCACCGGCTACGTCTACTACGTCTCACTCAAGGGTGTGACGGGCTCGGGCGCCCTGGATACCGATGCGGTGGCCCAGGCCATTCCCCGTATCCGTCAGCACGTCAAGGTGCCAGTGGGTGTAGGCTTCGGCATTCGCGACGCCGCTTCGGCGTCTGCTGTGGGCCGGGTCTCCGACGGGGTGGTGATAGGCTCGCGCCTGATCCAGATCCTGGAGGCCCAAACGCGCGACAATGCGGCTTCAGCGGCCCGCCAATTCATGGCGGAGATCCGCACCGCATTAGACGCGCTGTGAATGACAGTGCTGTGACTGACGCACCAGAAGGAGCTTGATCCATGAGTTGGCTGGAAAAACTGCTGCCCCCGAAGATTCAACACACCGACCCGGCGGACCGCCGCTCGGTGCCCGAGGGCTTGTGGATCAAATGCCCCTCTTGCGAGTCGGTGCTCTACAAGACCGACCTGGAAGAAAACCTCAACGTCTGCCCCAAGTGCGACCACCACCACCGCATTGGCGCACGGGCTCGGCTGAACACCTTCTTGGATGCCGAAGGCCGTTACGAGATCGGTCAAGAGGTGTTGCCCGTTGACGCCCTGAAGTTCAAGGACAGCAAGAAGTACCCCGAGCGGCTCAAAGGTGCCCTGGAGTCCACCGGCGAGACCGATGCCATGGTCGTCATGGGCGGTGCCGTGATGAGCGTGCCCGTGGTGGCCGCCTGCTTTGAGTTCGACTTCATGGGCGGCTCCATGGGCTCGGTGGTCGGTGAGCGTTTTGTGCGCGGCGTTGAAACTGCTGTTGAGCAAAAAGTGCCCTTCATCTGCTTCACCGCTTCAGGTGGCGCCCGCATGCAAGAGGGCTTGTTCAGCCTGTTGCAAATGGCCAAGACCAATGCTTCTTTGACCCGCCTGGCCAAGGCCAAGTTGCCCTACATCAGCGTGCTGACTGACCCCACCATGGGCGGTGTGTCGGCCAGCTTTGCCTTTGTGGGCGATGTGGTGATTGCCGAGCCCAAGGCCCTGGTGGGCTTTGCCGGGCCGCGCGTGATTGAAAACACCGTGCGCGAGAAGCTGCCCGAGGGCTTCCAGCGCGCTGAGTTCCTGATCACCAAGGGCGCCGTGGACATGATCCTGGACCGCCGCCAACTGCGCGAAAGCATTGCCCGCCAATTGGCCATCCTGCAGCGCCAGTCGGCTGACGCTGTCGCCTAAGAGGCGCTTAGTCTTCCGCGCTTGCCCTCGGGTGAGTTCACGCCCCACTGCTTGTTGGGGCGTTTTTATTGGAGAGGCACGACATGCCGACCACTCTGGCCGACTGGCTGGCCCATGCCGAAAAGGCGCACGCGGTGTCCATGGAGTTGACCCGCGACAAAGTGAACTTCACGCTGGAGCGCGTGCGAGCCGTCAAAGACCGCATGGGTCTGCGTTTTGATTGCCCCGTCATCAGCGTCGCGGGCACCAATGGCAAGGGCTCGACCTGCGCCATGCTCGACAGCATGGTGCGCGCCGCGGGCTACAAAGTGGGCTTGTTTTCCAAGCCGCACTTGGTGCACTTTGAAGAGCGCTGCCGGGTCAACGGCGAGATGGTGTCGGGCGAGAGCTTGACCGAGCACTTTGCGCGGGTCGAGGCTGCTCGCGGCGACACCGTGCTGTCCTACTTCGAGTTCACCTTCCTGGCCATCGTCAGCCGCCTGATCGCTGAGTCGCCGGACCTGGTCATTCTGGAAGTGGGCCTGGGCGGGCGCTTGGACGCCGTCAATATCTTTGATGCCGATGTGGCGGTGATCACCAGCATCGACCTGGACCACGTCGAGTACCTTGGCCCCGACCGCGAGAGCATCGGTCGCGAGAAGGCTGGCATTCTGCGGGCGGGCCGTCCCGCCATCGTGGCGGACCCCCTGCCGCCTGACAGTGTGGTGGCGGTAGCTGAGAGCCTGGGTGCTGACCTGTGGCTGGTGGGGCGCGACTTCAACCAGGCGGGGGACCGCCAGCAATGGTCCTGGAGCGGCCGGGGTCGGCGCTATCACAGCCTGGCCTATCCGGCCTTGCGAGGGGCCAACCAACTCCTCAACGCCGCAGGCGCCATTGCCGCGCTGGAGGCGCTGCGGGACCGCCTGCCCTTGACGGCGCAGGCGGTGCGGCTGGGGCTGGCCACGGTGGATTTGCCGGGGCGCTTTCAGATCGTGCCCGGTCAGCCGACCATGGTGTTGGACGTGGCGCACAACCCGCAAAGCGTCTCGGCGCTGGCGCTCAACTTGGATCAAATGGGTTTCTTCCCCCGCACCCGCGCGGTGTTTGGGGCCATGCACGATAAAGACTTGGCCGGGGTGCTGGCCCGCATCGCTCCTTTGGTGGACGGCTGGTACCTGAGCGACCTGCCGCTGGCGCGTGCCGCCAAGGCTAAGGATTTGGCTGCCATGGTGCGCGGCTTGACGCCTGCGCCGCAGTGGGTGAGCACCCACCCCAACCCCCCGGATGCCCTCTATGCTGCGCTCTTGGCCTCTGACCCGGCTGATAGAATCGTGGTCTTCGGCTCGTTCTATACCGTGGGCGGCGTGCTGGAGAAGGGCCTGCCACGGCTCAGTGCCCCACATCAGGCCTGAGCCGCAGTCGCGCTGCAAGCACATGTCAGCTTTGCGGGCGCTTTGGCGGCCTTCAGTGGGTCTTTTTGAAAGGCTTGCTGGTCCGTGTGGGTGACCAGGCTGATCGCTCAGCCTAGACACTTGCGGTGTTAGCCCCAAACGCACGCTGCCACGCATGGGATTCCTCTCCAAATTCGGCTTTAGCACTTCCTCCAGCCCTGCGGCTTCACACGGGGCTGACCCTGCGGAAGTGGTTCGCGTGGCGCGTGTCAGCGCGCGCCGTCGCCTTATCGGTGCGGCGCTGCTCTTGGGCGTGGGCATCGTGGGCTTCCCGCTGCTGTTTGAAACTCAGCCCCGGCCCATTCCGGTCGACATCCCCATCGATATTCCCTCGCGTGAGTCGGCCGCCCCCTTGGTGACGCCAGCCAGCCGCACAGCGTCTGCGCGTACCGATGTAGTGCGTGTTCCGGTGGTCGAACCGGCTGCCAGTCCGGCCGTCAGAGCGGCGTCCACGCCAGCCGCCGCCCGGCCACTGCCGGTGGCCCCGGCCCCCACGGTGCCCGTCCGCGCCAGCGAGACCAAGCCTGAGCCTAAGCCGGTGCCCAAACCGGAAGTCAAGCCTGAGCCCAAGCCTACCCCTAAGCCCGAGCCAAAGCCTGACCCCAAGCCAGTCAGCAAGCCTGAGCCCAAACCCGAGCCTAAACCTGCCCCTAAACCCGCCGACACCAAGCCCGCGCCCAAGCCCACAGAAGTCGCGGCTGACAATGGCCGCTTTGTGGTTCAGGTCGGGGCATATCTGGAAGTGCAAGCCGCCCGTGATGCACGCCAGAAGCTCGAGGGCATGGGCTACAAGACCTACACGCAAGTGATTGAGTCGGACACCGGGCGCCGCATTCGCGTGCGTGTTGGCCCCTATCCGACCAAGGCTGAGGCGGACAAGATCGCCACGCGCATCAAGTCCAGTGGCATGCAAGCGGCTGTGCTGCTCCTCTGAAGGCCTCATTGATGCAGGAGGCACTGCCCCCTTTGACGAACTTGGATTGGGCGGTGCTCGCAGGCTTGCTGCTGTCCGTGCTGATCGGGTTGTGGCGCGGCCTGGTGTTCGAGGTGCTGTCTTTGCTGAGTTGGCTGCTCGCTTGGTGGGCGGCGCAGTCCTTCAGCGGTTGGGCGGCGGCACAACTGCCTTGGGGCGCAGCGGATTCCGCTTGGCGCGCCATGGGCGCTTATGGTCTCGTCTTCACCGTCACGCTGCTGGCCTGCGGTTTGGTGGCCCGGCTGGTGCGGCTCTTGGTGGCCGCCACACCGCTCTCGGTGCCTGATCGTTTTTTCGGTGCCGTCTTTGGCGCGCTGCGCGCCGTGCTCATCGCACTGGTCATCACCACCTTGGTGCTATGGACGCCGCTGGCCAAGACAGACGTTTGGATGGCCTCCTGGGTGGCCAACACCTTGACCGAGTGGGCCCGCCAGCTGCAACCGTTTTTTCCTCAGTGGCCGGGCCTTGAAGCTTGGCTGCCTGAAAAGTTGGAGGTGCCCGGCGCACCTTCCTTGTTCTGACCTCGTGTTCTCTCTTTAGAAACGGAATTTCCCCATGTGCGGCATCGTCGGCGTGATCTCTCCGCAGCCCGTCAACCAGCTCATTTATGACGCGCTGCTGCTCTTGCAGCACCGTGGTCAGGACGCAGCAGGCATCGTCACCATGCAAGGCACCAAGTGCTTTATGCACAAAGCCCGCGGCATGGTGCGCGATGTGTTCCGCACCCGCAATATGCGTGCGCTGCCCGGCAATGTGGGCCTGGGGCAGGTCCGCTACCCTACCGCTGGCAATGCCTACAGTGAAGAAGAGGCGCAGCCTTTTTATGTGAACGCACCCTTTGGCATTGTGTTGGTGCACAACGGCAACCTCACCAACGCCCATGCGCTCAAGGCTGAGCTGTTTGACATCGATCGCCGCCACATCAACACCGAGAGCGACACCGAGGTCTTGATCAACATCCTGGCCCACGAGATCGAAATGGCCGCGCGGGACCTGCCACTCAGCCCCGCCGAAATCTTCAAGGCCGTGGCGGCCGTGCACAAGCGCATCAAGGGCTCTTACGCGGTGGTGGCGCTGATTGCGGGTTACGGCTTGTTGGCCTTCCGCGACCCCTATGGCATTCGCCCGCTGTGCTTTGGCGAGGCCAATGCCAGCGGTGAGGTCATGGTGGCGAGTGAGTCTGTCGCCCTGGAAGGCACGGGCCACAAGTTTGTGCGCGACGTGGCGCCTGGCGAGGCCATCTTCATCGACATGCAAGGCCAACTCCATGCCCAGCAATGCGCCGAGTCGCCCATGCTGGCGCCGTGCATGTTCGAGTTCGTCTACCTGGCGCGCCCTGATTCGGTCATCGACGGCATCTCCGTCTACCAAGCGCGCCTGAACATGGGCGAGACCCTGGCTCAGCGCCTGATCTCGACCATGCCGCCCAGCGACATCGATGTGGTCATCCCCATTCCGGAATCCAGCCGCCCCAGTGCCATGCAACTGGCTCACAAAATCGGCAAGCCTTATCGCGAGGGCTTTGTGAAGAACCGCTATGTCGGCCGCACCTTCATCATGCCGGGCCAGAGCGTGCGCAAGAAAAGCGTGCGCCAAAAGCTCAATGCCATTGGCGTGGAATTCAAGGGCCGCAACGTGCTGCTGGTGGATGACTCCATCGTGCGCGGCACCACCTCCAAAGAGATCGTGCAAATGGCCCGCGAAGCCGGCGCGCGCAAGGTCTATATGGCCTCGGCCGCGCCCCCGGTGAAGTACCCGAACGTCTACGGCATCGACATGCCGACGCAAGAAGAGCTGATTGCCCACGACCGCAGCTTGGAAGAGATCCGTGCCTACATCGGTGCCGACGCGCTGATTTATCAAGATGTCGATGCCATGAAGCGCGTGGTCAAGGCGCTCAACCCGGCCTTGCAGGGCTTCGAGGCGTCTTGCTTTGACGGCAGCTACATCACCGGCGACGTGAGCTTGGCCGACTTTGCCGCCATCAAGGCGCAACGTGCCAGCCAGCCGCAGGACGAGGAGGGCGCTGACCGCACGCGCTTGGCCTTGCAATCCGGCCAAGAGGGTTCTTGAGATGAGCCTGGACGATGAAGCACGCCGCTTGGCGCGTGCACAACTGCCTGCTGGCCTGAGGCCCCAGACCCTGGCCGTGCGCACGGCCTTGGCGCCCAGCCAACATGGTGAGAACTCCGAAGGCCTGTTCCTGACCAGCGCCTATGTGCAGCCCGACGCCGAAACCTCGGCACGGCGCTTTGCCGACATGGAGGACTTCACCTACAGCCGCACCAGCAACCCCACGGTGCGCACGCTGGAGTCCCGCTTAGCCGCCATGGAAGGCGCTGAGGCTGCGGTGGCCACGTCCACCGGCATGAGTGCGATCCTGATGATCATCATGGGCCTGCTCAAGTCGGGTGATCACGTCATCTGCTCGCGCTCGGTGTTTGGCTCCACCATCAGCCTGTTCGCCAAAGAGTTCGGCAAGTTCGGGGTCGAGACCACCTTTGTCTCCCAGACCGATGTGCAAGCCTGGCGCGACGCGGTCAAGCCCACCACCAAGCTGCTGTTTGCCGAAACCCCCACCAACCCGCTGACCGATGTCTGCGACATTGCCGCCTTGGCCGAGGTGGCGCACACGACAGGCGCCGTGCTGGTGGTAGACAACACCTTCTGCACCTCGGTGTTGCAACGCCCGCTGGACCTGGGGGCCGACCTCAGCCTGTATTCGGGCACCAAGTTCCTCGATGGCCAAGGCCGCGTGATGGCCGGCGCCGTGTGCGGTGCCAAGCGTTTGATCCAAGACGTGTTTGGCCCGGTGGTGCGCTCAGCTGGCATGACGCTGTCGCCCTTCAATGCCTGGGTGCTGATCAAGGGGCTGGAGACCTTGAACCTGCGCATGGCTGCGCAAAGCGCCAACGCCCTAGCGGTGGCCCGTTGGCTGGAGACGCAGCCCGAGGTGGCGCGGGTGTACTACCCGGGCCTGGCCTCGCACCCCCAGCATGAGTTGGCCATGCGCCAGCAGTCCGGTGTGGGCGGTGCCGTGGTGTCGTTTGACCTGCGCGGCGACACGCCCGAGGCTGCCAAGGCCGCCGCCTTCCATGTCATCAACAGCACCCAGGTGCTGAGCGTGGCCACCAACTTGGGCGACACCAAGTCCATCATCACCCATCCTGCCACCACCTCCCATGGCCGCTTGACCCCGGCGCAACGCCAAGCCGCAGGCATTGGCGAAGGCCTGATCCGCCTGGCGGTGGGCCTGGAGCACGTGGACGACATCACTGACGACCTGCAACGCGGTCTGAGCACTTTGAGAACCCAATGACCATTCGCACCCGTATCGCCCCGTCCCCGACGGGCTTTCTGCACCTGGGCACGGCCCGCACGGCTTTGTATTCCTGGGCCTATGCACGCCATCACGGCGGGCAGTTCGTGCTGCGCATTGAAGACACTGACGTGGCCCGCTCCACCCAAGACTCGGTGGACCAGATTCTCGAGTCCATGAAGTGGCTGGGGCTGGACTATGACGAAGGCCCGATCTATCAGATGCAGCGTCTGGACCGCTATCAGGCCGTGATCGACCAGATGTTGGCGGCGGGCACCGCCTACCGCTGCTATTGCAGCCCGGCAGAGCTGGACGCCATGAAGGCGGCGCAAGAGTCACGGGGCGAGAAACGCCGTTACGACGGCACTTGGCGGCCTGCGGCTGGCAAAGTGCTGCCGCCCGTGCCTGAAGGCGTGAAGCCGGTGATCCGCTTTGCCAACCCGGTGGATGGCGTGGTGACTTGGGATGACTTGGTCAAGGGTCCGATCAGCATCAGCAACACCGAGATCGACGACCTGATCATTCAGCGCGCCGACGGCGTGCCCACCTACAACTTTGCGGTGGTAGTGGACGACTGGGACATGGCCATCAGCCATGTGTTCCGGGGCGACGAGCACATCAACAACACGCCTTGGCAGATCAACATCTACCGTGCCCTGGGCGCTACGCTGCCGCAGTTTGGCCACTTGCCGGTGATCTTGGGGGACGATGGGCAGAAGCTCTCCAAGCGCCGCGGCGCCGTGGCGGTGTCGAACTACGACGAAGCGGGTTACCTGCCCGAGGCCATGAACAACTACCTGGCCCGCCTGGGCTGGAGCCACGGCGACGACGAACTCTTCAGCCGCGAACAACTGGTGAGCTGGTTCGACGGCACCCACCTCAACAAGAGCCCCGCGCAGTGGGACCCAGCCAAGCTCGCTTGGGTCAACGCCCAGTACCTGAAGCAAGCGGATGACGCCCGCTTGGCGATGTTAGTGCGCCAGCAATTGCAGCGCAAGGGCATTGCCGTGCCCGAGGGTGAGTCGGCTGACGCGCACCTGGCGCGCGCTTGCGCCCTGTTCAAAGACCGTTGCAGCACAACCGTGGAGTTGGCCGACTGGCTGGCCATGTTCTTTGTGCCCGCCGTGCCCAGCGACGCGGACCGCGCCCAGCACCTGACCGAGGCGGCACGCGCAGCCTTGAAGACCCTGGCCGAGAAGCTGTCTGTGGTGACCTGGGACGCCCCCACCATCAACGCCACCATCAAGCAGACCTGCACCGAGCTGGGCCTGAAGATGCCGCAATTGGCCATCCCCGTGCGCGTGGCCGTGTGTGGCCGTGCTCAGACGCCTTCAGTCGACGCCGTGCTCGCGCTCTTTCCTCAAGAAAAAATTCTGGCCCTCTTGCAAAGCGCATAAAAAGCGGTCTATACTCTTGGTCTTGCTTGAACGGCATCGCGAATCAGCAAAGAGGCAGCAAACGCTGCAGCCAAGTTGAAAAGTGATATGGGGGTATAGCTCAGCTGGGAGAGCGCTTGCATGGCATGCAAGAGGTCAGCGGTTCGATCCCGCTTACCTCCACCAATCATTCTGGTGGCGCCGTTCAGGTAGTGAAGGATAAAGTCCCCTTCGTCTAGAGGCCTAGGACACGACCCTTTCACGGTTGTAACAGGGGTTCGAATCCCCTAGGGGACGCCAATTCATCAAGGTGCAAACCGAGATTAAATGGCACAGGCTGTTGAAGCCTGGGATTATTGAGTGATAATCCGAAATTCAGCACCACTGCGGAGTGGTAGTTCAGTTGGTTAGAATACCGGCCTGTCACGCCGGGGGTCGCGGGTTCGAGTCCCGTCCACTCCGCCAAAGAACAGTCAACGCCTGCTCGGTGAATATCTTGCAGGCGTTTTTAATTCGAGTTCGCTCGAATATAGGCAGGCGGCTGTGCGCCTGTTTTGTCCCCTTCGTCTAGAGGCCTAGGACACGACCCTTTCACGGTTGTAACAGGGGTTCGAATCCCCTAGGGGACGCCACTGCGGAGTGGTAGTTCAGTTGGTTAGAATACCGGCCTGTCACGCCGGGGGTCGCGGGTTCGAGTCCCGTCCACTCCGCCACTCATTCAAACGCCTGCTTGGGGTCCCCCAGCAGGCGTTTCGCTTTGTGCGACCGACCATCGACCAAACAAGCGGGCCGCAGTCCCCCCTTTCTGGGCCTCTCCGCAAGCCGTAAGGCCCAGAATCAGACCACTTCAACGCTTGGCCTCAGACGCGTCATGTCGGTCGACCCCTCTCTGCGAACCCTAGATGTTCAACTCCCCGCAAGCCCTCGGGCGCTGATGGAGGTCGCGTCACTGATGGCGCTGGACGATGTCAGCGTGCAATCCTTGGCCACTGTCATTGAGACCGACATGGCCTTGGCCGCTGCTGTGGTGCGCACGGTGAACTCCGCCATGTTTGGGGTGTTGCGCCGCGTAGAGACGGTGGCCGAAGCGGTGATGCTGCTGGGTTTACGTGACGTGGCCGCCATCACCCTAGAGGCGGGCCTGCGCGACAAGTTCCCTGCCACACCGGCCATCACCCAGTTGTGGGACGCCGCCCGGGTGCGCGGGGTGTTGATGGGGCGGGCCGCCAAGACGCTGAACGTCCATGCTTGGCGGGCGCAATCGGCTGGACTGTTCGCCCAGGTGGGGCAGGCTGTTCTGATGGCTCACAAGCCCGAAGCCTACCAGTCCTTGAGCCAAAGCCTCACTCCCCTGGTCTTGCCCGCAGAACGCGCCGCTGCAGAGATGAAGGCCTTCGGCCTGGACCATGCGGTGCTGGGCTCGGCGCTGTGCCGAGCCTGGGGTTTGGCTGCCGATGTGGCTGATTTCGTGCGGGACCGCCCCTTGCCCAAGGAGCGCTGGCAAACACGCCCCTTGCCCATCAAAGCCTTGCTATGCCTGGGCGCTGTCGCCGACGCCTGCATGACGGCCCAGGACCCAGAGCCCGTGGCCGCACTCTACGCCGGCCCTGCCAGCTTGGATGCAGCGCAGGTCTGCGAAGAAATGCAGGCGCAATGGTTGCGCCTGAGCGAAACCGCTGAGGCCTGATCAGGCGGCCTCACGCCGCCCTGGTTGCCACAAGCCGGTCACCAAGCTGGTGCCCAGCAAAATCAGCGCACAGGCGCTGAGCATCGTGCCCGTCACGGGCTCGTTCATCCAGAGCGCGCCCCACAGCATGGCGAAGGCAGGGATCAAAAACGTCACGCTGATGGCCTTGGTCGCACCCAGGTGGCTGATCAAGCGAAAGAACAAGAGATATGCCAAACCCGTGCAGACCACGGCCAAGGCGAGCACCGCCCACCAAGCCGCAGGGCTGGGGGTGGCGGCAGGCCAGGCCCACAGCATGGGCAGACCCAGGGCGACTGAAGCGCTGAGTTGGCTACCGGCCGCCAAGGCCATGGGTGGCACCCCTACCAAGTAGCGCTTGGTGAAGTTGGCGGAGAAGCCGTAGAGCAAGGTCGCCCCCAAGCAAGCCAAGATGGCCCAGAGCGTGCCGGTATCCAGCCCGCCCGGCAGGTTCACCTTGCGGCCCGCCAGCCACAACACACCCGCAAAGCCCAAGGCCAGGCCGAGCACGCGCCAGCGGTCGAGGCGGTCTTTGAGCCACAGATAGCCAATCAGAGCACCCCACAAGGGGGCCGTGGCATTCAAGATGCCAGACATGCCGCCCGGGATCAGCGTGGCCGCCATCGCAAAGCCCACAAAGGGCAGGGCGGAGTTGGTGAGGCCGACCAAAGCGATGGGCCGCCAGTGCTGGCGCAGCGCACCCCCATGCCCCTGCCACCACAGCAGTGGCAATAAACACACCGCCGCACCCATGACCCGCAAGCCCGCCAGCGCCACCGCTCCAAACTCTGCGGCGCCCAGGCGCATGAACAAGAATGAGCTGCCCCAAATGGCGGCCAGCAAAATCAACTCCAAGAGATCGCGGGTCTTCATAGGCCCCACGCTAACAGAGCCTGCTGCCCCAGCTCGACTCCTGGCGCACCTTCGGCCCTCAACAAGGCCTGCTTTCTTTCCAAGCCGCCGGCATAGCCCGTCAAGCTGCCATCACGCCCCACCACGCGGTGGCAGGGAATAAAAATACTCAAGGGGTTGCGCCCCACCGCCGCGCCCACAGCGCGCGAGGCCTGCGGCTTGCCCAGCGCTTGCGCGATGGCGCCGTAGTGCGTGGTCTGTCCCGGCGCAATTCGCAGCAACTGTTGCCAGACGGCCTGTTGAAATGCCGTGCCCTGCGGGTCTAAGGCCAGCGTGAATGCGGTCGCTTGCGGTGCCTCAAAATAATCGTTAAGAGCGCGTGAGGCGGCTTGAAACACCGGCCAGTCAGGCCGCTGTGGCAGCTCCAATTCACCGGGGTGATGGGCCTGGCCTTCAAACCAAGCGCCAGCCAAGCCTTTGGCCGTCGCCACGAGGTTCAGGCGACCCAAGGGCGTCAGCGCTTCGCTCTGGGCGATCCAAGCACGGGGGTGTGTCATCGCGGGCTACTCTCTGGTGGGGTTCAGGGTCAGGCCGTGCCAGAGGCGCAGCGTGGCATAGCCGCGCCAGGGCTGCCAAGCCTGCGCTTTAGCCAGTGCTTCGGGGGCCTTGATGCCCCCCAGTGCTTTGAGCACACCGGCGTCACTGGCCGGAAAAGCGTCCGGCCAGGCCAGCACTCTCAGCGCGACCAGCTGCGCCGTCCATTCGCCAATGCCCGGCAGGGCTTTGAGAGCGGCCAAGGTGGGGGCCAAGGGCTGCCCCGGCGCCAAGACCAACTGTTGGCTCAAGACGGCTTCGGCCAAGGCCTTGATGGCCGTGGTGCGTGTGCGGATCACCCCCAGCGCGCCCATCTCATCCGCCGATGCTGCCAGCAGCGCCTCTGGGCTGGGAAAGAGCTTGTCCAGGCCCGACAGGGGCGTCTGCACCGCGTCACCCCATCGGCCCACCAAGCGGGCGGTCAAGGTGCAGGCCGCGGCCACCGTGATCTGCTGGCCCAAGATGATGCGCACCGTGGTCTCAAATCCGTCCACACAGCCGGGAATGCGCAGGCCGGGCAGGCGGGGTAGCAAGGCCTCTTGGCCCAAAGCTTCATCAATGGCCTGTGTGTCGGTATCCACGTCCAGCAAATGTCGCAGCCGCTGCGCCACCTGACCGAGGGCTGGTGCCAAGGACGCAGAAACCTCGGCCCGACACTCGCCGCGCACGCTGTCAAAGCTCAGCGCCAACCAGCCGACATGAACCTGGCCCGCAGCGTGCAGGCGCAGAGTGCGCCACCAGCGCTCCTGGGCCCAGGCCTCGACCCCCGCCAAGGGCCGGGCCGCCAAGAAGGACTGCATGGCCTGGGCGTCATAGGGCGGGCGCCAAGGCAGGCGCAACAGCGCTGCGCCTGAGCCGTTGGCGGCGCCGCGGTCCGGGGCCGCACGCTCCCGCCGTCGTATCGCGCTGGGCGTCAAGTGGTAGTGCTCGGCCAAGGCCGCATTGAAGCGCCGCACGCTGCCAAACCCGCTGGACTGGGCCACTTCGGCCATGCCCAGGTCCGTGTCGGTCAGCAGGCGCTTGGCCCACAGCAGGCGTTGGGTGGTGGCCCAGGCCAGTGGGCTCACGCCATGCACCTCGTCAAAGATGCGCCGCACATGCCGCTCGCTCACTCCCAAATGGCCTGCCAAAGCAGGCAGGCTGGTGGCTTGGCCTTGGGCAATTTGCTGGGCGATCCAATGCGCGCCTGCGTGGGCGAGAGAACGCACGCTGTCGCTGAGCGCCAAGCCCGGTGCCAGCTCTGGGCGGCAGCGCAGGCAGGGTCGGAAGCCTCCTTGCTCGGCGGCGGCTGCATTGCCAAAGAATCGGCAGTTGGCCTGTTTTGGCAGCTTGACCCGGCAGACTGGGCGGCAATAAATGCCGGTGCTCGTCACCCCGACAAATAACTTGCCATCAAAGCGTGGGTCATGAGACTTCAGGGCCTCATAGGCTTGGTCGGCGCTGAGTGAGTGGGCTGTCGGGTGGGATGCTGAGTTGAAGGGCATGGACGGCATGATAGGCCGCACGGCTCAGCAGTGCTGGCCGTTTTCGGACATGCGCTGAAGCTGCTCAATGCGAGACGAATCAGCTCAGCGGGTGAGCGCCCGCATGCACCGCTGCTGCTGAGTCACATGGCCTTGAACAAGTGCACATAGGCTCGGCTGACAGGGAGCTCAGACTCGTGCCCACGCATGCGCAGCCACAGACGGCTGGCTTCGTCGCGGCGCGTGCCTTGGAGTTGGGCGAGGTTGATCACCGTGCTGCGGTGGACTTGCCAAAACAACTCGGGGTCGAGTTGAGCCACCAATTCGGCGATCGGTGTGCGGATCAGGTACTCCTTCTGGGCGGTCTGCACGCAGGTGTATTTGTCGTCCGCCTGGAAGAACAGCACCTCGTCGACCGGAACTTGGTGGGTCAGCTCGCCTTGGCTGGCACGCACCCAGCGCAGCTTGGGCACGGCAGAGGTGGCGGGGCGCTGCAATTGGTGCAGCGCCTGAGCCATGTCGGCTTGCGGCTCTGCGGGCGTGGACAAGGCGGTTTTGAGGCGCGCTATGGTGCGGGTCAAACGATCGGCGGTTACGGGCTTGAGCAGATAGTCCAAGGCGGCGGCCTCAAAGGCCTGCACCGCAAACTCGTCATAAGCCGTCACAAAGACCACGCGGGTCAGGCCTTCAATGCCTTGGGCCACTTCCAGGCCTGTCAGGCCCGGCATGCGGATGTCCAGAAACGCCAGGTCAGGCTGCAAGGCGGCGATTTGCTCAGCGGCTTCCAGCCCATGGCGGGCGACGCTGACGATCTGCAATTCGGGCCAGAGCTTGGCCAACTGGGCTTGAAGGTGACGCGCCAACGCGGGTTCGTCGTCGGCAATCAGTGCGGTAGGCAGAGTCATGATGCGTTCAGAGGCAGCACAATGCGGGCGACGGTACCACCATCGGTGGCGTCGGACAGGCTCAGCTCAGCTTGCTGGCCCCACTGCTCGGCCAAGCGGGCCCGGATATTGGCCAGCGCCGAGCCTTGGCCTTGGGTGCTGAGCTTGGCCTGGCTGAGGCCGAGACCCGTGTCGCTGACGGTAATGACCAGCATGGCGCCTTCTCGCCGGGCCTGAAGGGTGATGCGCCCGCCCTCGATTTTGGGCTCCAGGCCATGGGTGATGGCGTTCTCGACCAGCGGCTGCAGCAGCAAGGGCGGCAGCGCCAGCGTGGCCAAATCGGCAGGCACGTCGATCTGCCACTGCAGGCGGTCTTCCATGCGCAGGGCCAGCACTTGCAGATAGGCCTGGATCAGGCCGACCTCTTGCCCAAGCGTCTGCTGGGGTGAGCGCAGGCCGCCAAAGCTGCTGCGCAGATAGGACACAAAAGCCTCCAGCATCTGCTGCGCTTTGGCGGGGTCGACTTCGATCAAGGTCTGCACATGGGCCAGGGAGTTGAACAAAAAGTGCGGCTCGATTTGGCCCTGCAACAGGCGCAACTGCGCTTCAGCGGCGCGGCGCTCGGCGATCTCAGCCCGGGCTTGGCCGCTGTAGTAGAGGTTGGACACCAACAACCCCAACACCGTCAGCAGGCCAAAACCCAGCCAGGCATTGGGGCTGAGCTTGAGAAGTTGACCCTGGATCAGCCAGAAGCCGATGACCCAGCCGATCAGCACGCCCAGAATCGGAATGGCCATGAAGAACAGGCGTTGACGCGCCACCGACCACCGCCGAATGGTGGGTCGCCCGAAGTGGCGAATGCACAGCGCGAAAAGCAGCTGAATGACGGTGGTCACCGACAAGGCAATCACCAGATTGCGGCTGAAGGCATAAGCCCAAAACGAGGGGTCGCCCCAGTGCTCGGGCTTGGCATAGAGCGCAAAGCCAAACAAGGTGAATCCCAGGGCCCAGGGCAGGGCCAACAGGGTTGACCAAACCCAAGGCAGCCAGGCGGGGCCTACGGGCTCCAGGCTGAGGTTGTAGGTCGCTCGCCAAGAGCGCTTGAGATCATCGGCAATGAGGGTCATGGTGTGAGCCGTCCGACTAGGGGATGAAAGGGAATGGACGCAGTGTAGAAAGACCTGGCGAGCCAACGGGGCGCGCTGCGACCAATCGACAGCGAGGGCGACGAATGGCAAGACCTCAAGCGTGGGGATGCTGAGATCAAGGTTACGGCAAGGTACCTCTCTACAATGCCTGCATCGCCCTCGCACTGCGGCCGCAAGGCCCTTCTACAGACCATGCAAGTCAGCACCTCCATCTTCAAGGCCTATGACATCCGCGGCATCGTCGGCAAAACGCTGGACGAAGACCTGGCCTATCACCTGGGCCGCGCCTTTGGCACCGAAGCCCGCGCCGCCGGCGAAAAGGCCGTGGTGGTGGGCCGCGACGGCCGCCTGTCCGGCCCCGGCTTGGCCGCTGCGCTGATGCGCGGCTTGGCCGACTGCGGCCTGGATGTGGTGGACCTGGGCGCGGTGACCACGCCCATGGTCTATTACGTGGCGGCTACCCGCAAGAAGCACCGCTGCCAGAGCGGCATTCAGGTGACCGGCAGCCACAACCCCAAGGATTACAACGGTTTCAAGATGGTGCTGGCGGGCCGTGCCATCTATGGCGAAGAGATTCAGGCCTTGCGTCGCCGCATCGAAGCCGAAGACTATGCCCAGGGCACCGGCCGCATCGCTGCCATGGACATCGTGCCCGAGTACACCCACCGCATCGTCAAAGACTGCAAGCTCAAGCGCCCGATGAAGATCGTGGTTGATTCGGGCAATGGCATTCCCGGCGCCACTGGCCCCGCCATCCTCAAGGCCTTGGGCTGCGAGGTGATCGACCTCTACTCCACCGTGGACGGCGATTTCCCCAACCACCACCCGGACCCCTCCAAGCCCGAAAACCTGGCCGACCTGATCAAGGTGGTGCATGCCACGGGCGCCGAACTGGGCCTGGCCTTTGACGGCGACGGCGACCGCTTGGGTGTGGTCACCAAAGATGGGCAGATCATCTACCCCGACCGTCAGTTGATGCTGTTCGCGCGCGACATCCTGACCCGCGTCAAGGGCGGCACCATCATTTATGACGTGAAGTGCAGCCAGCGTCTGGCGCCGGACATTCGCGCCGCAGGCGGCGTGCCGCTGATGTGGAAGACGGGCCACTCCCTGGTCAAGGCCAAGCTCAAAGAAACCGGCGCTCCCATCGCAGGCGAGATGAGCGGCCACATCTTCTTCTCGGAGCGCTGGTACGGCTTTGACGATGCCATGTACACCGCGGCTCGTTTGCTGGAGATCCTCTCCCGCTCGGCCGACCCGAGTGCGGTGCTCAATGCCTTGCCCACCAGCTTCAGCACACCGGAGCTGAACGTGCCTTGCGCCGAGGGTGAGCCGCATGAGGTGATTGCGAAGCTGCTGGAGGTAGCGAAGTTCCCTGGTGCCGAGATCTGCACGACGGACGGCTTGCGGGCCGACTGGGCCGATGGTTTTGGCCTGGTGCGCGCCTCCAACACCACGCCGGTGTTGGTGATCCGCTTTGAAGGCCAGACCCAAGAAGCCCTGGAGCGCATTGAGCACGACATGATGGCCGTTCTGCGCCAAGTCAAGCCGGATGCACAGTTCGCGGCGGCAGCGCACTGAGCGCCCGCAGCTGAGTTGTCGCGCATGACGACCTGGCGAGAGTCGGCCGCCCGCTGGGCCTGGGCCGCGGTGCTGGGGCTGCTCACGCCGGTCTATCTGCTCAAGCTCTGGTGGCGGGGGCGTGCCGAGCCCGGCTATCGCCAAGCGCTGCCGCAACGCCTGGGCTGGGCTTATGGGGCAGCGCAGCCGCAGCGGCCTATTTGGGTTCATGCTGTCTCCTTGGGCGAGACCAAGGCTGCTGCCGCCCTGATCGCCACGCTGCGCCAGCAGCACCCTGGCGTGCCGCTGCTGCTGACCCACAGCACAGCCACCGGGCGCGAAGCCGGCCTGGCCTTGCTCCAGCCGGGCGATGCTCAGACCTGGCTGCCCTGGGACACCGCCGGGGCCACGCGCCGATTCATGGCGCATTGGCGGCCGCAAGTCGGTGTGCTGATGGAAACCGAAATTTGGCCCTCGCTCTTGCACGCGGCTACCCGGGCAAAGGTGCCCTTGGTTTTGGCCAATGCCCGCCTCTCTGAGCGCAGTGCCCGCAAAGGCCAGCGCCTCTCAGTGTTGCTGCGGCCTGCGGCGCAAGCGCTCCATCTCGCGTTGGCACAAACCGAAGACGACGCCCAGCGCCTGCGCGCTGGAGGTGTGGCCAACGTGGTGGTGGTGGGTAACCTGAAATATGAGTTGCAGCCTGACCCGTCAGAGTTGACCCTGGGCGCGCAATGGCAAGCCCAGTGGGCTGCAGCCGGACGCCAGGTGGTGGTGGCCGCCAACACGCGGGATGGCGAAGAAGCCTTGCTGCTGGCTGCCTGGCAAGCCTGGCTGGCCAGCCTGCCTGAGCAGCAAGCTGCCGGGCTGGTGCTGGCGCTGGTGCCCCGGCACCCGCAGCGTTTTGACGAGGTGGCCGCGCTGGTGCACGCCCAGGGCTTCACCCTGTGGCGGCGCTCGCAGTGGCAGGGCGGGGCTTTACCCGAGCAAGCCTTGCAAGCCCAGGTGGTGGTGGGCGACTCCCTGGGCGAGATGCCCCGCTATTACGGTATGGCGCAGGTGTCACTCTTGGGGGGCAGCTTTGCGCCCTTGGGCGGCCACAACCTGATTGAATCTCTGGCTTGTGGGTGCCCCATGGTGCTGGGGCCGTCGACCTTTAACTTTGCCGAGGCCGCCGAGCTGGCTCTGGCTGCCGGTGCGGCCTGGCAAGTCGCCGATGCGCCCAGTGCCATGCAGCAAGTCGGGCGCGTGCTGGCCGACCCAGCTTCAAGGCAGCAGGCACAAGCCGCCGCGTTGGCCTTCACGGCTCAGCACACCGGGGCTGCTGCGCGCATGGCGCAGCATCTAGGCCCCTTGATCAGCGCGCCAGCAGCGCGATGAAGTGGGTCAACGCGCCAACAGGGCGTTGATCGCTTCCACGTCACCAGCCGTGAGCGTGCCGGTCACTTGGCGCAGCTTCAAGCCGCCCATCACCACGTCATAGCGGGCACGGGCCAGGTCGCGCTGGGTTTGGTAGAGCTGAGTCTGGGCATTGAGCACGTCCAAGTTCACCCGCACGCCCACCTTGTAGCCCAGTTGGGTGGCCTCCAGGGCCAGCTTGCTGGAGCTCTCGGCGGCTTCAAGGGCCTTGACCTGGGCTTGGCCCGACTGCACGCCATAGAAAGCGCTGCGCGTGCCTTGGGCAATGGCGCGACGGGCGCCCTCCAGATCGTTACGCGCCTTGTCTTCCAGGGACAAGGTTTCCTTGATGCGGTTCTGCACCGAGTAGCCCGAGAACAAGGGAACATTCAAGGTCAGGCCAATGGCGGCCGCGCCGCTGTTGCCACTGCGGCTGTTGGTGAACATGGTGCCGTTGGTGGTGGAGTCCGTCGAGCCACCCGGGTAAGTGCGGCTGTAGCTGGCGCCCAGGCTCAAAGTGGGCAGATGGCCTGCGCGGGCTTTCTCGGTTTCCAGCTTGGCCACATCCATCGCCAGGCGGCTTTGGGCCACGGCCGTGCTGTTGCCTTCGGCACGGGTCAGCCATTCATCGACGAGGCTGGGTTGCAGCGGGGGTAGCACCACCGGGGCGGCCAGCGGGCGGGGGCTCAGGCCCGCCTTGCCCACCTGTTGCTCCAAGGCCAGCAACTTCACGCGCAGGTCGTTGTCCGCGGCCAGCTCTTGGGCGGTGGCCAAGTCGAACTTGGCCTGGGCTTCACGGGTGTCGGTGATGGTGGCCGTGCCGACTTCGAAATTGCGCTTGGCCGAGGCCAATTGCTCTGAAATGGCCTTCTTGCTGGCTTGCACTGTGCTCAGCACATCTTTGGCCGCCAACACATCAAAGTAGGCCTGTGACAGGCGCACGATCAGGTCTTGTTCTGCTGCTTTCAACTGGGCCTGGGACACCGCCAGAGCGCGCTCTGCCTGGGCAATCGTGGCCGCATTCGCCGGGTTGTAAAGCGATTGCTGGGCTTGCAGGGCCAGCTTTGTGTCTCGCGTATTGATGTCGTCTTCTCTAGACGACACAGAAGTGTTTGCGCCAGAGGTGGTGGTCGAGGTGGTCTGTCCATCAGCCTTCACCACATTGGCCGTGGCCGTGAAGCTGGCTGTAGGGCGATTGAGCGCTTTGGCTTGTTCGGCTCGGAAGACCGCCGACTCGGCCTGTGCACGCGCGCCCAAATAGGTGGCGTCGTAATTGCGGGCGGCTTCGTAAAGCTCGGACAGGCTCTGAGCGGAGGCCCCGGCGCTGAGGCTCAGCAGGCCCAGAGCAATGGCGACACTCAGCGTGTGGCGGGGGGCAGCAGGGGTAAAGGGGCGCGATGGCGTCATGGAGAGGTCCTCGGTATGCATGATGGCGTCGTCTCAGGGAAAATAGCTTGTGGCTGTGTCCGGCAACTCAATAGCACGGCACGCTGGGGTCCACCAGGGTAGACCAAGCGTGCGTGCCACCGGCAAGGTTGTACACCTCGGGGTAGCCGTGCTGCGACAGGAATGCGACGACCTGCGCGCTGCGCATGCCGTGATGACAGAAAGCGATGATGGGCTGCGGGGTGGGTAACTCAGCCAAACGCGCAGGGATCTCACCCATGGGCATATGCAGCGTGCTCACCCCCGGTAGCGCCAAGGGGGCAAGGGCCACTTCCCAGGCTTCGCGCACGTCCAGCAGCACCGGCTGGCGGGCTGCTTGCGCTTCCAGAAAAGGGATCAGCTCGTGGACGTGCAGGGCATTCATCAGAAAGTAAAGCGGGTCGGCTCGGGGAAGCCGTCGAGGCGCTGGGCCACAGTGTCAAACAAGGTTTCGCGGGAGACCGCTTGCTCGGATTGGCGGGTGTAGAGCACCGCGCACATCACCGGCTCATGCCCTTCAATGGCGATCAGGCGGCCGCCGACCTTGAGCTGGTCCAGCAGCACTTGCGGCACCGCAGGCACAGAGCCCGACAGCATGATGGCGTCAAACGGGCCTTCTTCGGCCAAGCCTGCGCTGCCACATTGCTCGCGCACTTCGACGTTAGATAAGCCAGCGCGTTGCAGATTCGTGCGGGCCTGGGCGGCCAAGGCCGGGCGGCATTCCAGGCTGATGACGCGCTGGGCGCGGTGGCCCAAGAGCGCCGCCACAAAGCCCGAGCCCGTGCCCACTTCCAGCACGGTTTCGTGGCGCTGCACCTTCAGCTCCTGCAGCATGCGTGCCTCTACGCGCGGTGCCAGCATCACTTGGCCTTCACCCAGGGGTACTTCGGTGTCCACAAAGGCCAGGGCCTTCATGGCGGTGGGCACAAAGTCTTCCCGGCGCACAGCGGCCAGCAGGCTCAGCACGGCGCCATCCAGCACATCCCAGGGGCGGATTTGCTGCTCAATCATGTTGAAGCGGGCTTGTTCGATGTTCATGGCGAATCCTCGGGGGGCTGTCTGCGGACGGGTTCAGGAAAACCCGCGATTTTAGGCGGCTTCGCCCCCATTTGTGCTGACAGCGCCGTGGCCCAACTTGCGCGAAACCCATTGTTTGAGGTCATCCAACGCACAGTAGATGACCGGCACCACCACCAGCGTCAGGATAGAGGAGGTGATGACACCGCCAATCACCGCCTGGCCCATGGGGGCGCGCTGCTCCGAGCCTTCGGTCAGGGCAAACGCCAGCGGCACCATGCCAAAGACCATGGCCAGGGTCGTCATCAGAATGGGCCGCAACCGGACGTGAGCGGCCTGCAGCAGGGCGGCGGTGCGCTCCACGCCTTGCTCGCGCAGGCGGATGGCAAAGTCCAACAACAAAATGGCGTTCTTGGTCACCAGGCCCATCAACATCACCACGCCGATGATGGAGAACATATTGAGGGTCGAGCGCCACAACAGCAGTGCACCCACCACACCAATCAAGGTGAGGGGCAGGGAACTCATCAAGGCAATCGGCTGCAAATAGCTCTTGAACTGGCTGGCCAAGATCATGTAGATGAAGATCACGCCCATGGCCAAGGCTGAGATGGCGTAGACAAAGGACTCCTGCATGTCCTTGGTCGAGCCGCCAAAGCGGAACTGATACCCCGGCGGCAGTGGCATGGCTTCTAGCGCCTTTCTCATGTCCGCCGAGACTTCGCCCAGTGCGCGGCCGTTGGTGTTGGCGGTGAACTCCACTTCGCGGTTCAGGTCACGCCGGTTGATCTGGTTGGGCAGGGTGGCATCACGCAGCTCAGCCACTTGGCTCAGGGCGATCAGCTTGGGTGTGCCATCGGCGTTGGTTCCAGCCAGCAGTGAGATGCGCTGCAGGTCGGGGCTATCTTGTCGCGCCTCGGGGCTGAGCCGCACTTTGACGTCGTAGTTCTGGCCATCCGGCGCCCGCCAAGTGCTGACGGTGTTACCGGCCATCAGGGCACGCAGATGGTTGGTGATGGCACCCACTGACAAGCCCACGTCAG
Source organism: Ideonella sp. (assembly GCF_044358605.1). Classification (GTDB taxonomy): domain Bacteria; phylum Pseudomonadota; class Gammaproteobacteria; order Burkholderiales; family Burkholderiaceae_C; genus Ideonella. The sequence goes on from NZ_JBIKNQ010000048.1 coordinate 32,339, forward strand.
AGGCCGCGTCCCGCTTGACATCGACCGCCACAGTGGGCTTCTCCGGCTTCATGCTGGTGTCCAGGTCTGAGAGTCCGGGCACGGCGCGGAGCTTGTCGCTGGCTTGTTGCGATAAGCGCTTCAATTCGCCCAGGTCAGGCCCTTGCAGAGACACGGAGATGGGCTTGGTGCCTCCCACCGCGTCGAGCAAGCCCACGTGGGTCACCGTGATGCCGGGCACCTGAGCCAACTGCGCGCGCAGCGGTGCGGACATGGCGTCGGCCGAACGGCTGCGCAGGTGTCTGTCCACCAAGCGCACATAGATGCCGACCTGGTTGTGCCCCTGAGCAGAGCCGGTGTTGATGGTGGCCAAGGTGTAGCGCACTTCGGGCATGGCGCGCAGGATCTGATCCACCTGCACGGCGCGCTGCTGGGTCACTTCCAGGCTGCTGCCCACGGGAGTGTAGAAGGTGACGGAGGTTTCAGAGAAGTCGGCCTTGGGCACGAACTCGGTGCCCAGGAATCGCACCATCACCACCGAGGCCACCAGCGTGCTGAGGGCCACCAGGACCGTGATCAGTTTGTGCCGCAGCGACCAGTCCAGCAGCGACTCATAGCCTGAGGCCAAGCGGCGCGACCATTGGTCTACGCCATGCGTCAGACGACCCAGCGTGTGGTCGTACCAGCCCTTGGGCTCGAAGGGCTTGCCTTCGCGGTCGATGGCCGGGTCGTGCCAGATGGAGGACAGCATCGGGTCCAGCGTGAAGCTCACGAACATCGAGATCAGCACCGCGGCCACGATGGTGATGCCGAACTCGTGGAAGAACTTGCCGATGATGCCGCCCATGAAGCCAATGGGCAGGAAAACCGCCACGATGGACAGCGTGGTGGCCAGCACGGCCAGGCCAATCTCCGAGGTGCCCTCTAGTGCCGCGTCGCGCGGTGACTTGCCCATCTGCACATGGCGCACGATGTTCTCTCGCACCACGATGGCGTCGTCAATCAGCAAGCCCACGCACAGCGACAGCGCCATCAGCGTCACCATATTGATGGAGAAGCCGAACAGGTGCATGAACAAGAAGGTGCCCACCAGCGCAATGGGCAGGGTCAGCCCGGTGATCAGGGTGGAGCGCCAGGAGTTCAGGAACAGAAAGACGATGCCCACGGTCAGCAGGGCGCCTTCAATCAGGGTTCGTGTCACGTTGTTGACCGAGACGCGAATAGGCCGTGAGTTGTCGCGCACCACTTCCACCTGCATGCCCGGCGGCAGGCGGGGTTTGAGTTCTTCAGCCGCACGGTTCAGACCGTCCACGACATCGATGGTGTTTTCACCCTGGGCCTTGAGCACCTCCATGGCCAAGGTGCGCTGGCCGTTGTAGAGCGCGAGGCTGTCGGTTTCTTGCGGGCCATCCACGATGTCTGCCACTTGGCCCAGCCTCACCGGCTGCCCACCGCGCCGCGCCACGATCAACTGCTTCATCTCCTGCGGGTTGGTGAAGCGGCCGTCGATCTGCACGATGCGTTCATTGGCCGCATTGCGCAGCGTGCCCGCCGGCAGATTGCGTGTTTCACTGCGCACCGCAGCCATCACCAAGTCGGCCGAGAGTCCCCAGGCTTCCAGGGCTTGGGGCTTGAGGTAGATGTTGATCTCGCGCTTGGCCCCGCCCACCAGCGTGACCGAGCCCACGCCGCGCACGTTCTCAAGCCGCTTCTTGATGACTTGGTCGCCAAAGGCTGTTAGCTCGCTCGGGCTGCGGCTGTTGTCAGGGCTGGTCAGGGCCAGCGTCCAGATGGGCCGCGAGGCCGGGTCAAAGCGCGAGATCTTGGGCTCATCCACATCATCGGGCAGCGCAGCGCGGATCTGCGACACCTTCTCCCGCACATCGTCGGCCGCTTTGCGCCCATCCATGTTCAGGTTGAACTGGACGATGACGACGGCCGTGCCTTCATAGCTGCGCGAATAAAGCTGGCTGATGCCAGCAATGGTGTTGACGGCCTCTTCGACCTTGATGGTGATCTCGTTCTCCACCACCTCGGCCGAGGCGCCGGGGTAGGCGACCGACACCACCACGGTGGGGAAGTCGATATTGGGGAACTGGTCAACCTTGAGCTTCTGCAGCGCAAAGCCGCCCAGCACCACAAACGCCAGCATGACCATCACGGCCATGACGGGGTTGGCAATCGAGACGCGGGTGAACCACATGGTGTCGGGCGCTCAGCGTGTGGCCGAAGCGCTGGCGGCGGGCCGCTGCACCAAGGTGCCGCTGCGCACGGCACCGGCTTGGGCGGTCAAGATCTGCTCGCCTGCCTTGACGCCGCTGAGCACCTCCGTCATGGCCTGGCCTTGGGCATCCCCGGTGGTGCCCAGCTTGACCTTGCGTTGCACCGCGCGCTCGCCCTCCAGCGCCAACACGCTGGGTTCCGGCAAATCCAGCCGCACAGCGCTGCTGGGCACGACCACGCTGGTGGTGCCGGGCAGGGTGATGCGGCCGGTGGCAAACAAGCCCTGGCGCAAGCTCGGGTGGGGGGCCACGCTGAGGTAAGCCGCGACCGTACGGGTACCGCTGCTGGCGCTGGGGTTGATGCGCACCACCTGGGCTGTCACCGGCTCGGTCAGGCCCTCCATCTGCAAGCTCGCGCTGGCGCCGACACGCACTTGAGCCACGGCCTGGGGCGGCAGGGCGGCTTCCAGCTCCAGCCGGGTCAAATCCACCACTTCCAGCACCCGGGCATCCAGCGCCACGCGCTCGCCCGGTTGAGCCAGTCGTTGCGAGACCAGGCCGTTGATCGGCGCCACCAGGGTAGCGTCTGCCAGCGATTTGCGGGCCAGGGCTGCTGCAGCCAGGGCGGCTTGCAGCGTGGCCCGCGCACCGTTGGCATTGGCTTGAGAGGTGTCCAAGGCCGTGGGCGAGATAAAGCCCTGGCTGACCAGCGCACGGTTGTTGGCCAGAGCGCGTTCCGTCACATCGGCTTGGGCTTTGGCCGCCTCGGCCTGCTGCTCTGCTTGACGCAAGCGCCACTCCAACTCGGTGGTGTCGATTTGTCCCAGCACTTGCCCGGCCCGCACGGTGTCGCCTTCGCGGACCGTCAGGCTTTTGAGCTCGCCCGCCACCTTGGCTTTGACCAGGGCGGTGCTCACTGCGCGCAGCGGCCCCGAGATCTCGATGTGCCGCTCCAGCTCGGCGGTGCGCACCGTCCACACATCTTGCGCGGTGAGCAGCAAGGGGGCTGGGGCCGATGCGGCGGCTTGGGCGGCCGATGCGGCGGTGGCCTCGCTCGCGGTGCGGGCTCGCTTCATCCACACCAGCCCGCCGACCACGACGAGCGCAAGGACTGAGACGACAACAGTGCGAAGAGAAATGGCCATGCTCAGACTGGTGTTGGGGGCGTAAGGGGCTCGCGGGCCGCGTCAGGCCGGTGGCGCAAGCCGTCCAGCACCAAGGCAACGTGGTGGCGAATGAAGGGGTCTGGGTCGGCCAGCATGGGCTCCACCATGCCGCAAGCGCCCAGCGAGTGCTTGTGCAGGCACAGCATGATCAAGGGCATCACGATGGAATAGACGGTGGACATCACGTCATGGCGTCTGAACTCACCGCAGGCCATGCCGGCTTCCAAGTGTTCAGCCACCAAGGCGCTGCCAGGTTCGATCACTTCCCGGGCATAGAACTGCGCCAGTTCGGGGAAGTTGCACATCTCGGTGATCACCAGCTTGAACACGCCTGAAGCCGGGCTGCGATAAACCTCTCCCCACCAATGCGGCAGCACGGTCAAGAGTTTGTCGCCGGGCGAGCCTTGCAGACCTTGGGCCATGGCCCGCCCTTCCGCAATCTTGGCCGCCAGGGCTTGCTGGATCACCGCCTTGAGCAGCTCTTCTTTGCTGGGGTAGTAAAGGTAGAGCGTACCCTTGGAGACGCCAGCGCGCACGGCCACTTCTTCAGAGCGGGTGGCGGCAAAGCCTTTTTCGACGAACAACTCCAGCGCCGCGTCCAGCAGTTCTTGCGGGCGGGCGTCTTTGCGGCGTTGGCGGGCGGTGAAAGCGGCAGGCATCTTAATGACTAATTGGTCAGTAATGCTAACACCGGCCCTCGGGCGTGCAAAGGCCCTGTCAGCCACGCGGCCCCCGCCCGCGTTGCACCTGCTGTTCAATGCAGTCGCGAATCACATGGCTATAACTCGTCGTAGGGTGCTGGGAGGGCTGGTGCTGGCCACCGCCGGGGGGCTGGGCGCCTGCGCCAGCGTGCTGGGGCCGCGCCGGGTGGTCTACAGCGAGGCCGAGTTGGCTGCTTTGCTGGCCCAGCGTTTTCCGGTGGACCGGCGTCTCATGGAGTGGCTGGACGTGGAGGTGAGCCGTCCGCAAGTTCGGCTGCTGCCCGAAGACAACCGTCTGGAGTTGGCCTTGGGCGTGGCGCTGCGCGATCGCTTGTTCACCGCCCGCTTGCAGGGGCGGCTGCGCCTGAGCACTGCCTTGGCCGTTCGGGCAGAAGACCGCAGCTTGCGCATGCGTCAGGTGCGCGTGCACGACTGGGCGGTAGAGGGGCTGGAGGACACCCAGCGCTGGCCCAGCCGCTTGCAGGGGCAGCGCCTGGGCGGCTTGCTCGTGGAGCGCGTACTGGAAGACCTGAGCCTCTACACCTTCAAAGACAGCGACTGGCAGCGCTTGAGCGATGCGGGCTATGCCCCGCCCCAGGTGCGCATTCAGCCGCAAGGGCTGGAGTTGCTGGCCCTGCCTAGAAGTTAAGCGGCTGCCCGCGCCCGCTATCATGAGCGGCTTTGCTGCCCTGCGGACACGACTGTGGATCTGATTCTTTTGCTCAAGGCGGCCATCCTCGGGGTGGTTGAAGGCCTGACTGAATTCCTGCCCATTTCCTCGACCGGCCACTTGATCTTGGCCGGCTCGCTGCTGGACTTCACCGGCCCGACCGCCAAGGTGTTCGAGATCGCCATTCAAACCGGCGCCATGATCGCCGTGATTTGGGAGTACCGCGAACGGGTGTTTGGCACGATCAAAGGTTTGCGCACCGAGGTGCAGGCCCAGCGCTTTGCACTCAATGTGCTGGTGGCCTTCATTCCTGCCGTGGTGCTGGGTTTGGCCTTGGGCTCGGCCATCAAGGCCACGCTGTTCCATCCGGTGCCGGTGGCCCTGTCCTTTGTCGTGGGTGGCTTGATCATCCTCTGGGTCGAGCGCCGCCACCGCGACAAGTTCGGCGTGATGGACCTCGAAGGCAGCCGCCGCGCACGGGTTGAAACCGTGGACGACATGACCGTGATGGATGCGCTCAAGGTGGGCTTGGTGCAGTGTGCGGCCTTGATTCCGGGCACCAGCCGCTCAGGCGCCACCATCATTGGCGCCATGTTGTTTGGCTTCTCGCGCAAGGCGGCCACCGAGTTCAGCTTCTTCCTGGGCATCCCCACCCTGATTGGGGCGGGCGCCTATTCGCTGATCAAGAACCGTCAAGACCTGCAACTCAGCGACTGGCCTCTGTTCGCGGTGGGCACTGTGTTTGCCTTCCTCAGCGCCTTGGTGTGCATTCGCTGGCTCATTCGCTATGTGGCCACCCATGACTTCACGATCTTCGCCTGGTACCGCATCGTCTTTGGCGGCTTGGTCCTGCTGACGGCCTACACCGGCTGGGTGGACTGGAAAGCTTGATCAGTCGTCGTTTCGTCTGAACACCAAGTCCCACACCCCGTGGCCCAGCTTGAGGCCACGGGCCTCGAACTTGGTCAGCGGGCGATAGTCAGGCCGGGGCGCATAGCCCTCAGTGGTGTTCTTTAGCAGCGGCTCGGCCGACAGCACCTCCAGCATTTGCTCGGCATAAGGCTGCCAATCGGTGGCGCAGTGCAGCACGCCGCTTGGCCTCAAGCGCGAGGCCAACAAAGCCACCAGCGGCGGCTGGATCAAGCGCCGCTTGTTGTGCTTTTTCTTGTGCCACGGGTCGGGAAAGAACACATGCACACCGGCCAAGGAGGCGGGCTGCACCATGTGCTCCAGCACCTGCACAGCGTCATGCTGAATGATGCGCAGGTTGCTCAAGCCTTCTTCGGCAATGCGCTTGAGCAGGGCACCCACGCCCGGCGTGTGCACCTCTACGCCCACAAAGTCGGTGTCAGGCCGCACCGCTGCGATCTGGGCTGTCGCCGCGCCCATGCCAAAGCCAATTTCCAAGACCAAGGGCGCTTGGCGGCCAAAGCTGGCCGCCCAGTCTTGCGGCTGGGCTTGATAGGGCAGCACAAAGCGCGGGCTCAACTCGGCCAAGGCCTTTTGCTGGCCGGTGCCCATGCGGCCGGCGCGCACCACATAGCTGCGGATGCTGCGTTGCGGCTTGCCCGTGGGCTCCTCGGTGCTTGAAAGGGCAGGCGGCGTGGGTTGGTCGGTGGAGGAGGGGGTGGTCATGCTGGCGTGCAAGCGCTTATCTGGCAGGGGAAGCGGGTTTACCTTCGGCGCTTGGGCCGCAGTGCTTGGCCCCATGCTGCAGGGATGTGGAAAAGTGTTCCGGATTGTGCCCCAGCCCACCCTGAAGCCTCAGGCAAGGTGGGCCGGCGCCAGTGCCTCGCCGCCTTGGCGGCGGGCCTGTGCTGGCCGTCTGCGGCCAGCTTGGCGGCGGTGGGCGACGCCCTGCAAACCCTGCCCGAGCGCTGTGGCCTGCCGGCCAGCAGCGTGGGCCTCTATGCCCGTGTCGTGGGGCAGGCTCAGCCTTTGGTGGCCATCAATGCCGAGCAACCCTTTCAGATGGCGTCCACCGCCAAGCTGGTCACCTCCATGGCGGCCCTGGATGTGCTGGGGCCGGAGTTCCGCTGGCGCACTGCCGCTTACCTGGATGGTGAGTTGCGCGATGGCACCTTATGGGGCGACCTGTGGCTGGTGGGAGGGGGTGATGCCACGCTGGACCACGACACCTTGCAAGCCTGGATGGCGCAATGGCGGGCCCAAGGCCTGCACCGCATCCAAGGCCACTTGGTGCTGGACCGTCGCGCCTTTGCGCTGACGGCCAAAGACCATGCCTTCACCCCCACGCCTTCTGCCAGCCGACCGCACCATCTGTGGCCCGATGCGTTGATGGTCGACCAAGGCCGGGTGCGCGTCAGCCTCAAGGCCGATGCCGACGGACGCCCGCTGGCCATGCTGGCAGGCGCCAAGGTGGATACGGCGTTTGCCGGCCAGCGCGCTTGCCAGCCCGTGCCGCAGTGGGCGCGCGATGAAGGCCGCCCTCAAGCCGCGCCCAGCTTGCAATTGCAAGGCGACTGGACAGCAGCCTGTGGGCCGATGTCGGTGGAGGCTGTGCTGCCGCCTGGCCAAGTGGCCCGCTTGGCCGTGGCCCAGGCCTGGGCCCGCGCTGGTGGCCGCCTGACCGGCTCGGTGCTGGACCAGCCCGCCGTGCCCCGTGCCCCCAAGCTCTTCTCCGTGCACCAGTCTGAGCGCCTGCCAGCCCTGCTGCGCGACATCAACAAAACCAGTGACAACCTAGCCGCCCGGCATCTCATGCTGGCCATGTCGCCCGGCTTTCCCAGCCAAGCGGCCACCTTGGCGGGGGCCCAGCGCCGCCTGCTGCAATGGCTGGCGCAACAGGGCCTGGCGCGGGGCGATATTGAGGTGGATTCGGGCTCGGGCCTCTCGCGCCAAGAGCGCGCCAAACCTCGTGCCTTGGCCAGCCTGCTCGAGCGCTTTGCCTACCACCCACAGGGCATGGCCTTGCTCAGCTCTTTGCCCCTGGCTGGGGTAGACGGCACGATGCAGCATCGCCTGCGCGGTGGCGCGGCGCAGGGGCAGGCCTATCTCAAGACCGGCACGCTGCTGGACACCCGTGCTTTGGCCGGCTACATCAAAACCCGCTCGGGCCATGTGGTGGTGGTGACGGCCCTGATCAACCACCCCCAAGCCGACCGGGCCACGCCCCAGATGGACGGCTGCATCGAATGGCTGGCGCGCCATGCCTGAAGTCCGGCGCTGGCCCACACTCTCCATCCGTGCCTCGGTGCTGATAGGCATCGCCCTGGCCGTGATCGTGCCCACCGTGGCGCTGTGGAAGATGGAAGAGCGCTGGACGCGGCAGGCGCAGGAACCCCTGGTGGCCCAGAACCGCCAAGCCGTGCTGGGGCTGATGGCGGCTGATCTGGTCACACCCCTGTGGACCATGGACGAATCGGCCTTGCTCTATCGCCTGCAGCGGGGGCTGCTGGAGCCTTCAGTCAACAGCCTGCGCCTGACCGAAAGCCGGCCCCTGAGCAAGCCGGTGGAGTTGAGCAAGGCGGGGGCGGTGGTGGGGCAAGGGGTGCTGTACAAGGCCGAAGTGCTGCACGAAGGTGAGCGCCTGGGCGAGTTGGAGATTTGGTTCGACCCGCAGCAAATTGAACATGCTTTGGCCGAACGCCGCACGGGCACCATCCAGCTCGCCGCCTTGCAGGTTTTGCTGAGTGGCTTGGTCTTGGTCGTGATCTTGACCCGCCGCCTCTTAGGTCCCATTCAGCGCTTGAAGCAACAGGCGAGTCAGATGGCGTCTCGCGGCACCGTGGTGCCCACAGAGTGGAACCGCCGGGATGAGCTCGGCGAGCTGGGCAGCCACCTCAATGAGGTTCACACGCAAGTCGCCGAGCTGTTCGACCAGCTGGAGGGCCAAAAGGCCGAGCTGCAACGCATGGCCTTGCAAGACACCCTCACGGGTTTGCCGAACCGCGCGCTGTTCACCGAGCTGACGCGCGCCTCGGTGGCCGCAGCCCACCGAGACGGCAAATGCTTGGCCTTGCTCTTTATCGACTTGGACCGCTTCAAGCCCGTCAACGACACCTACGGCCATGCGGCAGGTGATGTGCTGCTGATGACCCTGGCCAAGCGCCTGCGCGCTGTGGTGCGCTCGTCCGACGTGGTGGCACGCCTCAGTGGCGACGAGTTCACCGTGCTGCTGCACGATGCCAGCCAATGGGACCAAGTCAGCGCCACGGCTGATCGCGTGCTCAAAGAGCTGGAGATGCCGGTGCACTTGCCAGTGGGCGACATCAGCGTCTCGGCCAGCATTGGCGTGGCCTTCTACCCGGCCGATGCCAGCGACCATGAAACCTTGGTCAGCTATGCCGACACGGCCATGTATGCGGCCAAAAACCTGGGCGGCTCGCGCACCAGCTTCTTCCGCGAAGAATTCAACCACCAGCTTCAGGCCGCCCTGCAGCTAGAGGCCGAGATGCGCCAGGCGCTGGAGCGCAATGAGTTTGTGCTGCACTACCAACCACTGGTGGATGCGCGCAGTGGCGCCTTGTTAGGTTGCGAGGCGCTGATGCGCTGGCAGCATCCGATGCGCGGCTTGTTGTCGCCTTTCCATTTCATCCCGGTTGCTGAGCAATGCGGCCTGATCAGCGAGCTAGGCGCCTGGACCATCCGCACCGCCTGCCAACAAATTGCCCGCTGGAAGCAGGCTGGCCTTCAGGTGGGCACCGTGGCTGTCAATGTGTCAGCCCTGGAGTTCCGTCACCACCGTCTCCTGGACACCCTGACCACCGCCATCGCGGCCTCAGGGGTGCGCCCCGGAGAGCTGGAGATCGAGTTGACCGAGAGCGTGCTGATGACCGACATTCAGACCACGCAACTCATCATCGAGCGCCTGCATGCCCTGGGCCTGCCCTTGTCGGTGGACGACTTTGGCACCGGCTATTCCTCGCTGTCCTACCTCAAGCACCTGCGCCCCGCCAAGCTCAAGATCGACCGCAGCTTTGTCAAGGACCTGCCTGGTGACGAAGGCGACCAAGTGCTGGTCCGCGCCATCGTCCAACTCGCGCATTCCTTGGGTATCAAAGTGGTGGCCGAAGGCGTAGAGACCGAGGCTCAACAAGCCTTCTTGCGCGACATCGGCTGCGAGATCCTGCAGGGCTATCTCCTCAGCCGCCCGCAAGACGCGGAAGCCTTTGAAGCCTTCGCCCGCCGAGTGTCGGACACCTTGGTGGACGCCTGAACCGGCGGCACACACTTCGCTGCAGTGCTTGCGGTTAGAATCCGCAGCTGCACCTCAGCGGGTGTAGTTCAATGGTAGAACGCTAGCTTCCCAAGCTCGATACGTGGGTTCGATTCCCATCACCCGCTCCAAACGAAGACGCCTCAGACCGCAAGGTCTGGGGCGTCGCCGTTTGGAGCGTGCGTTTGGGATGAGACCGACCGTGGTTCGCTCAAGACAGTCCGGCGGACTGTCTTGGACGCTGCGCAGCAGCGGGCCGAGGGCGTAGCCAGAGGCCGAGCAACAGGCCTGAGCCTGTTGCGAGCATTCCCATCTGTTCCTCCAACAACTTCCGGGAATCATCAAAGATTTCAAGCCGCAATGGCCAACCGCACTGGCCGTTCTTTTGCTGTCATCGTTGCAGATCAATCGTCGCACCATGCTTTGTGTATCGACGATCACGCCTCTTCTGGATTTTGCGGGCGTTCGAACCCGCTCTACGGCGTTGCCAGCGCAATCACTTGATAGACTGAGGAGGGCTTGGTACGACTTAGCAGGCTGCTGAAAAACCGCCTTGATCATGCAGCTTTGGCGCCCGACTTAAAGTCTG
>NZ_JBIKNQ010000054.1:0-39167 GCF_044358605.1 Ideonella sp.
ATGTCGTGGATGACAACCTGGCACTGGCTTCGCGCAATCTGCCTAACGTGCTCGTCGTTGAGCCGCGTTACGCCGATCCGCTGTCGCTGGTCTTCTACAAGAAGGTGCTGGTGACCAAGGCGGCCATCGAGCAGCTCAAGGAGATGTACGCATGAGCGCCGCATTCAAAGAGGGCCGTTTGGCTCAAGTGCTGGTGGCACCGGTGATCTCCGAGAAAGCCACTCAAGTCGCTGAAAAGCAGAACCAAGTTCTGTTCAAGGTCTTGCGTGACGCGACCAAGCCCGAAATCAAGGCCGCTGTTGAACTGATGTTCAAGGTCGAGGTGGAGGCTGTGAACGTCGTGAACGTCAAGGGCAAGGTCAAGCGCTTCGGTCGCTCGATCGGCCGTCGTGACCACGTCAAGAAGGCCTATGTCTCGCTGAAAGCGGGCCAGGAGCTGAACTTCTCCGGGGAGGCCGCGTAAATCATGGCAGTCGTCAAAGTCAAACCAACCTCGCCTGGCCGCCGTGCCGTGGTGAAGGTGGTGCACAAGCACCTGCACAAGGGCGCTCCGGAAGCTTCGCTGCTGGAACCCCAGAAGCAAAACTCTGGCCGTAATAACAACGGTCACATCACAGTGCGTCACAAGGGTGGTGGTCACAAGCATCACTACCGCGTTGTCGACTTCAAGCGCAACAAGGACGGCATTCCCGCGAAGGTTGAGCGTATCGAGTACGACCCTAACCGCACGGCTCACATCGCTCTGGTGTGCTATGCCGACGGCGAGCGTCGCTACATCATCGCTCCGCGTGGCCTGGAAGTCGGTGCAACCATCTTGAGCGGCTCGGAAGCGCCGATCAAGGCGGGCAACACCCTGCCGATCCGCAACATCCCCGTCGGCTCGACCATCCACTGCGTGGAAATGATGCCTGGCAAGGGTGCGCAGATCGCTCGCTCCGCTGGTACCGCTGTGACCCTGATGGCGCGTGAAGGCACCTACTCGCAGATCCGTCTGCGTTCAGGTGAAGTGCGCAAGATCCACATCGATTGCCGCGCCACCATTGGTGAAGTGAGCAACGAAGAGCACAACCTGCGTCAGTACGGCAAGGCCGGCGCCATCCGCTGGAAGGGCATCCGCCCGACCGTGCGTGGTACCGCCATGAACCCGGTCGACCACCCGCACGGTGGTGGCGAGGGTCGTACCGGCGAAGGCCAGGCTCCAGTGTCGCCGTGGAACACCCTGACCAAGGGCTACCGCACTCGCAACAACAAGCGCACGCAGACGTTCATCGTTTCGCGTCGCAAGAAGTAAGGGCTGGACCATGGCACGTTCACTCAAGAAGGGTCCCTTTGTGGATCACCACCTTCTGGCCAAGGCTGAAAAAGCCGTCGCCACGAAGGACAAGAAGCCGATCAAGACCTGGTCGCGCCGCTCTACCATTCTTCCCGACTTCATCGGCCTGACCATTGCTGTGCACAACGGCAAGCAGCACGTGCCGGTGTATGTGTCTGACCAAATGGTCGGCCACAAGCTCGGCGAGTTCGCACTGACCCGTACGTTCAAGGGTCACCCTGCGGACAAGAAGGCCAAGAAGTAAAAGGACACGACGATGGAAACCAAAGCAATCGTCCGTGGCGTTCGCCTCTCCGTGGATAAGGGCCGCCTCGTGGCAGACCTGATCCGTGGCAAGAAGGTTGACCAAGCCCTGAACATCCTGGCCTTCACCCAAAAGAAGGCCGCCGGCATCGTTAAGAAGGCGCTCGAGAGCGCCATCGCCAACGCCGAGCACAATGATGGCGCAGACATCGATGACCTGAAGGTCACCTCGATCTACGTCGAGCAAGGCACCACGCTGAAGCGTTTCTCAGCCCGCGCAAAGGGCCGTGGAAATCGCATCAGCAAGGGTACCTGCCACATCTATGTGACCGTCGGGAACTGAGGAAGACCATGGGACAAAAAATCCATCCAACCGGCTTCCGCCTGCCCGTCACCCGTGCATGGGCGTCGCGCTGGTATGCAAGCAACAAGAACTTCGCCGGCATGCTGGCCGAAGATCTTGATGTGCGCGAGTACCTCAAGGCCAAGCTGAAGAATGCCGCTGTGTCGCGCATCCTGATCGAGCGTCCCGCCAAGAACGCCCGTATCACCATTTACTCGGCTCGTCCGGGCGTGGTGATCGGCAAGAAGGGCGAAGACATCGAAAACCTGAAGGCCGAACTGACCAAGCGTCTGGGCGTGCCGGTGGCCGTGAACATCGAAGAAGTGCGCAAGCCTGAAATCGATGCTCAGCTGATCGCCGACTCGATCACCCAGCAGCTGGAAAAGCGCATCATGTTCCGTCGCGCCATGAAGCGTGCGATGCAGAACGCCATGCGTTTGGGCGCTCAGGGCATCAAGATCATGTCCGCTGGCCGTTTGAACGGCATCGAAATCGCCCGTACCGAGTGGTACCGCGAAGGCCGCGTGCCTCTTCACACCCTGAAGGCTGACATCGACTATGGCTTCTCTGAAGCCAAGACGACCTACGGCGTGATCGGCGTGAAGGTGTGGGTCTATCGTGGCGACCGCCTGGCCAATGGTGACGCTCCGGTGATCAACACGCCTGCAGGCGCTGAAGATGACCGTCGCCCACGTCGCAACGCTCGTCCGGGTGCCCCGGCCGGTCGTGGTCGTCCTGGTGGCGATCGTGGTGCTCCCCGTGCGGACAAGCCCGCTGAAGCCGGCGCAGCCGGTGCTGGCGTACCTGCAGCTGCCAAGCGTGTCCGCAAGGCCGCTCCAGCTGCCGGTGAAGGCAAAGGAGAATAAGCATGCTGCAACCAGCACGTCGTAAATACCGCAAGGAACAAAAAGGCCGCAACACCGGCGTCGCTACCCGCGGCGCTCTGGTGTCCTTCGGTGACTTTGGTCTGAAGGCTACCGAACGCGGTCGCCTGACGGCTCGTCAAATCGAAGCGGCTCGTCGTGCCATTTCGCGCCATATCAAGCGCGGTGGCCGCATCTTCATCCGCATCTTCCCGGATAAGCCGATCTCGCAAAAGCCTGCCGAAGTCCGTATGGGTAACGGTAAGGGCAACCCTGAGTACTACGTGGCCGAAATTCAGCCCGGCAAGGTGCTCTACGAGATCAATGGCGTTCCCGAGGCGCTCGCCCGTGAAGCGTTCACCCTGGCGGCAGCCAAGCTGCCGCTGCGGTGCACCTTCGTGGCTCGCCAGCTCGGCGCTTAATCCGCGCAGACACAAGGAAAGCACATCATGAAAGCATCTGAACTGCGAGCCAAGGACGTGGCCGCGCTGGAAAAGGAAGTCACCGACCTCCTGAAGGCGCACTTCGGCCTGCGCATGCAAAAGGGTACACAACAGCTCGGCAACAACGCGCTGTTGGGTAACACCCGTCGCGACATCGCTCGCGCCAAGACCATCTTGGCCGAGAAGAAGAGGGAGGCTGCGAAATGACGCAAGCTCAAGAAACCACGACCAACACCCGGACGCTGGTCGGCCGCGTGGTCAGCGACAAGCGCTCCAAGACGGTCACCGTCCTGGTTGAGCGTCGCGTCAAGCACGAGCTCTACGGCAAGATCGTGGCCCGCTCGCGCAAGTACCATGCGCACGATGAAAAAGGCGAATATCACATGGGTGACACCGTGGAAATCGCCGAGTCGCGCCCCATCTCCAAGACCAAGAACTGGGTCGTGACCCGCTTGGTTGAGAAGGCCAACTTGGTCTAAAGCGGCAACCCTGCTTCGCACTGAGGTCTTTAAGGGCCACGGTGCAGGGCGGGGGCGGGGCGGCGATACTCGCGGCCCACCGTTTCGGATCATGCATCTGGCTGATGCCTTGCGCAGCACCAGAGCAGCCCGCCCTTCGGCGGGCTTTTTCATTTCAGGAGACCCATTCATGTTGAAAGTCGGCGACAAGCTTCCCGCAGGTGCCTTGCAAGAGTTCATCGAAGTCGAGGGCGAAGGCTGCAGCCTGGGGCCTAACAGCTTCGACATCGAAACTGCTACCCGTGGCAAGACCGTGGCGATCTTCGCGCTGCCAGGCGCCTACACGCCCACCTGCTCTGCGCAGCATGTGCCTGGTTATGTGGCGCAAGCCGATGCGCTGCGCGCAGCCGGTGTTGACGAAGTGTGGTGTGTGTCGGTCAACGACGCGTTCGTGATGGGTGCTTGGGGCCGTGATCAGAAGACGGCTGGCAAAGTCCGCATGATGGCGGATGGCTCCGCAGCCTTTACGCAAGCGACCGGCTTGACGCTGGACCTCATCGCACGCGGCATGGGTGTGCGCTCGCAGCGCTACTCGATGCTGGTGGTGGATGGCGTGGTCAAGACGCTGAACATCGAGGCCCCCGGCAAGTTCGACGTCAGCGATGCGGCCACCATGTTGTCGCAAGCGCAGGCTCGTTGAGAGCCACAGAAGAAAATGCAAAAAGGTGTTGACATGGCGTCAGCACCTCACGCATAATCGAGAGCTTCGCTGGTGAAGCGTGCTCTTCAGTCTTTCCGGATGCGCCAAAAAGGTAATCTGGTGGGGTTTGAAAGTACCGCTCGCTGGTTTCAGCCCAAGCGGCTGGGTCGACTTCACAAGATGTTGGTTCAGCAAGGCGGGCCCAATACTGACCGCTTATGTGCAGCCGTTGTGGCTGTTCGCTGCGGGCCAAGTTGGGGATAAGACAATGATCCAAATGCAATCGCGACTCGACGTCGCGGACAACACTGGCGCGAAGTCTGTCATGTGCATCAAGGTGCTGGGCGGCTCGAAGCGTCGCTACGCCGGCATCGGTGACGTGATCAAGGTCAGCGTCAAAGAAGCTGCGCCGCGCGGTCGCGTCAAGAAGGGCGAGATCTACAACGCTGTGGTCGTTCGTACGGCCAAGGGCGTTCGTCGTCAAGACGGCTCGCTCGTCAAGTTTGATGGCAACGCTGCAGTGCTGCTGAACGCAAAGCTCGAGCCCATCGGCACACGTATCTTTGGCCCGGTGACGCGTGAACTGCGTTCCGAGCGCTTCATGAAGATCGTGTCGCTGGCGCCTGAGGTGCTTTGATCGTCCGCCACGAGTAAAGGAAACGCGATGAACAAGATTCGCAAGGGCGACCAAGTTGTCGTCCTGACTGGCCGAGATAAAGGCAAGCGCGGCACGGTGTCGCTGCGCGTTGATGTGGACCACGTGGTGGTCGATGGCATCAACATGGTCAAAAAGCACGTCAAGCCCAACCCGATGAAGGGTACGACTGGCGGCGTGATCGACAAGACCATGCCGATCCACCAGTCCAATGTGGCCATCTGGAACGCGGCAGCTGGTAAGGCTGACCGCGTGGGCATCAAGACGCTGGCCGATGGCAAGCGTGTCCGCGTGTTCAAGTCCAGCGGCGAAGAGATCAAGGCCTGAGGAGTGCGAGCATGAGTCAAAAGCAACAAGCCGCGATCGTGGCCCGTCTGCAGGCCTACTATCAAGAGAAGGTAGTCCCCGACATGGTCGCCAAGTTTGGCTACAAGTCGGTGATGGAAGTTCCTCGCCTGACCAAGATCACCTTGAACATGGGCGTCAGCGAAGCTGTCGCCGACAAGAAGGTCATGGATCACGCTGTGGGCGACCTGACCAAGATCGCAGGTCAAAAGCCTGTGGTGACCAAGTCCCGTAAGGCTATCGCTGGTTTCAAGATCCGCGACGGTGTGCCTATCGGTTGCATGGTCACCCTGCGTGGCGCCCGTATGTTTGAATTCCTGGACCGTTTCGTCACCGTGGCCCTGCCCCGCGTGCGTGACTTCCGTGGTATCTCCGGTCGTTCTTTCGACGGCCGTGGTAACTACAACATCGGCGTCAAGGAACAGATCATTTTCCCGGAAATCGAGTACGACAAGATCGACGCGATCCGTGGCATGAACATTTCCTTCACGACCACTGCGAAGACCGACGATGAGTGCAAGGCACTGCTCGCCGCGTTCCGCTTCCCGTTCAAGAACTGAGGTGACCTGTGGCAAAACTCTCCCTCAAGCAGCGTGAAGACAAGCGTGAAAAGCTGGTCGCCAAGTACGCAAAGAAGTACGCCGAGCTGAAGGCCATCATTGACAACGCCAAGAAGTCTGACGACGAGCGTTATGCCGCTCGCCTGGAACTTCAAAAGCTGCCGCGCAATGCAAACCCGACACGTCTGCGCAATCGTTGCGCCCTGACGGGTCGTCCCCGCGGCACGTTCCGCACCTTCGGCTTGGCCCGTAGCAAGATCCGCGATCTCGCCTTCAAGGGTGACATCCCTGGCGTGATCAAGGCCAGCTGGTAATCGAGGCGATAAGGAGAAAACTATGAGCATGAGTGATCCTATCGCCGACATGCTGACCCGCATTCGCAATGCGCAGGCTGTTGAAAAGTCGTCGGTGACCATGCCGGCTTCCAAAATCAAGACTGCAATTGCGCAGGTGCTGAAGGACGAGGGCTATATCGATGCCTTCGCCGTTCGCGCCGAGGGTGGCAAGAGCGAACTCGAAATTTCGTTGAAGTACTACGCCGGTCGCCCGGTCATTGAGCGCATTGAGCGCGTGAGCCGTCCTGGCCTGCGCATCTACCGCGGTCGTGAGGCGATCCCTCAAGTCATGAACGGCTTGGGTGTTGCCATCGTGACCACGCCCAAGGGTGTGATGACGGATCGCAAAGCACGTGCCGCCGGTGTCGGTGGCGAAGTGCTCTGCTACGTCGCCTAACTCCACGAAGGAAGGAATCGAGCAATGTCCCGCGTAGGAAAAATGCCGATCACCGTCCCGCAAGGCGTGGACGTGAAGATCGCAAATGGCCAAATCACCGTCAAGGGTGCAAACGGTACGCTGGTGCGTGCTGCTAACGCACTCGTGACCATCAAGAGTGAAGCTGGTGTGGTTCAAGTGGCTCCGGCCAATGACTCCGCAGAAGCCAACTCGATGAGCGGCACCATGCGCGCACTGCTGGCCAATATGGTCAATGGTGTGAGCAAGGGCTTCGAAAAGAAATTGACTCTGGTTGGCGTGGGCTTCCGTGCCCAGGCTCAAGGTCAAAAGCTGAATCTGCAGATCGGCTTCTCGCATCCCGTCGTCAAGGATATGCCCGCTGGCATCACCGTGACCACGCCGACGCAGACAGAAGTGCTGATCAAGGGTGCGGATCGTCAAGTGGTGGGTCAGTTGGCCGCTGAAGTGCGCGCCTTCCGTCCGCCCGAGCCTTACAAAGGCAAGGGTATCCGCTACGCCGACGAGCGTGTGGTCCTCAAAGAGACCAAGAAGAAGTAAGGAGCGACACCATGCTGACAAAGAAAGAACAGCGTCTGCGTCGTGCGCGTCAAACGCGTGCTCGTATCGCGATTCAAGGCGTCGCCAGCCTGACTGTCTTCCGCTCGAACACCCACATCTACGCCAGCGTCATTTCTGGCGACGGCGCTGTGGTGGTGGCTTCGGCCTCGACGGCAGAGAAGGAACTGCGCGACCAATTGGGTGGCAACGGTGGCAATGCCGCTGCAGCTGCATTGGTGGGCAAGCGTATCGCCGAGAAGGCCAAGGCTGCTGGCGTCGAGAAGGTTGCCTTCGACCGCGCTGGTTTCGCCTACCACGGTCGTGTCAAGGCACTGGCAGAATCTGCTCGCGAAGCAGGTCTCCAGTTCTAAGCGGCCGGATAAGGAATACTGAAAATGGCAAAGTTCACCCCCCGCGCCCAGGCTGAAGGCAATGACGACGGCCTGAAGGAAAAGATGATCGCGGTTAACCGCGTCACCAAGGTTGTTAAGGGTGGTCGTACCCTGAGCTTCGCAGCGTTGACCGTGGTTGGCGACGGCGATGGCCGTGTCGGCATGGGCAAGGGTAAGGCCAAGGAAGTGCCGGTGTCGGTGCAGAAGGCCATGGAATCTGCTCGTCGCGGCCTGTTCAAGGTCAGCCTGAAGAGCGGCACCATTCACCACCGCGTGGAAGGTCAGCATGGCGCAGCTCGCGTCCTGATGATGCCCGCACCGGCTGGTACCGGCATCATTGCTGGCGGTCCGATGCGCGCTGTGTTCGAAGTGCTCGGCATCACCGACATCGTGGCGAAGAGCCATGGTTCCTCCAATGCCTACAACATGGTTCGCGCCACGTTGGACGCTCTGAAGAACCTGTCGACTCCCGCCGAAGTCGCCGCCAAGCGCGGCAAGACAGTTGAAGATATCTTCAACTGATCCGCGCCCAAGGAGAAGACCAAATGACTGAAGCCAAAAAGACCTTGACGGTCAAGCTGGTGAAAAGCCCGATCGGCTGCAAGACGTCGCATCGCGACACCGTGCGTGGCCTGGGCCTGCGTCGCGTCAACAGCCAGCGCGTGTTGGAAGACACGCCTTCTGTGCGCGGCATGATCAACAAGGTGGCTTACCTGGTTCAGGTGCTGTAAGTCGGCACGAACGAGGAGAAACAACATGCAACTCAATACTGTCAAGCCCGCTGAAGGCTCCAAGAAGGCTGCGCGTCGCGTCGGTCGTGGTATTGGCTCCGGCTTGGGCAAGACCGCTGGTCGTGGCCACAAGGGTCAAAAGTCGCGTGCCGGTGGCTACCACAAGGTGGGCTTCGAAGGCGGCCAGATGCCGCTGCAGCGTCGCCTGCCCAAGCGTGGCTTCAAGTCTGCTTTGTTGAAGTACAACGCTGAGCTGACCCTGTCCGAATTGCAAGCCTTTGGCGCTGACGAAATCGATCTGCTGGCTCTTAAGGCCGCTGGCTTGGTTCCGCAAATCGCTCGTAACGTCAAGGTGATCAACACTGGCGAGCTGACCAAGAAGGTCGTGCTCAAGGGTATTGGTGCCACTGCTGGCGCCAAGGCTGTGATCGAGGCCGCTGGCGGCCAAATCGCCTAAGACTGGCGATTGATTAGGATCTGACCACTCGTGGCAACCTCTCAGACTCAGTTGGCTAAGAACGGCAAGTTCGGCGACCTTCGTCGTCGGCTTGTGTTCCTGCTGTTGGCCTTGGTGGTGTACCGGTTGGGGGCGCATATCCCCGTGCCGGGCATCAACCCTACCCAATTGCAAGAGCTGTTCAGTGGTCAGCAGGGCGGCATCCTGAACTTGTTCAACATGTTCTCGGGTGGCGCTTTGGAGCGTTTCACTGTCTTTGCCTTGGGGATCATGCCGTACATCTCGGCGTCGATCATCATGCAGTTGATGGGTCATGTGCTGCCAGCACTGGAAGCGCTGAAGAAAGAAGGCGAAGCGGGTCGTCGCAAGATTACCCAATACACCCGCTACGGTACTTTGGTATTGGCCATCTTCCAGTCCTTGGGCATTGCCTTAGCCTTGGAGGGGAGTGCGGGCTTGGTGATCACGCCTGGCTTTGGCTTCCGCATGACGGCCGTCGTGAGCTTGGTGGCTGGCACCATGTTCCTGATGTGGTTGGGCGAGCAGATTACCGAGCGCGGCTTGGGTAACGGCATCTCGATCTTGATTTTTGCGGGTATCGCAGCGGGCTTGCCTGGTGCGATCGGCGGATTGTTTGAATTGGTCCGCACTGGTGCGATGAGCATCGCCGCTAGCCTGTTCATCATCACCCTGGCTGTGGGCGTGACTTTCGCTGTGGTGTTTGTTGAGCGTGGCCAGCGCAAGATTTTGGTGAACTATGCCAAGCGGCAAGTCGGCAACAAGGTTTATGGTGGGCAATCGTCGCACCTGCCGTTGAAGCTCAACATGTCTGGCGTGATTCCTCCGATCTTTGCGTCGTCCATCATCTTGCTGCCCGCAACGGTAGTGGGTTGGTTCGCGACGGGTGATGGCATGCGTTGGTTGAAGGACATCTCGGCGGCCTTGTCGCCGGGACAGCCGATCTACGTGCTGCTCTACGCCGCAATGATTGTGTTCTTCTGCTTCTTCTACACGGCCCTGGTGTTCAACAGCCGTGAGACTGCAGATAACCTGAAGAAGAGTGGTGCGTTCATCCCGGGCATTCGTCCAGGTGAGCAAACAGCAAAGCACATCGACAAGATCTTGGCGCGTCTGACTTTGGCTGGTGCGGTCTACATCACACTGGTCTGCTTGCTGCCCGAGTTTTTGATATTGAAGTACAACGTCCCGTTCTATTTCGGTGGCACGTCGCTGCTGATCATCGTGGTCGTGACAATGGATTTTTGGGCTCAGGTCCAGTCTTATGTGATGAGTCAACAGTACGAATCACTGTTGAAGAAGGCGAATTTCAAGGCAAGCTGATCGGTGTGGGTCAGCTGCGGTTAGAGCAGCCATGGCGAAAGACGACGTCATCCAGATGCAGGGTGAGATCCTCGAAAATTTGCCTAACGCCACCTTCCGTGTGAAGTTGGAAAACGGGCACAACGTCTTGGGTCACATTTCAGGCAAGATGCGCATGCACTACATACGCATCCTTCCTGGGGATCGGGTTACTGTCGAGCTAACGCCGTACGATTTGAGTCGCGCTCGCATCGTGTTCCGCGCGAAGTGAGTGTTTGAATAGGTCAAGGAGAAGACCATGAAAGTCGCAGCATCAGTCAAGAAGATGTGCCGCAATTGCAAAATCATCCGCCGCAATGGGGTGGTTCGGGTGATCTGCACCGACCCGCGCCACAAGCAGCGGCAAGGCTAAGCGGCCTCGCTTGAGCGAATCGAAGGAAGCACAATGGCACGTATTGCTGGTATCAACGTTCCGCCGCAAAAGCACGCGGAAATCGGTCTGACTTATATCTACGGCATCGGCCGTACCACCGCGCAGAAGATCTGCACCGCGGCCGGTATTCCGTTTGCCAAGAAGGTCAAGGACCTGACTGACTCCGACCTGGAGAAGATCCGGGAAGAAGTCGGCAAGCTGACGATCGAAGGTGACCTGCGTCGCGAAACTTCGATCAACATCAAGCGCCTGATGGACTTGGGTTGCTATCGCGGCTTCCGCCATCGTCGCGGTTTGCCCATGCGTGGTCAGCGTACCCGCACCAATGCTCGTACCCGCAAGGGTCCGCGTAAGGGTGCTGCGGCGCTGAAGAAGTAAGCCCACCCACTGACTGGTAGAAGATAAATGGCAAAAGCACCCGCCAATAGCGCTGCACGTCGAGTGAGCAAGAAGGTCCGCAAGAATGTTGCGGACGGTATCGCCCACGTGCACGCCTCGTTCAACAACACCATCATCACCATCACCGATCGTCAGGGCGGCGCGCTGTCCTGGGCTTCGTCCGGTGGTCAGGGTTTCAAGGGCTCGCGTAAGTCGACGCCTTTTGCTGCCCAGGTGGCCGCTGAAGTGGCCGGTCGCGCTGCTCAGGAACAAGGCATCAAGAATCTGGACGTCAAGATCAAGGGCCCAGGCCCCGGTCGCGAGTCCTCGGTGCGTGCTCTGGCTTCGCTGGGCATTCGCATCAACTCCATCTCCGATGTGACACCGGTGCCGCATAACGGCTGCCGTCCGCAAAAGCGTCGTCGCATCTGAGTTGAAGCGGGGTTGTCAATAACCCTGCTACAATCAAGAGTTGCCTGAACGCCGGCGATGGAGAAGTCCATCGTCGGCTGTTTCGACTCTGGCAATTTGCAAGCCCACCGTCTGCGCACTGTCTCCCTGCATTCAGCATGGGCAGTCGCCAGACTTGCGTGTCCAGCAAGCAGCAATGTTTGCCGGTGCACGTCAGACCATCGCATAAGGAAGCAACGTGGCACGTTACCTCGGCCCCAAGGCCAAACTTTCCCGCCGTGAAGGCACCGACCTGTTCTTGAAGAGCGCCCGTCGCGCCATCAGCGACAAGGCCAAGTTCGACTCCAAGCCAGGCCAGCACGGCCGCACTTCCGGTCAGCGCACCTCGGACTTCGGTCTGCAATTGCGTGAAAAGCAAAAGGTCAAGCGCATGTATGGCGTGCTGGAGCGTCAGTTCCGCCGCTACTTCGCTGAAGCTGACCGTCGCAAGGGCAGCACTGGCGCTAACTTGCTGACCATTCTCGAATCCCGCCTGGACAACGTTGTCTATCGCATGGGTTTCGGTTCTACCCGCGCTGAAGCCCGTCAGTTGGTGTCCCACAAGGCACTGACCGTCAATGGCGTTGTGGTGAACATTCCTTCCTATCAAGTCAAGGCTGGCGATGTGGTTGCCATCCGTGAGAAGGCCAAGAAGCAGCTGCGCGTTGCGGACTCCCTGAAGCTGGCTGAGTCGATTGGCTTGCCTGCTTGGGTGTCGGTGGACGTCACCAAGCTCGAAGGTACCTTCAAGAAGGCTCCGGACCGTGATGAGTTCGGCGCTGAAATCAATGAGTCGCTCATCGTCGAGTTGTATTCGCGTTGATGTTGACTGCTGGCTGGCGGGTGCGCCTGTCCCAGCCACACCCCGCTGCGGCATGCCGGTTCCGTGGCGGGTTTTTTCGCTTCCGGCGTGGTCCGTCAGCCTTATCGGTGTAACGAGCCGAGGGTATTGAGAGGAACAGGACTTACATGCAAACCAATCTGCTGAAACCCAAAGCCATCGTTGCGGAACCCCTGGGCGGTCACCGCGCCAAAGTCACGCTGGAGCCGTTTGAGCGTGGTTACGGACACACGCTCGGCAATGCGCTGCGTCGTGTGCTCTTGTCCTCGATGGTGGGCTATGCGCCAACCGAAGTGACCATCGCAGGTGTTCTGCACGAGTACTCCACCATCGACGGCGTGTCCGAAGATGTGGTCCACATCATGCTGAACCTCAAGGGCGTGGTCTTCCGTCTGCATAACCGCGACGAAGTCACCCTGGTGCTGCGTAAAGAGGGCGAAGGCCCTGTGACCGCGGCTGACATCCAGACGCCGCATGACGTCGAAATCGTCAACCCTGAGCACGTCATTGCCCACTTGGCCCAAGGCGGCAAGCTGGACATGCAGATCAAGGTCGAAAAGGGCCGTGGCTACGTGCCAGGCACCCTGCGCCGTCATGGCGATGAGCCGACGAAGTCCATCGGCCGCATCGTCTTGGATGCTTCTTTCTCGCCGGTCAAGCGCGTCAGCTACGCCGTTGAGAACGCCCGTGTCGAGCAGCGTACCGATCTCGACAAGCTGGTCATGGAAATCGAAACCAACGGCGCTATTTCGCCCGAGGAAGCGATCCGTGCGTCGGCCAAGATCTTGGTCGAGCAGCTGGCTGTCTTCGCTCAGCTGGATGCCGGTGATTTGACCGACATGACCACACCGACCAAGAGCTCGGCGGTGTTCGATCCAATCCTGCTGCGTCCTGTGGACGAGCTGGAGTTGACCGTGCGCTCGGCCAACTGCTTGAAGGCTGAGAACATCTATTACATCGGCGACCTGATCCAGCGCACTGAGACCGAATTGCTCAAGACGCCGAATCTGGGCCGCAAATCCCTCAACGAAATCAAAGAAGTGCTGGCCTCGCGTGGTCTGACCTTGGGTGCCCGCCTCGAAAACTGGCCTCCTCAAGGTTTGGACAAGCGCTGATCTGGCACACCCCCTACTGGCATCGCCAGCCCCCTCAAGGGGCGCACTCAGTGGCCCGGCAAAGCCGGTTCCACGAGTGCCAGCTAGATAGGGCGTCTTTTTGGAAAATGGTGGGCAATACGCCCACCGGTGCACCCAGCAGTACCTGATCCGGCTGCTGGCTATTACTCAAGGAAAGGAAAGCACCATGCGTCACCGTAACGGTCTCCGTAAACTCAATCGCACCAGCGAACACCGCGCAGCCATGCTGCGCAATATGTGCGTCTCGCTGCTTCAGCACGAAGCCATCAAGACCACCGTGCCTAAGGCTAAAGAGCTGCGTCGCGTCGTCGAGCCGCTGATCACCTTGGCCAAAGAAGCCACCGTCGCCAACCGTCGCTTGGCCTTTGCTCGCCTGCGTGACCGCGATGTCGTCACCAAGCTCTTCAACGAACTGGGCCCGCGTTACAACGCTCGTCCGGGCGGCTACACCCGCATCCTGAAGATGGGTTTCCGCGTGGGCGACAACGCGCCCATGGCCTATGTGGAACTGGTGGATCGCCCTGAAGTTCAGGCTGAAGCGACGCCTGCTGCGGCAGAGTAAAGCGCCTAGGTCCTCGGACCGGGCACTTCGTCCACGAAAGGGTCGGCACTGCCGACCCTTTTGCATTGGAAGCCCGCGCCGCGTGACGGTGTCACGACATGGAAGGTCGCTCGCAGTTGTGCGGAACTTTTGCCCGTCTTTGACCCTCCATCAGTGACCACTCATTTAGGGGCGGCGCGAATGCGGCGTTCCGGATAATCTTAGCCATGAGCATTTCTTCTGCACGTCTGCAGCTACAGCGCTGGATGACATCCTGGGTGGCCTGTGCTTGTCTCCTGATCGGGGGGGCTTTGCAGCCCGCTCAGGCGGCCCAAGAATTCTTAGAGCCGGAACAGGCGTTCAAGATCAGCGTCTCTGTGCTCGATGACCGGACCGCGCAGGTCAACTTTGACGTTGCGCCCGGTTACTACCTCTATCGTGAGCGTCTGTCAGTGTCGGCTGAGGGGGCGGTCTTAGGTGCTGTAACGCTGCCTCCGGGCAAGGTGAAGTTTGACGAGACTTTCCAGAAAGAGGTTGAGACTTGGCGTGAGCGTGTCACCTTCTCGGTGCCAGTAGAGCAGGCCACGGGCCCGGTCTTGCTGCAGGTCACCAGCCAAGGCTGTGCTGATGCCGGCCTATGCTATCCGCCCATGACCAGCCCAGTACAGTTGTCCCTCAAGGCCTTCGGAGGTGTTGGCAGTGCGACGCTTGTGTCGGATGCAGGCGTGCCCGCCACAGGATTGCTCGCCTCGGCCGCAAACTCACCTTCCGTCTCCAGCACTCCCGCCGCTGCGCCACGGGCTGATGGCTCAGAGGGCTCCCGCATCGAACAGCTGCTACAGGGGGGCTCCTATCTCACCGTCGTGGGCGGCTTTGCGCTCATGGGCCTGCTCTTGGCCTTCACCCCTTGTGTGTTGCCCATGCTGCCCATCTTGTCCTCCATCATTGCTGGCGGTGGCGAGATCAGTCGGCGCCGCGGCTTGGCTTTGGCCTTTGCTTACTCTTTGGGCATGTCCTTGGTCTACACGGCCTTGGGTGTGGCGGCCGGCTTGGCTGGAGAGGGCCTCGCGGCTGCCCTGCAGAAGCCCTGGGTGCTGGTGTCGTTCGGCCTGCTCTTGGCGGTGCTGTCCCTGTCCATGTTTGATGTCTTCGAATTGCGCCTGCCCTTGGCGCTGTCTGGGCGGCTCGACGGGATGTCCAGGCAGCTTCCGGGCGGCAAGTTTGTTGGCGTGTTCTTAATGGGAGGTCTTTCCGCCTTGATCGTCAGCCCGTGCGTGACCGCGCCCTTGGCGGGGGCGCTGCTCTTTTTGAGTAAGACGGGCGATGTCTGGTTGGCGGGGTCAGCCTTGTTTGCCATGGCCTGGGGCATGAGCGTGCCCTTGCTGATTCTGGGGGCCTCGGCAGGCCGTTGGCTGCCGCGCTCAGGCGCTTGGATGCACGCCATCAAGCGGTTCTTTGGGCTCCTGCTCCTGGGCGTCGCCCTCTGGATTGTTCAGACTGTGTTGCCCAGTGCCTTGGTGCTGGTGGCCTGGGGTGGCTTGGCGCTGGTGGCCGGTTTTATGTTGAGGCCCTTTGATCCGCACCCGCACAGTGGGGCTCCTCGCGTGTGGTTGCAGCGCGCTGGCGGCCTGGCCCTGCTGACCCTCGGTGTGCTACAGCTCGCAGGCGCCAGCTCCGGGGGCACTGACCCACTGCAGCCCTTGGGCCACTGGGGCCGTGCTGCTTCTGTGTCGGCCTCGCCAAGTCTGCCCTTTCAAAAAGTGAAATCAGCCGCTGAGTTGGAAGAGGTCCTGAGAACCGCCGGCCGACCGGTGATGTTGGACTTTTATGCCGACTGGTGCGTGTCATGCAAAGAAATGGAGCGCTTCACCTTCTCCGACCCGGCCGTGCAGGCACGCCTCTCCAAGGCCCTGCTGCTGAAGGCGGATGTCACTGCCAACAGCCCTGACGACAAAGCGTTGCTCAAACGCTTTCATCTGTTTGGGCCGCCGGGCATCATCTTCTTCGACGCACAGGGGAGGGAGATTCCTGATGTTCGCGTTATGGGCTTTCAGTCGGCCAGAGACTTTGAGAAAACTTTGGTGGCGGCTGGCCTGTGAAGCCAATCCATGCCATAATCACAGCTTCAGTCGCGGGGTGGAGCAGTCTGGTAGCTCGTTGGGCTCATAACCCAAAGGTCGCAGGTTCAAATCCTGCCCCCGCAACCAAATCAGCAGCAGAAATCGTCAATGATTTTTGCTGACCGAAAGCCCTCACTGCCTTGAGTAGCGAGGGCTTTTTGTTTGGCACGTTCAGTGCCAATCTGCTTCGATGTCCAGCGCTGGCCACGCGGCCGGTCACAAAGGTCTGCGGGCTTCCCCGGGGCTTGCAACCAAGCCTGCTGCCCGCACCTAGAATCCACCATTGGTAAAGGCTCGCCGAATTCGTGGGCCAGATCTGACTCTAAAGGAAACGTTGTGTTCATTTCCAGCGCATATGCCCAGGCTGCGGCTCCCGCAGCGACCCCTTCCGGTGCCGGCGGACTGATGTCCTTCTTGCCACTGGTTCTGATGTTCGTGGTGCTGTACTTCATCATGATCCGGCCTCAGATGAAGCGTCAGAAGGAGCATAAGGCCATGATTGATGCCTTGGCCAAGGGCGATGAGGTCATCATCGCCGGCGGCGTGTTGGGCAAGATCGCCAAACTCGGTGACACCTATGTGCATGTCGAAGTCGCCGCAGGCGTCGAGTTGCAGGTGCAGCGCGGTTCTGTGTTGCAAGTTTTGCCCAAGGGCAGCGTGAAGTAAGCGCAGCCTTCTAAGGCTGGGGCCCGTGCTGTCGCACGGGCTCTCCATTTCTCTTGACCCAGGCCTTGATGCCTGAGGATGCACGCATGAATCGCTACCCCTTGTGGAAGTACCTCATCCTGGCTGTCTCGCTGGTGGTGGGCCTGATCTATACCTTGCCCAACTTCTTCGGCGAGGCACCAGCGGTCCAGGTCTCCAGCGGCAAGGTGACTGTCAAGGTCACCCCGGCCATGGTGTCGCAGGTCGAAACGATCCTGTCTGAAGCAGGCGTCAAGCCCGACTTCGTGCAGTTTGATGGCAACTCCATCAAGGCCCGATTCCCGGACACGGACACCCAGATCAAGGCCAAGGACGCCATCAGCCGGGTGCTGAACCCCGATGCGGCCAACCCCAGCTATGTGGTGGCGTTCAATCTGATCTCGCGCTCGCCGCAATGGTTGACGGCCTTGCATGCTAACCCCATGTACCTGGGACTGGACTTGCGTGGGGGCGTCCACTTCCTCATGCAAGTGGACATGCGTGCTGCACTCACCAAAAAGGCTGAGTCACTGACCAACGACGTGCGCTCACTGCTGCGCGACAAGAACATCCGCCACGCTGGCATCAGCCGCGACGGTGACGATGTGCATGTGTTGTTCCGCGACGCCGCCCTTCGCCTGGCCGCCAAGAATGCCCTGCTCGATAGCCAGCCTGATGTGGTCTGGGCTGATGTGGCTGCTGACAACGGTGAGTTCAAGTTGGTCGGGATCCTCAAGCCAGAGGCCGCACGCAAAGTGCAGGACGCTGCGCTCAAGCAAAACATCACCACCTTGCATAACCGTGTGAATGAACTGGGCGTGGCGGAGCCCATCATTGCGCAACAAGGTTTGGATCGCGTTGTGATTCAGCTGCCAGGTGTGCAAGATACGGCCAAGGCGAAAGACATCATTGGTCGAACCGCCACGCTTGAGCTGCGCATGGTGGATGACAGTGCCGAAGCCAGTGCGGCGGCGGCCGGCACTGGCCCGGTCCCGTTTGGCACCGAGCGCTATGTAGAGCGCGGCGGAGCGCCACTCATCGTCAAGAAGCAGGTCGTCCTGACTGGCGACTCGCTGTCTGACGCGCAGCCCGGTTTTGACCAGAACCAACAGCCGTCCGTGTCGCTGAGCGTGGATGCCAAGGGTGCGCGCATCATGCGCGATGTCTCACGCGAGAACATCGGCAAGCGCATGGCCATCTTGATCTTCGAAAAGGGCAAGGGCGAAGTGGTCACTGCACCGGTCATTCGCGGTGAGTTGGGTGCACGCTTTGAAATCACCGGGCGCATGAACACCCAAGAGGCCAACGACACCGCCTTGTTGCTGCGCGCAGGGTCACTGGCTGCGCCGATGGAAATCATCGAAGAGCGCACCATCGGCCCGAGCCTGGGCAAGGAGAACATCGAAAAGGGCTTCTACAGCGTGATCTGGGGCTTTGCCGCCATCGCGGTGTTCATGTGCCTTTACTACATGCTGTTTGGCGTGTTCTCTACCCTGGCTCTGGGCTTCAACCTCCTACTCTTGCTGGCCATTTTGTCCATGCTGCAGGCGACCTTGTCCTTGCCGGGCATCGCCGCTATCGCCTTGGCATTGGGCATGGCCATTGACGCCAACGTGCTGATCAATGAACGTGTGCGGGAAGAGCTCCGCGCAGGTGCCTCGCCCCAGGCGGCCATTCATGCCGGCTACGAGCGTGCTTGGGCCACCATCCTGGACTCCAACATCACCACGCTGATTGCGGGTCTCGCCCTGCTGGTGTTCGGTTCCGGCCCCATCAAGGGCTTTGCCGTGGTGCACTGCCTGGGCATCGTCACCTCCATGTTCTCGGCGGTGATGTTCTCGCGCGGCTTGGTCAACCTCTGGTATGGCGGTCAAAAGAAGCTGAAGTCGGTGTCGATCGGTCAAGTCTGGCGGCCGCAAGCGGCACCCGATGGGGCGTCGAGCCAGGCAGAGGGGCAGGAAGATGCCCCAGAAGCCTTGGCCGCACCGAGCACAGACACCCCAGCAGGACGCTGAACGCCTCCTCATTCAACCCGAGCAGGCGCGCTTTGTTGAGCGCCTGCCCTGAGATCCAGCACAGGACTCCATCATGGAATTCTTCCGTATCCGGCGCGACATCCCCTTCATGCGGCATGCGCTGGTGTTCAACCTCATCTCGGCGCTCACGTTTGCGGCGGCGGTTTTCTTTTTGGTGACCCGAGGCCTGCACTTCTCCATCGAATTCACCGGTGGTGCCGTCTTGGGGGTCGAGTACGCCCAGCCTGCCGACCTGAACAAAACCCGAGCTACCGTCGAAAGCATGGGATTTGGCGAGGTGCAGGTGCAAGGTTTCGGCTCGGCCCGGTCTGCGCTCATCCGTCTGCCTCTGCGTGGCGACATGAAGCAAGCCGAGTTGACCGAAAAAGTCTTCGCCAAACTTTGCGCCGCTGAATCAGGCACCGTCCAAAGCAAGACTGAAACCACGCCCAAGGGCGAACAACTCACCCGTCAGGCGTGTTTGGTGGGCGATTCCGAACCTGTCAAGCTGACCAGCACCGAGGTGGTGGGGCCTTCTGTGGGTGAAGAGTTAGCCCTCGACGGCGCTATGGCCCTGCTGTTTGTGGTGCTGGGCATCATGGTGTACTTGGCCGTGCGCTTTGAGTGGAAGTTCGCGGTGGCCGCCATCATCGCCAACCTGCACGACGTGATCATCATTCTGGGCTTCTTCGCATTCTTCCAGTGGGAGTTCTCACTGTCGGTGCTGGCCGCTGTGCTCGCAGTGCTGGGCTATTCCGTGAATGAGTCCGTCGTCATCTTCGACCGGATTCGCGAAGCGTTCCGCAAATACCGGAAATTAGACACATCACAAATCATTGATCACGCCATCACTTCGACCATGAGCCGTACCGTCATCACTCACGGCTCAACCCAGATGATGGTTTTGTCGATGTTGCTGTTTGGTGGCCCGACGCTGCACTATTTCGCAGTTGCGCTGACCATCGGAATTCTGTTTGGTATCTACTCTTCGGTGTTCGTTGCGGCCGCTATCGCCATGTGGCTCGGCGTAAAACGTGAAGATTTGATCAAGGCGGGGCCTGCCAAAGAGGGGGATGTCAATGATCCGAATTCCGGCGCAGTGGTGTAGAGTGGGTCGTTAGCAAAAGTATTCTTCAATCCAGCAGACATGGCAGGGCACGCTTCACCGGGCGGAATCATCGACCAGGCTAGGCTGTTCTTCGCGGAGCAATTCGTGAAGGACGCCCAGGCCTTGCTGGATGCTGCCGTCGATAGTGCCCGCAAGCTGGTGGAGCTGACCGCAGAACGCTCGGTGGCGCAAGCGCGCCGAGATATGTTTCAAGACATCCAGCGTCACGCGGGCTCATGGCCAGCGCAGTTGGGCGAGGATTTGCGCGAGCGTGTCAGCGCTGGGGACTCACTCAGTTCAACCGCCACAGCCTTGGTCTCATCGCTAGCGGTTCGAGTCGATCTTTCACTGGTGGATGACGAGACCGTCGATCGCGACATCATCATGTCGCGCTTATCGCTGGCACTGCAGGATGTGACGACCTGGGAGTACACCGACTTACGGGCTCGGCTGGTCAAGGTCAGCCAGCGCGAGGACCTCAACGACACCGATGTCTTCAAAGCGCAGAACATTGCCCGTTTGCTGGTGAAGTCCTGGATGGCCGTTGGTCTGAGCCTCAAGACTTGGCAGGCGCTTGAACAAGACATGCACAAGGCCTGCGGCCAACTGCTGCTGGAGGCGTACCACGAGACCAACGCCTGGTTGGTCGAGCGTGGCGTTCTGCCACAGGTTGATCTGCGGCCTTTCATTCGCAGGTCTGAAGGCCATACCAGCGGCCGGCCGCAACTTGACGGTCTGGCCGATGGCCCAGGCACCGGCATGTCCACCAGCGTCGGTCCTTACGGGACTCAAACGGGCGCACCTTACGCGACAGGCACCTATGGCGGTGCATCGTCTCCCTATGCCACGGGCACCTATGGCGGTGCCACTTCTCCCTATGCCACGGGCACCTTTGATCCGGCCCAATCCTCGGCGCTAGGTGGCGGTGCTGCGGGGGGCGCAGGCGGCTACACGGCAGCAGCCTCCCGAGGGGCCGCTGCTGCTGGGCGCCTGCCTAACTTGGACGAAGAAACCCGGATGCTGACCCGGCCGGCCCCTGCGCACTGGGGCGAGCCAAGCCCGGTGGGGGCTCATTTCAGCGCGATGATGGAGCGCCATCTCCCTGGCTTCAAGGACACCTCCAGCCCCAGAGCGCCGTCGCAGCGCCTGGCACAGGCCATGGAGCAAGTGCAGGCTCGGGTGGCGCACCAAGTCGAGTTGCCTGCCAGCGACACCCATACCGACCCAACACCGTCGGCATTGCTGCGCAACATCCGCGAGCGCCATGCCGACCTCAAGCAGGCGGCCTCTTCTCCTGCCGAGCGCGCAACCATTGAATTGGTGGCCTTGCTGTTCCAAGCCATCCTGACGGAAGATCGCTTGCCTGCTTCCTTGCGGGTCTGGTTTGCGCGCCTGCAGATGCCCACCTTGCGGGTCGCCATTGCCGAGCCTGACTTCTTTTCCAGCGAAGAACACCCCGCGCGGCGCCTGATCGACCGCATGGGCGCCTGTGTGATGGGCTTTGAGGGCGATGCCGACGTGATCGGCTCCCCCCTGGAGACCGAGATTCGCCGTGTGGTGCAAGTGGTTGAGGCCTTTCCGGATACCGGGCGCAGAGTCTTCCAAACTGTGCTCAACGAGTTCGAGAAGTTCCTGGAAGCCTACTTCCGCGACCACAACGACACCACCCGCTTTGCCGTGTCCTTGGCTGAGCAGGTCGAGCAGCGCGAAACACTCGCCATCCAGTACACCATTGAGCTGCGCAAAATGCTCAGCGACGTGCCGGTGCAAGATGGTGTGCGCGATTTCCTCTTCCACATCTGGGCTGATGTGCTGGCGACCTCTGCGGTGCGCCACGGTGCGCAAAGCGAAGAAGTGCGGCGCGTCCGCAGCGCTGCCACCGAGCTGCTCTGGACGGCGGGCGCCAAGACCACGCGCGAAGAGCGCGGCGAGGTCATCCGTCGTCTGCCGCCCCTGTTGGCCACCTTACGTCAGGGCATGACGTCCGCAGGGCTGTCCACACAGCGCCAAGACGAATCCCTCAAGAGCCTGAATTTGGCACTGGCGGCCGCCTTTGGTGCGCGTGCCGTGAGCATCAGCGACGAGCAACTCGAAGCGCTCAAGCGGCGCCTGGAAACCATTGAAGAGCTGCTGCCCGACGAAGACTTCGAGTTGGATGAGTCGTGGGTACTGGACGAAGCCAGCCACGAACAAGAAGGCTTGGAAGTGGTCAGCGATGGCGGCTCCATGCCTGGGCCGCAAATGCTGGAGATGGCCGAGCGACTCCAGCCCGGTGAATCCTTCCTGCTCGACTACCGTGGTCGCCAAGAGCGTGTGCGTCTGGTCTGGCAGGGTATGAGCAAGCAGCTCACCTTGTTCAATGGCGCCAACGGCCGCTGTGTGCTGTTCCAGAAGGCACGCTTGGCGGCCTTCTTGCAGGCTGGCTTGCTGATTCCGGCTCAAGAGGAGTCGCTGACCACGGCCGCCACCCGCAGCGCCATCAGCAAGATCAATGCAGACCCGGCACGCCTGCTGGGCTAATGGCCTGCTGGGCTGATGGGGCGAGCCGCACTTGCTCCGTGCCCTTGCGCAGGGGCAGTCTTCACTGACTTCAGTGAATCAGACGATCTTCCGGGGCGACAAACAGTTCGTCCAAGATCAACGCGTCGGGCTCTTCGCCCAAGCTCCAAAACACCATCAGGACGATGATCTTCAGGTCATCCAGATCGAGTGGGCCTGTGCCCGCAGCCCATGCGCGGTCGATCACAAACTCACGCAGCGCGGGGGTGAGCACACCGGCAGACTCCAAGAAGCTGATGAAGGCGATGCATTCCACGCCCAACTGCTCTTGCTCTTGGGGCGCGTAGAGGCGCAGGCTGCGCGACGATGATTCGTCCAACAAGGCGCGCGATTGAGCATGCCCGTGCAGGCCCGACAACCAGCTCAGCGCCTCCTGAATGTCGTCAGACTCAAACCCCACAGCGGACAGCTTGCGGGTGAGTTGATCGGGCTCGGGGCAGGCGTCAGGTCGCCAGTAGTTTTCGTACAGGTAGACCAGAACTTCAAACATGATGCGGCCCACTATACCCGAGGCCGCCAGCCTTCGGGCCAAGCGAGATCTCAGGCCTGGCCGCAGCGTTGAAAGTAGCCGCCGGGAAGCCTGGCCACCAAGCCAGACAGCTCCAAGGCCAAGAGCTGAGCCGAAAGAGTGGCGGCGGGCCAACCGGTACGCGCGACCAGCGCATCCAGCGACATCGGGTCCTGCCCCAAAGCCACGAGCAAGGGGTCGGTGGGCTCAGGGCTCCTTGTCTGTGGTGCTGCGGCCCTTGCCGAGCGTTGTGGGGTCTGCGCCAGCAGCGCTGTCTGGGCACGCAACTCCTGCAGAATATCTTCACCGGTCTCGACCAGCTTAGCGCCCTGCTGTATCAGGCGATGGCAGCCTTTGGCCACGGGCGAATGAATGGAGCCGGGAATGGCGAACACCTCCCGCCCACACTCGGAGGCCATGCGCGCAGTGATCAGCGAGCCCGATTGAACGGCAGCCTCCACCACCAATGTTCCCAAGGACAAGCCTGCAATGATGCGATTGCGCTGCGGGAAATTGATGGGCAAGGGCGGTGTACCCGGCGCAAACTCGGTCAGCAACAAGCCTTCCAGGGCAATGCGCTCGCCAAGCTTTTGATGCCGGCGCGGGTACAACTGCTCTGGCCCGGTGCCCATCACCGCGATGGTGCTTCCGTGCCCACTCAAACCGCCCTCGTGAGCGGCCCCATCAATGCCAGCCGCCAAGCCAGAAACGATGCACAGACCGGCATCGCTGAGGTGCTTGGCAAAGGCCCTGGCGTTTTCAACACCCTGGGCGGTGGCATGGCGACTGCCGACGATGGCCAAGCAGGGTTGCTGTAGCAAGCCGATGTTGCCGCGGCAAAAAAGCAAAAATGGAGGATCAGCCGTTTGCAACAAGGTCGAAGGATAGGCCGCCTCGCCCAGTGCAATGACATGAGCCCCGGCGGTGCTGGCCTGCCACTGCAGGCCTTGCTCAACCATCTGCTGCGCCAAATCGCTGGGCTGGGCCAAGGCCTTGGCGGCTTCGGCGCCGCCGACCTCACGCCAGGCGCCGGGGCCTGCGTCCAAGACGGCCTGAGGCGACCCAAAGGCCGCCAGCAAGCGTCGCACGGCCGCAGCCCCCAGGCCCGCGCGTGGGGTCAAGCACAACCAGGCTTCCAGCTCTTTGCCGTCGGCCATGGTCTGTCAGCGTCCTCAGGGCTGGCTGAAGCGATCGCCGGCCTGCACGGGCTGCTCAGCCTGCAGGATCAGGGCGTAGGAGACGCGCTCGAACACGCGGAACACAAACAAGGTACCGTGGCGTTCATCAGGGATGGCCAGCGTCGCGCGGTCGCCGGTGGTCGAGTCGCGCTTGATGCCGCCCTTGGCCCAAAGCGCCAACACATGGCCGCGCTCCATTCCGTCTTGGGCACCTCGGTTGATGGCGACGATTTGGTTTTGGCCGGCCACTTGACCGTCGCCATAGATCGAGACGACGCGGCCCTCAACTGACGCATTGGGGCTGTGCGGCGCAAAAGCCTCAGTGTCGCGGGCCGGCAGCGGGGCCAAGCGCACGCCGACATCGGCCTCTTCGCGCAGGCTGGTGACCCGAATGCTGTGCGGCACGACCAAGTCCTTGCCTCCAGAGCCTAGGCCCGTACCCGCAGTCGCCTCACCACGGCGAATGACCTCGGCCACCCCGACGTGACGAGCCTCATAGCCCAGCACACGGCCAGTTTGCGGGTCACGCAAGGGCTTGGGCGTGCGGAACATCTGCCAGTTGCGTGCGGCGTCTACGTCGCCACGGACGTAAGCCACTTCGCCCTTGGAGACCAGCATCCGACCGGCCTGGGTGGCCACCACTCGGGGAGCAGACTCCAGCTCATTGCCGTCAAACACCACCGCATCCGTCAGGAAGGGGCCGATCAAGTGCATGGGGACAGAGGCAATCGCCCCCAGGGTCAAGGGCTCGGCACGAATGCTGGGGCTGAGCTTGGTGACGCCTGCTTCAGCGCCTGCGCTCCCGGGGCCACCGACTTGGCGGCCCATGCGCAACACGGCTTTACCGTCTGCGGTGCGCTCTAACACCAAAATCTGCCCTGGGTAAATCAGGTGAGGGTTGCGGACGGCAGCCTTGTTCATGCCCCACAACTCGGGCCAGCGCCAGGGCGACTTCAGGAACAGCTTGGAGATGTCCCACAGCGTGTCGCCACGCTTGACCGTGTAGCTGTCGGGGGCATTGGCGGCCAACTCGGACAGCGGAATGCCCGCTTCGGCAACCTTGTCTGCGGTCGCCTGCTGCTGTGCGGAGACGCCTTGCGCCAGGGCTGGAGTGCAGACTGCGAACAGCGCCAACACAGCGCTGAGGCCCAGCGAAAAGGCAAAAGGTGGACGGTGATTGAATCGGCTCATGGTGTGTCGCTCCCGGGCAATGAGCCGGAAATTCTGGGCAGTGCAACAATTCCGGGTGTGGACCCCGGTGCGATTCTTGACGGGGTGTGCACATAACCACCCGCTGAAATGCTGAGAAAGCTCCGCAAATTCTGCCCCTAAAGCCTTGATGCCGCAATGAAACAAGGGTCGCCAATGAGAAACCATTCGCGTCTTTGACCGGGATAACACCCGCTCGTTGTGTCGCCTCAACATCCTGCCCAGGCCTTGCCAGGCCGCAACCGTGCTGATTCATGGCTCTTCTGAACATTCTCCGCTATCCCGATCCCCGCCTGCACAAGGTGGCCGCACCCATTGCCCAGGTCGATGACCGAATTCGCACATTGGCCGCCGACATGCTGGAAACCATGTACGCCGCTGAGGGGGTGGGCCTGGCCGCCACCCAGGTCGATGTGCATGAGCGCCTCATCGTGATGGACACCTCTGAGGACCACGATCAACCCTTGGTCTTGATCAACCCCGAGTTGATCGCGGTGAGCGACGAGATGATGTTGGGCGACGAAGGCTGCCTCTCGGTGCCCACCATTTACGACAAAGTTGAGCGGCATGCCCGGGTGACGGTCAAAGCACTGGATCGCAACGGCAAGCCCTTTCAGTTTGACGCCGAAGGCTTGGCCTCGGTCTGCGTGCAGCACGAGATGGACCATTTGCGCGGCAAAGTGTTTGTCGAATACCTCAGCCTGCTCAAGCGCGAGCGCATCAAGGTCAAGATGATCAAGCGCACCCGCGACGAGCAAAAGCCATGAGCGTGGCTGCTGCGGGCCCTGCGTTACGGGTTGCTTTTGCAGGCACGCCGGAGTTTGCGGCAGTGGCTTTGAAGGCCATCCATGCCGCAGGGTTTGAGGTGCCCTTGGTGCTGACCCAGCCCGACCGGCCAGCGGGCCGCGGCATGAAGCTGCAGGCCTCGCCCGTCAAGCAGGCGGCGCTGGAATGGGGCGTGCCGGTGGCTCAGCCGCGCAGTTTGCGTCTGGACGGCAAGTACCCCGAGGACGCCTTGGCCGCTCAGCAGGCCCTGCAAGCGGCGGTGCCCGATGTGCTGGTGGTGGCCGCCTATGGCCTGATCTTGCCGGCCTGGGTGTTGGAGCTGCCGCGCTGCGGTTGCCTCAACATCCATGCCTCGCTGCTGCCGCGCTGGCGCGGTGCGGCGCCCATCCACCGTGCGATCGAAGCCGGTGACGCCCAAACCGGCATCACCCTGATGCAGATGGATGAAGGCCTGGACACCGGGGCCATGCTGGCCATGGAGCGCCTGGACATCCAGGCCCAACACACCACAGCCAGCTTGCATGACGAGTTAGCGGCCATGGGCGGGCGCATGGTGGTGGTGGCCTTGCAGCAGTTGCGGGCCGGGCCTTTGGCCACCACGCCGCAACCCAGCGAAGGCATCACCTACGCGCACAAGATCGAAAAGTCAGAAGCCGCGCTGGATTGGACACAGCCAGCCGAGGTGATCGCCCGCCGCATCCGAGCGTTTGACCCCTTCCCTGGGGTGAGTTTTGACTGCGCTGGGGAGTCCGTCAAAGTCTGGCAAGCGACGGTGCTGCCCGGCTTGCACGGCCAGCCCGGTCAGGTGTTGGACGCCCAAGGCGACCGCTTCATTGTGGCCTGCGGCCAAGGCGCGCTGGCGCTGCAGCAGGTGCAGCGCCCTGGCGGCCGGCGCGGGCCGATTGCCGCCTTCTTGCAGGGGCGCCCCGGTTTGGCGGGCCAGTCGCTGCGGCAGGCGGATTGAACTTTGCGGGTTCGCCCGCATCTCAATAGGTGGTGGGCTCCTCCATGCCCACGTATCTCCAAGGAGTTCTCGGCATGTTCAATCTGATGAAAACCGCCATCCTGATGGCGGCCATCACCGCGCTGTTCATGGTCATCGGCCAGTTGCTGGGGGGCCAGACGGGCATGATGATCGCGCTCGCGGTGGCGGTGGGCATGAACTTCTACAGCTACTGGTTCTCGGACAAGATGGTGCTGCGCATGTACAACGCGCAGGAGGTCGATGCCCAGAGCGCGCCGCAGTTCTATCGCATGGTGCAAGAGCTGGCCGAGCGGGCGCAGATGCCCATGCCGCGCGTCTACCTGATCAACGAGCAAGCGCCCAATGCCTTTGCCACCGGCCGCAACCCCGAGAACGCGGCGGTGGCGGCCACCACCGGCATGTTGCGGGTGCTCAACGAGCGCGAGCTGCGCGGCGTCATGGCCCACGAACTGGCCCATGTGAAGAACCGCGACATCCTGATCTCCACCATCAGCGCCACCATGGCCGGTGCCATCTCCATGCTGGCCAACTTCGGCATGATGTTGGGCGGCCGCGACAGCGAAGGCCGACCGGCCAACCCCCTTGTGTCCATCTTGGTGATGTTCCTGGCGCCTTTGGCTGCCAGCGTCATTCAAATGGCCATCAGCCGCGCGCGCGAGTTTGAGGCCGACCGTGGCGGGGCCGAGATCTCGGGCGACCCCGCAGCCTTGGCGTCCGCCCTCCAAAAAATCCAACGCGTGGCCCAGGGTGTGCCCCTGGAGGCCACCGAGCGCCACCCAGAGACGGCGCAGATGATGATCATGAACCCGCTGTCGGGTGGCGGGCTGCGCGGCTTGTTCTCTACGCACCCGGCCACCGAAGAACGCGTCGAGCGCCTCTTGGCCATGGCGCAGAGCATGGGGCGCTGAGCGGCGGTTCGCCGTCACCAGCTGTTGCAGGGCAGGGCGCATCGCTCCCTCAAGCGGCAGCTGCCTGTGGCCGATAAGACCTCAGAGGCACCCTCACGGTGCCACGTCCTTCGGCTCTCTGGTT
The DNA here is from genome assembly GCF_044358605.1 of Ideonella sp. Classification (GTDB taxonomy): domain Bacteria; phylum Pseudomonadota; class Gammaproteobacteria; order Burkholderiales; family Burkholderiaceae_C; genus Ideonella. Next base: position 28,097 of record NZ_JBIKNQ010000054.1, read on the forward strand.
CACCGCCATGCGTTCACCTCTCTTGTCGCTTGCTCTGCTGGCCTCTGCCCTGACCTTGGGTGGTTGCGACATGCTGGGCATTGAGTCGGCCACTGTGGTCGCTGAAAAACGCAACGCCGAGGGCAAGGCCTTGGGGGCCGCCTGCCGCCACGCCGGGCGAGCCATAGAAGACTGCTACACGCTGAACAAAAAGTCGGACAAAGCCGCCATGTACACCGGCTGGCGAGAAATGGACGACTACATGCGCGAGAACAAGCTGGAGCCGGTCATTCCGGTGGTGCCGCGCGACCCGCCCAAGCCCAAGCCTAAGCCGCCCGTTGACGGCGAAGAGGGCGATGGCCACGGTGCGGCCTCCGACGGGCAGGCGGCCGGCGACGACAAGGCTGCCGACAAAGCGGACGACAAGTCCGCTGACAAATCCACGCCTAAGTCCGCCAGCAAAGCGGCCCACTGAGGCGCTCCAACGGGGCCGTGGCCTGCGGCCTTCAGCGCTCCTGTCGCGATGTTGCAGCCGTGAGCGCTGCGCGTCATAGGACAATGGCGGGATGCATTCCCTGCCCTCTGTCTTGGCCCTGCGCCATCATCCTGAGTTTGAGCGCGGTGCCCGCGATATGGCGTCTGCAGCGCTGGGCATTGGTGCCTGGGGTTTGGTGACCGGGGTGGCCATGGTCAAGTCGGGCCTGGGTGTACCGCTCTCCTTGGCCATGACCTTTCTGGTTTTTGCGGGCAGCGCCCAACTGGCCTCGCTGCCCTTGATCATCGCCGGCGCCCCTGTCTGGCTGATCTGGGCCACCGCCACCTGCGTCAACCTGCGCTTTGTGATCTTTAGCGCCGGCCTGCGGCCCTACTTCGCCCACTTGCCGCTGAAGCGCCGCCTGACGTTGGGCTATTTCACGGGTGACTTGAACTACATCTTCTTCCAGCGGCGCTTTCCCGACCCCGAGCCCGCCGACGGCCAGGAGGCCTATTTTTGGGGCAGCGTGGCCACCAACTGGGTGGCCTGGCAGACCTTCTCGGTGGCGGGCATTTTGCTCGCCAACGTGATCCCACCGCACTGGGGCCTGGGCTACGCCGGGGTGCTGGCGCTGCTGGGTATTACCGCCTCTTTGCTGACCACCTCCACCACCTGGGCGGCGGCGGGCGTGGCGGCTGTGGCGGCGGTGGCCTCTTATGGCTTGCCACTGAAGCTGCACATCGTGGTGGCCATTGTCGCGGCCATCGTCACCGGCCTGGCCCTGGAGCAATGGCAGCGCCGCCGGCGAGGAGTTTCCCCATGAATGAATGGATGGCGCTCTTCACCATCTTGGGTTTGGCAGTGATCACCGTGCTGTGCCGCAGCTTTTTTCTCATCCCCAAGACCGACCTGCCCATGCCCGATTGGCTGCGCGACGCCCTGCGTTACGCGCCCTTGGCGGCACTGGTGGCCATCGTGGTGCCTGAAACCGTGCTGACCCAAGGCCAGCTGATCCAGACGTGGCAGGACCCACGCCTTTTTGCCGCGGCGGCGGGCCTGGCTTGGTATGTGCTGCGCAAAGGCATTCTGGGCACCATTGTGTGCGGCACCACGGTGCTGCTGGTGCTGCGCCTGGGCCTGGGCTGGACCTGATTTTTGATTTGTTTTTGAACCTCAAGAGGAGATTGCCATGAAAGTGATTCGATTCGCCGATCTGGTGGCCCAAGGCCAAGTTGCCGGCAAGCGGGTGTTCATCCGTGCCGACCTGAACGTGCCGCAAGACGACGCCGGCAACATCACCGAAGACACGCGCGTGCGAGCCTCGGTGCCCTGCATCGAAATGGCGCTCAAGGCCGGTGCGGCCGTGATGGTCACCTCCCACCTGGGCCGCCCCACCGAGGGCGAGTTCAAGCCCGAGGATTCGCTGGCCCCGGTGGCCAAGCGCATGGGCGAGTTGCTGGGTCGCGAGGTCAAGCTGCTGGCCAACTGGGTGGACGGCGTGCAAGTCGCCCCAGGCGAGGTGGTGATGCTGGAGAACTGCCGCGTCAACAAGGGTGAAAAGAAGAACAACGAAGAACTCGCCAAGAAAATGGCGGCGCTCTGCGACATCTTTGTGCACGACGCCTTTGGCACCGCCCACCGCGCCGAGGCCTCGACCTACGGCATTGCCCAGTTCGCCCCCATCGCCTGCGCAGGCCCCTTGCTGGCGGCCGAAATCGACGCCATCTCCAAGGCCTTGGCCAACCCCAAGCGCCCCTTGGTCGCCATCGTGGCCGGCTCCAAGGTCAGCACCAAGCTCACCATCTTGCAAGCATTGGCCAAGAACGTGGACGGCCTGATCGTGGGTGGCGGCATAGCCAACACCTTCATGCTGGCTGCGGGCCTGAAGATCGGCAAGAGCCTGGCCGAGCCCGACCTGCTGGGCGAAGCCACAGCCGTCATCGCGGCCATGAAGGCCCGTGGCGCTGAAGTGCCGATTCCTGAAGACGTGGTCTGCGCCAAGCGCTTTGCGGCGGATGCCGAAGCCACCGTCAAGGCCGCGACGGACGTCGCCGACGACGACCTGATTCTGGACATCGGCCCCAAGACAGCGGCCAAGTTGGCGGCACAGTTGAAGGCCGCTGGCACCATCGTCTGGAATGGCCCCGTGGGCGTGTTCGAGTTCGAGGCCTTTGAAGGCGGCACCAAGGCCATCGCCGAGGCCATTGCCCAGAGCAGCGCCTTCAGCATTGCGGGCGGTGGCGACACCCTGGCTGCCATTGCCAAGTACGGCATTGAGAAGCAAGTGGGCTACATCTCCACCGGCGGCGGCGCCTTCTTGGAGGTGTTGGAAGGCAAGACTCTGCCGGCTTTCGAGATCCTCAGCAAGCGCGCAGCCGGCTGAGAGCGCGGAGGGCTCTAGGGCATGCTCGGCAGGCCCTAGAGCTTCCTGCGTGCTCCGCAGGGCCACATGGACGAGCTGCAATGACTGAGCGCCACAACAACTTCAACATGCTCAGGCTGGTGTTTGCCAGCATGGTCATCTTGTCGCACGTGCCCGAATTGCAGGACGGCCATCGACAGCGAGAACTGCTGACCCAGGTTTTCGGAACGCTGTCGTTCGGCGAGTTGGCCGTTGACAGTTTTTTCGTGCTCAGCGGCTACTTGGTGAGCAAGAGCTGGATGGCGCGTCCTGTGGCCCGCACCTACTTGGCCGCGCGGCTGCTGCGCATCTTCCCCGGCTTTGCGGTGGCGTCGCTGGTGTGCGCTTTGCTGATTGGGCCCCTCTATGGCGGGCCTGCTTACTTTGAGCAGTTCAACCCACTGCGTTACGCCTGGACCTGGGCCACGCTGGCGCCGCCGTCCACGCCGCCCGTGTTTGCCGACACACCCTACCCCTTGCTGAATGCGTCCTTGTGGACGATTCGGTACGAGTTCTTCTGCTACCTGATGGTGTTGGCCCTGGGGCTTGTGTTCCCGTCTCGACAGGCCAAGATGTGGCTGGCGCTGGCCGGCGTGTTGGCCGCCGCCTTCATCACGATGCGCCTGGGCTGGTGGGCGCCGCCAGCACCCATGGTGGAGAACCTGGTCCGCTGCGGCATGGTTTTTTCGGCTGGCGCTTGCTTCGCGCGGTTTGAGTCGCGCTGGGTTTGGTCTGGCCCCGGGGCATGGCTGGCTTTGGGGGTGTGGTTGTTGTTGATGCCCTTGAACGCACTGGCCGAAGTGGCCACGGCCTGGTGCTGGGGTTATGCACTCTTGGTTTATGCCAAGCAGGGGGCCGGCCTGCAGGCCTTCAATCGGCTGCCCGATATGTCGTATGGCACCTACCTTTACGCGTGGCCCATCAACAAAATCTTGCTCTGGCACTGGCCTGACATGGCCACGCCCTTGTGTTTTGGCCTGACCTTGGGCCTGTCATTGGGGGCGGGGGCGTTGAGTTGGCACTGGGTTGAACGCCCTGCGTTGAGGCTGAAGCAGCGATTCTGGGCCTGACGATTCTGGAACGAGTCGGTCATTGGGTCATGCAAAAACAGCATGATGTGGGCCTTACGGATGGGGTGTTTGGCGACCGGGCCTACAGTGCCATCTCCCAAGGAGACCACACCGCATGACCTCAAAAAACCTGAGCGCCGCTGAGCAAGCGCTGCGCGATGCCGCCCTCGACTATCACCGCACGCCCACCCGCGGCAAGATCGCGGTCAATGCCACCAAGCCGCTGTCCAACCAGCGCGACCTGAGCCTGGCCTATTCGCCCGGCGTGGCCTATGCCTGCTTAGCGATTGAGGAAGACCCCTCGCTGGCAGCCGAGTACACCTCGCGCGCCAACCTGGTGGGCGTGATCACCAATGGCACGGCGGTGCTGGGCCTGGGCAATATTGGCCCCTTGGCCGGCAAGCCGGTGATGGAGGGCAAGGGCTGCTTGTTCAAGAAGTTTGCCGGCATCGATGTGTTCGACATCGAGCTGGCCGAGAACGACCCCGACAAGCTGGTTGAGATCATCGCCGCCATGGAGCCCACGCTGGGCGGCGTGAACCTGGAAGACATCAAGGCCCCCGAGTGCTTCTACATCGAGAAGCAGTTGCGCGAGCGCATGAACATCCCCGTCTTCCACGACGACCAGCACGGCACAGCCATCATCTCGGGCGCCGCCTTGCTCAATGGCTTGGAGCTGGTGGGCAAGAAGATTGACGAGGTCAAGCTGGCGGTGTCGGGTGCGGGTGCCGCAGCCATTGCCTGCCTGGACCTGATGGTGGGCCTGGGCGTCAAGCCGTCCAATATCTTCGTTTGCGACTCCAAGGGCGTGATCCGCGCAGGCCGGGGCGACAAGCTGGATGAATCCAAACAGCGCTATTGCCAAAACACCATCGCCCAAACGCTGGCCGATGTGGTGGATGGGGCGGATGTGTTCCTGGGCTGTTCGGCCGCCGGGGTGCTGACGGCCGAGATGGTCAAGACCATGGCCAGCCAGCCCATCATCCTGGCGCTGGCCAACCCAGAGCCCGAGATTCGGCCTGAGCTGGCCAAGGAAGTGCGCCCGGACTGCATCATTGCCACCGGGCGCTCGGACTACCCCAACCAGGTCAACAACGTCCTGTGCTTCCCCTACATCTTCCGGGGCGCGCTGGACTGCGGTGCGACCCGAATCACCGAGGCCATGAAGCTGGCCTGTGTGCGCGAGATTGCCGCCCTGGCCAAGGCCGAGGCCTCGGACGAAGTGGCTGCCGCCTACGCCGGCAAAGAGCTGAAGTTCGGGCCGGAATACCTGATCCCCACGCCTTTTGATGCGCGGCTGATTTTGCGCATTGCCCCGGCGGTCGCCAAGGCTGCCGAAGAGAGTGGTGTGGCCACTCGGCCCATCACCGACATGGACGCCTATCGCCAGTCGCTGAGCCGCTTTGTCTCGCAGACGGGCATGCTGATGCGCCCGGTCTTCATGGCGGCCAAGGCCGCACCGGCCCGTGTGCTCTACGCCGAAGGTGAAGACGAGCGCGTGCTGCGTGCGGTGCAGGTGGTGTTGGACGAAGGCCTGGCCAAGCCCATCTTGGTGGGCCGCCCGGCGGTGATTGCCATGCGCATTGAGCGCGCGGGCCTGCGCCTCAAGCCGGGCGTGGACTTCGAGGTGGTGGACCCGGAAAACGACCCGCGCTTCCGCGACTGTTGGGAGGGCTACCACCGCTTGATGGGCCGCGATGGCGTCTCGCCCGAGACGGCCAAGTCGGCGCTGCGCCGCTCCAACACCCTGATCGCCAGCATGCTGCTCAAACGTGGTGATGCCGACGCCATGTTGTGTGGCTTGGTCGGTCGCTTTGATGCCCACTTTGAGCATGTCAAAACGGTGATCGGCGCGCGCCACGAGGGCGGCGTGATGGCCACCATGAACGCGCTGATGCTGGAGCAGCACACGCTCTTCATCACCGACACCTTTGTCAACGAGGAACCCAGCGCGGCCGAGTTGGCCCAAATTGCGCAGATGGCCGCCGACGAAGTGCAGCGCTTTGGCTTCCCGGCCAAGGTGGCGTTCTTGAGTCACTCCATGTACGGCTCCTCCAGCCGGGGTTCAGCCAAGCGCATGCGTGCAGCCCGCAACCTGTTTGTGCAGCAGGCCCCGCACATCGAGTGCGACGGCGAGATGCATGGCGATGCGGCGCTGTCTGAAACCATCCGCCAGGCTGTGCTGCCCGAGACCACGCTGAAGGGCTCGGCCAATCTGCTGGTGCTGCCCAATATTGACGCGGCGAACATCTTGTTCAACGTGCTGAAGGTGACGGGCAGCCATGGCGTCACGGTGGGACCCATCCTGTTGGGGGCGGCGGCGCCGGTTCATGTGCTGACGCCCTCGGCCACCATGCGTCGGGTGGTCAATATGACGGCCTTGGCCGTGGCGGATGTGGCGGCTGCCGCCAAACGCTGAGCCCGCGGGCAGCGCTCCTAGGCGCCCCGGTAACCTAACGGTAACCCCCGAGGGGCTGGGGCTGCGTATGATGGGATGCTGACAACAGCCCTTCAGTCCCCTGAAGGGCAATACTTTCGGAGACTCCTTGCATGCCCCGTGCCACCAAAATCGTTGCCACCCTCGGCCCAGCCTCTAGCGACCCCGAGGTGCTGGAGCGGCTGCTGCGGGCCGGCGTAGATGTGGTGCGCCTGAACTTCAGCCACGGCAAGGCGCAGGACCATATCGACCGTGCCAACTTGGTGCGGGCCTGTGCGGCGCGGGTGGGCAAGCCCATTGCGCTGATGGCCGATTTGCAAGGCCCCAAGATCCGCGTCGGCAAGTTTGCCGAGGGGCGCGTGATGCTGGAAAACGGCATGCCCTTTGTGCTGGACGCTGCGCGCACCGAACCCGGTGACATCAACGGCGTGGGCCTGGACTACAAAGAGCTGCCGCGTGATGTGAAGCCCGGTGATGTGCTGCTGCTCAACGACGGCCTGATCGTGCTGACGGTGGACCGAGTGCAGGGCGAGCAGGTCCACACCTTGGTGAAGATCGGCGGCGAGCTCTCCAACAACAAGGGCATCAACAAGCAAGGTGGCGGTCTGACGGCACCCGCACTGACCGGCAAGGACATGGACGACATTCGCACGGCGATGAGCTTCCAGTGCGACTACCTGGCGGTCAGCTTCCCCAAGAACGCCACCGACATGGAGATGGCGCGCCAACTGGCCAATGTGGCGGGCGAGCCCTATCGCCACAAGCCCTGCATGATTGCCAAGATCGAGCGCTCAGAGGCCATTCCGCACCTCGAAGCCATCTTGCGTGCCAGCGACGGCATCATGGTGGCGCGTGGCGACTTGGCGGTGGAAGTGGGCAATGCGGCGGTGCCAGCTCTGCAAAAGCGCATGATCAAGCTGGCGCGAGAGTTGGACAAGATCGCCATCACCGCCACTCAGATGATGGAGTCCATGATCCAAAACCCGGTGCCCACGCGTGCCGAAGTTTCGGACGTGGCCAATGCGGTGCTGGATGGCACGGACGCTGTGATGCTCAGCGCTGAGACGGCCGCAGGCAAGTACCCGGTCGAGACCGTGGAGCAAATGGCCCAAATCGCCCAAGAGGCGGAGCGTGCGGAAGACGTGCACCTGGACGCCGACTTCACCAACAAGCGCTTTGGCCGTATCGACCAATCTATCGCCATGGGCGCACTCTTCACCGCCCACCACTTGGGCTGTAAGGCCATCATCGCCCTGACTGAGTCGGGCTCGACGGCGCTGTGGATGAGCCGCCACAACATCCAGGTGCCTATCTTCGCCCTGACCACCAAGCCCACCTCGCAGTCCCGCATGGCGCTTTATCGCAATGTGCGGCCTATCTTGATGCCGACGTTCACGGACCGCGACCTTGCCTTGGCCGAGGCCGAGCGCATCTTGGTGGCCAGGGGGGCGTTGAAGCCCGGCGACACCTATGCCATCACCTGTGGCGAGCCCATGGGTTACCCCGGCGGTACGAATATGCTGAAGGTGTGCCGGGTGGATTGAGCCAGAAATGGTGCCCCCAAGCTCCCTGGCGGTCGCTACCCCCCAAGGGGGCTCTTGCAGCGGCCCGGCGAAGCCGGTTCCGCGCAAGGGGCTTGGTTAGCGTGCGGTATATGGGGGGGCGAGTGAAAGTGCAAGGTTGCTGAGGGGCATCCCTCGCTAGAATTGCCGGAGTTACAGCGCGGTTACGGGCTGCGTTGGTCGAATTCTTTCACTTCCTCGGGGTTTCCCATGCCACTCGTTTCCATGCGCGAACTGCTGGACCATGCTGCCGAAAACGGCTATGGCATTCCGGCCTTCAACGTCAACAACCTGGAGCAAGTCCAGGCCGTGATGGCGGCTGCCGATGAAGTCGGCGCGCCGGTCATCTTGCAAGCCAGCGCGGGTGCGCGCAAGTATGCGGGCGAGCCCTTCATCAAGCACCTGATCCAAGCGGCTGCAGAGATGTACCCGCACATCCCTTTGGTGATGCACCAAGACCACGGCACCAGCCCCAAGATCTGCCAAGGCGCGCTGGACCTGGGCTTTGGCTCGGTGATGATGGACGGCTCGCTGATGGAAGACGGCAAGACCCCGGCCGACTTCGACTACAACGTCCAAGTGACCCGTCAGGTCGTCGAGATGGCCCACCGCATCGGCGCCACCGTCGAGGGCGAGCTGGGTTGCCTGGGCAGCCTGGAAACCGGCGAAGCTGGTGAAGAAGACGGCGTGGGCGCCGTGGGCAAGCTGGACCACAGCCAGATGCTGACCGACCCCGAAGAGGCCGCTCAGTTTGTGAAAGCCACTCAGCTGGACGCGCTGGCCATTGCCATTGGCACCAGCCACGGCGCCTACAAATTCAGCCGCAAGCCCACGGGCGACATCCTGGCGATTCAGCGTGTCAAAGACATCAACGCCCGCATTCCCAACACCCATCTGGTGATGCACGGTTCGTCCTCGGTGCCCCAAGAGTTGCTGGCCATCATCAACCAGTACGGCGGCAAGATGAAAGAGACCTACGGCGTGCCGGTCGAAGAGATCCAGCAAGCCATTAAGTACGGCGTGCGCAAGATCAACATCGACACCGACATCCGCTTGGCCATGACCGGCGCGGTGCGTAAGTTCCTGGCCGAGAACCCCGACAAGTTCGACGCCCGTGAGTGGCTCAAGCCCGCCCGTGAGGCCGCCAAGCAGATCTGCAAGCAGCGCTATCTGGAATTCGGTTGCGAAGGCCAGGCCGCCAAGATCAAGGGCATGAGCTTGTCCGACATGGCTGGGCTCTACACCCGGGGCGCCTTGGCTCAGCAGGTGCGCTGAGAGCACCTGCGTTTCGCAGGGCCGAGAGGGTCGGCCCTGCCCTCCTCTTTTATGAGGAGGGTGCGTCAGGTGGCTGTCCGCTTGGGCGCCCTACAATCTCAGGCCTTTGAGACCTTGCCTGAGCCATGGACAACGCCCTGCACACCAGCTCCCTTCACTCTCTCCCGCTGCTGGCCAGTGGCAAGGTGCGTGACAACTATGCCGTCGGCCATGACCGGCTGCTGATGATCGCCACAGACCGCCTGTCGGCCTTCGATGTAGTGATGGGTGAGCCCATTCCCGGCAAGGGTGCGCTGTTGACCAAGATGGCGCTGTTCTGGTTTGACAAGCTGGGCCATGTCGTGCCCAACCACCTGACCGGCGAAGACCCTTTGAGCGTGGTGGCCGCCGACGAGCGCGCCCAAGTCGAGGGTCGCGCCATGTTGGTCAAGCGGCTCAAGCCGCTGCCCGTCGAGGCTGTGGTGCGAGGTTATCTCGCGGGTTCTGGCTGGAAAGAGTATCAACAGAACAAGCAGGTCTGTGGCGTGCCTCTGCCCGCTGGCTTGCAAAACGCCTCCAAGCTGCCCGAGCCCATCTTCACCCCAGCGACCAAGGCCGAGATGGGGGATCATGACGAGAACATCTCGTTTGCGCAGATGGTGTCCATCATCGGTGAAGACTTGGCCACGCGTGTGCGCGATGTCTCGATCCGCCTCTACAGCGAGGCAGCGGCCTACGCGCTGACCAAAGGCATCATCATTGCCGACACCAAGTTTGAATTTGGACTGGATGAGCAGGGCACCCTGACCCTGATGGACGAGGTGCTGACCCCAGACTCCTCGCGTTACTGGCCTGTGGAGGGCTGGAAAGAGGGCGCCAACCCGCCGAGCTACGACAAGCAGTTCGTACGGGATTGGTTGGAATCAGCGCAGGTGGACGGTGAGCCTTGGAACAAGCAAGCCCCGGCCCCTGCATTGCCTGCCGAAGTGACAGCGCATACCGCCAAGAAGTATCGGGAAGCGCTGCAGCGATTGGTGGGCTAAGGAGCATTGATGGTGGTTCCCCGTCTATTGCAGCAATTGGACCAAGCCTTTGCGCTGTCGGAGTCCTCGCTGGAGCGTGAGTGCCTGAAGGCCGAGCGGGTGGTGGCTATGGCCCGCTTAGGCATGATGGTGGAAGCGCGTATGGCGCTCGCCCAAGTCAAGGCGCAGCTCAAGCGCCAGACGGAGCCGCGTTTGCAGGGTTGGGCGACCTATGCCGAAGCCGTATTGACTTACACAGGGGATCATCACGCGCCGTCTATCCGAGGCATGTTTGCCCAGGCCAAGCAGTTCGCCATCACGGCAGGAGATCAAGGCCTTCAGGCGCACGCGAGCGTGTGGCTGGCGTCGCTGGATTTCCAAGATGGGCTATGGACCTCCTTTGCCGATGAGTTGATCTGGTCCATGCCTGAGCTCTGCGTGGGGTCTTCCGCACGCTTGGAGTTATTGATGGCGCGTGCTTACAGCTACGCGGGCCGGGCCGACCAGTCGGCAGGCTATTACCGTGCCGCCCACAGGCTGGCAGCCCTCGATGGCGATACCGCGATGATCGGTGCCATCATCTCCACCCGCATGACCTTTCAGACGGATGCGCTGGCGCTGGAAGATGCTTTTGGTCGCTGTGCCCCAGAGGCCGCGCGCCGCGTGATGATTGAAGTCGAATCCTCCGTCAACTTCAATGCGGGCATCGGCAAGGCCGACCGGGTGTCTTGGAACCCCATGCTGAAGGCCATGGTCTGTATGGCCATGAAGCGCTATGAGGAAGCCACGGCGCTCCTGGAAACCCATATGCGCAATGCCATGTCCGATGGCCTGGGCACGCACAGTGCCTACTTTCATGCGGCGAGAGCTT
>NZ_JBIKNQ010000049.1:0-41820 GCF_044358605.1 Ideonella sp.
CCAACCGCGCTGTGCTGCATGCACCGTGCCATACAGCCACAGGGTGCGCCCATCCTTGCGGGCCTCCCAGAACAGGCCTTTTAGCCGGGCGGCTTGCATGCCCTGCGTCACTTCTTCCTGGGTCAGGGGGGCGGCGGCCGGGGGGCAGCTGGTGGCCGCTTGCAGCGGGCTGTGAGAAAGCACCCACGCGGCACTGGCCCACGAGAGGAGGCGGGCAAGGCGGCGGGGCAGGGTGGTGAGGTTCATCAGTGTTGCTTAGTGGGAGTCGGGTTCGCACACGGTTTGGTCAATGGCGCCAAACAGGCTTTGGCCATCTGGGCCTTTGACCTCGATGCGGATCGTATCGCCGTACTGCATGAAGGCGGTTTTGGCTTCGCCGTGTTCGATCATTTCAATCGCACGTTTTTCGGCAATACAGCTGAAGCCCTTGGTCCAGTCTTTGTTGCTGACTGTGCCCGAGCCTACGATGGACCCAGCCCGCACATTGCGGGTTTTGGCGATGTGGGCGATGAGCTGGCCGAAGTGGAAGGTCATCTCTGGCCCGGCCTCACACTGGCCCACTTTGCGGCCGTTCCAGGTGGATTGCAGGGTCAGGTGCATGCGGCCGCCTTGCCAGGCATCGCCTAGCTCGTCGGGCGTCACGGCCACGGGGCTGAAGGCGGTGGCGGGCTTGCTTTGGAAGAAGCCAAAGCCTTTGGCCAATTCAGCGGGGATCAGGTGGCGCAGGCTCCAGTCATTGGCCAACAGCATCAGCCGCACGCCGTCCAAGGCCTCACTCGGGCTGGTACCCATGGGCACGTCGCCAGTGATGACGGCGACTTCGGCTTCAAAGTCCACGCCCCAGTCCAGGTTGGGGAAGACGGCGTCGTCGCAAGGGCCTAAGAAATCGTCGCTGCCGCCTTGGTACATCAGCGGGTCACCAAAGTAGCTTTCGGGCATGTCGGCGCCGCGCGCTTTGCGCACCAGCTCGACATGGTTCAGATAGGCCGAGCCATCGGCCCACTGGTAGGCGCGGGGCAGGGGGGCCATGCACTGGCGCGGCTCAAAAGCAAAGGCATGGCGCGCCTTGCCGTGGTTGAGCGTGGTGTAGAGGTCTTCCAACTGGGGCGAGAGAAAGTTCCAGTCGTCCAGCACCTGCTGCAGCCGGGTGGCGATGCCGTTGGCATAGTGGGCGGTGCTCAGGTCGCGCGAGACGACGACGAGTTGGCCGTCGCGCGAGCCGTCTTTGTACGTGGCGAGTTTCATGGAAGCCCTTTAGCGTTCGATTTGATGGCAGTATTGTCCAATGGCCGAGCCTTGGCGCACTGTCCTTGCCAGCCGCAGTCTCCCGCCGGGCTTGGCCCGGGGTGGCAGGCTGGCCGCTCTGGTGCTGGGGGTGGTGCTGGTGCATGGGCTGGTGCTGGACGCGGCCAAGCTGCCTTGGGGGGCTTTGGCGCGGCAGGTGCCGCCAGAGCCCATGCAGGTGGTGTCGGTGGCGCCTGGGCCTGTGACCAGGCCCGGTGACCTCTCAATTTCCGTTCGGGCTGAGCCCGTCGAAGCCCTTCGACAGGCTCAGGGCGAACGGAGCAGATTGCGGGAGGAACGTTCCCAAAAAATGCTAACGGCCACAGCCACAGCCACAGCCACAGCCGAGCCCTTGTTCGATGCTTCTGCGCCCCGCTCGGAGGTGCCAAGCACCGCCCCAGAAGCGTTGCCTCTGCCCGCCACCTCTGCAGGCCCCCGCCCAGGCCAAGCGGCTCCGCGCCTGGCGGCCGCTGTACCGCCAAGCCTAGCCCTGCTCTACACGGCGCAGCGCGGCGCGGCGCAAGGCCAGGCGCAGATCGAGTGGCAATCTGAAGGCGAGCGTTATGCAATGAGTGTGAAGGTGGACGTGCCCGGCACCCCCGCCATCGACTGGCTCAGCCGTGGGCACTGGGGCAGCGACGGCCTGCGGCCCGAGCGCATGGTGGAGCAGCAGCGGCAGCGGGCTGTGCGGGCGGTGAACTTTCAGCGCGACAAGGGTGTGATCAGCTTTTCGGGTAGCCCGCGCAGCACGCCCTTGGGCGCGCAAGCCCAAGACCGCGCGAGTTGGCTGTTGCAACTGTGGGCTTGGGCCCGGGCCTTGCCCGAGCTGCCCCGCAGTGGCCAAACGGTGCAGATGCCGGTGGCGAGCCCGCGAGGTGATGTGGACGACTGGCAGTTTGAAGTGCAGGCGCCAGAGCAGCGCGAGGTGGCCGGGCACCGTGTGACGCTGATCCCGCTGGTGCGCAGCCCGCAGCGTCCCTATGACCTGCGAGTGACGGTGTGGCTCACCGACGACCCCGCCCATTGGCCAGCCGGCGTGGCCTGGGGTGTGGAGCCCGGGGGCGTGCCCTTGCAGCTTTGGCTGGCCGAGTGGCCCGGCCATGAGTGAAGTGCACGCATACTTGAGGCATGGACGACACCGACCGCCAACTGATCAGCTTGCTGCGCCAAGACGCGCGGCTCACCGTGGCCACGCTGGCGCAAAAGCTGGGCGTGTCGCGCGGCACCGTGACCAACCGGCTGCGCAAACTTGAAGATGAGCAAGTCATCGTGGGCTACACCGTCAAGCTGCGGCCAGACGCCCAGCCCAACCAGATCCGCGCCTGGATGGGCGTGGTGGTGGAGGGCAATCAAACCCGCTTGGTGATCGCCAGCCTGCTGGGCGAGCCCGGCGTGGCCGCCCTGCACGACACCAATGGCCGCTGGGACTTGCTGGCCGAGATTCGCGCCGACACCATGGCCGAGCTGTCTCAGGTGCTAGAGCGCATCCGCCTCATCAAAGGCATACGCAGCACCGAAACCAACATCCACTTAGCCACTTATCGCTAAGGTCTGTGCCCGCTCGGTGCTGGCCGCAGCTTCTTGCTGCAGCGCGCTGAAGAGGTTCTTGGGGTCGGCGGTTTGCACAATCAAATCGACCGCGCTGCCAATGCCCAGCTCCAATGCCGCGTCGCGCATAAAGCACAGGGCGGAGTAGTCTTCCAGCGCAAAGCCCACCGAGTCAAACACCGTGATGTCTGCGGCGCTGCGGCGGCCTGCATGCTGGCCCACCAGCACTTGCCACAGCTCGGTGACGGGGAAGTCCGCAGGCATTTGCTGAATGTCGCCTTCAATGCGGCTTTGCGGCTCAAACTCGACGAAGACCTGGGCGGCACTCAGCACACCAGGGTGCAGTTCCGTCTTGCCAGGGCAGTCGCCGCCCACGCCGTTGACGTGCATGCCGGGCTCCAGCATCTCGGGCGTCAGGATGGTGGCATTGGTTTTGTCGGCCGTCACGGTGGTGACGATGTCGGCGCCGCGCACGGCCTGGGCCACGCTGCTGCACACCTGAATGCTCAGGCCCGTGCCCACCAAATTGGCCACCAGCTTGGCCGTGGCTGCGCCGTCGGTGTCAAACAGGCGCAGCTCTTTGATGCCCACCAGTTCCTTGAAGGCCAAGGCCTGGAACTCGCTCTGGGCGCCATTGCCAATCAGGGCCATCACGCGGCTGCCTGGGCGGGCCAGGGTCTTGGCGGCCAGGGCGGACATGGCGGCGGTGCGGATGGCCGTCACCAAGGTCAGCTCGCTCAGCACTCGGGGGGCGCCGGTGGCCACATCCGCCAGCACGCCAAAAGCCATCACGGTAGGCAGGCCCGCCTGGGTGTTCTTGGGGTGGCCGTTGACGTACTTGAAGGCAAACTCATGCGCATCGGCAATCGGCATCAGCTCGATCACACCGTCGGCCGAGTGGCAGGCCACGCGCGGGCTCTTGTCGAACTCGGGCCAGCGCTTGAAGTCTTGGGCGATGCGGTCGGCCACGCCACGCAGGCAGGCGGCCAGGCCTTTGCGCTGGATCAGGCGCACCATGTCCGGGGCGCTGAGGTAAAGCGTGGGGGGCAGGGTGGTGAGGGTGGTCATGGTGTGTCTCCGTGTCATGCCGCCAGTGTCCCGGCTCTTGCTGCCAAGCAAAAGTCAGCATTTCGATCACTTTTGATATTTAAACTATCAAAATGGCAACACAAAATGACAAAAAGGCAATTTGACCCGCTTGTCACAGCACCGGGCTCGCCACGGCTTGCCCAAAAGGCGGCGCCTGGGTGAAGATGGGGCACTGGCTGCCACCCCTTGGCAGCCACAGGGGGAATCCTGTGAAGCAAAGACATCGCCACGCCAGTTCCGACCTTGTGTTGTCTCCTGGCTTGGCCCAGGCACCGCTGCTGGACCGTCTGTGCTCGCACTTTGTGCTGACTTTGACGCTGTCCTCCTCGGGGCGCTTCAACCTGCGGCGAGATTGGAATGCCCTGTTGAGCCTGACCGCCCGCCACATGGTGTGGCCGGTGGACGTGTTGCAGCGCCTGCGCAGCTTTTTGCAGCGGCGCTGCGAGGGCAATGCCCACTGGAGCGGGCATGAGGCCCTGAGCGATGAAGGGTTCATCGACCGCCACGGCGTGTGGAGTGGCCCCTATGAAGAAGGCTCGCTGTACTTCTATATCGACGAATACATCAAAGATGCCCCCAAAGATGTGCTGACAGCCCTGGCTGCCACCGCCGAGTGGCTGGCCCGCGACCTCAAGAAAAACACCACGCTCGTCGAGAAAAACATCGCCGCCTTAGGCGGCCTGTTGCAGCTCAACCCGGCCGAGCGCGCCTTGCTGCTTTATGGCACGCTGACCCGCTATCAGCGCGACCTGCGCATGCTCTTGGTGGAGTTCAAGGTCTCCAACGCCCGCGAGGCCTATGCCGCCATCGCCCAGGTGGCCCAGGTGGATGAGGCTGAGGTGGCCGAGGCGCTGCGCGCGGGCTCCCGCTTGGAACGCACCGGCATGGTGGAGAACCTGCTGTCCGAGCACAACATCACCGACCTGTCTGATTTGATGAAGGTCAGCGAGCAGCTGCCGCCCGTGCTGATGCGCGAGTACCGCGACCCCAGCGACTTGATGGCGGTGTTCACCCGGCCCGCCAAGCCCACTGCCCTGGGCGTGCAGGACTTTCAGTTTGTGGACGAAGAGGTGAGCGTGCTCAGCCGCTTGCTGACCGAAGCTGTGGCGCGCAAAGAGCCGGGGGTCAATGTGCTGCTCTATGGCCCGCCGGGCACGGGCAAGACCGAGCTGGCCAAGGTCTGCGCGGCGCATGCGGGGCTGGAGCTGTACGAGGTGGAGTACGCGGACCGTGACGGCAACTCGCTGACCGGGCGAGACCGCTATCGCTCGCTGCAGCTCAGCCAAGTGTTTCTCAAGAGCAGCCCGCAAGTGGCCCTGCTGTTTGACGAGGTGGAGGATGTGTTCCCCTCACTGCCCTCAGACACCGCGCAGTTGATGGCCCGGCTGGAGTCTTCAGACGGGCAGACGGGGGCCAGTGTCAGCGGCAAGGCCTGGGTCAACCAGATTCTGGAGACCAACCCGGTGCCGGTGATCTGGATCACCAACCGCATTGAGCAGATCGACCCGGCCTTCCGCCGCCGCTTTCAATACCACCTGGAGTTGCGCTCGCCGCCCCCTGGCGCCCGCGAGGCCATGATCCGCCGGGCGCTCAGTGAGGTGGACGTGGCCCCTGAGTTTGCCGCCAAGCTGGCCGAGCGCCCGGGGCTGACTCCGGCGCAGATCCGCACAGCCGTGCGCTTTGCCCAACTGGCCGGCGAGCCCGCTCAAGCGCAGGGCTTGATCGAGCGTCAGCTCAGCCACGCCGACAAGGCCCTAGGCGGGGCGGCGCGGCGCGAGCGCAGCGCCCGCCCATCGGTGACGCACTATGCGCTGGACCTCTTGAACATCGAAAGCCGCTTCCCGGTGGAACGCATGATCGAAGCGCTCAAGGCGCGCAGCCACGGGGCCTTGTGCTTTTATGGCCTGCCCGGCAGCGGTAAGACCGCACTGGCTGAGCACATGGCCCAGGCCTTGGGCCGCCCGCTGATGGTGCGCCAGGCCAGCGACATCATGAGCAAGTTTGTGGGCGAGACCGAGCAAAACATGGCCCGCATGTTCGAAGCCGCCGAGCAAGAAGAGGCCGTGCTGCTGTTGGACGAGGCCGGCAGCTTTTTGCGCAGCCGTCGCCGTGCTGAGCGCTCTTACGAGATCAGCGAGGTCAACGAGATGCTGCAAGGCATGGAGCGCTTTGCGGGCATCTTCATCTGCACCACCAACTTGTTTGAGGACTTGGACGAGGCGGCATTGCGCCGCTTCACCTTCAAGATCCATTTCAAAGCCTTGACCCCTGCCCAGCGCCTGCGCATGTTTGGGCAAGAGGCTTTGGGCGACCCAGCGGCCCTGCCCTCGCCAGAGCAGAGCCAGCGGCTGAATGAACTGGATCAACTGGTGCCCGGCGACTTTGCGGCCGTGCGCAGACAAGTGGAGATCCTGGGTGAGCCGCTCACCGGCGATGAGTTTTTGTCCCAATTGGAGGCGGAGCACCGTGTCAAGCCCGAGGTACGCCAGCGACGCAGCGTCGGATTTCGGTGAAGGAATGGGCCAAATCTGCCGACAAGCTCTGAATTGACCGGGGATCCCCGTCAAGGTTCACGTTTCAGGCCGATAACAGCTTGAGAGAATGCAAAGGCTGGCGGATCACCCGCTGAACTCATGGATGCTGCCCTGACTCCTACCCTTCTTTGGTTACCGACGCTGCTGTCTGCCTTGGTGTCTACACTGAGCGTAGGTCTCTTGATGCACAGCTTGCGGCGCATGAACTCGTCTGATCTCATCACCGCCAGTGTGTGGTGGGTGGCAGGCGCGGTGACCTGCGGCAGTGGCCTGTGGGCGGCACAGTACTTTGCCCTCAGTGCTGTAGAGGTGCACTGGGAGTTGGCCTATCGGCCCAATGGCATGGGCGTGACTTGGCTCGTGGCCGTGCTGGGCTCGGCCGTGGTGCTCTCGTCCACCAAGCTGAAGCTGCGTGAGGAAGCGCTGGTGGTGGTTCAAGCCTTGCTCTGGGCCACACTGTGGTGGGGCGTGATGGCCTTGGCCCAGCGCAGCCTGGTGGGCGGTACCTCCCTGAGCGTGGTGACTCAGCGCATTCCACTCGCCCCCATGGGCTTGGTGTTTGCCAGTGCCATGGCCGCCTTGTGGCTCGCCTTCGGTACACGCTGGGCGGACTTGGGTCGGTTCACCTCTCGCCAATGGGTGGGTGCCTCGATTTTTGGTTTGCTGGCTGGTATGGCCCAAGACATTGCGATCTCCCGCATGGGTTTTGAGGCGGCGGCGGTTTTGACGGAGGGCACCGCGCTCGACCGCAATGTGGTCCAACTGGTGTCCTCCGCTGGCACCTTGGCCGTGCTGCTCGGCTTGTTCGGTGTGCTGGTCGACTCCCGCGCGCACGGCCGAAACATGATCTTGGCGTCCTCCTTGAGCGAAGCCAATCGCCGCTTGCGTGATCTGGCGCTGGCTGACCCGCTGACCCGCCTGCCCAACCGCACGCTGTTTGAAGAAAAGCTCAACGAGGCCTTGGAGCGCGTGGGCACAGACCCAAGCTCTTTGGCGGTGCTGTTCATTGACCTGGACGGCTTTAAGCCTGTGAACGACTCCTTCGGCCACGTGGCCGGTGACGCCGTGCTGCGCGATGTCGGGCGGCGCCTGCAGCAACTGGCGCGCCAGTCTGATGTGGTGGCGCGTGTGGGCGGCGATGAGTTTTTGCTGCTGGCCGAGCGCCCAGGCGGCGACACGGGAGCAGCCCAGGTCGCACAGCGCGTGCTGGATGCCGTGAGCCAGCCCTACACCTTGCCCAACGGCGTCGAGGTCAACCTCTCGTGCTCGGTAGGCATCGTGATGTACCCCGAGGGCGGCCCCGCCAAAAAGCTGCTGGCCAACTCCGATGCGGCCATGTATGCGGCCAAGCGCGCGGGCGGCTCGACCTATGCGTTCTTCGAGTCCAGCATGGAGCAGGACGCCCGCAACCAGCTTGAGATCCAACACGACCTGCGTAGCGCCATTGAGCGCAACGAGTTGGAGCTGTACTACCAGCCCAAGATCGACGGCAAATCGGGCCAAATCACCGGCGCCGAGGCCCTGATCCGCTGGCACCACCCCAAGCGCGGCTTGGTCATGCCCGGCATCTTCATCCCGGTGGCCGAGCGCTTTGGCTTGATCGGAGCCTTGGGTAACTGGGTCTTGGAAGAGTCTTGCCGCCAGCTGCGTGAATGGCTGGATCAAGGCCTGCGGATGCGGGTAGCCGTCAACCTGTCGGTGCACCAGTTGCGCCAAGAAGACTTGGTGCCGCGTATCCGCCGCTCAGTGGAAAGCCATCGCATCGATGCCTCGCTGCTGACCTTTGAGATCACCGAAAGCGTGGCCATGGAGGACACCCAAACCACCATGAAGGCCTTTGCACAACTGGCTCACCTGGGCGCCACGGTCTCCATTGACGACTTCGGCACCGGCTATTCGAGCCTGGCTTACTTACGCAAGCTGCCCGCCCGCCAGTTGAAGATTGATCGCTCGTTTGTGATGGACTTGGACACCTCCACCGACGCCCTGGCCGTGGTGGACGCGGTGATCAAGCTGGCCCATGCGCTGGGCCTGCGCGTGGTGGCCGAAGGCGTGGAGACCGCCCGCCAGCGCGACATCTTGCTGAGCCTGAACTGCGATGAGCTGCAAGGCTATTTCTTTGCCAAGCCCATGTCGGCTGCCAAGCTCACCCTGTGGGCCATGGTCGACGACAAAGACGAGCAACAAGACTTCCGCCCCTCGCTCTATGTGAGTGGGCATCAAATGCTGCAATGAAGGCGGCGCTCGGCACTTGAACCAGATGCAAAAAGCCTCCCTCGGGCGGCTTTTTGGTGGGTGTTCGGCGGGCTTAGCCGACTTGGCGACGCCCACGCACGGCCTGGGCCAGGCGGTCCAGCAGGCTGGCGGTGTCGGCCCAGCCGATGCAGGCGTCCGTCACCGATACGCCCCATCGCGGCGCCACGCCTTCTTGCAGGTCTTGGCGCCCGGCTTCCAGGTGGCTTTCAATCATCACGCCGGTGATGCGGCGCTCGCCGCCTTCCATCTGCCGTACCACGTCTTCACCCACCTCGATCTGCTTCTGGTGTTGCTTAGACGAATTGGCGTGCGAGAAGTCGATCATCACCTGCTCGCGCAGCTTGGACGCGGCCAAGGCTTGGCAGGCCGCTTGCACATGCTCGGCGCTGTAGTTGGGGGCCTTGCCACCGCGCAGGATCACGTGGCAGTCGGCATTGCCACGGGTCTCAAAGATCGCGGCCTGACCCATCTTGGTCATGCCCATGAAGGCATGCGAGGCAGCGGCTGCCACCACGGCATCTGCCGCCACCTTCACGCCACCATCGGTGCCGTTCTTGAAGCCCACCGGGCAAGAAAGCCCTGAGGCCAGTTGGCGGTGGCTTTGGCTCTCCGTCGTGCGGGCGCCAATGGCACCCCAAGACACCACGTCGGCGATGTATTGCGGCGAGAGCAGGTCCAAAAACTCGGTGCCCGCAGGCAAACCCATCTCCACAATTTCCAGCAGCAACTGGCGCGCGCGGCGCAGGCCCTCGTTGATGCGGAAGCTGCCGTCCAGGCGCGGGTCATTGATATAGCCCTTCCAGCCCACGGTGGTGCGAGGCTTTTCAAAGTAGACCCGCATCACGATCAGCAGGTCCGGGCACAGGGCCTCCGCCCGTGCCTTGAGCAGGCGGGCATAGGCCAGGGCTTGTTCGTGGTCGTGGATGGAGCAGGGGCCCACCACCACAATCAGCCGGTCGTCATCGCCCGCCAGGATGCGGGCGATGTCGCTGCGCGACTGCTCCACCACGGCTTGCGCCGTAGGCGTCAGCGGCAGGTCGTCCAGCAGCAGGGCGGGGGAGATCAAAGGCCGCACCGCGCCAATGCGCACATCGTCCACACGGGTGGTGTCCAGGGTGGAGGGGCAGGTGCCATTGGCAGCAACGCCAACTTCGCGGTCGTGTTGCCAATCGTCGGGGGCGGTCATGGGGCGGCTCTCTTGTGCTGGGGCGGAAAACCGCGAATTATCGCTGCTGACGCCACGGCGGCTATGATTCATCAACCTCCCTAGCCCGCCAGCCCCATGTCTAACTTGGCCGATCAAATTCGCGAAGCACTGGTGATGTTTGAGCGTCAGGGCACGGCGCCTGCGTTGATCGGCGGCCTCGCCGTAGTGGCCCACAGGGTCGTGCGTGCTACCAAGGACGTGGACTTTCTGGTCGAGGCTGAGGCGGCGGACATCGTCCACGATGCCTTGCTGAAGCTGGGCTACAAGTGCCTCTACCGCAGTGAAGATGCTGCCAACTATGTGCGTGCAACGGAAGGGCTGGACTTGCTCTACGCGCATCGACCGCTTGCGCGGCGCCTCTTGGCGCAGGCCACAGAGCGCGAAACCCCGATGGGTCGGATGCGTATCATCAGCGTTGAAGGGCTGATCGGCTTCAAGCTACAAGGCTTTGTGAACGATGCGACCCGAACCCGCGACATCGAAGACATTCGTGCTCTGTTCAAAGTGCATCGCACTTCACTGAATGTGGAGGAGCTGCGAGAATATTTTGCGCTGTTCAACAAGTTGGAGCTTCTGGATGAACTGCTTGGCTAAGTCGGATGCCTGTGTCGAGCCCGTGCCGCGCGCCGCGAACGCCGGTGCGGTGCTGGCCCGTGAAGCGGGCTTGCCCTTTGAGCCCCAGCGCGATCAGACCGAGTCCAGCGAGCCCTTCTCTGAGTGGCTGAGCCTGATGGAGGTGGTGCACATGCTCTGCCCCACCTGCCCTGTGCGTGAACAAGCGATGCAGGGCACGAATTGGCGCCTCTAAAGGGGCCGCGCAGCCCTTGCGGAACGTGCGCGGTAGCCCGTCGGGTCGGAGGTGTCGGTGCTGGTGTCCCCGGCTGCGGGAACGAGCCTTACTGCTTGACAGCTTCGACCTGGATCACCAGACGCACATGCTTGGGGAAGCCCCAAGCCAGGCCGTAATCTACGCCCCACTGCGAGCGGTCGATGGTGGTTTCAAAGTCGCCGCCACAGACCTCGCGCTTGAGCATGGGGCTTTGGAAGCAGTTGAAATTGGTGGCCTTCAAGGTCACCGGGTGGGTCTTGCCCATCAAGGTCAGGCTGCCTGCGACTTCCGACACTTTGTCGCCGTTGAAGCTGAACTTGTCGCTCACGAACTTGGCGCTGGGGTGGGCGTTGGTGTTGAAGAGGTCGGCGCTCTTCAAGTGCTTGTCAAATGGCGCTGTGCCGGTGTTGATGGAGGCCATGTCGATGGTCAGCTCGACCTTGCCGCTCTTGCCCGCGCGGTCCAATTGCACCGTGCCTTCTTTCTTGTCGAAGCGGCCACGGTTGGTGGAGGTGCCGAAGTGGCTGATCTCGAAGGTCACAAAGGTGTGGGTGGGCTCAATCGCGTAGGTCGTCGATTGGGCTTGGGCTGCGCCTGCTGCGACCAGGGCAGCAGCGAGGAGGGTGGTGCGAATGTTCATGGGAGGACTCTTTCAGTGAAGGGTTGAGTGAGAGATGAATCAATCAGAGCGGGGCCACGCCCGTCAGGCTGAGCTTGAAGCGCACCTGCACGTCGTTGGCCACCATGGAGGTGTCGGCCCATTCGCCTTCACCGATCTTGAAGTCCAGTCGCTTGATGGCAAAGCTGCCCGTGGCGGTGGTGGTGCCAGCCGCTTGGCTCAGCGCCACGGGCACGACGATGTCGCGCGTCTGGCCCTTGATGCTGAGCTTGCCGCTGACCTCAAACTTGCCGCCGCCCAGGGCCTTGAGGCCAGTGGAGGCAAAGCTGGCCTGCGGGAACTTGGCCACGCCAAACCAAGTGGGCTTGGGCAGTTCGGCGTCGGTTTCGGGCACACCCAGGCTGGCGCTGCCGGTGTCGATCTGGAAGCTGACCTTGCTGGCGTCCAGCTTCTTGGCGTCAAAGCTGATCTGCGCATCCCATTTGCGGAACTTGCCATCCACCGGTACGCCCATCTGGCGTGAGGTGAAGACGATCTCGCTTTGGGCCGGGTTGACCTTTTGCTGCGCAAAGGCGGCAGAGGCCCAGAGCAAGCTGGCGGCCAAGGCGATGGTGAGGGGGCGGAGCATGGAGAGTCCTCTCGTTTGCATGGATCAAAGCTGGGGCCGCATACGGGCCAGGGTGCTGTCTTTGTCAATGA
Organism: Ideonella sp.; assembly: GCF_044358605.1. Classification (GTDB taxonomy): domain Bacteria; phylum Pseudomonadota; class Gammaproteobacteria; order Burkholderiales; family Burkholderiaceae_C; genus Ideonella. The sequence goes on from NZ_JBIKNQ010000049.1 coordinate 12,066, forward strand.
AGTGGTGCTTCAGGGCGGCGCCCACATGCATCAGCACCAGCACTGCTAGCAGCATGGCGGTGCGCTCATGCCAGGGCTTGATCAGCTCGGCCAAGGCCTTGTCCACCGGCACAAAGTCGGGCAGCGGCAGCACGCCAAACAGCACCACCGGAAAGCCCGCCGCCGAGCTATAGGCCCAGCCCACCAGCGGCACGATGAAGAACAGCGCATACAACGCGCTATGGGTCAGATGGGCCACCTTCTGCTGCCAAGCCGGTGCGGGCAGGTCAGCCGGGGGGCGGTGTGTCAGGCGCCACAGCAGGCGCAGGGCGGACAGGCCCAGGATGATGACGCCGGCCCACTTGTGATAGCTGTAGAGCTTGAGCTTGTCGGGCGACATGGACAGGTCCGTCATGTAAACGCCAACACTGAACGCGACGACGATCATCACCGCCAACAGCCAGTGAAAAGCCATGGCCACGCCGGTGTAGCGGGCCTCAGGATGCAAAGGGACAGGGGTCATAAGGGTGCGCAGGCCAGCGGCCCGCAAAGCGTTGTTCAATGCTCTGCAGTGTCGCTAAGTGCAGCGCCCTGGGCGTTCATGCCCTTGCAAGTCAGCCTTCAGTGGGCTTGAACGGCGGATGGGGCGCTCAAGCGGGTTTCGGGCTCTCACCAGAGACTTCAGCGCTTCAGCAGCCGGGTCCTTGGGGTCAATCAAGCCCCAGCGCACCGCAAAGTCCAGCGTCGCCAGGGCAGCATCCACCGTCATCTGGCCTTGGGCAGCGGCGGCCAGGGCGTCGGCCACCGGCCAGCATTGGTGCCAGGCGACTTCGCCGTCTTGGTTCACCGGCGTGCGGCCAGGGGCTAAGCACAGGTCAAACACATGCAAATGCTCGCGCTGCAGGCCTTCGGGGACGTCGCAGTGCAGCTCGATCACGCTGCCGGGGGTGGCCCGGGCAATCTCTTCAGGGGCCAGACCGGCCTCTTCAAAGGCCTCGCGCTGCAGGGCTTCCCAAGGGCTTTGGCCCAGCGGCACGCCGCCGCCGATCAGGTTATCCAGCCTGCCGGGGTCGGTGGGTTTGTTCAGGCTGCGCTTGGCCACCCACAGGTGGGTGGGCTGGCCACGCTCGTCAGCCACATAACCATTGCAATGAGTGCCCAAAGTCAGCGTGCCCCAGAAGCGGGCCGCAGCGCGCTCGATGGTGGCGTGGCTCACGCCGTGGGCGTCCCACACACCATAGGGTTCGTCGCGCCAGGCCACGATCAGGCCTTGGGCGCGCAGCTCAGCGTTGAGGGTGGCCCAGTGCGCGGAGCGGGTATCGTGGTCGTCGCCCAGGCGCAGCTGCACGGCACCAGCGCTGATCTGGACCCATTCTGGCCACGCCGCCAAGGCGCCCAGGTGGGCCTCGGCCACACTGCCGATGGCTACCCACCCTTGGGCGATGTGCAGGTGCAGGGGGTGGCGTAAGGTGCGGGTGTGGAGGGCCGCCTGCAAGCAGGGCCAGCGAAGGGCCTGAGTAGGATTGGTGACCACCCCTGCTAACAGGCCTGAGGGTAGAAGCTGCACAGGCTGCAACCTTTTTTCACGGGGAGAGCTGCACGGCACATAGGGCAACTTCCAGGCGACTCCTGCTTGTGCTCCTTAGCTTCAGTAGTCCAATCTCACGTGCCATCGCTATGAGCGCTTCGTCCCCGGTTTTTCCTTGAGCTGACACCCAATGTGCGAGCGAAACTAATTCCTGGTGACAAATTTCTTCAACGCTGCGCGCGTGGTCTTCGTCTGAAGCCCAGCGGAAACGGAATTCGATGGTCGAGTCAACGTCCCTTGGCCAATAGAACACACCGCCGTTCTCATCCGTCTTCTCGAACATCCGACGGGCCACTTGGTCCACTCGTTCTTGAATCCGGCTTCCCGTGCGCTGGAAGCCATGTGCTCGTGCGATGCGTCGCGCAAGCACTGCATCTAGCACTGGCCCCTCGCGCTGTACGACCCACTCCACCATAGGCTGCAACACCGCGTCGTAGCTGGGCTCGTAGAACAGGTCGGCGGACATTGCACCAGGTGGCACCGCATCGGTGGGCTGTGATGCATGAAATCGACAATCTCTCTTAACGTCTGGGCCCTCAAAACCTTGTGTTGACGATGTGGTCGGCGGCGACAGGGCGTAAACCGCTCCGGCTGGCCTGTCCGCTTCTTCGCGGACCTCAACAAACAAGGGGTTCAGCTCTTCTGCGGCACGAGGAATGGTTGCATCGGCTTCGTTGATCGCTTGGAGACTGGGCGTTGCTGTTGCTCCGTTGTCGTTCGGCGTGGGAATCGCTTCTTCGGGCAGTGCCTCGGCTCCGGCTGCTTGTCGCTCCCGATCCTTTTCGAGCAACTCGGTCAACTCGGCATGCACGCGTTCCAGCGTACCGCCCGGGTTCACCCACCAGTCCGTGGACCATATGCGAACAATCTCCCAGCCCAGGCCGCGCAGAACCTGTTCGCGCAGCTTGTCCCGGTCACGCGCGGTAGCAGAGCGGTGGTAGGTCGCACCGTCGCATTCCACCCCCGCCAGATACCGACCTGCAAAATCTGGGTGCACCACGCCCAGGTCGATGCGGAACGACGATGCGCCGATTTGGGTGTGCACCTGCCATCCTTTGCGGCCCAGCGCTGTGGCCACACTTGCTTCGAAGGGGCTGTCGAAGTCACCTTGGCTTCCGTGGTGCGCTTCGGCCAGTGCGCGTGGCCCGAATTCTGCAAACTCCAGGAAGTGTTTCAGGTCACGCACGCCGTTCGCTTTGGTGCGAGACAGGTCCATCTGTTCTCCGCGCAGGCTGGAGAACACGCGCAGTTCATGCCGGGCACGCGTTACTGCCACATTCAGGCGCCGTTCGCCACCATCGCGATTCAGTGGGCCGAAGTTCATCGACACGGTCCCGGCCATGTCTGGCCCGTAGGTGATCGAGAAGTACATGATGTCGCGCTCGTCACCCTGCACGCTCTCCAGATTCTTCACGAACACCGGCTCGAGCTCCATCTCGGAAAAGTAGGGTTCCAAGCCAGGGTCTTTACGGCGCTCATCGTCCAGCAAGTCTTCGATCAGTCCCTGCTGTTCAGAGTTGAATGTGACCACACCAATGGTTAGGCGCGACTCCCGGAAGCTCGGGCGCTTGAGTCGGCTCACCAGATCGGCCACAAGGGCCTGGGCCTCCGGTTGGTTGATGCGGGCGCCGCCTTTTTCGTAGCGCCCCTTCACAAGGTGGAAGCTGACGGCGCGGTCGTCGGTGACAGGCGACGGGAAGGTGACGAGGCCGCCCCCGTAGTAGCGGTGGTTGCTGAAGGCGATCAGGCTCTCGTGACGCGAGCGGTAGTGCCACGATAGGTTGCGCGTGGGCAGGCTGGCACCCAGGCACTCGTCGAGGATGCTCTCCAGATCACCTTCCACGACATCGTCGTCACCGTCAGAGCCATCACTGCGGCCGAAGAAGTTGGTGGGTGGCAGTTGTTTCGGGTCACCCACCATCACCACCTGCTTGCCACGGGCCATGGCGCCGATGGCGTCCCACACCGGGATTTGCGAGGCCTCGTCAAACACGACCAGGTCGAAGTTGCTGGCCTCGGCCGAAAGGTACTGCGCGATCGATAGCGGGCTCATCAGCAAACACGGGGTCAGTCGCAATACCACCGACGGAATCTCTTGCAGCAGTTGGCGCATTGGCTTGTGCTGCTTCTTCTTGGTGATCTCGTGGCGCAGGATGCCCCATTCGCTGTTGCGCTGGATGCTGTCGGTCGCCGGAAGGTTGGCGCACAGCTTGGCGCGAATCCATTCTCGGGATACCTTGGTGAACTCGTCATCCAAGGCGCGGAACTCCTGAATGCGAAGCTCGTGCTCAGCGGAGACAAAGCGCTTGAGAACCTCGTCTTCGTCCACGGCTTCGGCCAGCCACCAGCGGGCGTAGTTCACTTCGAACGCGGTAGGCACTTGCGCTGGGGTGACGTCACCCGCCTCGATAGCGCCCACCAGTGCTGGTAGTCCTGCACTGCGTGCATCGACCTGAGCGTGGCGCCAGGCGCACCATGCGTGCAGGCCGTGGTGATTTACCTCTAGTTGCACCGCCATCTCAGCCAGCTCCGCGGGCTCAAGGTCTGCGAACGCGCGGCGGACGGTATCCGGTTGCGCGGCGTTGTTGCAAAACTGGTCAGTTGCACTGTTGAGGTCTGTAAGCTTCGCCATGACCAAGTGGCAGGCTTGCCCAATCACGCTGCTGTCACCCAGTTCAGAGCGACGTATTGCCAGCACCTGATGCAAGCTGCGACGCGCCCCGGCAGCGGCAGAGGGATCCAGTCCAAGGCCAGACAAGCCAGCCTTCAGCGAGGCATGGAACTTCAGTGCTCGCTCGATCCCGTCGCTGTCGCTGTCCAATGCATTCCAGACGCCAGGGCATTCGGTCACTAGACCAGTCATGGAAAGCAGCCGTGCTTCCACCGCACTGCGTCTCTGCAACCACTCATACTGTTGCTGCAGGAGTGGCCCGCATCGCCCTTCGGCCACCTCCTGATGCGGCGCCTGCAACATGCCTCTTTGAAGCAAGGCCAATCGCTCGCGCTCAAATGCGAGCGCTGAACGAAGAACTGCGGAATCGGTGTTGTGCCCTTGCCAAAGGCCATGGCTGCTTTCCGACAGTGATGCACACTCGGTCAAGCGATGGTCCAGGTCCAACAAGGTTTTCAGGCGTTGAACCTCCCGTGTCCAGCGCTCGCCACAGTACCCCTCCAATGCAGCGTCCAGACCCTCCAACGCAAAGGGCTTGTGCATGCGTGCAGCATGCAGGGCCGTGTTGGCTTTCAAGGCGCTGCGGGCGTGATCAACCCGGGTCTTGATGCCCGCCCATAAGCCTTCAGCAGCAGCACCCGGGTTTAGTTGTTGGACCTCTTCACGTAGGCTCTTGATGCGCACGAGCGCAGACAGATCAGCGGCGACACGTGGTTCACCTGTGCCTTCGATGACACCTTCCAGCGCACTACGCACTTTTCGCTTGCCCAGCCATGACATCGGCCAGAACGCCTTCTCAGCCTTGGCCCAATCGCGCTGTAGCTGGGACACATTGAGCTGTCCCACACCGGATCCGTACTTCACGGAAAGACCTTCGCGCAGTTGGCTCATTTCCTCGATCAACTGCACCCCGCGTTCAATCTCATCACTGACGGCAGGTGGCCATGGTGATCCGAGTTCCGCGTGCAGGGTTCGGTGCTTGTCGAGCAGGTCGAGCGCCTGGGACATTCGAGTCTGCAGCTCTGCCGGCCACGGAGCAGACATCTTCGACGAGATTTCCCGGTGTTGGCCGAGCAGTTCATTGCCGGTTTTCAAGGAGGCGCAGATGGGATCACTGTCTGGCAGCGCGCAAAAGCTCCAATCTTGAGACGATGCCTGAGGCAAGGCCTTGGCGAGTACACCGAGAGCCGAGCGGGTTTGACGGTGCAGCGCCGGCCATTGCATGCCAAGCAGTTGCCCCAGGGCTTGTGCTGCGGCCTGGAAGTCACTGCTGGTGGTTTGCAGCGTCTGTGCGGACCTGACCATCTCCTGTTGCCACTTGGCGGACCATTCAGTGACGTGCACATGCACCAGGGGGCCAGTCAACAATTGATCAGGGTTCACGGCTGCCGCGTTTGCCTGCAACCTGCCAGCGAGATTGTGCAGTTCGGTCAGGGCAGCTTCGTCGTGCGCGCGGGGAGAGGGCCAGCTGAATCGCAGGTCTGGGGACTCATGGCCTCCGACAACACACCCGATGGCTCTGAAGATCGTCCAACCGTTGCTGTGGCGGTGGTGAAGGCGTTCAACATAGGTAGATAGTTTCTCGCGCACTTGACCCAATTGCCGTGCCTTGGCTTCCCAGGTGGCAGCGTCTACTTCACCTTTGGACTCCCAGGATTTTTGGAGCTGGCTCAACACATCGAGCTTGCGGCTCTTGTTTGAATGCAATTCGAGGCAGAACTCCCCCAGTCCCACTTCGCGCAGGCGGCGGAAGACGACATCCAGCGCAGCGATCTTTTCGGCCACGAAAAGTACGCGCTTGTTTTCAGCCAGGCACTGCGCGATGAGGTTGGCAATGGTCTGGCTCTTGCCCGTGCCAGGCGGACCGATCAACACAAAGTCCTTGCCTCTGGCGGCAGCCATGACGGCAGACAGCTGAGACGAGTCTGCGGGGAGTGGGCTGAAAACCTGCTGCGGCTGGTAATCAGTGTCCAGCCTCCGGGTCTCAGGGAAGGGCGTTGTGGATGGGTAGGGTTCGCGCGGCGAGTCGATCAGGTGCGCCACCACTGGCGACTTGCGCAAATCGTCGGTGCGATCAGACAAGTCTTTCCACATCAGGTACTTGGCAAAGGAGAACATCGACAGCACGACGTCCTCGCTGACCTCCCAACCCCGGACATCTTTGATGGCGTTGCGAACGCGTTTCCAGATACCTGTAATGTCCAGACCGGACTCATCACGCGGCAGGTCGCCAGCGGCAATGCCCAACTCCAACTGGAAGTCCTGTCGAAGCATCTCGACCAGCGTCGGATTGAACAGCGCCTCATCTTCATGTTCTTGCAACGTGAACCCCGACCGGGCGCTTTTGCGGTTCAGCGTGACCGGCAGCAGGATCAAGGGCGCTTTGACCCGAGAGTCCGTCTTGTCAGGGCGAGTCCACACCAGGAACCCTAGCGCGATGAAGAGTGTGTTGGAGCCACCTTCCTGCATCGCGTTGCGGGCGCCTCGGTACAACTCAACTAGGCGTCCTTCCAGTTCTTGATCTTCCAGCCGGATGAATACCTCACGGCGCTTCAGGGCGTCTTTTGCATGTGCCTTGCGAAGGTCTTCAAGGCTTCTGGCTTCGTGCAGTTGTTGGCTACGAGGATCTTGGCCCTGCATCAATGCTGGGCTTGGCAGCAGCTTGATGGTTTGCCCTTCTGCCAGGGTATCTTCCAGCTCTGGTGCTGCCACGTCGAGCAACAACGCCTTCTTGCCCTGCTTAAAGTTCAGCAGTGTGTTTCGTAGCGACAGATCAAGCAGTTTGCGTTGCCACCGGGCCAGTCTGTCTTTGGGATCGAGTTCAGATATCGGCGTATCGGTGATGGCTTCGTCTGGGAGGTCCGGGGCATCTTCAATGCCTATCGTTCCCTCTGGTTCCACATCAACTGCTACAGCCTCTGCTACAGCGTGCGCCTGCGCCAGCGGCTTGATCCGCGACATGCGCGAGCGCTTGACGTCGATGACCAGTTCAAACTTGTCTTCTTCCTCTTCTGACAACTGCCGATTTGCGTTGGCGATGGCTTGGCTGAAACTCACGGCTTGTCCCTGAGCCGCGAGAGTTGTTTCGAAGACCAACATCTCCTGCAGCTTCAAGCGCTTTCTCACCGCTGTGATGTCATCGACCACAGAGGTGGAAAACTCTTCGTCCCGAAGCCAAACACCGACAAATGCGTGGCCACGGGTGAATACCAGCAAGGGGTTGAGGTGAGCCTGCTCTAGGCACGCTGCAAACAGCAGCGCAAGATCAAGGCATGTCGCTAGGCCGCCGTCGAGCACCTGTGAAGGACTGCGAACCTTCTGCCCCGTGTGTTCAAAACTGGCGGGGGGGAGTGCGTAGTTGAGCTTGCGCTGGAGCACGGCAGCCCAGATGCCAGACGCTAACTCCCATGCGCGTTTCGCACCTTGTGTATAGCCGTCAATAGAACCGGACTTTCCGCCGGTCTGCAAAGCCAAAGCGGCTCCCTTGAGCAGACGGTCGATTGCTTGATCGTTTGGCTGAACGAATGCTGCCACCATTTCAGGCAAATGGCCGATGCCGCCCCACTGATTGCGAGGTAGAAGCTCTACCTTCAACTTCTGCTCTGCCAATACGACCCCGGGGCTCTTTGCGGAGCTTAAAGAGAAGTGGAGTAATGCTGACTCTGCTTCCGTCAAGCGTGACAGCATGGCGCCGTCTAACTGCACATCCAGTTTGGGCAGGTGGTAGCGTTCGGAAGGACCGACTTCGTCTAATGTCCAGCTTCTAGGCTTCAGGAATGCTGGTTCTGAACTGAGGTGAATAGTTAACTCAGATACCGATGATTCAGTGTCGTTTGCGACGATCAACTCAAGCAATACGGGCACGGAATTTTGGAAGCTGGCGAGATTCAACTTTGCAGCAGCACTGACTTGCAAAGCGACTTTCGAAGTCGGTGGCGATACTGAATCGTCACTCAATACTCCGTCCTCCGGACCTGAGTCTTGCCAAATATCTTTGTTCATTTCTTCCCGCTCAGATTCATTTTGTTAGTTGAAATCTGTGTCCATTTTTTGGAATCAGTGTATCGCTATGTCGTCATGCGTCGACATGAAGTGCCCTGCCAAGTCGCCGCACAATGCTGTCATGCATCACCCGTTGTCATATCGCCATGTATGAGTCACGCACCACCCGGCCGCTGACGCGCCCGGAGTTTCACCGCCGCTTGCTGGGCCAGGCCGCTTGGGTATTGGCCTTGTTGGTGGGCTCGCTGGTGTTAGGCGTTGCGGGCTATATGGTGTTTGAGCAGCTGAGCCTGGTGGATGCCTTTTTGAACGCCGCGATGCTCTTGGGCGGCATGGGGCCGGTGAATCCGCCACAAACCGTGGCAGGTAAGGTCTTTGCGGGTTGTTATGCGCTCTATGCGGGATTGGTGTTCATCGTCACCGCAGCCATGATGTTCTCGCCCTTTATGCACCGCTTGCTGCACCACTTCCACTGGGATGACAAAGCCCGCTGACATGAACTCTGCACTCACTACCCGACCTGCCACGTTGGCCGACCTGCCCGAGTTGGCACAGCTGTTTGACGCCTACCGTCAGTTTTACGAGCAGCCTTCGGATGAGCCGGCCGCGCAGGCCTATCTGCAGGCTCGCATGGTGGCTGAAGAGTCGGTGATCTGTGTGGCTCAAGCTGAGGGCAGGGGGCCGCTGTTGGGCTTTGTGCAGCTCTACCCCACCTGGTGCTCGGTGGAGATGGCCCGCACCGCCATGCTGTATGACCTCTTCGTCAGCACTGAGGCGCGGTGCGGTGGTGTGGGCCGCGTGCTGATGCAAGCTGCACAGGAGGCCGCAGCCCAGATGGGCGCCGTGCGGTTGGATCTCTCGACCGCGCACACCAACGCCCGCGCGCAGGCGCTGTATGAGTCACTGGGCTGGAATCTGGATACCACCTTTCGCTATTACACCCTGCGTGTATGATGCGGCCCCGGTCGGCAGTTCACCCAGGCATCGCCGCGTGACCTTCGGTTCACGAGCTAAACCTGCCTCAGTTTTCCCAAGAGATTCATCCGCTTCTTTCATCTCTCATCCCAGAGCGTGAAACGCGGCTGCAAGTCGGCGATCCCCGCCTGACCGATGTTCGTCATCGGCCCCCCGCGTTTCGCGCCCGGAGTGTGATGTCATGGCGACTTCTTCTGAATCTTCTTCTTCCCCTTCCTCATCGGCCCGCAGCCGCCAAACCGTGGCTTTGCAAACCGCCGACGCCTCGGCGCTGGCCAAAGCCCTGCGCAGCCAACTGGCCACCTATGCTGAAGCTCAGGGTGCAGTGGCCAACCAGGTGGTGCCCAGCCACTTGGCCTTGCTGAACATGCTGGCGCGTGCGGTGGGCCACCGCAACTACCAGGCCTTGAAGGCGCAACCCGCCCCTGTGGCGGTGCCCAAAGCCAGCGCCGCGCCCAAAGCGCCTGCGCCTGCGCCAGCGGCCGTGGAGCCCGGCACCCAGCCCTTGTCCGCCGGCGCGGCCAAGGCGCTGACGCAGTTCGACGAGTTGGGCCGCCTGGCGCGTTGGCCGCACAAGTTCAGCGTGCAGCGCATTGCCATGTGGGGCTTGTGGCTGCGTTTTGACAGCGGCCGCACCTACACCGAGCGCGAGGTCAACGACATCCTCAAGGCCTGGACCACCTATGGCGACCATGTGACCCCCCGGCGCGAGCTGGTGGAGATGGGCTTGTTGGCGCGCAAGTCTGACTGCTCGGCCTACTGGAAGGAGCCGCAGCGGCCCAGCGACGAGATTCGGGCGGTGCTGCAGGCCTTGCGCGCCAGGCGGTGAACGCAGGGGGGAGCGCGCTGGGCGACAATCTATGGAAACTCTGACCCCACCCAAGATTTCGCACCCCATGGCTATTCAACGCGTTCTCACTGGCATCACCACCACCGGCACCCTCCATCTGGGCAACTATGTGGGGGCGTTGCGGCCTGCGATTGCGGCCAGCCGCCAGCCGGACGTGGAGAGCTTTTTCTTCATGGCCGACTACCACGCACTGATCAAGTGCGACGAACCGGCCCGCATTGAAGCCTCGCGTCTGCAGATTGCCGCCACCTGGATTGCGGCCGGGCTGGACACCGAGCGCGCGGTGTTCTATCGCCAGAGCGACATCCCTGAGATCCCTGAGCTGACTTGGCTGCTGACCTGCGTCACCTCCAAAGGCCAGATGAACCGCGCTCATGCCTACAAGGGCGCGGTGGACGCCAATGTGGCGGCCGGTGAAGACCCAGACGCCGGCATCACCATGGGCCTCTACAGCTATCCCATCTTGATGGCGGCGGACATTTTGATGTTCAACGCCCACATCGTGCCGGTGGGCAAAGACCAGGCCCAACATATCGAGATGACCCGAGACGTGGCCCAGCGCTTCAACCATCTCTTCGGGAAGGGCAGCGACTTTTTCGTGTTGCCCGAGGCGCAGATCGATGAAGAGATGGAGCTGCTGCCCGGGCTGGATGGCCGCAAGATGAGCAAGAGCTACGACAACGTCATCCCGCTGTTTGAAGGCGGCGAAAAGGCGCTGCGCGAGGCCATCGCCCGGGTGGTCACCGATTCCAAGCTGCCCGGCGAGCCCAAAGACCCGGACAGTGCCCACCTGGTGTCCCTGTTTGATGCCTTTGCCACGCCTGAGCAACGCGCCGCCTTCCGCGCCGAGCTGCGTGGCGGCCTGGCCTGGGGCGAGGCCAAGCAAAGGCTGTTCGAGCAGATCAATGGCCAGATCGGGCCCATGCGCGAGCGCTATGACGCGCTGATGGCGCGCCCCGAAGAGATTGAAGCTGTTCTGCAAAAGGGCGCAGCCAAGGCGCGCGCTATCGCTGCGCCGCTCTTGGCGGAGCTGCGCCATGCGGTGGGTTTGCGGCGCTTCCAGCCGCTGGCCCAGAGCGCGGCCCCGGTGGCGAAGGCCAAGGTGCAGCTGCCAGTGTTCAAGCAATACCGCGAGGCCGACGGCCAGTTCTACTTCAAGCTCAGCGCCCATGACGGCCGCGTGCTACTGCAAAGCCAGGCCTTTGCCGGTGGGCGCGACGCGGGCGATTGGGTCAAAAAGCTGAAGACCGAAGGCGCAGCCGCGCTGGCCGCAGCCCCGGTGCAGCTTGGCGCTGGCGTGGCCGAGGCCGACGTGCACGCGGCCTTGGCGGCCTTGCTGGCCGACGCCCAAGAGGCCGCTTAACGTGTACTTGAGCCGCGCGTGGATGCAATGCGGCCTAGCGGCAGGGCTGCTGAGCTGGGCTCTGGGCAGCGCTGCCGCAGAGTCCGCCGCACCCTTGCGCGTGCCAGACACCATCGCGCAGCGCGCCCTGGCTTGCACGGGCTGCCACGGGCCGCAAGGGCGCTCGTCCCCCCAGGGCTATGTGCCGCGCATTGCCGGCAAACCAGAGGGCTATCTCTACCAGCAATTGCTGGCCTTCAGAGACGGACGCCGCCCCCATGAGGCCATGGCCCGGCTGCTGGCACCGCTGACGGACGACTATTTGCGCACACTGGCCAAGCACTTTGCGAGCCTGGAGGTGCCCTACCTGCCGGTGGCTCAGCGCCCCGCCACCTCCGCAGCCTTGGCGCTGGGTCGAGGGCTGGTCCAGCAGGGAGACCCAGCCCGCAAACTGCCCGCCTGTGTGGCCTGCCATGGTGCGGCGCTGATGGGGGTGGCCCCGGCCATCCCCGGTTTGCTGGGCTTGCCGCAAGACTATGTGGTGGGGCAATTGGGCGCTTGGCGCGCCGGAACCCGCCTTACCGCCCAGCCAGACTGCATGGCGCACATCTCCCGCCAGTTGCAAACCGAGGAGATCGCCGCCATCGCCGCCTGGCTGACCACGCAGGCCGTTCCCACACCGGCCAAGCCCGCCGCACAATTGCCCCAGCCTATGCCGCAGCGCTGCGGCAGCGTGACCCCATGACGAGACTGCGGCAGGTGATGCGTGCTCTGGCGGCGCTGGCGCTGTTGGTCGCCCTGGTACTAGCCGCTTTGGTCGCGCGCGAACTGTGGGGTGGCCCCACCAGGGCCGGCGCTGAGGCTGCCAACCCTTTGCGTGACGCCGCCACCCTGGAGCGTGGCGCCTACCTCGCACGCTTAGGCAATTGCGCTGGCTGCCACACGGCCCAGGGCGGACCCGCCCTGGCCGGGGGGCGCCCACTGGCCACGCCCTTTGGCACGGTCTACACCAGCAACCTCACCCCCGACGCCGAGACCGGCCTGGGCCGCTGGAGCGCCGAGGACTTTTGGCACGCCATGCACCATGGGCGAGGGCGCGACGGGCGCTTGCTGTTGCCGGCCTTTCCATTCACAGCCTTCATCCATCTGGCCCGGGCCGACAGCGACGCCTTGTATGCCTATCTGCACAGCCTGCCTGCGGTGCAGCAGGAAGCACCAGCACATCAACTTGGGTTTCCCTACAACACCCAGGTCGCCCAGGCTGTTTGGCGCCTGCTTTACTTCAAGGCAGTCACCGAGCCCCAAGTGGCCTTGAGCGAGATGACCACCCCGCTGCAGCGCGGCGCGGCTTTGGTGAACGGCTTGGGCCATTGCGCCGCCTGCCATGCGTCGCGCAGCGCCCTCGGCGGCCAAAGCGGTGGCTTGGTGGGCGGGCATATGCCCGGTGAGGGCTGGTGGTCACCGCCGCTGGCCCTGCCCGCAGGTGAGGCCGCAGCCCAAGGCCTGGTGCAGCTGTTGCAGACGGGTCAGGGCCCCCAAGGCACGGTGAGCGGCCCCATGGCCGAGGTCGTGCTGCACAGCATGCAACACTGGCAAACGGACGATCTGCGTGCGGTGGCCCTCTACCTGCAAAGCCTGCCCGCTGTGCCCGCCGCCCAGGTGGCGGCGCCAGCAGCCCCTGAGCTGCTGGCCCAAGGCAGAAGCCTCTACACCACACATTGCGCCGACTGCCACGGGGTGCAAGGCCAGGGTGCCGTGGACGCTTACCCGCCACTGGCAGGCAACCCTACGGTGCTGCAGCCCACCGCCATCAACCTGATGCTCAAGGTGCGCCAAGGCGGCTTTGCCCCTGCCACAGCCGCACACCCCCAGCCCTACGGCATGCCGCCGCTGGATTTATCGGATGCTGAGATGGCCGCCTTGCTGAGTTTCATCCGCCAGTCCTGGGGCCATCAAGCCTCGGCGGTCAGCGAGCTGGATGTGTGGCGCTGGTCCACCAAGCATTGACACTTTGAAGCGCCTGGCTGCGGCAGGACAAGCCGACTCCAGGTTTTCAGCGCTTTAGGCTTCAAGCAAGCAAGGGGATGAAAAAAGCCGCTCAGCGGGCGCCGAGCGGCTCGGAGGTGGGCGAGCTGCTCAGCCCGCCTGCTCGTGCCCAGATTTACAGCATGGCCTGGGTCGGCTCATCCCAGCGCTCAAAGACCACACGGTGGTGATTCACGGCGTGGCCGGCCCATTGAACGTCGCCATCGGCGGCCGTATGGCTTGCGTGTGGAGCGCTGGCGGGTTCAAGTGCCAGAGCCGCCTTGTCCGTCAGTACATCCGCAGCACTCAGTGCCGTGTTCTGGGCAGCAGGGGCTTCTTCATTGCTGTCTTGGAACCAGACGTCGACCACATCGAACGCTTGGCCGCTTTGCAGGGTGCCGCTGCCGTGAAGGCCGAAGAAGTTGCCATGCTGGTAGCTGGACCCCTCCAACGCGCTCAGGTTGATGGACTCCACCCCCACCTCAGCCAGGCCTTTGAGTTCTGAGCCTTGGCTGACGCCGTCGTGATCGCTGTCCACCCAGACTTGGACGTTTTGCCACAGGCTGTCTTGGGCATCGAACTTGCCGTCGTGGTTGCTGTCCAACTCGCTGAGTGCGGTAAAACCATTGGCTGCTTTACCACCCGCGGCGGAAGGGGTGTGATCGCCGAACAGTTCAGCACCCGAGGTGATCTGCCCGTCGCCGTTCCGGTCGAGGGCGAGCAGGCCATCTTTGCCATCTGTCCAGCCCACTCGGGTCGTGCGGCCATCGGCATCGAGGTCGAAGTACACACCGTCGGTCTGCCCCACTGTCTGCACGCCATCGCCGTTGAGGTCGAGGACCAACGGAGAGGGTGGGCACCAGTAGTTGCCACTGGTGCCAGTTTTCTCAGCGTCCAGCACCGTGCCTGCAGCATTGACCTCTTCACGCCACAGCGTGAAGGCGATCGAGCTATAGGGAACAGGGTGACCCGGCAGCGTGAACTGCGAGACAAAGACTTGGTCGGTGGGGCTGACCCAGAACAGCCCGTTGGCATCGGGTGTGACGAGTTTTGCCACGCCGGTGGCATCAATGATCGCGACCCGCGCATCCGTGCTGTTGAGGGAGTAGTCGGCAGGCTTGTTCGACAGTGCGATGCGTGTACGCTCGCTGCCATCGGTGTCGCCACTCGCGCCACTCACCGTGAAGGTGTACTTGTCCCAAACGTACCCACCAAGACCGGCTAGGCTGCCATAGCTGGAAGGGGTGGCTCGCACGGAGAGGGTGCCCAAGTCCGCATCTGGCGAGATGTCGATGGCAAGTTTGCCGCCGGTAAAGGGCAGGGTGCCTTGGTCAAAGGCGGTGAACTGCAATTCTGCGTAGTCACTCAGCTTATTGCCCACCCCAGGCGCTGCGTAGGCATCGGTACCAGATTCATTCGCGTCCGGTACAAAACGCAGCTTGCTGGCCTGGATGTCGTCCTTGCTGAACTGCTGGTTCACCGCGACGGCACGCCATGTGCCGTTGTCATTGAACTCCAGCTTGCCGTCAGCAGGCAACTGAGTGATTTGCAGCTTTGTTGCGCCCGGCAGGTTGTCGAGATTGAAGTGGTTCCAGGTCAAGGTGACCGGGTTGTCCTCAGTGCCTTGCGCCGTGTTGCCCTGCAGGTCGTTGTCCATGATGGTGCCCGTTCCTTGGGCGTTGGAACCCGTGGTGGACGTGACCTTCAGCTGCACGGTTTCCAACTTCTCGATGAGCTTGTCGTCGACGGTGGGAACCTTGACCTGATAGCTCGTGGTGCCTGCGGGGACGGAGACCTGCCCTCCCACCACATCGACCCAGCCCTTGCCGAAGTTGACCTGCAGTGGCGTGGTGGTGTCCACACCCGCCGTGCCGCTGCCGCTGAGCACCTGCAGTGTCATGGTGGTCGCTGCGGAGGACGCGGACGTGCCCACGGTGAACACCAAGTCCTGCCCTTCCGTCACGGTGTCGGGCGAGCTGACCGAGGTGACATTGGCGAGGGCTGGGTCCACATTGATGGTCAGCTTCACGGGCTTCTCGGCATAAGCGCCTTGGCCGTCCTTGGGCAGGTAGTAGAAGACATCCTGCTGCGGGGTGGTCAGGCCGGCCGACTTGTCGGCCACATAGGTGTAGGTGCCATCGGCGTTCAGCGTCAGGTGACCGTAGGTGCCTTCAATGCGGTTGCCCACGTTCTCACCGGGGGTGACGCCGGGGTTGTTGTCCACACCGGCGACACGCAGTTGGTCCTCAGGGCCATCGGGGTCGTCGTCATTGGTGAGCACCTGACCGCTGACCTGCGGGAAGGTGGTGGTTTCAGCCGGGGTGCCGGGGTCGGCGGGCAGCAAGACCTGCACACCGGGTTTGACCAGCACCTGAGCGGGCAGGCTGCTGTGGTTGAAGACGTTGTAGCTGACGCCGTCAACCAGCACGGTGCCTGCAGCGGCCCAGTTGCCGGTGTCGCCGCCGTTGTCCACCAAGTGGCTCAGTGTCAGGCTGTTGGTGTTGTCGCCCAGCACCATGACCTGGGTGCGACCATTGACGGTGAAGGCATTGGTTTGGCCCTGTGCCAGCACGTCGTTGACGCTCATGACCAGCGAGTTCTTGCCGCCAGTGCCAAGGTCGAACTTCTCGTAGTTGTTGACGTCTTGGTCCACGCCCGGGGTGCTGGAGTGGTTGCTTAGGTCCAGGCGCATGCCCGTGCCCGTCAGGCGCAGGGTGTCAATGCCATCGCCGCCTTCAATGCTGCCCTTGGCCAGCGCAGCATCCAACGCAGCCTGAGAGGCAAAGCTCAGTACATCGTTGCCGCTGTTATCGACCAGGGACGGTGTGCCCGGCACGATGGAGCCGTCGTCGGTGCCGTAAGACGTACCGTCGCGTGCAGCCTTTTGCCCCAGTTGCACGTAGTACTCCCAGTTTCCGCTCGGTGCGTTTTGGCTGATCTCGATCTTGGTGATCTGGCCCTGGACTTCCATCACTCCTTGCCCGCTCTGGCCGACAAAGCTGTTGTTGGTGATAGCGCCGAGACCGGCCGTTGAACTGTTAGCGACCAAAGAGAGCGTGGGCTGAAAGAGCTGACCGTTGGCATCCCATGCCCGCACCGTCACGGTGCTGTCCGGCCCGAAGAACAGCAAATTGGGGTCGGTGATGGCTTTGTCAAAACTCAGCGTTAAGACGCCCTTGTTGTAGACATATAAGCCGGTGCCTTCACGTCCGTCGGCGCTGCCACCGGGGAAGAGCCCCTGCAAATTGCCCGCGACCTGGTTGTTGCTGGGCATCACACCGAACCACGAATCGTTGGTCACTTGCGACGTGACATTGACCACGCCGTCTGTGGTTTGCAAGCTGCCCTTCGGTTGCGTGCCACCATAGGTGTTGACAGTGGTTGTATAGCCAATGGCCTGCCCCCAATCCGCCCAGTTTTCGACGGACCCATTCGGTGCTTCGATGTTGACAGTGGCCTTGTTAGACCAATCCCCACCATCCATATCCCGGGCATAGAAGTTGTAGGAACCATCCTTGAGCGTGGTGCCGCTGAGGTCTAGGCTCCAGGTGCCATCGGCCTTGACCACGGCGGTGCCCACGGGGTGGGAGGTGCCATTGGCGAAGACTTCAATGGTATGACCGGCACTGGCCGCACCACCCGAGGCCCGGCCATTGATGACCAGCGTTTGGTCACCCGTTTCGCCGCCCAGCGCAATACTGCTGTTGCCCGCTTGCGTGCCGAAGCTGTCGATGCTGGGTGCACCCGAAGCTGCGTCGCGGTAGTCCACCGCTTGGGCCACCGAGGTGGTCAGCACGGTGCCGTCGGTGTTGAGCACGCGAGCGGTGTAGCTCCAGTCGGCGCTGTGCGTGGTGTTGTCCACGGCCGTCCAACGCAGACCATCGCTGCTGACCACGGCATTGATCCACTGGCCCGGGTGGTCCGAGCTGCTGATCTGCACCGTCATGCCAGCCACCAGCAGCGAGCTGAGCTGCCCGAAGACCGCACGGCCCGCATCACCATCGGTGGTGACCCAGGTCTGGCCTGCAGGCACCACCGTGCCGCTGTCTTGGTTCATGGCCAGAATGGTGGCCATGGGCGTCGCAAAGCCACGCACCGTGTTCACATCATCCGTGCCGGTGGGCAGGTAGTTGCCATCAAACAGCGCAGAGTCCTTGGACAGCGGCGACTCATTGCCCGCAGTGTCCGTGACCTTGGCCGTCACCTCAATGGTGGCGCCAGAAGCAGGCAGCGGGAAGGCGTCATTGAAGGTGATCTGCTTGGCGGCCACATCGGCTGCGGTGACCGTCTTGCTGACGCCATTACCCTGGTTGTCGGTGACCTCGACCTTGTCACCGGCACGGATGCTGGCGGGCAGGTCCAGGCGAACGTCTACCCGGGTGGCCGCGCCGATTTCATTGCGGGTGATGGTGCCGTTATTGTCCTTGTCATCCACGATGGTGATGGTCACCGTGGGGGCCGTCAGCGTCATCACCGCACTGTCGCGGGCGGTGTCAGAGACATTGCCTGCTGGGTCGGTGAGCGTGGCGCTGACGGTCAGGGTTTTGCCATCACCGGGGTTGGGGAAGGCGTTGTCCAAGAAGACGCTGCCTGCGGCCACCTCAGCGGCCGTCAGCGGGCGCTGAACGCGGTTACCGTCTTGGTCGGTGACGGTCATGATGTCGCCAACCTTGGCCGTGGCGGGCAAGCCCACCCGCACATCATTGCCACCCGCATTGGTCAACTCAGCCTTGCTGATCTGGCCGTCGTTGTTGGTGTCGGTGACGATGGCCACGGTGGGGTTGCCCGGGCCTGTGGTGTCGACCACGGCTTGGTCACTGCTGCGCGTGCTGAGCGCGCCACCAGCGGTGCGGATATAGCTCTCCACCCGCAGGGTCTGACCCTCGGCGGGGAACTCAAAGGCGTCGGTGAAGGTGATCTGGCGTGCAGCGGCCTCTTCCACCGTCAGCTTGCGGCCAATCAGGTTACCGGCCTGGTCTTCAATAAAGACTTGGTCACCGGCCTTCACACTGGGGTCAAGGTCGACCACGATGTCGGCACGGCCCTGGACTTCACCGCGATTGAGCAAACCGTTGTTGTCCACATCATTGGCGATGGTGACCACCGGGGCGGGGACCGTGGGCGGAGGAGGTGGCGGAGGCGGCGGGCAGTCAATGATGGCGCTGTCAGAGCCCGGGCCCGAGACATTGCCCGCAGGGTCTGTCAGCGTGGCGGTGACTGTGAGCGTGGCATTGTGAGCTGGGGCTGGGAAGGCGTTGTCCAAGGTCACGGACTTGGCGGCGATCTGTGCGGCCGTCAGCGTCACTTCCACCTTGTTGCCCGCTTGGTCGACCACGATGAGCTTGTCACCGGCCTTGGCCGTGTCGGGCAGGTCGATCTTGACATCCACACCGCCAGCGGCGGTCAACTCACCTTGGTTGATGCGGCCATTGTTGTCGCTGTCGGTGGTGATGGTAACGATGGGGTTGCCAGGGGCCGTGGTGTCCACCACAGCAGCGTCAGTGCCCTTCTCAGACAGCACGCCCTCAGCGCTGCGAATCTGCGCGGTCAGCGTCAGCGTCTGGCCTTCTGCGGGCATGGCAAAGCCATCCACAAAGGTCACCTTGCCTGCGGCAATGTCGGCTGCGGTCAGCAGCTTCTCTTGCTTGGCACCGCTCTGGTCGGTCACGATCAGCGTGTCACCGGCCTTGGCGCCCACGGGCAGCGTGACGATGGCGTCAGCCGGGCCGGTCTTCTCGGCCTTGTTGATCAAGCCGTCATTGTTCAAGTCTTCGCCAATCGCCACCACGGGGGCGGGCAGCGCAGGCGGAGGAGGGGGAGGAGGAGGAGGAGGTGGTGTGGTGCCGCAATCCACCGTGACCGACCACTCATTGCTCTGAGCGGTCGCACCATCAACGGCCGTGGCCACGGCCTTGAAGTCATGGCGACCATCACCCAGATCCGTGGTGAGCGTGAAGCTCCAGTTGCCGCTGGCGTCAGCCTTGACCTGGCCGAGCTTGGTCGTGCCGTCATAAATGTCCACCAGCGCATTGGCCTCGGTCTTGCCTTGCAGGGCAGGGCGGCGGTCATCAGTGCGGCCTTCATCGACCACGGTGCCTTGGACGGCGCCCACATCATCACGCACATCGGTGATGGTCACCGACAAGTTGGCAGGCAACACACACAGATGCACCGTGCCCACGGTGACATTGCCCTGCGGGTCCACCACCTCATAGGTGAAGCTGTCGGTGCCGCTGAAGCCTGCGTCGGCCTTGTAGGTCAGCGTGCCATCGGCGGCACGGGTCAGCGTGCCATGCGGTGGGTCACTCAGATTGCGCACGGTCAGCGCACCACCCTCGGGGTCACTGTCATTGGCCAGCAAGACGCTCTCATGGGCAGAGACGGGGTTGGTGCCACGCACACTGGCCCACTCATCGACCACCACCGGGGGCTTGTTGGTGGGGCTGCAAGACTCGACCTTGATGTGCACGGTGCCGGTGGTGAAGCCACCCTGGCCATCGCTGACGGTGTAGGTGAAGCTGTCATCACCGCTGTAGTTGCCGTTGGCCACATACGTCAGGGTGCCATCGGCGGCCTTGGTCAGGGTGCCATGCGAGGGCTTGCCAAACTCGGTGATGCTCAGCGTGCCGCCGTCGCTGTCGCGGTCATTGCCCAGCAGCACAGACTGGTGCGCCGAGACGGGCTGACCGGCCTTGACCGTGATCCACTCGTCCACCACCACCGGCGCTTCATTGGGCAGGGGCACGCCACTGGCACCCTTGGTGCTCAAGGTGCTGCTGGCCTCGGGGTCGGTGACAGCGGCTGCCTGCATGGGGGCTGCCGCAGACTGGAGGGTCTCATCGACCCGGGCCACGCTGGCAGCTGAACTGGTTGCGGTGGTCTGGCCGTCGATAAGCATGCGTGCTTTGACTTTATGGGGCTTGGACAAGGTGGATCTCCTTCGCGTCTTGACGGGGGCTGCTCAAGCAGGTGTAAGCATTGGTTGCAAAAATATTCTAATAATTTAAGTCGCGCTTGATGTGGGTATTCATCACGATTCCCGTGAGTTGCGGAATATTTACAGATTCACCCCTGCTGTTTAAAACTCTCAAACAGTTTAAGTGTGAGTTATTTTTATATCTAAAAAGACATGAATGTCTCAGGCTGTCGTGGCAGGGTGAGGCCCGTCAGAGCGTGCGCTTCCCAGCGCTGGCACCACTCTGGCGTGGCAGGCGGCGGCGTGCTTGTTTAGATACTTTGGACCCCGTGATACGGGCCTAGTGAGTCGGATTTCGTGTTTAATTCGCGCGCTGCCGAAGCTTGATTTTATTGCGCCAAAGAAACTAAAGTTTCTTTGCTCTCGCTATGGCGGAATTTATTTTTAGAGGCTCTCTAGAGTTGAAATAAATATTTCATGCCTGAGTCGCCACGAGGGCTGCTGCGAGCCCCCTAAAAAGAAGCCAGGGTCGGCTGCAACCGAACCCTGGCTGGGATGCGCGGCGCGTGGCGCTTTGCGCAGGCAACTTGATCAAGGCCTCAAGGAACGGCATGATACTGTATAAACATACAGCACCATGAGCACGCCCACCGCCTCCTCTCTCGATGCAGCAGCCTGTGTGGCCGCCCCCTCACCGGCGGTGCGCTTGGCTACGGCCGGGCCATTGCACCCTTTGGTGTGGCGAGCCCGCATAGGCTTGACGGGCGGGCGCGCGGCAGACGACGTCTGGCCCAGCGGCTGGGCCGCCCTGGATGCCGAACTGCCCGGTGGCGGCTGGCCCGGCCGAGCCTTGACGGAGCTGTTACTCCCGGGCCCAGGCTTGGGTGAGTTGCGGCTGCTGGCCCCGCTGCTGGCGCGCCTGAGTGCGCAAGGGCAGGCTCTGCTGTGGGTGCAACCTCCCGCCTTGCTCTCTGCAGCAGGCTTGCTGCAGATGGGCTGTGCACCTGAGCGCTGCGTGGTGGTGCGGCCCGAGCTGGCGCCACCACGGCGCGCCGTGCGCAAGGGGGCGCCGCGCGCCCCTTGGGCCGATCTGTGCTGGGTCTTAGAGCAAGCCTTACGCAGTGGCCAAGCGGGTGCCGTGCTGGCCTGGCTGCCTGCACACCTGCCACAAGAGGCCTTGCGCCGCCTGCAACTGGCCGCCCAGGCCCAGGCAGGGCCTGTCTTTTTGTGGCGGCCTGAGTCCGACGCCGCCCAGGCCAGCCCGGCGCCCTTGCGCCTGCGCCTGCAGGCCGCTGGGCCTGATCTGCTGGCTCTGACGGGTGTTAAGCGGCGGGGACCCAGTTGGACTCAGCCTTTGCTGTTGCCGCTGCCGGCTGTCTTGTCTGCACGTGGCCTGGGCGTGGCCCAAGCTTGGGCGGAGGATGCCGCCGCCACACAGGCGAATGCGCCGCTGTCGGCTCAGCGCTTGCGTCAGCGTGCCACAGGGGCGGCCTTGGGCGTGCTTCCTCGTCGTCATGTGCAAGAAGAGGAGCCATCCGCATGGTTCAAAGCCCCCTAGGGCGAACTAGGGAGCCAGTCGGTTCAATGGGGCATGCACTTCTATAGTGCGCCGATGCGTATCGCTTAACTTCCTGTCGAGGCCACACCATGACATTGACTCATCCGACCCTTTACCGCGGTATGGCGGGGCTGCTTGTCGGAACAAGCCTGATCGTGCTTGGGACCCCTGCGGGTGCAGCCACCGGGGACCCGAGCCGACCATGGGTGGTGGGCCAGCAGACCGTGCCTTTCTTCAATCGCGCCGAGGCCATCAGTGAGGTGGTGTTTGTCGAGACTGGCCGCGACGATGACCGCGATGGCAAGTCAGACCGCATTCGGGTGGAGTTGACCCGCCCCAACACAGCACCGGGTGCCAAGGTGCCCTTGATCATCCACGCCTCCCCGTACTTTGCGCAGCAGCCTCGGCAGGAGTGGGAGACAGACTTCTTCGTGCCCTATGGCTATGCCGTGGCCACGGTGGCTTTGCCGGGCACCGATTTTTCAACCGGCTGCGCCGATGTCGGCGGTACGCGCGAGGTGCAAGGGTCCAAGGCGGTCATCGACTGGGCGAATGGCCGTGCGCGTGGCTTCTATGCCAATGGCACACCGGCTGATGCCACGCTGTGGGGCACGGGCAAGTCGGCTATGATTGGGGTCTCTTGGGACGGCACCATTGCCAATGCGGTGGCCTCCACCGGCGTCGAGGGCCTGAAGACCATTGTTCCGGTGGCGGCCATCTCCAGCTGGTACGACTACACCCGCGGCAATGGCATCCCCTTCTTTGCGGAGCATGTCACTTTCCTGAATGACTATGTCAGCAACTACTTCAGCCAGACCTGCCGCGACCTGACCCCGGTGCTGCAAACCAGCTCGGATGACCCGACCGGTAACTACAACAAGTGGTGGAGCGTGCGGGACTTCCGCATCAACGCCGCCAAGATCAAGGCCAGTGTGTTTGTGGTGCACGGCTTGAATGACGAGAACGTCAAAACCCGGCAGTTCGGCGAGTGGTGGAGCGAGCTGAGCCGCCTGGGCGTGGAGCGCCGCCTGTTCTTGCACCAAGGCGAGCACATTGAGCCCTTCTACGACTTTGGCGCCACCTACTCCACGCCGCTGCTGCAATGGTTTGACTACTACCTGCAAGGCTTGGACAACGGGGTGCCGCAAGAGCCGCAAGCCATCATCCAGCGCGAGAACAAGACATGGTCGACTGATGCGGTGTGGCCGCCTGCAGGCACCACCGACCACATCTTGAAGCTGACATCCCCCTTGGGCCAAGCCGCGGGCCGCTTGAGCGCCAGTGCGGCCGCCCCCAGCTTGGCCGAGCGCTATCTCAGTTTCACCCAGGCGACGGCCTATTCCAGAGACAGCATCGTCGCCAACCCCACCCAAACTCGTGCAGATCGGCTCGTGTTCTTGAGCAATGCCCTGAGCAGCCCGGTGCGCTTGGCAGGCACCGCCACCCTCAGTGTGCGGGTGCAAGTAGACAAGGCTGCGGCGGGTCTTCAGGCCCGCGTGGTGGACTACAGCACGACCGGGTCGGCCTATGTGGTGTCGCGCACCATCGCTGATCTGGGTCATCACAGAGGCTGGGACAAAAAGCGTGAGCTGGTGCCGGGCAAGTGGTACACCCTGACCTGGGAGATCAATGCGGACGACCGGATTTTTGAAGCGGGGCACAACCTGGGGGTGGTGATCAGCGCCGAAAAGCCCAACCCGTTGATCGCCTATGCACCGGTGAAGGTGACGCTGGACACCGAAATGTCCACCATCACCATGCCCTTGTCGGGTGATCTCCGCAGCTTGGCACGCCCGGCTGAGCGCGTGCGCGACATCCGCACCACCACCGTCGGCCCGCGTGAACCGACACGCGATCTGCGCGAGTTTGTGCGCGAGTTTGTGGAGGCCGGTCGCGCCAAGACGCGTTGAACGAGCGGGCCTGACGGGCTCATGGAATACTGTATGAAAATACAGTATTCTGCGCATCTTCGTGTTGAGACTGAGATGCCTTCACCATGCCCGCGCGCACTGCGTTCTTTGCTGCCTTGGCAGCCGCCTGAGTGGCCTTATGCGCTGGATCGGGGTGCATGCCCCTGCGCTGTCGCTGGAGGCTTTTGCGGCCACTTTGGGGGCCGCTGCGCCCCTCACGCCCTTGGCTCTGGTGGCGCAGCACCGCATCTTGGTCGGCAATGCCGTAGCGGCCCAGGCCGGTGTGCAGCCAGGCATGAAGCGAGCCACCGCCCTGGCGCTGGTGCCAGGCATGGTGCTGGGGGCGACTGACGAGGCTCGCGACCAACAAGCGCTGAATGCCCTGGCGCATGCCTTGCTGGCCTTCAGCCCCTCGGTGTGTTGGCAAGCGCCTCACACGGTGCTGGCCGAGGTCCAAGCCAGCCTGCGCTGTTTTGGTGGGGCAGAGGCCTTGTGGCAGCGCATGCAGGCGGCCTTGGCCGTGCTGGGCCACCAGCTGCATTGGGCCGAAGCACCCACCGCCTTGGCGGCGGCCTGGCTGGCCCAGGCGCAGCCGACGCAGGCTCCGCGCCTGTGCCAGCCGCTGCCCAAGGCCCCTTGGACCCGGCATTTAGATGAATTGCCCGTCGGCGTGCTGGGCCTGCCCGGCCCGCTGGCCGAGCGCTGTGTGGCGCTGGGCTTGAACCGCCTGGGCGATCTGCGCGCCCAGCCGCGTGCAGGCCTGGCGCGCCGCCTGGGGCCCGCTTGCTTAAGCCTGTTGGCCCAGGCCTATGGCGAGGCGCCGGACCCGCGCGAGTGGATCAACCCGCCGACCCAGTTCGACAGCAGCCTGGAGCTGCCGTTTCGCACCGAACAGGTGGAGCCCTTGCTGGATGCCGTGGCCGTGCTGCTGCAGCGCTTGGCCGCGTGGGCGCGGGCCCACCAAGCCCGGGTGCAGCGCTTTGAGCTTCGCCTGCAGCACCAAACCCGGCTGCGGGCCAGCTCGCAAGGTGAGGCCGGGCAGCACACCAGCACGCTGGGCCTGGCCTTGGCCGAGCCCAGTGCCGATGTCGCCCATTGGCTGGCCGTGCTGCGCGAGCGCCTGGCCCGCGAGCCCCTGGAGGCCCCGGTGCTGAGCCTGGCCCTGCACTGTGCCGAGCCGGTGTTCACGGCGGCCCCCAGCGGTGAGCTGTTTCCGGAGCTGGCCGGGCCGGACACCCACGGCCTGCTGCGCCTGATCGACCGCTTGCAGGCACGCCTGGGCGCAGAGGCTGTGCACAGCCTGCGGCTGGTACACGACCATCGCCCAGAGTGCGCCACCCGCACCCACCCGGTGCAAGCCATGCCCTCCAACGCCCCCGCCCAGGCCGCGCCCGCAGCCCCCGCAGCGCTGCCGCGCATGACCCGCCCGCTGTGGCTGCTGCCCCAAGCCCAAGCCTTGCCAGAGCGCCAGGGCCGCCCATGGCTGCAAGGCCAACCCTTGCGCCTGCTGGAAGGCCCCGAGCGCATCGAGACCGGCTGGTGGGACGAGCACCTGGCGGTGCGCGACTACTTCATCGCGGGCCTGCCCAATGGCCACCTCTGCTGGGTCTACAAGCCGCGCCTGCCGGCGGCTCAAGGTGCTGAGGGCTGGTTTCTACAAGGCTGGTTTGGGTAGCCACGCAAAAAAGCCTTCTGGCGTCGTTGGCCCGGCTTGCCGTACGGGGTGTACTGTCTACGCCGGGCCGCCTAGCCAGAAGGCTTTTGTGCGCGGCTTTTGTCGGGCATGACATAAAACGAAACACAGCGAAACCGCGCCGAAAGGACATGTCAGGCTCGCCCAGGCACAGTGACACCCATCGCAACAACGTTTTCACCGCTAAGGAGTCACCATGAAGACCTGGATCAAACGCACCCTCATCGCCACCGTCAGCGCAGGTGCCCTCGTGGCCGGTGTGGCCTACAGCCAAGGCGGCTCTCACCACTTTGGCCGCCACGGCCAAATGAGCGAGGCCGACATGGCCCAGATGCGTGAGCGCATGACCGACCGCATCAGCAAAGAGCTGGCCCTGGACGCCACCCAGAAGCAATACCTGGTGGCGCTGGGCACCCAGATGGACGCCCAGCGCAAAGCCATGTCCGGCGGCCAGCCCGGCGCCATGCGCGAGCAGATGCAAGCCCTGATTGCGGGCAACCAGTTTGACGTGGCCAAGGCCCAGACGCTGGTCAACGACAAGACCGAGGCCATCCGCCTGCAAAGCCCGCAAGTCATCAGCGCAGCCGCTACCTTCTTCAACAGCCTCAAGCCCGAGCAGCAACAAAAAGTGCGTGAGTTCATGAACCGTCGCGGCGGTAAGGGCATGATGGGCCACGGGCCAGAAGGCGGCCATCGTGGCCAGGGGGCGAAGGACGCACCGGCGCGTTAAGCCTCTCGCCGCTCTTGTCCCGACCGTGATGCACACTCACGGTCGGTTTCTTCATTAGCCCCTGCCATGCACCGCATCCTGCTGATCGACGACGACGAACACCTGGCACCGCCGCTGACCACCTATTTGAAGCGTTACGACTTCGAGGTGATCCATGCGGATCGGCCCAGCGTGGGGCTGGCACGCCTTGCTGCCGAGCCCTTTGACGCCGTGATCTTGGATGTGATGCTGCCGGAGATGGACGGTTTTGAAGTGCTGCGCGAGATCCGCCGTCAACACAGCACGCCGGTGCTGATGCTGACCGCCCGCGGCGAGCTGACCGACCGGGTGGTGGGCCTGGAGATGGGGGCAGACGACTACCTGCCCAAGCCCTTTGAGCCGCGCGAGTTGGCCGCCCGTCTGACCACGGTGCTGCGCCGCGTCAAGGTGGCCGCTGCGCCCAACCCGGGCGAGGCCGAGGTGCTGCGCTTTGAGGGCCTCCAGATTGATGTGCCGCGCCGCGAGGTGACGCGCCAAGGCGAAGTGCTGGCCCTGACGGGCACCGAGTACGAATTGCTGCTGCTGCTGGCCAAAGAGCCGCGCAAGGTCTTCAGCCGCGACGACATCCTCAGCCGCCTGCGCGGCCATGATGCCGACCTCTACACCCGGGCGGTGGACATCCTTGTCTCACGCCTGCGCAAAAAGCTGGAGCCGCTGGACTGCATCAAGACCCTGCGCAACGCCGGCTATGCCTTTGCGGCGGGGTCTGCCCGATGAGCACCGGCAGCACCCCCGGCACCCCGACATGGCGCGTGCGCTGGCAGCGCTCTTTGGGCCTGAAGCTGGTGGCCCTGTTTGTGGTGCTGGCGGTGGCCATGAGTCTGACCTTCTCGCTGGGCATGCAGCGTGCCTTTGGCGAAGGCTGGCGCGGTGCCATCCGCCCCTTGGTGCGCGACTACATCGACCGCCTGGCCGCCGAGGTGGGCAGCCCGCCCAGCATTGAGCGGGCCCAGGCACTGACCCAGCGCTTGCCCGTGACCCTGCGCATTGAAGGCCCGCTGGTGCAGTGGCAATCGGGGCCGGACTTGGACGAGTTGCCACCGCTGCCGCTGCCTTCTGAGCATCGCCGCCATCGTGCCCATGGCCCAGGCCAGGGCAGTGATGCGCCTGATTATCCCAACCATCCCGGCCCTCGGACCTGGATGGCGCGCCAGACGGCTGATGGCCACACCCTGACCTTTGGTGTCGATGTGCGCTCTTTTGTGCGTCAGCCTCAAAGGGTGGGCTGGATCACGCTGGCGGTGCTGCTCAGCCTCACGGGCTTGGCCTATGCGCTGGTGCGCCGCCTGTTCAAGCCCTTGGACGACATCGCCGCAGGTGTCACCCGCTACGGCCAGGGTGACTTCAGCCAGCCGATACCGGTGCGCCGGGCTGATGAGCTGGGCGAGCTGGCCCAGCGCGTCAACCACATGGCCACGGACTTGAGCGGCATGTTGGATGCCAAGCGAGCCTTGCTCTTGGCCATCAGCCATGAGCTGCGCTCACCGCTGACCCGGGCGCGCTTGAATGCCGAGTTGGTGGAAGAGGGCGCCTCGCGCGACGCGCTGCTGCGCGACCTGGGCGAGATGCGCGACCTCATCACCGACCTGCTGGAAAGCGAGCGCCTGGCGCAGCGCCACCAAGCCTTGAACCTGGAGCCCATCGATTGGCCCACGCTGCTGCAACAGGCGGTGCAGGCCTGTGCCACGCCAGATACCGTACACCTGAGCCTCAGCGGTGATGCGCCGGCGTGGCAGGGCGACCGCACGCGCTTGGCCCTGCTGCTGCGCAATCTGATCGACAACGCCCTGCGCCACGGCGCTGGGGCGCCTGTGGAGGTGCATGCCGCTTGGTCGGCCCAGGCGCTGACCGTGACCGTGCGCGACCACGGCCCCGGCGTGACGCCTGAGCAACTGGCCCATCTGGCCGAACCCTTCTACCGCACCGACGCGGCTCGTGGCCGCGCCACCGGCGGCGTGGGCCTAGGGCTGCACCTCTGCCGCTTGGTGGCCGAGGCTCATGGCGGCACGCTGCAGTTTGCTCAGGCTGAGCCTGGCCTCAAGGTCATCGTCACGCTGCCGCTGAGTGGGCCGCAAACCGCTGATCACGCCAGCGCATGATCGGGCGCTCCACCAGGGCGCTCAGCGCTGCGGCGGCGCCCAAGCTGGCCAGCGTCACCAGCACAAAGGTGGGCCAGGGCGCGAGTCCTTGTTCGGCCAGCCGTGGGGCCAAGAGGTGGCCCACGGCTTTGTGCACCAGATAGAGCGTGTAGGACCACCCGGCCAAAGTGGCCGCCCCCGGCACTGTGAAGCGGTGCAGCGCAGACTCAGGGTGCAAAGCCAGCACCAGCCATAGCGCAAAGCTCCAGGCCACCCAGGTGTAGCCCCAGATGGTCATCACCGCGCCATAACCCTGGCCCTCAACGACATAGTGCGTCAGCAGCGCCCAACACAGCAGGGCGGAGTTGGCCAGGGCCAGCGCCGTCAACTCGCGGCGCTTGCTCATCAGCCAGGCCCAAGCGGCAGGGCGGCTGATCTGCAAGCCCGCCACCGCCACTCCCGCCAACAATTCGTCAAAGCGGCACAGGGTGTTGTAGTAGATGGCGGCGTAGTAGGCCATGGGCTTGTCACCCACCTGCGGCCACCACCAGGCCCGCGCGCCGACCCCCAAGGCGATAAACGCCGCCCCCAAGGCCCAAGCCTTGGCACCCCGCCAGCCCCAGCGGTGGGCCGCCAGCACCACCAGCGGCAGCAGCAAGTAGAACTGCTCTTCAATGCACAGCGACCAAGCGTGCGAGAACGCGGTGCCGGGCTGCAGCCCCAGGTTTTGGGTGAAGGTCAGAAAGCGCCACAAGTCGGGTGGCGTGCGGCCGCCCATCTCGGCGGGCCATAGAAAGTAGGCGGCCAGCACCACCCAAAACGCCGGCCAGGTGCGCAGCGCACGGCGGGCATAGAAGCGGCCCAATTCAAACGGCTGGCCGGTGTGGAGCGGCCCCAAGATCTGCTTGCCGATGAGGTAGCCACTGAGCACAAAGAACAAATCCACGCCAATCCAGCCCACCTCGGCCAGCGGCCCCAGTTCCAAGCGGCCGTCGGCGAACAAGGGGTAGTGGTAGAGATAGACCAGCGCAATGGCCAGTGCGCGCAGGGTGTCCAGCCCCCGCAGGTGCGAGGAGCTCGTGGCAAGAAGGATGGGCATTGAGCGGCGGGCGACAGGGAGGCCCGCGAGAAAACACTCAGTGGCCTAAGATCATCACATCGAAAAGGTTGTTCTTCAGGTCCGTCCAGAGATAACGGTCTGAATCATTGGCCGGTGGAGTCAGCTTTTTGGCTTCAGTATGCCATTGTGGTGGCGTTGCGGTGGTCTTGTTCGGGGTCAGCATCACCCAGAGGGAGCTGGCTGTCAAGCCCCGGGAGATCATTCACACGTTTTGTGAAGAGCTTGGGGTGTGAGGCGTGCCATTTTTTCAGGGCCTCGATGGGGGTCTGGTGGTTGAGG
>NZ_JBIKNQ010000050.1:0-41749 GCF_044358605.1 Ideonella sp.
AACCGCACTAAATCGATGAAATTCGGGCTCGATTTCCCGCATCACGAAACGCACTCAACTCAGACTTTAAGTCGGGCGCCAAAGCTGCATGATCAAGGCGGTTTTTCAGCAGCCTGCTAGCTCTGCGGGAGACTCCGCACGCACAGCCGGGTTCGCAGCCTCTGCCCGCTTGGCCCCTGGCGAAACGGGGCCAAGAACCTCACCGGGTGTATTGCCGGGTTTGGGTGTACCCATCTTTCAGCTCGCGTTCATCTCAAAGCCATCGCCGTGACGCACGAGATAGCACTTCTCAACACGCACCGTGGTGCTGGCCTCAGAGGGGTAGCACTTACCCCCAACCGTACCACTTTTGACCCCTTTGGCCAGTCCCGCCTGATCGCCTTGGGTGCTGGGAATCTCACTGCGACTCATGACCAGCACGGGGTGTCCATTGCTGCGCACCGAGAGCGCCACATCAGCTGCGGCACTGAGCTGGGCCGTCACGGGGTAGGGCACGGGAGGTGTGCTGGAGCCCATAGGTGTCTTGCAGACATCAGGGCTGGTGCAGACCACCAGCCAGCCACTTTGCTGCCGTGCCATGAAGTCTTTAGCCATGGGCAGCCTCTCCAGCGTCCCGCGCACGCTCTGCTTTCAGGCCTTCAGGTGTGGGGCCTTGGTAATCAGCCGAAGGCTCCAGCGTCAACAAGTCCCGGGTTGGGTCCACCTCGAAGCGAGCCTCCAACACACGCACACCCGCCTGCTTCAGCACCGCGCATCGAAAGCTGAGCAAGAGACGGACGTCCTCTTGGTTCTCGTTATCCAACTCAATGTGATCCACCTGCATGGGGCAAGGCAAAACCAGGCCATCGTCCATCCGCATCAAGGCATACGCGCGATGCTTGGGCAAGGCCACGGTCGCCCACCCCCCACCTGGCGTGAGGTTCTCGGTTTGCAGCACATAGCCCCGCAGCAAATCAGGGAAGTCGATCTGCTGATCGGCTGGCGCCGCGTTGTAGTACGCAAAGTCAAAGTCTTTGGGTAACTTCGGATGACGGGTGTCGCGCCAGGCTTGGTCATAGGTACCGGCCAGTGCCAAGCGAGGTGCCCAAGCACGCCCTAAGGCAGCCAATCCAACAGGCTTTGCCTTATAGCTGGCGGCGACCTCTTTCATCCGCTCGGCAGACACCTCGCCTTCCGGATTCGAGGCCCACACAGGCGCCTCTAGGGGCGGTAGATCAGACGCTTCGATTTGAGGCGCAGGCAAGCTGCTCGGCAGGCGTCCAGTGGACTGTTTGACAGCGGCTTCCCAGCGCGCCTCCATCCATCCACAACCCACTGGATTGCTGAAGCAGACTTCGTTCAGCAAGGGCGGTGACACCTCGCCCGCAGAGCCAAGGCTCTTGGCCGCGGCAGGGACAATGCTGGCTCCTCCGAAGCTCTGCTCCCAGCGCAAGGGCACACTGAGGACGGCGGCGCTGCTACTGCGCTTCCAACCCAACAGGGGCGTTCGAAAGAACTCGCTCGGCCCACGCAAGGCAATGGTCTTATCGAGCACAACCCTGGAGCCTCGCGCCCGCACCGCCTCCAATCGCCGAGCGTAATCTCGCTGCGCATCCTCCCATTGCTGTTTCTGTCCCAGCGTCAAGCCCATCAAGGGATTCAATGCCACTGGCTTGCTGGGAGCAGGCACATGCTCCTTGAAGGTTTCGACCACTCTCAAGCGCGCTGTCCAGTGAGACGCGGGCTTGCCCTGCGGCGCAAAGCTCTGCCCGCGGACCAGCACATCGCATTTGGGCTTGTAAGGCGCCAAATCGCTTTCTTGCTTGATGCTGCTGTACCCCGGGGCGCCCCAATGCTCGTCGGCCAGACAGAGGCGGCAAGGGTCTTCGTCCATCAGGACGGCCGACCACTGCCCACCGTCTTGCACCAGGCGCAAGCCCACCTTGAGCACCACAACATGGTAGGCACGGTCCCGCGTATCAAGCGCGCTAAAGGCCAGCGCATCAAAGGGGGTCAGGTTGCGAAACTCCATGACAGTACCGAAGCTCAGTTCAAGTCAATGTCTTTGCCATTAATCTGCACCGGGCCACTCGCGTCAAAGAGGAACTCCGTGCCCTGAATCGTGACTTTGCCACTGCTGTCCATGCGTAGCACGCTGGCCCCACAACGCAGCTCGATCACGTCGCCTGCCGACAAGGTAAAACTCTGGCCCACGGTAACGCCGTGGTTGAGGGCTGTCGCATCTGAGCGCTGCGCACCTACCACTGTGGCCATCAGCCCACCGACATTGAGGTTGTACGCCGCGCCGACATTGACCATTTTGCCCAGCCCCACGTTCTGCATCGACGCCAGAGCAATCGTTTCCGTCTTGAACTTGCCCACATTGATGGACCAGTTCTTACCAATCTTGTCTCTCTCGTTTTTTTCAATGGTCTTGCTGCGGCTCGCCCCCACCGTGATCGTCTCATTCGCCCCGACCGTCTCCGTTCGGTTGATGCCAATGCTGATGGTCTCGTTCGCGCCCACATCCTCTTTGCGGTCGGCCCCGATGCTGATGGTTTCGTTGGTGCCCACCGTCTCGCTGCGGTTGTTGCCCACACTCACCGTCTCGTCATGGCCGATGGTCTTGCTGCGGTCCACGCCCACGCTGTGGCTTTCGCAGTTCTCCACCTCGATGCGCTGGTCTTTCTCGGCGTGCAGCCAGACTTCTTCTTGGCCTTTCTTGTCTTCAAAGCGCAGCGCGTTGGCGTTGTCATAGCCGCCGCCGGTGGTGGAGCGGCTGAGCATGCCGGTTTGGGTTTTGTTGGCCGGCAGCTCCCACGGCGGCATATTGTCTTGGTTGAAGACACGGCCGGTGACAAGAGGGCGGTCGGGGTTGCCGTCCAGCCATTGCACGATCACCTCTTGGCCGATGCGAGGCACCGCCATGAAGCCGAAGTTGCTACCCGCCCAGGTGCTGGCCACGCGCACCCAGGCGCTGGATTTTTCGTCGTACTGGCCTTCGCGGTCCCAGTGGAACTGCACCCGCACGCGGCCGTATTCGTCGGTGTGGATCTCCTCACCGGGTGGCCCGACCACGATGGCGGTTTGTAGGCCGTAGATCTTGGGCTCAGTGCTGTGGTGGCCGCGGCCGGGCCGCCAAGGGATTTTCTTGCGCAGGCTGTTGAAGCGGCAACGGTAGTCGGCCTCGGTGGTTTGTTGGGCTTCGTAGTTGTTGCTGGCTTCGTGGTGGATGTCGATGATCAAGAACTCCACGTCCTCGGGCTCGTCCATGCGCTTGAGCAGGTCTTGGTGGCCTTGCAACACAAAGCTTCGGCCACACTGGCCGTGGTCCTCGTCACCGGTCGCCTCAAAGTGTTTGGCGGCCGCCTCCATCTCTTCCATGCGGCGCAGCGCCAGGTCATCGCCTTCGGCTTGGCTGCCAAAGGCGTAGGCGCCGGCATAGTCGTAGACCTCCATGCGGGTGAGTTGGCCCTGCTGGTTCATGGAGGGCGCGCTGGCCTGCATGGGACGCGGCTGTTTGAAGTCGAACGACGATGCTGCATAGACCGTAGACGCCACGCTGCGCGCCCCACCGAAGGTCCACAGGCCACAACGGCGCACGCCGGTAGTGCCCTCCCAGCTCATGGCACCGCTGCCCTCGCAGGGCTCAGCCTGCGTGCTGTCGCCACACAGCACCAAGGTATGGCCGTCGGCACGGTGTTCGTACCAGTAGTGCCAGCCCAGGGCCTCCCAGCGGCGGTGCAGGTAGTTGTGGTCGGTTTCGTTGAACTGGCAGGCGTCTGTCATCTGCGGGTCTGGCCCTAGATGCCGGGGAGCCCAATCGGCCAGGTCGTAGTCAGCAAAGATCAGCTCGGTTTGCTCGCGAACGGTCTTGCGATGGAAGAGGTAGTTGTCTCGGCGGCGGCGCAGAAAGGCCATCCAAGGCAGGAGCAACATCTGGTAGTAGGCGAAGCCAGCGTCGTTTTTGACAAAGCGAAAGTCAAAGACATGGCCGTTGAAGTAGCGCAGGCTGCCGTCGTCGCGCACCAATTCGATGGTGACCAGCTTGCCCATCATGGACTTGAGGGGCACGTCCGGGTCGTCTGACAAGACTTCCACATGGAACTCGAAGTCGCGCGACAAGGACTCTTTGGCATCTAGCCGGTTGGCGACCAACAACGCCTCGGCAGGGCCGTCGTCATGCGGGAATTTCAATCGCAACAAGCGATTGGTTTGGCGCGGGGCGTTGAGTCGCGCGCGCAGCAGCGCAGCATCAGGCAGGGATCTCATGAGGTCTTCCACTCCAGCACCCCAGCCCAACACGCCCCAAACAGCAAGTGTGGCCGGCCCCAGGGGCGCATCAGCGGTGCACAAACGCACCGTTCTTATGACTGTGGCCAGCATGCGCCAGCGTTTTTCATGCTAGCACGGCTACTGCGTGGAAGAAGTCCCTAGTACAGCAGGACTGAGGAACTATGCCCTGCTATCCGGGTTCTGTGCACGCACTATGCGGCATACGCCTCGGGGTCTAGTCGCCGCATTTCGGCTTCGATCCACGTTTCGACTTCCCGCATCAACTCGTCAGGCTGACGGCCTTCCGACGAGATGGGGCGACCAATGGAGACATCGATGGTGCCAGGCTTCAGCAAAAAGCTCTTGCGGGGCCAGCAGACGGCGGAGGTCACGGCAATGGGCACGATGGGCTTGCCCGCCGCAATGGCCAAGCGCGAGGCGCCGGACTTATAGACGCCTTGCTCACCGCGCGCCGCACGCGTACCTTCTGGGAACATGATGACCCAGTTGCCTTCGGCCATGTAGCGCTTACCTTGCTCGGCCACTTTGCTCCAAGCCTCTGCGCGCTTGCTGCGGTCGATGTGGATCATGTCCATGCGGGCCATGGCCCAGCCAAAAAACGGAATCCATAGCAACTCGCGCTTAAACACGTAGCACAGCGGGTGCGGCATCAGGGCCGGAAAGGCAAAGGTCTCCCAGGTGCTTTGGTGTTTGGAGGCCAAGATCACGGCGTCGCGGGTATGGGCCGCATCGGGCACGTTCTCCATGCCGTGGATGCGGTAGTTCACACCGCAAATGGCACGTGCACCCCAGATCGAGAGCTTGAGCCAACCCGCACACATCCAGTAGATGCGAGTGCCATTCAGCACTGCTGAGGCCAAGACCACGACAGTAGCCCAAGGAATGACCGTGGCCGTTAAAAAAGCAATGTAGAACGCTGAACGCAGCGCCGAAAACAAACGTTGCATGGTCTTGTTATTGTCAATGTCCGGTGCGCGGGTTCGCGTCACGCTCAAGCAGGTGATGGGCAAAGGCCATCAAATCATCGTGCACCAAGGCGCCCGGCGCGGCAGCCAACCATTGGGCCACTTCCTCGGGCTGAACCCGGCCCGCACGGCCAGTGCGCACCAGGTGCGGCGGGCAGCCCGCAGCCAGGGCCGCCTCTAAGTCGCGCGGGGTGTCGCCCACCATGGGCACGTTCTTCAGGTCCACCCCATAGCGGCTGGCAATCTCGTGCATCAAGCCCGGGGCAGTCTTGCGGCACTCGCAATGCTCGTGCGCCGGATGCGGGCAGAAGAACACCGCATCAATGCGCCCACCTTTAGCCGCCAGCAGCTTCATCATGTGGACGTGCACGGCATTGAGCGCGCTCATGTCCACCAAGCCGCGGCCGATACCGCCTTGGTTGGTGGCGATGACCACGTGCCAGCCGGCATGGTTGAGCTTGGCCACGGCCTCCAGCGCGCCCGGCAGCGGCTCCCACTCAGACGGCTCTTTGACATGGTCCTCGCGAAAGCGATTGAGGATGCCGTCGCGGCCGATGATGATGAGCTTGGGGGCTTGCATGGTGAGGGCTCAGGCGCGGCGCTTCAGCTGGCCAAAGCAGCCAGGTCGGCCACGCGGTTCATGGCTTGGTGCAACTGGTTGAGCAAGGCCTGGCGGTTGGCGCGCAAGGCGGCGTCATCAGCATTGACCATCACGCCGTCAAAGAAGGCATCGACCGGCGCCTTGAGTGCCGCCAGCGCCGTCAGCGAACCGGCATAGTCATGCTGCTCGAACAGGCGGTCTGCTACCGGGCCGACTTGCACCAGCGCGGCTTGCAGGGCAGCTTCGGCGGGTTCTTTCAGCAGTTCAGTCGACACCGTCGTGGGCAGCGCGCCTTCAACCTTCTTCAGGATGTTGCCCACACGCTTGTTGGCGGCCGCCAGTGAGGCGGCCTCGGGCAGGGCCGCAAAGCTGCGCACCGCCGCCAAGCGCTTGGGCACATCGCCCAGGCGCGCTGGCTTGAGCGCCAGCACAGCTTCGACCTCTTGCGCGGTGTAGCCCTGGTCGCGCAGGGAGACGGCCAGGCGGTCGCTCATGAAGCTGGTTAAAGCCTCGCTGGGGTTGCTGATCAGCTCACCAAAGGCGGGCACCGCACCTGCCAACAACTCAGGCAGGTTCAGCGGCAGGTTCTTTTCGACCAAGATGCGGATCACGCCCAAGGCGTGGCGGCGCAGCGCGAAGGGGTCTTTGTCGCCGGTGGGCAGCTGGCCAATGCCAAACAAACCCACCAGGGTTTCGAGCTTGTCGGCCAGCGCCAGCACGGTGCCGGTGTGGTTGCGCGGCAGGGCGTCGCCGGCAAAGCGCGGCTTGTAGTGGTCTTCAATGGCGATGGCCACACCGTCGCGCAGGCCTTCGTGCCGAGCGTAGTAGCCGCCCATGATGCCTTGCAGCTCAGGGAACTCGCCCACCATGTCGGTCAGCAGGTCGGTCTTGGCCAGCAGCGCCGCTTGCTGCGCCTTGCTGTCCAGCACATCGAATTCGTCTTTGGCCTCGGCCGTGTAAGGCACGGTGGCCATGCGCAACTGCTTGACGATCTCATGCGCAATGGCGCGCACGCGCTCGGCGCGGTCACCCTGCGTGCCCAGCTTGCCGTGGTAAACCACCCGGGCCAGGCCAGGAACGCGGCTCTCCAGCGTCTTCTTGCGGTCTTGGTCGAAGAAGAACTTGGCATCAGCCAAGCGCGGGCGCACCACGCGCTCATTGCCTTGGATCACGGCGCTGGCATCGGCTGGTGCAATGTTGCTGACGATCAGGAACTTGTTCGTCAGCTTGCCTTGGGCGTCCAGCAGCGGGAAGTACTTTTGGTTGGCCTTCATGGTCAGGATCAGGCACTCTTGGGGCACGCCCAAGAATTCCTTCTCGAACTGACAGGTCAGCACATTGGGGCGCTCCACCAAGCCGGTGACTTCGTCCAGCAAGGCCTCGTCGTCAATCGGCGTGAGGCCTTCTTTGGCGGCGGCGGCGGCCAACTGGCGCACGATCTCGGCGCGGCGCTCATCAAAGCTGGCGATCACCGCGCCTTGTTCACGCAAAGCTTGCGCGTAGTGGTCGGCGTGCGTGATCTCAACCACGGCTTGTGCGGCTTCAAAGCGATGGCCTATGGTGCTGCGGCCAGCCTGTAGGCCCAGGGTCTGCAGCGGCACCACGTCGGCGCCATGCAGGGCCAGCAGCTTGTGGGCGGGGCGCACAAACTTCACGTCGCTCCAGCCATCGGCCAATTGGTAGGTCATGACCTTAGGGATAGGCAGCTTGGCCAGGGCTTCGTCCAGCGCCTTTTGCAGGCCCTCGGCCAAGCTGGCGCCGGGCACCACGCTGTCCAAGAACAGGGCTTCGGCCTTGCCATCGGGCAGACGCTTGAGTTGCGGGACCACAGCCGCATCGGCGCCCACCGAGGCCAGCTTCTTCAGCAAGGCGGGGGTCGCTTGGCCGTCAGCCGTCAAGGCCACAGCCACAGGCATGAGCTTGAGCTGCTGGGCTTTGTCGGCGGCCTTGGGTGCAACCGCCGCCACATGCACGCCCAGGCGGCGCGGTGAAGCAAACGAGGTCACGGCGGCGCCTGCAGCCGCCAGGCCTTGGGCCTTCAGGCTGGCCGCCAGCGTGGCCGCGAAGGACTCGCCCAGCTTTTTGAGGGCCTTGGGGGGCAGCTCTTCGACAAACAGTTCAAGGAGGAGGTTTTGCGTGCTCATGATGGGTCTCAGGCCTGCGCTTTGGTGCTGTCTTTTTGGGCGGCCTTCTCAGCCTTGGCGGCGAGTTGGGCGATGACTTCTTCACCCCAGGCCTTGGGCGCCATGGGGAAGCCCAGACGGGCACGGCTGTCGAGGTAGCTTTGGGCCACGGCGCGGGCCAAGTTGCGGATGCGGCCGATGTAGGCAGCGCGCTCGGTGACGCTGATGGCACCACGAGCGTCCAGCAGGTTGAAGGTGTGGGCTGCCTTCAGCACTTGCTCATAGGCAGGCAGCGCCAGTTGCTGGGCCATCAGGTGCTGGGCATTGCCCTCGTGCGCGCCGAAGGCCTGCAACAAGAACTCAACATTGCTGTGCTCGAAGTTGTAGGTCGACTGCTCAACCTCGTTCTGCAAAAACACATCGCCGTAGCTGATACCGGGTGCATAGACCAGGTCGTAGACGTTTTCCACGCCTTGCAGATACATGGCCAGACGCTCCAGGCCATAGGTGATCTCGCCGGTGATGGGCTTGCAGTCGATGCCGCCGACCTGCTGGAAGTAGGTGAACTGGGTCACCTCCATGCCGTTGAGCCAGACCTCCCAGCCCAGGCCCCAGGCGCCCAGCGTGGGGTTCTCCCAGTCGTCCTCCACAAAGCGCACATCGTTCTTCTTGAGGTCGAAGCCCAGGGCTTCCAGCGAGCCCAGATACAGCTCCAAGATATTGGCCGGCGCGGGCTTGAGCACCACCTGGTATTGGTAGTAGTGCTGCAAGCGGTTGGGGTTTTGGCCATAACGGCCGTCTTTGGGGCGGCGGCTGGGCTGCACATAAGCGGCCTTCCAAGGCTCCGGGCCCAAGGCGCGCAAGAAGGTGGCGGTGTGGCTGGTGCCCGCACCCACCTCCATGTCATAGGGCTGCAGCAGGGCGCAACCCTGGGCATCCCAATAGGCTTGGAGCTTCAGAATGATTTGCTGGAAGGTGAGCATCGTGCGGCCAGGGTTCTTGTTTGGCAGGGGCGAAGGGGCTGGCAGCCCCCGTCGCGCAGGGAGGGTCGATTCTAAGTTCAGCGGACTCGGCGCTGCCTCGACCAAGCAGGGAGTATGAGCATCAATGCCAAGGCCCACAGCGGCCACAGCCCCGCCTGGGCCAGCCACCGAGCATAAGGCGTCTCGCCCAAGCGGCCTTCGACCTGGGCCTCTAGGATGCCGGTGGTCCAGGCCGGGAGGCTGGCCGTCACTTCGCCACGGTGGTTGATGACGCCGGTGGCGCCCGTGTTGGTGGCGCGGATGAACGGGCGTTGGAACTCCAAGGCCCGCATGCGGGAAAACTGCTGGTGCTGCTCTTGCACCATGTGGCGGCCAAACCAGGCCAGGTTGGTGGCATTGGCAAACACCGTGGCGGCATCTGGCCCCAACACGCTGGCGGCAAAGTCCTCGCCAAACAAATCTTCATAGCAGATCAAGGGCCGCACGCGCTGGCCTGCGATGGCAAACGCCGCCTCTTGCTGGCCACTGGCTTGGTCCCCCAGCGGGATGCGCATCAAGTCGACAAACCAGCGAAAGCCCGGCGGCACAAACTCACCAAAGGGCAGCAAGTGGCGTTTTCCGTAGGCATAGTCTTCGGCCGAGCCGGGGGTGACGCCCACCATGGAATTGACCCAGCCTTGTTCGTCGCTGCCCAAGAAGGTGCCCAGCAGTGCGCCACGGCCTTCTGAGCGACGAATGGGCGCCGTCAACTCGGCCCAATAACTGGGGTCGAGCAGGTCACGAGGCACGGGCAAGACAGACTCTGGTGTCACGACCAACTGCCCTCTGGCGGCCCGCACTTGGTCTGCCAGCGCCTGCATATTGCCTGCCAGGCGGTCGGGGTCGAACTTGAGGTTCTGCGGCACATTGGGCTGCAGCAGGCTGACGCTCATCACCCCGCTAGACGTGGTGAACTCGGACACCCCCGCCCAGCGCGGCACCGCAGCCAACAGCAGGGGCAATAGCAGCCCCGCGAACACCCCGGCCGAGCGGTGGCGCAGCAGTTGCGCCAAGCAGGCCGCACTCAGCGCCGCCAGCGCCCCCATGGCATAGACGCCCACCCAGGGGGCCCAGCCCGCCAGCGGGCCGTCGGTATGCACATAGCCGGAGGCGATCCAGGGAAAACCGGTGAACCACTGTGCGCGGGCCAACTCGGCCGCGAGCCAGGCACCCGCAAAGAGCAAGGCGTCCGCCACCGGCGAGCCACTGCGCCAGCGCGCCACCGCCGCCATGGCCAAGGCCAGATACAGCGAGAGCGCGGCGGCCAGCAGCAGCACCGCTGTGATGGACAGGGCCGAGGGCATGCCGCCGAACTCGTGCATGCTGATGTGCAGCCACCACAGCCCGGCCGACAGCCAGCCCACGCCAAAGCACCAGCCCCACCACGCCGCACGCTGTGGGGTGGCGCGCAGCACCAGCGCGGCCAGCAGCGCCAGCAAAGGCCATTGCAAGGCCCACCAACCCCAAGGCGCAAAGGCGAGGTTGTGCGCTGCACCTGCGGCCCACAGGGCCAAGCCGCCCCCCCAGAAGGTGGCGCGCGAGGTGGGCGCCACCATCATGAAGCGGTGGACGAGCCAGCGTCCAAGCGGCGCACGCGGAACCAGCGCACGGCACCACCCCGGGTCAGCATCACCGTGAAGGACAGGCCGCCGCACTCCACCGTCTCGCCACGGCGGGGCACATGGCCCAGCTCATGGGCAATCAGCCCGCCAATGGTGTCAAAGTCATCGCTCGAAAACGCCAGGCCAAACGTCGAGGCCACGACCGCAATGTCGGCATCACCGGCCACCCGATGGCTGCCATCGGCCAGGGTGTAGATGCCGCTTTCTGCGTCGGCGTCGTCAAACTCGTCTTCGATCTCGCCGACGATTTCTTCGAGCACGTCTTCAATGGTGATCAGGCCCGCCGTGGTGCCAAACTCGTCGATCACGATGGCCAGGTGGTTGCGGTTGGAGCGGAAGTCGCGCAGCAGCTCGTTCAAGCCCTTGGACTCCGGCACAAAGACGGCCGGGCGCAAGAGCGTGCGCAGGTTCAGCTCCGGCGCGCGCTGCAACTTGAGCAAATCCTTGGCCATCAAGATGCCAATGATGTTGTCGCGGCCGTCTTCGGTCACCGGGAAACGGGAGTGGCCGGTCTCAATGACGGTGGCCAGCAACTCGTCGTACGGGGCGTCAATGTCCAGCACGTCCATACGGGGTGCGGCCACCATCACATCGCCCGCCACCATGTCGGCCATGCGCAGCACGCCTTCCAACATGGCTCGGCTTTGGGGCTCGATCAGGTCTCGCTGCTCGGCCTCGGCCAAGGTTTCGATGAGCTCGTCCTTGGAGTCCGGGCCTGGCGAGATGAACTCAACCAGACGCTCAAAGAAGGTGCGTTTATCGGAATGA
Organism: Ideonella sp.; assembly: GCF_044358605.1. Taxonomy (GTDB): domain Bacteria; phylum Pseudomonadota; class Gammaproteobacteria; order Burkholderiales; family Burkholderiaceae_C; genus Ideonella. The sequence continues at coordinate 11,377 of NZ_JBIKNQ010000050.1, forward strand.
GGCCCCTCACCTTGGCGGTGCTGCGGGCTGTGGCCGCCTCGTGGCGGCCTAGAAGACTGAGGTTCGGACACAAACGGGTGCCGGGAGTTGAGTTCCAGCAAGAATACTCCATCTGCTTGACAATCACGCCCTTGGCCGCCCGGCGTGGCCCGCCGCCAACGCAGCGACCGGCCCCCCTTGATTCCTCTAGAGAACCCACCATGCCCCTCATTCCAGCCACCATCCTCACCGGCTTTCTAGGTGCCGGCAAAACCACGCTGCTCAAGCGCGTGCTGTCGGAGAGCCACGGGCAAAAGATCGCCGTGATCGAGAACGAGTTCGGTGAAGAGAACATCGACACCGACATCTTGGTCACCGAAACCCAAGAGCAGATCATCCAGATGAGCAATGGCTGCGTCTGCTGCACCATCCGCGAAGACCTGCGCACCACTCTGGCTGAGTTGGCCGCCAAGCGCCGCAAGGGCGAGCTGGACTTTGAGCGCGTGGTGATCGAGACCACCGGCTTGGCCGACCCCGGCCCCGTGGCCCAGACCTTCTTCATGGACGATGAAGTGGCCGAGAGCTATGTGCTGGACTCCATCTTGACCCTGGTGGACGCCAAGCACGCCCAAACCCAGTTGGACGAGCGCCAAGAGGCGCGCCGCCAAGTGGGCTTTGCCGATCAAATCTTCATCAGCAAAACAGATTTGGTGGACGCCGCCAGCGTGGACGCCCTGAAGCACCGCCTTAAGCACATGAACCCGCGTGCGCCCCAGCACCAGGTTCATTTTGGTGAAGTGCCGATTGCCAGCGTGTTTGACCTGCGCGGCTTCAACCTGAATGCCAAGCTGGACATCGACCCCGATTTCCTGACAGAAGGCCACGGGCACGGCCACCATGATCATCATGATCATGAGCACGATGAGCACTGCGACCACCCGCACCACCATCATCATGATGACGATGTGAAGTCCTTTGTGTTCCGCTCGGACAAAGCGCTCTCGCCCACCAAGCTCGAAGACTTCTTGGGCGCCATCGTGCAGGTCTACGGCCCCAAGATGCTGCGCTACAAGGGCGTGTTGTGGCTCAAAGGCTCCGAGCGCAAGGTCATCTTCCAGGGTGTGCACCAGCTGATGGGCAGCGACTTGGGCCCCAAGTGGGCGCCTGGCGAAGCCAAAGTGAGCAAGATGGTGTTTATTGGCATCGATTTGCCCAAAGATATTCTTTTGCAGGGCTTGGAGGGTTGTTTGGCATGACAAATGCCAGGGTCTGTGCGCAGAATGTCCGCTCCCGGCTGGTGCTGGCGGGGCAAATGGTCGCCCGCTGCATCGGACTGGTGGCTACAATCCGCGCGCCCATCGTGGTGTCTTAACCACAGTCACCCGGGGGTGCGGGGGTATAACCACCGCTTCACGTGCGACCTGGGTGAGGAGACGGACTGTGAGCAAGACCCCGGCTAAAGCTGACGCCACGGCAAAAGGTGCTGAGAAAAAGCCTGCCGCTGCGGCGAAAACGCCTGCCAAGAAAGCTGCCCCGGCAGCCAGCAAAACATCGACTGCAGCGCCCGCTGCGGCCAAAGCCCCGGCTGCTTCTGCGGCCAAAACCAAACCTGCGGCCGCGCCAAAGGCGGCCGCTAAGCCCTCCCCTGTGGCTGCAGCGCCTGTACGCGCAGCAGCCCCCACCGGCTCGACGTCGAGTTTCAATGACCGATTCTCGCCCGCTAAGCCACAGACCAAGACCTATCCGGAACCCATGACAGCAGTTAAGCCCACCGCCAAGGTGGACCCCAAGTTGGCCAACGCCTGGAAGACCAAGGCCGGCAAAGAATTGACCCAGGATGAGCTGCTGGCCATGCCTGAGTCGGAGTACATGAACGACAAGCAGTTGGAGTACTTCCGCAACGAATTGCAGTCGCAAAAAGACGCCCTGCTGTCGAACGCGGGGGAGACCACCGAGCATTTGCGTGAAGACACCTCCATCGTGCCCGACCCAGCAGACCGGGCCACGATTGAAGAAGAGCATGCGTTGGAGCTGCGCACGCGCGACCGCGAGCGCAAGCTGCTGAAGAAGATCTCGCAAGCCATTGCCAGCATCGACTCCGGTGACTATGGCTACTGCGATGAGACGGGCGAGCCCATCGGCCTGCGCCGCTTGCTGGCCCGCCCGACCGCGACGCTGTCGCTGGAAGCCCAGCAGCGCCGCGAAATGAAGCAGAAGATGTTTGGGGACTGATCTAAGGGGCCTCAAAGCGGCCTAGCGCCACTTTCTAGACCTGGACTCGCGCTCGATGCAGACCTGATGCAGGGCCAGAGAAACGGGCGCCACCCTACCTGCGCGAGACAAGATGAAACTCAGCGGCGAATCCTCAGCGCGCGATGCGGCGGCCGAGGCCGAAAAGGCCGAACTCAAGGCCATGATCGAGCGCAAGCGGCGCAACGACTTCGTGCGCAAGCGCGAACTCGACATGCTGCGCCGCATTCGCCGAGAAGGCCTGTCGCCCGAACAGGCGGCCGCCCTGGATGCCACCTCGCGCATTGACGAGTCCGAAGTCCGGCTCACCCAGCCGCCAGGCAGCACGGCTGTCAAAGACAAAATCGACGCCATCGAAAAGCAGATGGTGGGCAGTGCCTCTTCGCTGGCACGTACCGCCGTGGCCCCCAGGCCTGGCGTGCGTCCGCCCATCAGCAACCTGCCCACCTTAACGGCGCAAATTGACGCCGAGCCCACCGTGCCCATGGGCTTGGTGGCCTCCGGGTTTGACACCCCCACCGAGCCCATGACGCTGGGTTCGGCGCCGCCCGCTGCAGCAGCGGCCCCCAACCCCATCGCGGCCAACCCTTTGGGGGCCCTGGCCGCGCCGGTGGCTGCGGCTCCCAAGGCGCCGCAGGCCCCTGCAGGGGGCTTGCTCTTGGCTCAGCGGGCACTGCACGACCTCGAAGTCAGCGACATTGCGCACGACCCCGAGTTGGACGAGGCCGTCATCGCCTTTGCCAATGCTGACTTTGCCCATGCCGAAAAACTGCTGCTCAACCTGATCAGTCACAAGGGCAGTCGGCGTACGCACTTGGACACTTGGCTGACCGTGTTCGACCTGTTCCGCGCCACGGGTCAACACAACCCCTTTGACAATCTGTCATTGGATTTCGCCCAGCACTTCCAGCGCTCGGCGCCGCAATGGTTCTCCTTGCCCCGCTTGGTGGCGGATACCACGACCTCCACTGCGGCGCGCCAACGTGATGGCGGCCCGGTGGCCGTGGGCTGGGTCTGCCCCAGCACCTTGGACGCGGAAGCGGTGGTGCAGCTCAGCTCGCAGACCATGCAATTGCCCAAGCCCTGGGTGCTCGATTGGTCGGTGCTGCAGGTCATTGATGCCGATGGCGCCTCGCGCCTGCGCGCCCTGTTCCGCCAGTGGGCCGGCATGGACGTGGAGATGCGCTGGATTGGCGGCGACCACCTCTTTGCCATCTTGCAAGACTCGGCCCCGGTGGGCGTTCGCGACGCCGACCCTGCCATTTGGCTGGCCCGCTTAGAGGCCATGCGCTTGGTCAACCGGCCGGATCAGTTTGACGATGTCGCCATCGACTATTGCGTGACCTACGAGGTCTCGCCGCCGAGTTGGGAGCCCGCCGAGTGCGTGGCTCGCCTCAGCGGCAGCACCACGGGTGCCGTCAGCACACGGTCGGCCTCCATGTCCTTGGTGGGCGAGCCCGTCACCACTTTGCTGGATGAGCAGTCGGGGGGGCGCTCGCAGCCCGTCACCACCTTGGAGTTGTCGGGCCAACTCTCGGGTGACATCAACCCCACTCTAGAGAGCCTGAACGCCAAGCTGGGCGCGGCCGAGATTGTGCGCATTTCCTGCGCGCTGCTGATTCGGGTGGATTTTGTCGCTGCCGGTGATCTGCTGAACTGGGTGGTGGCCAAGCGCTCAGAAGGCCGCCACATCAGCTTCGTCGATGTGCATCGCTTGGTGGCCTTGATGTTCAGCGCCATGGGTGTGGGCGAGCACGCCCAAGTGCAGTTGCGCCACGCCTGAAGCCGCAGCGGCGGTTCCGCACTGCGGGGCCGCTCATTCCATTTCCAAATCATTCGTGTCTAGAAGACAGTGCTGTCGCACGGCGAGGCGAAGCAACAACGACACGGATGATTTAGAAATGGAATCACTCCCCTTGAACCCGGGCCGCTTGGCCCCAGATTGATCCGTCATGGAACCCTATCACGGCACCACCATTCTCAGCGTGCGTCGTCGCACCCCCACCGGTTGGCAAGTGGCCTTGGGCGGCGACGGCCAGGTCACGCTGGGCCATATCGTCATCAAGGCCAGCGCCCGCAAGGTCCGCCGCCTGCACCACGACAAGGTGCTGGCCGGTTTTGCCGGGGCCACGGCCGATGCCTTCACCCTGTTTGAGCGATTTGAGGCCAAGCTCGACAAGCACCAGGGCCACCTTGTGCGCGCTGCCATTGAGCTGACCCGTGACTGGCGCACAGACAAAGTGCTGCGCAATCTAGAGGCCATGCTGGCCGTGGCCGACCTCGAGAACTCGCTGATCATCACCGGCAATGGCGATGTGCTGGAGCCTGAGCACGGCATCGTCGCCATCGGCTCGGGCGGCGCCTATGCCCAGGCTGCTGCTCGCGCCCTGCTGGCCCACACCGAGATGCCCGCCCAGGACATCGTCAAGCGCTCGCTGGAGATTGCGGGCGACTTGTGCATCTACACCAACCAGAACCACACGATCGAGGTGTTGGAATCATGAGCATGACCCCGCAAGAGATCGTCTCTGAGCTGGACAGCCACATCGTGGGCCAGAAGGCTGCCAAGCGCGCGGTGGCCATTGCCCTGCGTAACCGCTGGCGCCGCCAGCAGGTGGATGAGAAGCTGCGCCCCGAGATCACGCCCAAGAACATCCTGATGATCGGCCCCACGGGCGTGGGCAAGACCGAGATCGCGCGCCGCCTGGCCAAGCTGGCTGATGCGCCCTTCATCAAGGTGGAGGCCACCAAGTTCACCGAAGTGGGCTATGTGGGCAAAGACGTAGACACCATCGTGCGCGACCTGATCGAAGTCTCGGTCAAGCAAGAGCGCGAAGCGGCGCTGAAGCGCGCCCGACTCAAGGCCGAAGACGCCGCCGAAGACCGCATCTTGGACATCTTGGTGCCCCCACCGCGCCACGGTGCTGCAGAGGCCGACAACACCGCCCGCCAAGTCATGCGCAAGCGCCTGCGCGAGGGCAGCCTGAATGACCGCGAGATCGAGCTGGAGCTGGCCGAGCCGCGCGCCAATGTCGACATCATGACGCCGCCGGGCATGGAAGAAATGGCCGAGCAGCTCAAGGGCCTGTTCAGCCAAATGGGCTCAGGCAAAACCAGCACCCGCAAGCTGCGCATCGACCAAGCCCTGCGCCAACTGGCCGATGAAGAAGCGGCCAAGCTGGTCAACGAGGACGAGATCAAGAGCCGGGCAGTGCACAACGCAGAGCAAAACGGCATCGTCTTCATCGACGAGATCGATAAGGTCGCGGCCCGCAGCAACACCCAGGGAGCAGAGGTCTCGCGCCAGGGCGTGCAGCGCGACCTGCTGCCGCTGGTGGAAGGCACCACCGTGCAAACCAAGTACGGCATGGTGCGCACCGACCATGTGCTGTTCATTGCCTCAGGCGCCTTCCATCTGGCCAAGCCCAGCGACTTGATCCCCGAGCTGCAAGGCCGCTTCCCGATTCGGGTTGAATTGCAGGCCTTGAGCGTGGATGACTTTGAAGCCATCCTCAGCAGCACCCACGCCAATTTGATCCGCCAGTACCAAGCGCTGCTGGCCACCGAAGGCGTGACGCTGGTGATCGCGCCAGACGCCATCCGCCGCTTGGCTGAGATCGCTTGTGAGGTGAACGAGCGCACCGAGAACATCGGTGCACGGCGCCTCTCTACGGTGATGGAGCGCTTGCTGGAGGAGATCAGCTTTGACGCACCCAAGTTCTCGGGCCAGACCATCACCTTGGATGCCGCTGCCGTGACCGCGCGCTTGGGCGAGTTGGCCCGCAACGAAGATCTGTCGCGCTACATCCTCTGAGCCCACGCTCAGCGGCTCAGTGGCGCTAAGGGGCGCAGCACACGCGGTTGCGGCCTTCGTGCTTGGCCTGATACATGGCCTCGTCGGCCTGGCGCAGGCGCTGGTCCATGGTGGCCGCGTCGGTCACCAGGGCCAGGCCGATGCTGACGGTGATGGCCCGTGCGTGGCCGCCATAGGTGAAGGGGTCGTTCACCAAAGCCTGGCGGATGCGCTCTACCACCTGGCTGGCCTCGGCCAGGCCGGCGTGAGGCAACAGCAGCACAAACTCTTCGCCGCCCGTGCGCGCCACCAGGTCGTAGGCCCGCAGTTGGCCTTGCACCACATGGCCGACGTGAACCAAGGCTTGGTCACCCGCGTCATGGCCCCATTCGTCGTTGACGCGCTTGAAGTGGTCCAGGTCAAACACGCCCAGCACAAAGCTGCCGCCCTCACGCGCCATGCGGCTGCCTTCAGCCTCCAAGGCCTGACGAAACTGGCGCCGATTGGCCAGACCCGTCAGCGGGTCGGTTTCAGCCAGACGGATCAAGCGGTTCTCGTTATCGGCCGCCGCGATCTCGGTGAGCATGGTCATCAAGATCAAGATCAGCACACATGACACCACCATGGACTGAATCATTTGCTCGCGCGTCTGGGCGTCCAGCAAAGCAAATGACGGATGCGAGGGCCAATAGCCAAACTGAAAGACCAAGAAAATGAGCAAATTGGCCGTGACCAAGGCCATGGTGGAGGGCCACTCCTCCACCGTGAAAAAGGTGGGGGTCATCACGGCCAAGAGCAAGAAGTAAACGTGAACACTGGACGCCGTGCCTTGGCCTCCCACAATCGCCACGACGCAATCCGTCATGGCCATCAAGATCATCAGCCAGCGGCCCGTGCGCAAATGGCGCCGTGCATTGAGCCACCATACCGCAGGCACCAGCAGCATCAGGGGCAACTGCCACAGACCAGATCGAATCAATGCCTCATTGCCCACCAACCAGAACAAGGCGTTGAACACCAATATGGTCCCAATCATGAGCCAAGCACCGGCATTGACCTGCACAATTTTGCGCACCTGCGTGGCGGTGTCTTCGGCACGCACACCGAAGGACAGCCACCGCCAACGGGCGGTGAGCTGAGCGGTGCGATGCGGTGCCTTCTTCATGCGGTCAATAGTATCGAGTTTCAAGCATACGCCCGCTCACTGACGTCGGCAGCCCCAAAGTACCAGCCTGTCACGTGCCAAACTCTGGCTTCAGCCAGCTCCACTCATCTTCCATGAGCGCTGCTTCACATCATTCCCAGCCCAAAAGCACCAAACGCTGGGGCTTGGCCCCGCCACGCCCCAGCGAGACCCGTGCCTTGCGAGTCCAATCCCGTTGGCGTGTGCCGGTGATGTTGGCGCTGCTGGCCACCGTCCCGGCCTTCTATGTCGATTTGCTGCCGGCCCGTTGGAGCGGGGTTGACGTGGCCGTGTATGGCATGGCGGCATTGGTGTTGGCGGGCGCCTTGCTGCATGTCAGCTTGCGCAGCGCCCATCCTTGGCTGCATGTGTTTGCCAACCCCACGGAGTTGGTCCTGATCGTCGGCCTGGTGCTGGCCGCACTCTTGCCACCTAGCCATGCGTCCACCGAAGCATTGGGTTTGCGCCTGTTGGTGGCTTTCATCAGCTTGGCGCGCATGGTGTGGTCGGTCCAGCATCTGATCTCGCGCGGCAGCGTCACCTATTTGCTACTAGTGGCCGTGGTGGTGCTGGCCGGTTGCGGCCTGGGTTATTGGTGGATAGACCCCAGCATTCATAGCTTTGGTGAAGGCATATGGCTGGCCTTCACCACCGCAGCCACGGTGGGCTATGGCGACGTGGTGCCAACCACCCCAGCGGCCAAAGTGTTCTCGGTGTTTGTGGTGCTGCTGGGCTATGGCGTGCTCACCCTGGTGACGGCCGCCATAGCCACGCGCTGGGTTGAAACCGAAGAGCGCCGCATCGAGCACGACATCCTGCGCGACCTGCACCGCGAGCTGGGCAAGGTCAATGGTGAACTGTCGCAGTTGCGCAGCGAGGTGGCTGCGCTGCGCCAAGCCTCATCCCTGTCAACGCCCCCGGTGGGCCTGGATGTGGATCAGCCCGTCAAAGATCAGTGACTCGATCAACTCGTGCGGCATGTCCAGATAGGGCGCTACCTTCCAGCCCGCGCCGCCCGTCATGATGACTCGGGGCACCTCGCCGCCGCTCAGCTCGGCCAAATGCCGCCCCATGCGCTCAATGGCGCCGGTGATGGCATAGGTGCCGCCGCTGGTCAGGGCGTCGGAGGTGTTGGACGGAAAGCGCACCACCTCGCCCGTGGGCACGCGCAAGCCGGCTGTGCCGCTTTCCAGGGCGCGCAGCATGATGCCGTGGCCGGGCAGGATCAAGCCGCCCACAAACTTGCCTTCGCGGTCTATCGCATCCACCGTCACCGCCGTGCCGATCATCACCACCAAGGCCGGGCGCGGCGGGCCACCGGCCAGAACATGGCCGCGCGCGCCGATCAGCGCCACCCAACGGTCTGCGCCCAAGCGCATGGGGTGGTCGTAGCCGTTGCTGACCCCCGCCTCTTGCGCGGCGGGCACCACCCAGCGCGGCTGCAAATCCCACAGCTCCAACTGCTCTTCCACCCGGCGGCGCACCGCCTCGCCCGCCACCACGCAGCCCAGCATGCTGGTGGGTGCCGGCAGGTGCTTCCAGGCCTTTTCAGCCAACTCGTCAATGGTTTCCAGAAACACCGCCCCCTGGGCCTGAATCACCGCCCCAGGGCGGGGCGAGTCATACAGCGCCCACTTCAGGCGGGTGTTCCCAATATCGATGGCCAGAAAACTCAAACGTTCACCTTCAACAGGCAGGGCACGCCCCAACGCGGCATTCTTCCTCAGGGGGCCGCGCACAGCCGCCACTCAAGGCTCTTGGGCGCACAGCCTACCAGCGCCAAGGGCCTTTCCGAGGGCTTAGGGGAAAACACCCACCTCCAAGCGGCTTGAGCGTCAGGCAAGGCGAAGCGCTTGGTGGCATCATTCCGAGTTGACGTTTACGTTAACGTCAACTCCAACTTGCCTAGTCCCTGCCTTTGCCTGCGAGACCCGCGCCATGACCGATCTCTCCGCCGAATTCAAAGCCCTGGCCAACTACCGCCCCACGAACAAGGTGCGCTTTGTCACCGCCGCCAGCCTGTTCGACGGCCATGACGCCGCCATCAACATCATGCGGCGCATCCTGCAAGGCATGGGCGCGGAGGTCATTCACCTGGGCCACAACCGCTCGGTGGACGAAGTGGTCACCGCAGCCCTGCAAGAAGATGTGCAAGGCATTGCGGTCAGCAGCTACCAAGGCGGCCACAACGAGTATTTCACCTACATGGTTGAGTTGCTCAAGGCCCGTGGCGGTGAACACATCCAGGTCTTTGGCGGCGGCGGCGGTGTGATCGTGCCCGACGAGATCAGCATGCTGGCCGGCCACGGCGTGCGCATCTTCAGCCCCGAAGATGGCCAGCGCATGGGCCTGGCCGGCATGATCGGCGAGATGGTGATGCGGGCCGACAAAGACTTGTCGCCTTACGCCCCCAAGACGGTGGAGGCCATCCAAGGCCAAACGCCCGAGGCGTGGCGCGCCTTGGCCCAACTGATCACGGCGCTAGAGAACGGCAAAGCCGACACGGCGCTGGTGGCACAGGTGCAAGCCGCAGCAGCCAGCAGCAGCACGCCGGTCATCGGCATCACCGGCACGGGCGGCGCAGGCAAGTCCAGCCTGACCGATGAGCTGATCCGCCGCATCCGCCTGGACCAAGACGACGCGCTGCGCATTGCCGTCATCAGCATTGACCCCAGCCGCCGCAAGAGTGGTGGCGCGCTCTTGGGTGACCGCATTCGCATGAACGCCACAGGCCCCTGGCAGCAAGGCGCCCGCGTCTTCATGCGCTCTCTGGCCACCCGCGACACCGGCAGCGAGATCTCCGCCGCCCTGCCCGATGTGCTGGCCGCCACCAAGGCCGCCGGGTTCGACCTGATCATCGTCGAGACCTCGGGCATTGGCCAAGGCGATGCGGCCATCGTGCCGCTGGTCCACATCCCGATGTATGTGATGACCCCCGAGTTTGGCGCCGCCAGCCAGCTTGAAAAAATCGACATGCTGGACTTTGCCGAGTTTGTGGCCATCAACAAATTCGACCGCAAGGGCGCAGCCGACGCGCTGCGTGACGTGGCCAAGCAGGTGCAGCGCAACCGCGAAGCCTTCACCGTGATGCCCGATGCCATGCCGGTTTTCGGCACCATGGCCAGCCGCTTCAACGATGACGGCGTGACCGCGCTCTACCAAGCGCTCAAAGCCCGCCTGATCGAGTTGGGCCTCCAGATGACCGAAGGCAAGCTGCCCCGCGTCAGCACCCGCCACAGCACCCACCAAACGCCCATCGTGCCCCCGGCCCGCGTGCGCTACCTGGCCGAGATTGCCGACACCGTGCGCGGCTACAAGGCCCGTGCCCGAGCCCAGGCCCGCCTGGCCCGCGAGGTGCAGCAATTGCGCGCCAGCGCCCAGATGCTTAAGGTGGACAAACCCGAGCGCAGCCGTGCCGCTGAAGCCGTGGAAGACTTGGCCGTGGACCGCGAAGCCTGCCTGGATGCCGACGCCAAGAAGCTGCTCACGATGTGGCCGCAGATGCAACAAGCCTACGCCGGAGATGAGTATGTGGTGAAGATCCGCGACAAGGAAATTCGCACCAAGCTGACCCACACCACGCTCAGCGGCAACACCATCCGCAAAGTGGCCCTGCCGCAGTACGAAGACCACGGCGAAATCCTCAAGTGGCTGATGCTGGACAACGTGCCCGGCAGCTACCCCTACACCGCCGGCACCTTTGCCTTCAAGCGCGAAGGTGAAGATCCGACCCGCATGTTCGCGGGCGAAGGCGATGCCTTCCGCACCAACCGCCGCTTCAAGCTGGTGTCTGAGGGCATGCCGGCCAAGCGCCTGTCCACCGCTTTTGACTCGGTCACCCTGTACGGCAACGACCCGGACCCGCGCCCGGACATCTACGGCAAGGTGGGCAACTCGGGCGTGAGCATCGCCACGCTGGACGACCTCAAGGTGCTGTACTCGGGCTTTGACTTGTGCAACCCCACCACCTCGGTCTCCATGACCATCAATGGCCCAGCACCCACCATGCTGGCCATGTTCATGAACGTGGCCATCGACCAGCAACTCGACAAGTTCAAGGCAGACAACGGCCGCGAGCCCACCGATACTGAAAGCCTCAAGATCAAGGAATGGGTGCTGGCCAATGTGCGCGGCACCATCCAGGCCGACATCCTCAAAGAAGACCAAGGCCAAAACACCTGCATCTTCTCCACCGAGTTTTCATTGAAGGTGATGGGCGACATCGCCCAGTACTTTGTGCACCATGACGTTCGCAACTTCTACTCGGTGTCCATCTCCGGCTATCACATTGCCGAAGCCGGGGCCAACCCCATCAGCCAGTTGGCCTTCACCCTCAGCAATGGCTTTACCTTTGTCGAAGCGTACTTGGCGCGCGGCATGCACATCGACGACTTTGCGCCCAACCTGAGCTACTTCTTCAGCAATGGCATGGACCCGGAGTACACCGTGATGGGCCGCGTGGCTCGCCGCCTCTGGGCCGTCGCCATGAAGGAAAAATACGGTGCGAATGAGCGAAGCCAAAAGCTCAAGTACCACATCCAAACCAGTGGCCGCAGCCTGCACGCGCAGGAGATCCAGTTCAACGACATCCGCACCACGCTGCAGGCGCTGATCGCCATCTACGACAACTGCAACAGCCTGCACACCAACGCCTTTGACGAAGCCATCACCACGCCGACAGAAGACTCGGTGCGCCGCGCGATGGCGATTCAGTTGATCATCAACTGCGAATGGGGTTTAGCCAAAAACGAAAACCCCAACCAGGGTGCCTTCATCATCGACGAGCTGACCGAGCTGGTCGAAGAAGCGGTGCTCGCCGAGTTTGAAAAGATCGCCGAGCGCGGCGGTGTGTTGGGTGCGATGGAGACGGGCTACCAGCGCAGCAAGATCCAAGAAGAGAGCATGCACTACGAGATGCTCAAGCACACCGGCGAGTACCCCATCATCGGTGTCAACACCTTCCGCAACCCCAAGGGCGACGCCGCCCAAGGCCCCATCGAGCTGGCCCGCTCGACCGAAGACGAAAAGCAATCCCAGCTCAGCCGCCTGGCCGACTTCCACAGCCGCCATGCGGCCCAGGCTCCCGCCATGCTGGAGCGCCTGAAGCAAGCCGTGATGGCCAACCAGAACGTGTTTGAGGTGCTGGTCGACGCCGTGCGCGTCTGCTCCATGGGCCAGATCACCTCGGCGCTGTTTGAGGTGGGCGGGCAGTATCGGCGCTCGATGTAAGCGCGGCTACACCACCGCCGCCACCACGCAATTGCGCCCGCGCCGCTTGGCCTCGTAGAGCGCGCGGTCGGCGGCGTGCAGGGCTTGTTCGCCGTCCATGCCGGGCGGCACGGTGGCCACGCCCACACTGGTGGTCACAGGCTCACCGCCGGCCTGGGCGCTTAAAGGCTGGGCCATGATAGCGCGGCGCATGCGCTCGGCCACTTCCAGGGCCTGCTCGGCTGCGGTCTCGGGCATCAGCAGGGCAAACTCTTCGCCGCCGATGCGGGCCACCATGTCTTCGCAGCGGGCTTGGCCGCGCAGGATCTTGGCCGTGTGTTGCAGGGCTTCGTCGCCCGCCGAATGGCCGTGGTTGTCATTGATGCGTTTGAAGTGGTCCAGGTCCATCACCGCCAGCGACAAGGGGTGGCCGTGGCGCACACTGCGGGCCAGTTCATTCACCAGCGCTTGGCTGAAGGCACGGCGGTTGGGCAAGGCGGTCAGCAGGTCGGTCATGGCCAACTCGCGTAATTGATGTTCATTGCGCTCGGCCACGGACTCGCTGAGCAGCACTACGCCCACCACGACCAGCACGCAGCCGCCTTGCAAGGCCACCTTCAACGCAGCCAAAGTTTGCGGCTCGAGCGCATAAACCGTGTGGTGGGCCGGCCAGCCGTAGATTTGCAGGGCTGCAAATATCTGCAGATTGAGTGCTGAGAAGACCAAGGCAGAGCGCCACTCTTGCATGGGGAAGAAGCAGGCGGCCATCACCGCATAAAGCAAGAAGTAGCTGTGGGCCATACCCTCGGTGCCTTGGCCGCCCACGATCACGGCCACGCAGCCGCCCATGGCCAAGGCAAACAAAAGCCAGCGCGCCCACTCTCGGCGGCCTTGGGCGTTGAGCCACCAGATCACCGGGGTGAGTGCCGCAAACGGCAGTTGCGCCCAGCCTGATCGCATCAGGCCCACATTGCCAATGCTGGTGTAGACCAGATTGAAGACCACGATGATGAAAATCATCATGCCGGCCGCCACATTGGTCTGCATCAGCTTGCGCCGCTGGGTGGCAGTGTCGTCGGCGCACGCCCCCGCCCACACCCACTGCAAAGCGCGTGGGGCGCCAACACCGGACAGCAGAGGAGAGACGTAGGTCGGCATGAAGAGGCGGGGGAGAGGACATCTGCTTATCGTCCGGCCCTCTCCCGGCTTGAGTGCTTGGGGAAGATGCGGTGGCGGGCGCGTGGCCAAAGTCGCACCATGGCCCATCTCATCAAACAATAGGAGCCTCCATGCCCAAGTCCCTTCCTGCGCTGGCTTTGTTGTGCAGCACAGCCGCCTTGCTTGGCGGCTGCGCCAGCACTGCCACGGCCCCACTGGCGGCCCGCAGCGCGGTGCTGGAGCGCACCACCCATGGCGTGGCTCACATCACCGCACCGGACATGGAAACCTTGGCCTACGGCGTGGCCTATGCTCACGCACAGGACAACGTCTGCCAAACCGCGCAGCAGTTGCTCACCGTGCGGGGCGAGCGCTCCAAATTCTTGGGCGGCAGCGCCCGCGGCCCGCTGGGCTTGCGAGCGCTGCCCAATGAGCAGATCGACTTCTTCATCGCCGCCCACATGGACGATGCCGCCCTTGAGCGTGCCTGGGCCCGCACCAGCGCCGACGCCCAAGCCATGCTGAAAGGCTATGTGGCCGGCTTCAACCGCTATCTGGCCGACCACGCTCAAAAGCTGCCCGCAGCCTGTGCAGGCCAGCCCTGGGTGCGCCCCATGACGGAAGCCGATATGCGCCGCCTGAGTGAGCTCAGCAGCGTGCAAGCCGGCATTGCCGCCTTGGCCGATGGCCTGCTGGGCGCCCAGCCCCCGGCGGCCAAAGCCGCCCAAGCTGCTGAACTGCCGCCGCTGGCCTTGGCCGCCGCCGAGATGCGCGAGCGTGGCTTGCTGGATTCGCCCTACGGCTCCAATGCCTGGGCCTTTGGCAAGGACAGCAGCGCCAATGGTCGCGGCCTGCTGCTAGGCAACCCGCACTTCCCCTGGGTGGGCGTGAACCGCTTTTGGCAGATGCATCTGACCATTCCCGGCCAGTTGGATGTGATGGGCGCCGCCATCGGCCACGGTGCGGTGGTGCAGATCGGCTTTAACAAAGACGTGGCCTGGTCACACACCGTCTCCACCGGCAAGCGCTTCACCTTGCATGAGCTGAGCTTGGTGGAGGGCCAGCCCACGCACTACCTGCTGGACGGCAAGCCCGAGGCCATGCGCCCGCGCACCCTCAGCATTCAGGTCAAACAGGCCGATGGCAGCCTGGCCACCAAGACCCACACCCTGTGGGACACACGCTGGGGGCCGGTGGTGGTGGTGCCCAATGCGCGGCTGGGCTGGACGGCGCAGACCGCCTATGCCCTGCAAGACGCCAACAGCGGCAATGCGCGGTCTGTGGACACCTGGCTGGCCCTGAACCGTGCCACCAGCGTGGCCGACATGCGCCAAGGCTTGGCCAACCTGGGCACGCCCTGGGTCAACACCATTGCCGCCGACCGCCACGGCCAAGCCCTGTACGCAGACGCCAGCGTGGTGCCCGATGTAGACGCGGCCCAACTGCAGCGCTGCGCGCCCAGCGCGGGGGCCGCGGCGCTGTTCAAGGCTGCCGGGCTGGTGGTGCTCAATGGCAGCCGCAGCGACTGCGACTGGAAGCGCGACAGCGCCTCCGCCGTGCCCGGCCTCACCCCCATCGGCCGCCTGCCCGTGGCCGTGCGCACAGACTGGGTGCACAACAGCAACGACAGCTTTTTCTACAGCCACCCGGCCCAAAAGTTTGAGGGTATCCCGCCCCTGGTGGGTGACGCCAGCGTCAGCCGCCCCCGCACCCGCGCAGGCCTGACCGAGATCCCCCAAATGCTGGCGCGTGGCAAGGCCAGCCCGGCCAGCGTGCAGCAGCAGCTCTTTGGCAACCACAACTTCATCGGCGCCCAAGTGGTGCCCGACTTGCTGGCCGCCTGCCAAGCCACGCCACCCAGCAGCGCAGACGCCCGCGAAGGCTGTGCCGCCCTGAAGGGCTGGAACCTGACCAGCAATGGCGATGCCCGGGGTGCCCACCTGTTCAGAGAGTTCTGGCGCACCGCACGCGCCATCCCGCAGGTCTATCGCATCCCCTTTGATGCGACCCAGCCCGTGGCCACCCCCACCGGCCTGAAGATGGCCGACGACGCCGTGGCCACCAAGGTCTGGGAGGCCTTGGCAGCTGCCGTGAAGAAGGTCAAAGACGCCGGCTTTGCACTCGACGCCACCCTGGCCAGCGTGCAGCGCCCCGTCATCACCGAACAGGCCATTGGTCTGCATGGCGGCGATGAGATCGAAGGCGTGCTCAACAACCTGGGCGACCGCGCCGCACCGGGCATCGGCCCCAAAGGCCTGCGCATTGACTACGGCACCAGTTATGTGCAGACGGTCACCTTTGACGAGCGCGGGCCGCTGGCCCAGGCCATCCTGACTTACGGCCAAAGCAGCGACTCGGCCTCAGCCCATGCCACGGATCAACTCCAACGTTATGTGGCCAAGCAGTGGCCCGTGCTGCCCTTCCACCGGGCCGATGTTGAGCAGGCGCGCATCGCGCCGCCCCTGACACTGATCCGACCTTGAAGCAACTGGATACACGCATCAGCAACACCTAGGGTTGAAACCGCGAGCAGATTGAGAAGAGCGGTGCGACCAATGTCGAAGACGTGCTGCGCCGAGTCTCGGCCAGCTCGGGCATGGTGTCTGACAGCACCCAGGGTGTGGGCTATGCCACGTCCAACGCGAATATGCGGGGCTTGGGGCCTAACTCCACCTTGGTGCTACTGAATGGCCGGCGCTTGGCGGGCCACCCCTTTGGCTCCATTGGCGGTTCGGTGGCGGTGGACTTGAACAGCATTCCCTTCGCCGCCATTGACCGCATCGAGATCCTGCGCGACGGTGCTTCTGCCGTCTACGGCACGGACGCCGTGGGCGGGGTGATCAACTTCATCACCCGCAAGGACTACACCAACGGTGAGATCAAGCTGCGCTATGGCGACACTCAAGCCGGCGTGGGCGGCAAAGAGACCGGCGCCTCCTTGGCCTTTGGTACAGGTGACTTGAGCAAAGACGGCTATAACTTCCTCGTCACCGGCAACGTCAAGAAGCAAACCCGCATTCAAGCGGTTGATCAAGGCCTCTACCTGCGCCACGCCTCTGAGGTTCCTGGCTCTCTGCCCCCCACCTCGTTTCGGGCCTTCCCAGGCCGCTTGATGGACTTGGGCATCACCCCCGGCGCCTACACCAACCCTAGCGCCAACATGGCGGCCTGCGACCCCGTTAACAGCGTCGTTCAAACAGGCGCAGGCAAGACGCCCAGCGGTGACCCGGTGTTGCGTTGCCGTGCGATCTACGCCGCCATGTTGGACAACCTGCCTGACAGCACCAAGTCTGACCTTTTTGGCCGCGCCACCTTCAACCTCAACGCAGACCACCAGGTGTTTGTTGAAGCCTCGCTGGCCCGCAATGCCACCATCGGCCGGGTGGCCCCCACGCCCATCGACGGCTCGGCCATGAAGGTGCGTGCTGACGGCAACTACCCGAATGTGGTGATGCCCACCAACAGCAAGTACTTTCCCATCGCGCTGCTGACGCGCCTGGGCTATACCGCTGCCGACTGGGATGCCGATGGCGATGGCTTCGCTGAGATTGCCACCCGCTCCCTGGACGTGGGCAACCGCGTCAGCGACAACACCAACGAGCAGTACCGCATGGTTGTTGGCGCGACGGGTGTGCTGTCGGGTTGGGACTATGACATGGGCCTGAACTACGCCCAGTCCCGTGGCACCTTGGTTTACAGCGGCTATCTGCTGGAAGAGCCTTACCTGGCCGCGCTGCGCACTGGCAATGTCAACCCCTTTGGCCCGAACGACCAAACCGGCAAAGACCTGCTGGCGGGCGCCGCCCTCACCGGCAAAGTGCGCCAATCCACGGGCACCACTTTGGCGTTCGACGCCAAAGCCAGCCGCGAGCTGAGCAAGATGGCGGGTGGCTCGATGGCGATTGCGATTGGCACGGATCTGCGCCAAGAAAAGGCCAACGACAGACCGACCAATGCCGAGTATTCCAAAGGCTCTCACATTGGTGGCGAGGGCTCGGTGCCCGCCACCACGGCCAGCCGCAACATCTATGCGGTGTACTCCGAGCTGTCCATGCCGTTTGCCAAGGGCGTGGAGCTGACCGCGGCCGCGCGCTATGACAAATACAGCGACTTCGGCGGCAGCTTCAACCCCCGCCTGGCCTTGCGGGTGCAGCCGAACAAAGAGTTGCTGCTGCGAGCCAGCGTCGGCACCGGCTTCCGCGCCCCCACCCTGTGGGACGTGAACAGCCCCGTCTCCAACTCCAACACGGCGGATGCCCAGATCGACCCCGACTGCCCGGCCGGCAAAGCGGACGACCCCCGCTGTAACACCCAGTTCAACGTGCGCTACTCCAGCGACAAGAATCTAAAGCCCGAAACCAGCCGCCAGTTCGCCTTTGGTATGGTGCTGGAGCCGGTGCGCAATGTCAGCGTGGCCCTGGACTACTGGAACATCCAGAAAAAGGACCAGATCGGTGTGATCTCGGGCGACACCCTGATGACCGATGCGGCGCTCTACGCCAAGTACAAGAGCCGGGTCAAGCGCACCAGCGATGGCTTTATCTCCTACATCGAAACCCCTGTTGAAAACCTTGGCGGCCTGAAAACCTCTGGTTTGGACCTGGACGTGCGCACTGGCTTTGGCCTGGGCGACATGGGCAAGATGGGCGTGAGCCTGAACGGCACTTATGTCATCAAGTGGTCGCAGCAAAACGGCAAAGACTCGCCCTACACCGACTATGCTGGCCAGTCTGCGGGGGGCAACGCACCCGTGCCGCGTTGGCAGCACACCTTGGGTTTTGACTGGTCCTGGGGCGCATGGAACACCTCGCTGGAAAACGTCTTCACCAATGGCTGGACTGAATCCGCCGCTGTGGTGAACACCAATCTGGGCGTGGATGAGCCCTACCAAGTCAAGGACACCAGCCGTTGGAACTTGGCCGTGGGCTACAGCGGCTTCAAGAACCTGAAGCTGACACTGGGTGTGCGCAACTTGTTGGACACCGAGCCCCCATTTGTGGCCTCGTCCAGCTATGGCTCCCATGCGGCGGGCTTTGCCGGCTCCTTCGCCGACCCGCGTGGCCGCTTCTGGTACGCCTCGGCGGCCTATCAGTTCAAGTAAGCGTCATCCTCCGCCTGCGCCGCGAGCCGCCCTTCGGGGCGGCTTTTTCATGGGCCAGGCTCAGCGCAGGTTCTGCAAGCGCTGCTTGGCGTCCTCCACCAAGTTCTTGGCGGAAGAGCCTTTGGCCACAAAGCGTTGGAACGCCGCCTTGGCGGCCTCCAACTGGCCCAGGGCTTGTTGCGAGACACCTCGGCGATAGTCCACCGGCAGGCGGTCCGCACCCGGCAGGGGTGCCAGCTTGTCGAGCAATTGCAAGGCTTGGTCGTGAGCACCAGTTACTGCATGCAGGCGCGCCATGCCCCACAGGCCCAGGGCGTCTGCGCGCTCGCGCATCAGGCGCTCCAGCGTCGGGCGCACGCGCTCGGTGTGCCCGTCGTTCAGCAAAGACATGGCCGCCGACAACTGCCACTGGCGCACCTCCCGCGCCATGCTGGTGTTGGGGTCCAACTGCAAAGTCCCCAGCACCTTGAGCGCGTGGTCAAACTGCTTGTCGTGCAAGGCCAATCGCCCTTGCAGGGCCGTCACCTGCTCGGGCTTGGGCGCAGCCAAGGCCAGTTCTTTGGCCGTGCTGACACTGCCGCCCACCAAGCCTGGGGCTTGCAAGTAAAACTCCACCACCGCGCCCCGCGCCGGGAACCACGCGGGCTCCAGGGCTGAGGCCGTGCGCAGCTCATCCTTGATGCGGCCCACACTGCCCGCCATCTTCATCATGCCCTCAGACATGGCTTGCACGCCCAAGACAGCACCCCAGGCGTAATGACAGGCCGCCGCTTTGGGCACGCGCTCCACGCACTGCTGCGCCCGCTCCAAGGCCGCCTGCCGTTGCGCCGGTGCATTGCTGCGCAAGGCCGCCAAAGCCATGGCCAAGACGGCTTGGTCATCGCTGGCATCCGCCGCCGTACGGGCGGCGCCCAAGCGGGCCAACTCGGTGTAGTTGTCGTTCAGCAGCAGCGCCTCTAGCGCGGGCTCTTTGAAGACTTGGGCCTGCACGGCAGGCGCCGCGCATAGCGCTGTCAGCAACAAGCCCACACGGCTCAGGGCTTTGATCATCGCGTTCATCTCAGGCAGCCTCATGGGCGAGCATTGTGTCAGCCCTTCTTGGCCCTCTAGGAGAGGGCCTTCGAACCACGGTTACAGTTTTGTGGCCTAATGGAGGGTTCTGGATGACGCCACTGGGGCGCATTCCGCCTGATTTTCTCGTTCAACGGAGCCATTCATGGGCAACAAGATCGTTACCGAAGCTGACCGCAAAGCCACTCCCCGTCCTGCTGCCCCCACTGGCGTCGCTTTCACTGCTGGCCACGGCCAAAAGGTGAGCCTGGAGCGCGGCTCGCACACCCGCAGCAAGAAGAACCCTGGCAAGCGGGCCAAGAAGGGCGGTTAATTCCCCCGGGCGCTGCTCACACGGCGCCTCAGGGCTGGCATCCACCCAGCCCATCCCCGCCAGCGGCCCTGCCGTGTGAAGCCACCTGACGAGGTGGCGCCACCGACAAGGCCGCTTTGCCGTTTTCGGGCCACTGTCTTTCACGCACGCTCACCCTGCTGCTCATCATGCTTCGCATCACCGAACTGCGCCTGCCGCTGAACCACCCCGAGGACGCCTTGCGACCCGCCGTGGTGGCCCGGCTCGGCTTGGCCCGCGAAGCAGATTTGCTGGGTTTCACGGTCTTCAAGCGCGCCTATGACGCCCGCAAAAAGACCGCCATGGTGTTGATCTACACCGTGGACTGCGAGCTGGCCAACGAGGCCGCTGTGCTGGCGCGCCACCAGGGTGATGCCCACATCCGCCCCAGCCCCGACACCCGCTACCAATTCGTCGGCCATGCGCCCGCAGATTTCTACACATCGGGCGAACGCCCGCGGCCCGTGGTCATCGGCTTTGGCCCCTGCGGCATTTTTGCGGCCCTGATCCTGGCGCAAATGGGTTTGAAGCCCATCGTGCTGGAACGTGGCAAGGCCGTGCGTGAGCGCACCAAAGACACCTGGGGCCTGTGGCGCCAGGGCGTGCTGGATGCGGGCTCTAATGTGCAGTTCGGCGAGGGCGGCGCCGGTACGTTCTCTGATGGCAAGCTCTGGAGCCAAATCTCCGACCCGCGCCACCTGACGCGCAAGGTCTTAACGGAGTTTGTAAAGGCCGGCGCACCTGACGAGATCCTCTTCGTGAGCAAGCCGCACATCGGCACCTTCCGCCTGGTGAGCATGGTCGAGAAGATGCGCGCCGACATTGAGGCCCTGGGCGGCGAGATCCGCTTTAGCCAGCAGGTGGTGGATGTGCGCATCGAGAAAGGCCGGGGCGGCCAGCGCCATGTGCGCGGCGTGACGCTGGCCAGTGGCGAAGAGATCCGCACCGACCATGTGGTGCTGGCCCTGGGCCACAGCGCCCGGGACACCTTCACCATGCTGCATGAACGCGGCGTGCAGATGGAGGCCAAACCCTTCTCCATCGGCTATCGCATTGAGCACCCGCAAAGCCTGATCGACAAGGCCCGTTTCGGCCCCAATGCCGGCCACCCCATCTTGGGTGCGGCCGACTACAAGCTGGTGCACCACGCCAGCACCGGCCGCGCCGCCTACAGCTTTTGCATGTGCCCGGGCGGCACGGTGGTGGCGGCCACGTCTGAGCCCGAGCGCGTGGTCACCAATGGCATGAGCCAGTACTCCCGCAATGAGCGCAACGCCAACGCCGGCATCGTGGTGGGCATCTCGCCCGAAGACTATCGCCGCGACCCCGGCGGCAGCGGCCCGGTGAACCCACTGGACGGCATGGCCTTCCAGCGCATCTGGGAGTCCCGCGCTTATGAGCTGGGCGGCGGCGGCTATGTCGCCCCCGGCCAGTTGGTGGGCGACTTCCTCAAGAACCAACGCGGCCCCCGCTCGGGCCAAGCCTTTGGCAGCGTCATGCCTTCATACAAGCCCGGCGTGCACCTGACCGACTTGTCTGAACCCGGCCGCGAAAGCCTGCCGCCCTACGTCCTGCAAACCATCCGCGAAGCCCTACCCGCCTTCGGCCGCCAGATCCGCGGCTTCGACATGGCCGATGCGGTGTTGACCGGCGTCGAAACCCGCACTTCGTCGCCCTTGCGCATCAACCGCGGCCGCGACTACCAAAGCCTCAACACGCAAGGCCTCTACCCTGCCGGCGAAGGCGCGGGCTACGCCGGCGGCATCATGTCAGCGGGCGTTGATGGCATTGAAGTGGCAGAGGCGCTGGGGGCGGCGATGTTGGGCGTGGCTTCGCGGGCTTAAGTTTGTTGGTTTTGGTGCCTGCATGCTCGTGGCTTGTTGGGGCTTGATCGAGGCTTGCTAGGTTTGCTGCGGTTGTTTGACCTGCAGTGGTTGCTGGGCCTGCAGCGGTTGAGCATGCGCTGCCGCAGGCCATAGCCCGGGGCTCATGCATCGGCGGTCGGCCAAGGCCGACTGCCCTCGGTGCTCGGTCAAGGCCGTGCGCCGTCAAACTCCCTCCGCTCACCTGCGGTTCGCTGTGGTCAAACAATGACGGCGAGTATGTTCTTGAAGCGCGCGGGTACGCGCGCCACGCCCTTGCCCTGCGCGCCTCGGCGCCGAAGAAATCGCCCCGGGCTATGGCCTGCGCCAGCGCAATTCCGGCGTCATCCGCCTTCGGGTTGGGGGTTGCAAATGGTCTGACCGGGCAGCCAAAATGCACTCGCGAAAGGGTGCAGTTTCTGACGGCTGAGTGCGCTGAATAAAACCGACAAGGCACAAGCGAATGGCGCAGACGATGCCATCGATCAACAGCCTTCGGTATTCTGCAGACAGGCGCTATTGTTGTACGGTAGCTCTGTCACCCTACATCACGATAGATGCATTGCGAGGAGGAATGACCCCATGAGTTATGACCTGATGGTGTTCGCACTAGAGCAAGCACCGAAAGAACGAGAAGGCTTCCTGGAGTGGTACGACGAACAGTCCGAGTGGGAGGAGGAGCACTCATATGACAACCCGGAGGTTTCCACGCCTGCGCTTCGGGCCTGGTTCATGGAAATGATTCAGTCCTACCCTGCCATGAATGGGCCTTTTTCGTCGGTGAGCTTGCCTGCAGATGAGTCAACGGTCACAGACTACAGCGTCGGACAGTCTGTCATCTACGCAGCGTTTGCATGGTCCAAAGCCGAGCAAGCTTATGACGCAATGTTTAAGCTCGCAGCCAAGCACGGCGTCGGCTTCTTCAACGCCAGTTCAGACAATGCGGAAGTCTGGCTACCAGACGGTAAAGGCGGCTTATCTCTCGCTCATTCAGGTTGAATCTGAGTCCGCCCTGCCCTCACACAAGCGTTGAGCTCCTCTACAAGAATTGAATGCCTAACCGGATTGATCAGCTCGCAGTGCGGATTGAACCAGCAAGCAGGACGGGCATATGACAGCACTCAATAGCCTTTCGCCGGAGTTGGTCGACCAACTCTCCAAAGCAATGCAGCAAATTGGCCGTCACAGCCTCGCTCAGCAGCTAAGAAGGTCGACGGTCGCTCGCTGCACATTTTCGGGGCGTGACTTGGGCTATCTCTACCTCGTCCGTGAAAGCTTCAACCCACAGCATGCGGATCGCGCTCCGGTCAGAGAAACCATCTCTTTTCTCAAGGAGCATGGCCTCAACGTAGACCTTGACTACGATGGTCAATTGTTTGGGATCGAGTACCTGGACCGCCCCGACCTCAGCAGAATACTTCGCGCTGCGTATGCGCCGTGACGGCACCTTTCGGCGGGATGCCCCCACCCATTTGAAACGTGTGCACCCCAAGAAATCTCCGCCAGCGGCGCCCAACAAGTTCATTGGGTAACAGTGCCAACCGACCCCCCGCCCTGGCGCGGGGTAGGCCCCAGGGCGATTTGAGAGGCGCTGAGGCGCGCAGGGGAAGGGCGTGGCGCGTGTACTCACGCGCTTCAAGAACATACTCGCCGTCATTGTTTGACCATAGCGAGCCGCAGGCGAGCGGAGGGAGTTTGACGGCGCACGTGCTTGCCCGAGCACCGCAAGGCAGTCGGCTTTAGCCGACCGCCTCTCCATGAGCCCTGGGGACTACCCCGCGACAGGGCTCGCGAAGCACCAGCCCACCCCACGAAGGGCAGGCCGGCCCCGCGTCAGTACTTGTAGCCGAAGCCCACCGTCAACAGCGTGTCGGTCTTCTTCAGGCCAGCCGCGGGTTCGCTGTTGTAGCGCCAGGCCAGGCCGGTGTTCAGGGTCCAGCCGCCGGAGATGGCGGTGGCGACGCCGGCGTCGAAGGTGGCGCGGTTACCCAGGTCGCCGAGGCCTGGGTAGAACACCAAGCGTTGCTTGATGGTGGTGGAGGCGCTGAGCTTGTAGCTGCCCTCTTCGCCCAAGATCAGCTCGGCGCCGTCGGCGCTGGTGTTGTTGGTGTAGGTGCTATCAGAGTAGCCCACGCCACCGAACACATCGACTTGTGCGTCTTTGGTGCGCACCCATCGGTAGCCCAGGCCAGCATTCAGGCCGTAACGCGATTTCAAGCCACCGGCCTTGTTGGTTTCGTACTCGCCGCCACCAAAGGCAAACAGAGCATCGCTCAAGTTGTAGTCATAGCGGCCACCCAGACGGCCCAGGTTGGCGGTGGTGGTTTGATTGTTGCGGGCATAGTTGCCCACGGCGTACAGGCTGATTTTGTCGGCAGCGGTGGCGCGGGTGGCGTCGGCGCCGGCCGTCAGCACGCGCGAGCTGGTGTTGCCCGAGGCAAAGGCGCCGCCAGCGCTGAGGCTGCCGTGCCATTGGCCGTCATTGACGGTTTGGGCAGACACCGCAGAAGCGCCCAACAGAGCGGCGGTGGCCAAGGCTAAAGCAGACAGACGAATCGAGTTCATGAGCAAAGACACTCCACAGAGGTTGAAAAGAAGAAAACCAAAGCACCGCGATACGGCGCAGGGTTCAGCTCATTCATTCTGGTAGCGCCCCTTGCGCCACATAGATTTACAAGCGGCTTGCGCACAAGGGCATCACAACACTGAGGCGCGGATGCGACGGCACCTGCCACACACCTCTCATTCCAGATGAGGCCCTCATATTGGGCCTACGATCAAGCCTTCGCCCGCCCTGAACACACCATGACCAAAACACCTTCTCGCTCACGGCCTCGTCCTCGCCGCAGCACAACGGCTCAGACGGGCACCATCGACCTGGCCCTGCAAGGCGGTGGCTCGCATGGCGCCTTCACCTGGGGCGTGCTAGACGCGCTGCTGGAAGATGGCCGCTTAACACCCGATGGCGTCTCCGGCACCAGCGCAGGGGCCATGAATGCGGCCGTGCTGGCCACGGGCTGGGCCGACGGTGGCCGCGAGGGCGCGCGCCAAGCTCTGCATGACTTTTGGCATGCGGTGGGCGGCAGTGCGGGGTGCTGGGGCGGGGCGCACCTGCCAAGCACAGCCCTGCCCGCCTGGGCCTTCAACCGCGACCAGTGGCCGGGCATGGCGCTGTTCAACAGTTGGATGCAACTGTGGAGCCCCTACCAGCTCAACCCTTTGAATGTGGACCCACTGCGCAGCTTGATCCAGGCGCATGTGCGCATAGACGCCATTCGCCAAGGGCCGCTGAAGGTGTTCATCACCGCCACCTCGGTGCGCACCGGGCAGCCCCGGGTCTTTGACCAGCATGAAGTCTCCATCGAGGCGCTCTTGGCCTCGGCTTGCCTGCCGCAGATTGCGCAGACGGTGGAGATTGACGGCGAGCCCTATTGGGACGGCGGCTTCTCGGGCAACCCAGCGCTGTGGCCGCTGATCTACGGCACGCAGACGGACGACGTGCTCTTGGTGCAAATCAACCCGCGCGTTCGCGAGGGCATCCCCCGCAGCGCCACCGACATTGCCGACCGCGTCAACGAGATCACCTTCAATGCCTCCTTGGTGGCCGAGATGCGGGCCATTGCCTTTGTGCAAAAGCTGCTCAAAGAGGAACGGGTAGACCCGACCCATTACAAAAGCCTGCGCATGCACCGCATTGCCGATGAGGCGGGCCTGGCCCCTTTTGATGCATCCAGCAAGCTCAACACCGACCTGCGCCTGCTGCTGCAATTGTTTGGCTTGGGCCGCCAAGCCGCTACCGCCTGGCTGGCCGACCACGCTGGCGAGGTGGGCCAGCGCAGCAGCATGGACGTGGCCGAGGTCTACCTCAACGCAAAGCCTTGAGCAGCTTTTGGCCGGCGCGGCCGTCGGCATTCAGCCCCAAGCGCTGCTGTTCGGCCTTGATCGCTTGGCGCGAGGCCACACCCAACATGCCGTCGATCTCGCCAATCGCATGGCCTTTGGCCGCCAGCAAGGTTTGCAGCTCGCGCCGCTCGGCTCGGCTCAGGCCCGCATCATCCGTGGGCCACGGCGTGGCAAACACGCTGCCGCCGCGCAGGCGATCCGCCAAGTGGGCAATGGCCAGGGCATAACTTTCAGCGGCGTTGTAGCCGTAGATCGCATCAAAGTTGCGGAACACCAAGAAGGCAGGGCCTTTGGGGCCCGCAGGCAGCAGCAGCCCCGCCGCGCCACCCTCGCCCAGCGGCTTGCCGTCCACCCGTTTCACACCGGCTTGCGCCCAATCGGCCAAGGGCTTTTTGACCCTGCGGCCTTGGCCCTTGGTGTCCAAGCCTTCGGGCAGCTTCACCTCAAAACCCCAAGGCTCGCCAGTGCGCCAACCGGCTTTGTCCAAGAAATTGGCGGTAGAGGCCAAAGCATCGGGGATGCTGGCCACCAGGTCACGGCGGCCATCGGCGTCAAAGTCCACGGCCAAGCGTTGATAGGTGCTGGGCATGAACTGGGTGTGGCCAAAGGCCCCGGCCCAAGAGCCCACCAAACCGGCCGTGCCTTGGGGGCCGTCGATGCGCAAGTCGCCTTGGTCGATCAAGCGCATCAAGGCAAACCACTCGCCCCGAAAGTAGGCCTGGCGCCGCCCGAAGCAGCCCAAGGTGCCCAGCGATTGCAGCAAGGGGCGCTTGCCAAAAGAGCGGCCATAGTCGCTCTCCACGCCCCAGACGGCCACCACGGTGGCGGCATCCACGCCAAAGCGCGGGGCCACTCTGTCGAGCAGCTCTTTGTGCTGGGCCAGCAAGGCGCGGCCATCGGCCACGCGTTGCTCGTCCACCAAGGCAGCCAGGTAATCCCAGATCGGGGTTTTGAACTCGGGCTGGCTGTCCAACAGTTGGAGCACCGAGAAGTCGGCCTGCAGGCCGTCGGTGAACTTGTCATAGCCGGCCGCAGAGACCCCCGCGCGGCGGGCGTCGTCCTTGAGGGACTTCAGGCAGCTTTGAAACTCTTCGGCGCTTTGGGCGCGCAGGCCCGGTGCGGCGAAAAGGCCGACGGCGGCCAGCGCCGCCCAAAGGATTGATGGCTTGTGCATGGGCGGGATTGTGCCGCCCTTGCGCCTACCCCCAGCGCGTCGTGTCGGTGACTTCGAGATGATCCGGGTCGGCCTGCTGGCGGCGGGTGTTGCGCAGCACCTGCTCCATCATCTCGCCCCAGGCGCCTTGGCCGGTGCGCTTGAGTTCGTCTTCGCGGGCCCGCATCAGGTCGGCCAGCTCGGCACCACGCACGCGGTCTGTGGCGCGAGCAGGTTGCGGTGCAGGGCCATTGCCAAAGTGCGCGGCCACCCGTTTGACCACGGAGTGATAGATCTGCGAGACGCGCGAAGGCGTCACATTCAACGAACGCGCCACTTCCACCGGGCTCAGGCCCACACCCAGATAGGCGTCGATGACCATGCGCTCGCGCTCAGGCAGTTCTGAGAAGAATGCCTCCAGCCTCCGCATCACAATGGCGGTGTCCACGCGGGCTTCTACCTCTTCTTGCGGCGTGGCCGGGTGGAAGCGGTGGGCGTGTTCGTCTTCTTCGTCGTCCACGCTCTGCTGATAGCGGCCGAGCTGGTCGGCTTGCAACAGCGAGCTGATTTCTTCCGAAGGCATGCCCGTCAAACCCGCCAACTGGTTGGGGCTGGGGTCGCGGCCATGTTCAGAGCGGTAGCGCTCGCGGGCGATTTGCAAAACCTTGATCTTGCGGCGCTCGCCGCGCGTTAAATAGTCCATGTGGCGCAGCTCATCCAGCATGGCGCCTTTGACCCGCATTCGGGCATAGCGCACAAACGCTTCTTGCGCCTCCTCGGTTTCTCGGTCGCCTTCCCATTCGAAGCTGACCGCCGCCTGCGCCACGGCGATCAGGCCCACTTGAATCAGGTCCGCACGTTCAACGTTGGCAGGCAGATGGCGCACCAGCGCCTGAGCCTGTTTGCGGACCCAGGATTGGTTCTTAGCGATAAGAACCGACGGCACACCTTGCATCGAGATCATGCGAACGATGTTAGGCAGACCACCGATTTCGAATCGATGGAGCAAGGCCGGTTTCGCCCCAGATATCGCTTACACCTCGGTCACCGTTCTGCTAGCCGCCAAAAAACCGTGACAAATGTCGCGCAGCGCCCGCCGCACCACCCAGAAAAAAGCCCGGCGTGGTGCCGGGCTTGAAGAAGAGCGGACAAATCTTTGATTTGTTTAGCCTTGTTGGATCTTGGTGATCTGCGTCGGCGTGGGCGCAGGCCAGCCTGCTTCTTGGCAGACACGCACAATCGCCTCATTGGTGTCGAAATAGACCTGCCAGTAGTGCTGGTTGTTGGTGTAAGGGCGCACGGCAATCACCGGGCCGTTCAGGTTCATGTCCAGCAGCGCCACTTCCACGCCAGGGTCAGCCACCACATTGGGGATCTTGGCCACGGCTTCACGCAGGCGGCGAATGGCGTCAATCGGGTCCACGCTGCCGGCCAACTGCGCGGTGCGGTCCACCCGGCGTGCGGGCAACACCGAGAAGTTCTGCATGGTGTCAGCAAAGATCTTGCCGTTGCCCACCATGGTCAGCACGTTGTCAGGGGTGACGATGGTGGTGGCAAACAAGCCCAGCTCACGCACCGTGCCCACCACGCCGGCCACGCTGACGAAGTCGCCGACCTTGAAGGGCCGCAACACCAACATGAAGGCACCGGCGGCAAAGTTGCCCAGCATGCCGCTCCAGGCGGCGCCAATCGCCACACCCGCACCGGCCAGCAAGGCGGCGAAGGAGGTGGTCTGAATCCCGGCATAGCCCAGAATGCCCATCACCAAGGCAATATTGAGCGCCGGGGGTGCGGACGATTTCTTGGACTACCAGGAGGTAGTTCATGTTTTCATACGAGGATCGGCTTCGAGCCGTGCAGCTGTACATCAAGCTGGGTAAGCGCGTCGGCTTGACCATTCGCCAACTCGGGTATCCGACGAAGAACTCGCTCAGATCCTGGTATCGCGAGTACGAGCTGCGCCAAGACTTGCCAGCAGGCTACGTACGCCGTCCAAGGTACTCTCAGGCTGACAAGCACCGAGCTGTTGAACATTTCCTTGAACATGGCCGCTGCATCGCGGTGACGATCAAGGCGCTGGGCTATCCCTCACGGTCATTGCTGTCTGCCTGGCTTGAAGAGCGTCATCCGCGCGAGGGTGGCTGCGTCTTTGGTCGATCCCAAGAGCTGGCACCTGAAGCCAAGCAGTCTGCTGTGATTGCCTTGTGCACGCGCCAAACCAGCGCACAGGCTGTTGCCGACGAGGTTGGCGTGTCTCGGGGATCACTGTACCAATGGAAGAATCAATTGCTTGGCCACGACGTATCCGCATCCATGAAGCGCAAGCAAGACGCATCCGCAAGGTCCGATCAATCAACCCTGGAACACCAACTGGACGCGCTGCGACAGGACATCAGGCGGCTGCAGCTTGAGAAGGACCTGTTGAAGAAGGCGAACGAACTCCTAAAAAAAGAACTGGGCATCGATCAGCAACACCTGACGAATCGGGAGAAGACGCTGCTGGTTGATGCCCTGAAGTCGACCTACACGGTGACGGAACTGCTCTGCGAACTGGACCTGCCACGCAGCTCTTACTTCTACCATCGGGCCCGCCTCGAAGTGGCCGATAAGTACGCCAACGTGCGCAAAGCTATGACCGACATCTTTGAGCGCAACTACAACTGCTACGGTTCCCGGCGGATTCACGCCTCGCTGGCCGAGCGGTCGATGACCGTATCAGAGAAGGTGGTGCGGCGCCTGATGAAGGAAGAGCGCCTAGTCGCCGCAACAAGCAAGCGTCGTCGATACGGCTCATACATGGGTGAGATCAGTCCCGCACCGGACAACCTCCTCAACCGTGACTTCAACGCCAGTTCACCGAACGAGAAGTGGCTCACCGACATCACGGAATTCCAAATCCCGGCAGGCAAGGTCTACCTCTCGCCGATGATCGATTGCTTTGATGGCCTGGTCGTGAGTTGGTCGATCGGTACGCGACCAAATGCCGAGTTGGTCAACACGATGCTAGACGCGGCCATCGACAAGATCGCTGCCAGCGGCGCTCGGCCAGTGGTGCATTCGGACCGTGGCGGCCACTATCGTTGGCCCGGCTGGCTATCGCGGATCGCCGATGCCAAGCTGGTTCGCTCCATGTCGCGCAAGGGGTGCTCACCAGACAACGCCGCATGCGAGGGCTTCTTCGGCCGATTGAAGATCGAGATGTTCTACTCTCGTGATTGGCTGAACACGACCATCGGCGAATTCATTGCCTGCTTGGACACCTACATCCGGTGGTACAACGAGGCACGGATCAAAGTCTCACTTGGAGCCCGCAGCCCGATCGAACATCGCCGGACGCTGGGGATCGCTGTTTAACCAGTCCAAGTTTTCTGCCGCACCCCC
>NZ_JBIKNQ010000108.1:0-4307 GCF_044358605.1 Ideonella sp.
CTTGGGCGTGGCCTTGTTTCGGCGGGGCCAGCGTGGCGTGCTGTTGACCGAAGCCGGGCAACGCTATGCCCGCAGCGTGGCGACCCGCTTGGACGAGGTTGAGCGTGACACCCTGGACCTGATGTCCCAAGCCGGTTTGGGAGAGGCCGTAGGCGCCTTGGAGTTGGCCGTGGTGCCCACCTTTGCCACGCAATGGCTCATTCCCCGCTTAGCTCAATTCCAGGTGCTGCACCCCGGCATCACCGTGCACCTCACGCCGCGCACGCGGCCCTTTTTGTTTGAAGACACGCCGCTGGATGCCGCCATTCACCCCGGTGAATCATTCTGGCCCGGCACCATCGGCCAGGTGCTGATGCCCGAGCATTTGATCGCGGTGGCCGCCCCCAGTTTGGTCACACGAAATCTAGCAGGCCAGCCCTGCCAAAGCGCGGCAGATGTGGCCCGCTTGCCCTTGCTGCAAGCCAGCACCCGGCCCTATGCCTGGCGCCAGTGGTTTGAGTCGCAGGGGCTCAAGGTTGAGCACGACATGGCCGGTGCCCGCATGGAGCTGTTCTCCATGCTCACCGAAGCCGCCGCCCAAGGCCTGGGTGCGGCTTTGGTGCCCAGCCTGCTGGTGGAGCGCGAGTTGGCGAGTGGCCGCTTGGTGCAACTGCTGCCGCATGTGCAAGACAGCGGGCGGGCGTATCGGCTGATCTACCCGGCGCACAAGGCGGAGATGCCGGCGCTGATCCAGTTTCAGGGGTGGCTCTCCAAGGTCACGGCCCCTACAGCAACAACACAAGCGTGAGCAAGGCGGTCAATGAGCCGAAAAGGAAGGCCAAGCGCAAGTGTCGTGGCGCATGGGCGTCGGTGAAATCCGTTCGTGCCAAAACATAGCCGAAGACGAAGTGAAGCAGTGCTTCCACTACATCCATGGTGTCGCGTGGCATCAGCAGTCCGCTGACGGCACCAGCCAAAGCACCGCCCAACACCGGCATCGCGAGATCGGTATTGGCCAAGCCTGCAGCCATCAGGGCGAAAGCCAAGCACAAGCCGAACACACCCCCTGCGAAGAGGCCGATAGATCCAGCGCCGACGCGATAGCTTAGGTCGATGTCATCTCGGCTTTGGCGCATGAAGCTCAGCCCTTAGCCTTATCCGCCTCTGACGTAAAGCTATCGGCGTAGAACTCCTCCGCAGGCAGCCCACACTGCGCGGCGAAATCGCGCTGTGCGCTTTCCACCATGACCGGGGCTCCGCAGGCATAGACCTGATGGCCTTTGAGGCTGGGCCAGTCGGCCATCACCGCTTGGTGGACAAAGCCGGTGCGGCCTGTCCAGCCAGCGTCGGGCTCGGAGAGCACGGGGTGGAAGGTCAGGTGGGGCATCTGGGCATCAGCTTGGCGTGCCCAGTCCAGTAGGTAAAGGTCAGCCTGGCTGCGGCAGCCCCAGTACAGGCTGGTGGGGCGGGTGATGCCTTGTTGTTGCAGGCGCTCGATCAGGGCCTTGATGGGCGCGAAGCCCGTGCCCGAGGCCAGCAGGATGATGGGTTTGTCGGACTCTTCGCGCAGGAAGAAGCTGCCAAACGGGCCTTCCATGCGGACGATGTCTTTTTCCTTCAAGGTGCTGAACACCTGGTCGGTGAACTTGCCGCCCGGCATGTGGCGGATGTGCAGCTCGATGGCGGGCGGCGTGCCCAGGTTGTGCGGCGCGTTGGCCATGGAATAGCTGCGGCGGCTGCCGTCACGCAAGATGAACTCCACATACTGGCCAGCGTGGTAGCTGAAGTTCTGATTCGCCGGTAATTGCACCCGCATCACCATCACATCGGGCGCGGCCTTGTTCAGGCTCAAGATGCGGCCCGGCATTTTGAGGATGGGGTGCTCACCCAAGCCCGGCACGCTCTTGGCTTCGACGGTGCAGTCGGTGGTGGGCGTGGCGCAGCAGGTCAGGATCAGCCCGGCCGCTTCTTCTGCAGCCGACAGGGCTTTTTCTTGATGGGCGCCGTGGATCACGCGGCCGTCTAGCAGGCGGCTCTTGCAGGAGCCACACACACCGTCTTTGCAGCCATAGGGCAGGCCGATGCCCTGCCGGATGGCCGCGTTCAAGATGGGCTCATCGCGAGCCACGTCAAAGCTGCGCTCGGAAGGGGTGAGGGTGATGCGAAACGTCATGATGGTGTGGCGGGCTGTGTCGGACAACTCTCAAAAAAACGCTGGGCCGCCCCAAGTTTTCTTGCGCCCCCGTGGGGGGCCGGGACGGGCAACGCCCGTCCCTTGGGGGGGCTCAGAAGGCGAGGCCCGTACACTGGGCTCACCGTTCAACAGCTCGGAATTGTCCCCCATCCCGCCATGTCCCTGATTCGCTCGTCCCGCCACCGCAAGCCGGTGTTGTTGATCGTCGGTTGCGGCGATGTCGGCCTGCGCGTGCTGCGCTTGCTGCAGGGCCGCTGGCGGGTGCTGGCGCTGACCTCGTCTGCCGACCGTGTGGCGGAGCTGCGAGGCGCCGGGGCCACGCCCTTGATCGGCAACTTGGATGATGCCGCGAGCTTGGCCCGCTTGGCCGGCGTGGCCGATGCGGTGCTGCACTTGGCCCCGCCGCCATCTCAGGGTCAGGCCGATGGCCGCACGCAACGCTTGATCCAGGCCTTGGCCCGGCGCAGCCTGCCGCAATGTCTGGTGTATGGCAGCACCAGTGGTGTCTATGGCGATGCCCAAGGCGCCTGGCTGGATGAAACCCGAGCGGTGAACCCGAGTACCGACCGCGCCTGGCGGCGGGTAGATGCCGAGCGGCGCGTGCGCTGGGCTGGCCGTGCGCTGGGCTTGCGGGCCTGTGTGCTGCGCATCCCCGGCATCTATGCAGCAGACCGTGTGGGTGGCGACCCCAAAGACCGGGTGCAGCGTGGCGCGCCCGTGCTGCGCGCTGAAGACGATGTCTACACCAACCACATCCACGCCGATGATCTGGCGCGTGCTTGTGTTGCGGCCTTGTGGCGAGGCCTGCCGCAGCGGGTGATCAATGTCAGTGATGACAGCACCTTGGCGATGGGTGACCACTTTGATGCGGTGGCCGACCACTACGGCCTGCCACGCTCACCGCGCCTAAGCCGGGCAGAAGCGACGCAAGCGCTGTCGCCTATGCAGATGAGTTTTTTGAGTGAATCGCGTCGCCTGCGCAACGCGCGCCTGAAGCGCGAACTGCGCTTGGGCCTGCAGTACCCAACGGTTCAGGCGGCGCTCAAGGCGGGGCGCTGAGAGGGCCCCAGCGCGCAGCGGCCTCTCACCAGCGCTTTTTGGCGCTGAAGGGCGGCTGGCCGCGCCAGTAGCGCAGCATCAGCCAAGCGCCGAGCATGCCACCCAAGTGGGCGAAGTGGGCAATGCCGGAGCGCGAGAACATCACGCCCATCAGCAACTCTAAGCCACCGAAGATCATGACCATCTGCAGCGCAGGAATGGGCAGGGGAGGGATGGGAATCAGGGATCGGTTGGTGAACAACACCACAAACAGGATCAGGCCCAGGGTGTAGAACAACTGGCCGGGCATGATCATCAAGACCATGGGCAAGAAGCCGACGAGGTCGAACTGCTTGCGCGGGAAGGTCAGGGCATATGCCAAGAGCAGGCCATAGGTGGCACCGGATGCCCCCACGGTTACACTGGCTCCCGGCGACAAGAAGCCCATGGTCAGTTGAGCCAAGCCCGCCGTCAGGGTGGCGGCCAGCAGCAATTGGCCGTAGCGGCGATCGCCCCAAAGGCGTTCCAGCTCAGAGCCAAACATCCACAGCCCCAGCATGTTGAAGACCAAATGGCTGATGCTGTTGTGCAGCAAGGCATAGCTCACCAACTGCCAAGGCATGAAGTTGCCTGAGTTGATGGACCACAGGCCAAACCAGCGGTCCAGCGCAAAGCTGCTACCGAGCAAAGACTCGATGAGGAACAGCGCGCCGCAGGTCAGCAGCAAGATCTTGGTGAGGCGGGGAAGAGGCGGCATAGTCACTCGCAGGAGCTTTTGTCGCGAAGTCGGGGGGAAACCGACTGAGAGGTGGTGCCCGGGGTCGGACTCGAACCGACACGCCTTGCGGCGAGGGATTTTGAATCCCTTGCGTCTACCGATTTCGCCACCCGGGCACGGTGTGTGGGCTTGGCTTGGCACTGGGCCGCGCTGTGCATCACGTAGTCCGACATTATGGCACAAGCTTCTGGCGGTTTTGAAAATTGCGTGATTGGGGATGACTTTATGCGTCGCCCCCATCCCTAGCAGGCTGCTGAAAAACCGCCTTGATCATGCAGCTTTGGCGCCCGACTTAAAGTCTGAGTTGAGTGCGTTTCG